>NZ_CP042437.1:4807023-5407901 GCF_007971525.1 Mucilaginibacter ginsenosidivorax
TACGCGTCCGCTCGTCCTGGAATTTGCTTAAAATCTCTGAATCTTCTACCTGCACCGACATTTTATAATTTTTATAGTTAAATGCTAATTAAGCATTTTTGTTTTTTCTTTCGATAACCTTTTTAACGGCCAGCACAATATGTTCTGCATCTAAACCGTATTTGGTCATCAGTTGCTCAGGTGTGCCGCTTTCGCCAAAGCTATCGTTCACAGCTACAAATTCCTGCGGGGTAGGATTGTTAACAGCCAGCAATTGCGCTATGCTATCACCCAAACCTCCAAGGCGGTTATGTTCTTCGGCAGTTACCACGCAACCTGTTTTAGCTACCGATTTTAATACAGCTTCGGCATCCAAAGGTTTGATGGTGTGGATGTTAATAATCTCGGCATCAATACCTTCTTCTGCAAGTTTTTCGCCTGCTAAAATAGCTTCCCAAACCAGGTGACCAGTGGCAAATATACTAACATCTGCGCCTTCATTTACCATCCACGCTTTACCGATCTCGAATTTTTGGTCGGGATCTGTAAAAATAGGAACAACCGGGCGGCCAAAACGCAGGTAAACCGGGCCTTCATATTCGGCAATAGCCATGGTAGCTGCTTTGGTTTGGTTATAATCGCAAGGGTTAATTACGGTCATTCCGGGCAGCATTTTCATCATGCCTATATCCTCCAATATCTGGTGGGTTGCACCATCTTCGCCCAAAGTTAAACCAGCGTGCGACGCGCAAACTTTAACGTTCTTGTTTGAGTAGGCTATTGACTGGCGAATTTGATCAAAAACCCTGCCGGTTGAAAAGTTAGCAAAGGTACCTGTAAAAGGTATTTTACCACCAATGGTCATCCCTGCGGCAATACACATCATGTTTGCTTCGGCAATACCAACCTGTACAAAGCGCTCAGGAAATTCTTTAATAAAATCATTCATTTTTAACGATCCAATAAGGTCGGCGCAAAGGGCAACCACCTGGTCGTTTTTTCTGCCGGCTTCCAGCAGCCCGGCGCCAAAGCCCGAGCGGGTATCTTTTTTATCTGTATAAGTATACTTTTTCATTTCTGTTGAGATATGGTTTTACGTGGTACGTAATACGTTGTACGTCGGACGTGTTACGTTGTACGTGGTATGTTTTGCGTTTTATGATAATTAGTATTAGTTGATCTGTTATTTTCCTGGAAGACGTAGAACGTAAAACGTCCCACTTACAACCTAAATAACATGCTCAGCCTAATAGTCGCCCAAAGTTTCTTCTAACTGTGCCAATGCCAATTTAAGCTGCTCGTCGTTAGGGGCAACACCATGCCATTTGTGGCTGCCAACCATAAAATCAACGCCGTAACCCATTTCGGTGTGCATCAATATCATAATAGGTTTGCCCTGGCCTGTGCGGCTTTTAGCCAACTCCAATGTTTTAACAACATCGGCCATATCATTACCTTTCATCTCCAAAACATCCCATCCAAAAGCTACCCATTTGGCATGCAAATCGCCAAGGGACAATACCAGATTGGTTGGCCCATCAATTTGCTGGCCGTTAACATCAATAGTCGAAATTAAATTATCAACCTTGTTGTGCGGTGCAAACATGGCTGCTTCCCAAATTTGGCCTTCCTGTAACTCGCCATCACCGTGTAAAGTGTATACTAATGATTTATCGCCATTCAGTTTCTTAGCCAAGGCAGCGCCAATAGCAACAGATAAGCCCTGGCCTAATGAACCGGATGCAATGCGCACTCCCGGTAAATGCTCATGCGTAGTGGGGTGGCCCTGTAAGCGGGTATTTAGCTTACGGAAAGTTGCCAGTTCTGCTTTATCATAATAGCCGGCGTGTGCCAGGGTGCTGTAAAACACCGGCGAAATATGGCCGTTTGATAAAAAGAAAAGGTCTTCGCCAATACCATCCATGTTGAATTTAGGATCGTGGTTCATCGCCTCGAAATAAAGGGCGGTAAAAAAATCTGTGCAACCTAATGATCCACCAGGGTGGCCCGATTGACAACCATGTACCATACGTACAATGTCGCGCCTGATTTGCGACGCGGTTTTTTCTAAGTCTTGAATTGTTGATTTCATTATTAATTTAGGAAACTGAACGGCTAAAGTAAAAATAATTATTGTTCTTTTAACACTTATTTTACTAAGTCGAGTATTTGTTGTGATGAGTTCTTGGTATCTACCTTGCTGATAACGTGGCTAATAGTGCCATCGCCGTCAATAATGAAGGTAGTGCGGGCGGTACCCATGTATTGCTTGCCATACATATTCTTCTCCACCCAAACGCCGTAGGCCTCTACAATAGATTTTTCTTCGTCGGCTATAAGCGTAAAAGGCAGGCTATATTTGGTTTCGAATTTTTTATGCGATTTTTCGTCGTCGGTGCTTACGCCAATTACTTCGTAACCTTTGCTTAGTAACGATTGGTAGTTATCCCTGAAATCGCATGATTCTGCAGTACAACCAGGGGTATCGTCTTTGGGATAGAAATATAAGATCACATTTTTACCCTTATAGTCAGATAAAGAAACGGTTTTTCCGTTTTGATCTTTTGCTGTAAAGTCGGGGGCTTTATCGCCTTCTTTTAATGTTGACATAGTTTTTGAGGTATTATCTGTAAAAATTTGCGGTAAAATCTGCAAAGTTGTTTTTGTTATCTACGAGCACCAGTTTAAAGGTATGCTTACCCGGCGTAATATCGCCGCTAAAGGTATAACTTAGAATTTTAGTTTTATAATCCAATTCCATTAAAACCCACTTATTATCAATGGTTCCGGTGTAGGTTTTAATACCCGAAAGGTTATCACTCATCCTGAAACTGATGCTGCGGGCGGCTTTCATATTACTGCCATCCTTTATATTAAGCGGGTGAATAACCGGTGGCACGGTATCCAGTTTAATAAAATAATCGCCAAAAGTGCTGGTTTGGCTTTTTACCCAGCCATCCTGGTAGTAGCCGCCTACGCAGCCCATGGTTGTGCTTACAATAACGGCCTTATCGGCATACTTGCCCAAATCAACTTCGGGTTTTATCCAAAGTTCATAATTTTCGTGTATTGGGGTAAGGCGGTTATGAATATGATGTAAGGATGAATAACCTCCTATTGGTTTTGGAGACATAGAATAAATAAAGTCCAGATCGTCATACAAATTTCCGGGCATCACGGTAACCTTTACTTTATCGGTACTAAACTCGCTCTTTTTATCGAAGTGGAATAAAGTGCCGGCTATTTTATTGGCCGCTGCATTAAACGGGCTTGCCTGTACTTTTAATGTTAAGGTTGATGTATTGCCGGCTACATCTTTAACAACGTATTCAACTTCGTGCAGTGCATTATCATTAAAGGTGATGATGCCCCGGTTTACCGATTGCGGGTACAACGAGATATGGCTGCCCGGCATAATAAAGCATTTTTGCATCCAGCGTCGTTCCAGCGTGTATGATGGATAATCGATATAAGCATTAATGGCGTGTGTTTGATCAAACGCGAAACGCTCTGCCGCGAAGGTGTACACGGTTTGTCCATCCAGCTTCAACTCCAGCGAGTAGATGCCGTTATGGTTGGCCGATGTGCTGTTCATATCGGTAGTGTTGATGCCGAAGCCCACGTTGCCGCTTAAATGCAATACCTGTGGTTTGGTCAAATGATAATTGCCCGCAGCCCCGGCAACGCCCATAAACTCGCGCGGTGTTTTTTCGCTGAAAGGGTTGCCATTAAGGTGATAAATGCCGATGGAGGTAATGGTAGGCGGCACCTGGTCGGGAATAGTCAAACCAAACAATTGCGGGTTAATGGTTTCTTCAGTTTGTGTATCCCTGATCTCGAAATGCACATGCGGCCCGGCAGAGGCACCCGCGTTGCCTGATATGGCCACCACATCGTTTTTGCAAACGGTAACCTGCGCAGGCCCCAATTTAAAATCGGCTTCGAAGGTTTGGTGTTCATACTGGTAAGCTTTTACCAACGCTGCAACAGCAGGCGTAAACGCTTGCAGGTGACCATAAACTGTAGTATAACCATTAGGGTGCGTAATATAAATAGCCCTGCCAAAGCCGCCAAATTGAACCCGCACCCTGGAGATGTAGCCATCATTTACCGCGTAAACCGGGTAACCTGTACGCTGGTTGGTTTTAAAATCGAGTCCGGAGTGGAAGTGCGCCGGCCGTAATTCGCCAAAAGAACCGGCGGTAGTATGCGGCAACAAGTCAAGTGGATAGCGGAAATAATTTTGCGGATATGGCCTGCTTTGTATGTTGGACGTTTGCGCTAATAAGTTTGCATAGATACCTGAAAATACTATGGAGAGGAGGACGATTGTTTTTTTAACCATGCTTGGTAGCGGAATATTTTTAATTCAATATTATTGTTTTTTCGTAATGTAGAGACGCATAATTGCGTCTCCCGCCTGACGGGCGGATTTGGCAGCCTTGTGTGGTTAATTTGCATGAGTGATTTGCATGCGGGAGACGCAATTATGCGTCTCTACACAACAACAACAACAACAACAACAACAACAACAGGCGCATTTTTTACTTTACCCAAAAATCCAGCATTTTTTCATCCCCGATATATCCTTCCAGCCTGTCGCCAACTTTTACCCGACCTACGCCTGCAGGTGTGCCGGTAAATATCAGGTCGCCTTTTTTTAGGGTTATATAGCGGGATACAAAGGCGATAATACTCTCGAAGCTGAAAAGCAGCATATTAGTATTGCCCTGCTGCCGGGTTTCGCCATTGATATCCAGCTTGAAATTGATATTGTAGATATCGGCAAAAGTAGCCTTGGGCACAAAGTTGCTGATTGGCGCCGAACCATCAAAAGCCTTGGCCAGTTCCCATGGCAAGCCTTTTTCTTTATGACGGGACTGGATATCGCGGGCGGTAAAATCAACTCCCAGGCCTATTTCGTCATAATAACCGGCGGCAAATTTCTCGCCAATGTGCTTGCCTTCTTTACTCACCTTGAGCACCAGTTCAATCTCGTGATGAATATCTTCCGAAAAATCGGGATGGTAAAAAGGCTTGTTATCTTTTAAAAGTGCGGTGTCGGGCTTCATGAAAATAACCGGGACAGTTGGCACCGGGTTATTTAACTCTTTGGCATGTTCGGCATAGTTGCGGCCTATGGCAATAATCTTCATATAAACGATATGCTTAAATGCCAAAGGTAAAAAAAAAGGCTGAGTGGTGAGTGGTGAGTGGTGAGTGGGAATTATGTTAAAACAAATATCCCCATTGCGAATTGCCACTAATGACTAATGACTAATGACTAATGACTAATGACTAATGACTAATGACTATAAAACAGAGATACGTTTGATAACCGATTCGGTGCCGGCTACTACACGTACAAAATAAAAGCCCCGGGTAAGCTTATTATTAATTTGGTAGTTTATATTATGGTCGCCGCCTTCAACGCGCTGGTTAAATACGGTAGTAATATCGTTGCCCAAAACATCCATTATTTTAACGGTAACATTGGTATTACGGCTAATGGTGTATTTAAGGTTAAGCTGATCGGTTACCGGGTTGGGGTATAACTGCACATCATTTAACAATTTATCGTCGGGCCGCGATACATTTACTTTTGCCGTTGATGTTACCGCGGGTTTCAGAGGTGGCAATGCCAGGTGAAGGCCGTTTTTTAAATAGGAAGGTTTACCGCCTTTAGTTTTAGTTACGTGATAAACCGTGTCGCTTTTTAATTTGTTAACATAGGCTTTTTGATGAGACGTAATCCCTTTGGCAAATGCAAAATTCATAAAAATTGCCATCGCAATTAATACGGACCATGCATATGTGTAAGTAAAAGGGTAAGTAATTTTTCGCCTC
The DNA here is from genome assembly GCF_007971525.1 of Mucilaginibacter ginsenosidivorax. Taxonomy (NCBI): domain Bacteria; kingdom Pseudomonadati; phylum Bacteroidota; class Sphingobacteriia; order Sphingobacteriales; family Sphingobacteriaceae; genus Mucilaginibacter; species Mucilaginibacter ginsenosidivorax. Next base: position 4,812,850 of record NZ_CP042437.1, read on the forward strand.
ATTATTAAGTTTCCGTACAAAAGTATAAATAATGCCCTCACGGCCTAAGATATTGACGTTTTTGTTAATGTTTTTAACAAAATTTAACAATGAGGACTGTTTTATAGTATAGACTGACTAAACCCTTATACGTTTAATTCTTATTTAAGTTTGAGTGAAATAGTGTTTTTTATACATTTATTGAACGAAATGAAAAATGTAGCTTTTGGCGCTTTTTTTTGTTTAAATTTTTAACATTTATATTAATATACATCATTGGGTTTCAATTACTTCATTATTGTTTATTAAATAGCCATAAAATTTACATTATTTATAAAAAACTTCTTAATTCTTCATGAATTCTTGATAATTTGACTTTGAAATGTAAAAAATTAATATTTTTGCCGTCTCAAACTAACACATAGTGTCAAATCATAAAGATCTGCAAAAACTGTCGGCAGCCGGCCTGCTCATCAGTTTAGGAATAATTTACGGTGATATTGGTACCTCGCCATTATACGTATTCAAGGCCATTGTTGGCACCAACCACATTTCCGAAACATTAATACTTGGAGGGGTTTCGCTTATATTTTGGACGTTAACCCTGCAAACTACCCTTAAGTATGTGGTGATAACGCTGCGCGCCGATAACAAAGGCGAAGGTGGCATTTTCTCGCTGTTCTCGTTGGTGCGCCGTAAAGCCAAATGGCTTATAGTACCTGCCGTTGTAGGTGGTTGTGCATTGCTTGCCGATGGTATTATTACGCCGCCCATTACCATATCGTCGGCTATTGAGGGTTTGCAAACCTATTATCCCAATTTACCTACCGTTAAAATTGTGATAGCTATTATTACCGGACTGTTTATTATACAGCAGTTTGGTACATCGCTGGTAGGTAAAGCATTCGGGCCAATTATGTTTATCTGGTTTACGATGATGGGCGTACTTGGTATCTCCTACATAGTGCATTCGCCGGGTATCATCAGGGCGCTTAATCCTTACTATGCTTATGAACTATTAAGCTCAACCGGCAGTCACAATGCGTTTATTATATTGGGTGCCGTATTTTTGTGTACTACCGGGGCCGAAGCGTTATACTCAGACCTGGGGCATTGCGGAAAATCGAACATCCGCATCAGCTGGATTTATGTTAAAGCGTGTTTAATTCTAAATTACCTTGGCCAGGCTGTTTGGTTGCTGCAGAGTAACGGATCGGTAATGGACCTTAACGTGAACAACCCTTTTTATAAGATAATGCCCGAGTGGTTTTTGATATTTGGTATCGGTATAGCTACCGTAGCCGCTATTATTGCAAGCCAGGCGCTGATATCGGGATCGTTCACGCTGATTGCCGAGGCAGTAAGGCTTAATCTTTGGCCAAAAGTGAAAATCAACTATCCATCTGAGCAAAAAGGACAATTATACGTACCCAGTGTTAACTGGTTGCTTTGGGCCGGCTGTTTAGGTGTGGTGCTGATATTTCGCCACTCAGATAAAATGGAGGCAGCTTATGGCCTAAGTATCACCGTAGCCATGTTGATGACCACCATATTGGTATCAAAATTCCTGAAAAGGAAAAAGGTGCCAAATTACATCATCAATACATTTTTGGCAATTTACCTGGTTATTGAAGGCACCTTCCTAACGGGTAACCTGGTTAAGTTTTTGCATGGCGGCTGGTTTACACTTTCGATAGGTTTTGTATTGTTCACGGTAATGTGGACATGGCATACTGCCCGTAAAATCAGGAACCGTTATGTTAAATTTGTTGGAATTGATGATTATTACAACATCATTAACGAGTTGAGCGCCGATGAAAGCGTGCCTAAATACGCATCGCAACTGGTGTACCTAACCAGCGCCAATTTTAACTCCGAAATTGAATCGAAAATTGTTTACTCCATTTTACAAAAGCAGCCTAAACGGGCCGATGTATACTGGCTGGTTCACGTTGATGTGGTGGATGAGCCTTACAAACGCGAATATGAGGTTGACTTTTTGATCCCTAATAAACTGATCCGTATCGATTTTAAACTGGGCTTCCGGGTTGAGCAGCAAATTAATCTGTTGTTCCGTAAAGTGGTTGAAGACCTGGTTAAGAAAGGCGAAGTTGATATCACCAGCCACTACAAATCATTAAATAAGCATAAAATTGTAGGTGACTTTAGGTTTGTGGTGATCGAGAAAATTTTCTCCCGCTCGCATAGCTTATCATTTTATGAGCGCTTTATCATGGATTTTTATGTTTACCTGAAGCATTTAAGCCTTTCAGAAGAACGGGGTTTTGGTCTGGATTTGAGCTTTGTTACGGTTGAAAAGGTACCATTAATGTTATCGATACCTGATGCCATTGAAATTCATAGGGTAAATTAGGCCTCGCCCGGCAATCTGCAAAGAAGAACGCCCGGATTTTGTAGCAGTTTTTACTAAAGTAGAATATTTAAGCCTTCCTGTTTGGGGAGGCTTTTTTTATCACCTTTGCTGATTTTTTCAAATATTATCATCGTGAGTATGTTTGATACATGTTTTGTTCAACTCTTACCCTTTGGAAAGTGCAGGCGGGTAAATAAATTCAGTATTACTACAGATTGTTTTTACATATTTACAAAGCTGAAGTAATATCCTGTGAATAAAAAAATACAATTAACCTTATTAGCCCTGCTTTTTGCAACTGGTTTATTTGCCCAGGGTGCCGACCTTAACCTGCTTAAAGCTATTAACGGGCCGCCAACCGGTGCCGATAGTAAGTGGAAGTTTATAAGTGATAAAGCTGTTATTGTAAACGTAGCCGCCCCTATAAGTTTGGTTGTTGCCGGCTATATTAACCACGATGACAATCTTAAAATAAGCGGTTTGCAAACGGCCGCGTCGTTTATAGTTGCCGGAGGCGCAACTTTTGTGGGTAAAAAGTTATTTAACCGCGATAGGCCTTTTGTTACCCATCCCGATGTGATATATGCCAAAGAATACCCGACAGACCCGTCATTCCCGTCGGGGCATACCGCTTTTGCATTTTCTACTGCTACATCCTTAAGTTTGGCTATTCCTAAATGGTACGTGATAGCACCATCGTTTGCATTTGCCAGCGCGGTGGGCTATTCAAGAATGTACCTGGGGGTGCACTACCCAAGTGATGTTTTGGGTGGGGCAATAGTTGGCGCTGGCTCGGCATATCTTACCTGGAAGTTGCAGAAATGGATTGTGGGGAAGAAGCCTCACCCTGCCCTCTCCAAAGGAGGGGGGGCTTACTAAACGAGTAATATACCTCTAAGAACACTGCGTATTTTTCTAAAATTCAAGCTTTTAAACCCAAACCAATACCAAGGGAAGAGGTCTGGTTAAATTTTTCTGTTGGGTTGTTTATCTAATACTTCTTTGATATTCAGAAACACATTTTGAGGATACCTTAATACTTGGTCATTAGTAAATCTTATGACGTCGAAACCTAATTCATTTAAAACTGCCGTTCTTAAATCGTCTTGCTCCTTAGTAAACAGAAGATATCCGCCATCTACTTCAATGACCAATCCTTTACCTAAACAAACAAAATCAGCAATATAACCATCAATGGCATGCTGTCTTCTTATTTTATAGCCTTTTTTGTTATTCCTTAAAAGCTGCCACATCACGTTTTCTGCTTCGGTAGGATGCCGCCTGTTTGTTTTTGAATTCTCTTTAAGAATCTCCCATAAAATAAGATCGGAAGTTTCGAACCCTTGCCATTTACGTTTAGTGCCGGTAATATTTACATCGTTTTACTCATGAAACTAATTGAACCGATTATATGTTAGTCATGAAATCAGAATCTATTATTTGAACGGGATGCGCCGAAACCAACCCTGCAAATCAAAAGCCCTCTCCTTTGGATAGGGTTTGGGTGAGGCTTTTTTTCATATACCCTCTCACTTCCTCATTAATATCCTCCTTCAAATACATCCGGAAGTAATGATTGTGCTGGTTGGTTCCGGGCACTGTTTTTATTTTGCTGAAGCAGAGGTTATCGGCATATATTTCATCAAACGGAAAAACTACATCAATAAAGTTTTTACCTAATTGGGTCACGTAGGCAAAATTGGTGCGCAGGCCAAGCGCTATCATACTTTTAGTAGGATAAACTTTGATGGGTGCCATGGCTAAAAGTTCTTCTACCAGGTAATCAAACAGCTCAACCGTTTGGGTGGATTTACCATCCAGAAAATCGCCCAGGTTACGTTCACGACAGGAATGTACCTGGTTGGTATTTGCAAATTCGCGGCTGCAAATGGGGCATATCCACATAAAGTTATCTGTTATGCCGCTTTAGCGTCCCTGCCTAATACACTGTTTTTGTAGCTGTAGGTAAAGTAAATAACCAGCCCTATTACCAACCATATCAGGAACCGTAGCCAGTTGGTGTAGCCAAGCTCGGTCATGAGGTAAAAGCAGCTCATGAGCCCTAAAACGGGTATCAGCGAGAAGTTTTTGAGGAAGCTATACACAGCTATAATTATAATGAGAATAAAGAACAGGTAATTAGGGAAGTTGTACAGGAAGCCATCAAAACCAATATGGTATTTTTTTAGCTCGCTGATAGGTGTTGCCCGTAGGGCGCTGTTAAATCTATCTTCTTCCAGATCTTTAAAATATTTTTTTTGCGAGGCAGAGTCGGCCAGGGTAGGGGTGCCGGTGTTGAGTTTAACTGCAGAAGCGTATACGGCCTTTATTTCGGCTGCATTAAGGGCGTCGATAATAGCGGGTTTTTCTCTCAGTTTCTTAAACTGCATCATTTCAACCTGGGGAGCGGGTTTAAAGTAAACTATCGAGCCCAGGATAACTATGGTTATCAATGGTACTATGTATTTGCCATTGGCATATGGTAAATGAAATTTGCCTTTAACCGCCTCTTCACGTGGCAGTAATAAAACACCGCCGCAAACCAGCACAAAGGCAAATAGGGTGCCTATACTTGTTAAATCGGTAACCTCGGTAAGGTTCATGAATAAGGCAGGTATTGCCACCACAAAACCTGTAATTACAGTAGCAAAGGCAGGTGTATGATATTTAGGGTGAATGCGGGAAAAGGCTTTTGGTAATAAACCATCGCGGCTCATGCTCATCCATATACGGGGCTGCCCTAACTGGAATATTAACAGTACGCTTGCCGTTGCAATTACGGCGCTTATGGATATTACGTAGCTTACTTTATGCAAGCCAACTTTAGCAAATACAAAAGCCAGCGGATCGCCCACCTGCAAGTCTTTATAACTTACCATGCCGGTAAGCACCAGCGCTATCAGGATATATAAAACCGTACAAATAATAAGGGAATATATCATACCGCGTGGTAAGTCGCGCTGTGGCTTTTCACATTCTTCGGCCGTGGTGGAAATAGCATCAAAACCAATGTAAGCAAAAAATACGCCCGAAACGCCTTTCATAACACCGCCAAAGCCATTAGGCATAAATGGGTGCCAGTTGGCCGGGGTAACATAAAAAAAGCCAACTACAATAACTGCAATAACAATTAATATCTTTAGGATAACCATGGCATTGGTGGCCTTTTTTGTTTCGCGGATACCAACATAAACCAGGTAGGTAATAATAAAAACAATACCCAGGGCCGGCAGATTAGCTATCAGCTTAAAATTACCTAATCCGGGGGCATTATCCCAGGCAATGGCCCCGGCTTTCAGCCTGTCGGCAATATCGGCAAGTACTGCCCCATGTTTGGTTACAGCTTCGTGACCTCTGAGGGCCGAAACATAATCCATGGTAAGGTATTTGGGTAAATGAATATTAAAGCCTTCAAGCAGGTTTACAAAATATTCGCTCCATGATATAGCTACAGCAATATTGCCAATGGCATATTCCATCAATAAATCCCAGCCAATTACCCAGGCTATCAGTTCGCCAAAAGAAGCATATGCATAGGTATAAGCGCTGCCCGCTACCGGTATGCGCGATGCAAATTCGGCATAGCATAGTGCCGAAAATCCGCAGGTAACGGCAGTAACAATAAATAAAAGTGAAACAGCCGGCCCTCCGTGAAAAGAGGCTTCGCCGATGGTGCTGAAAATGCCTGCGCCAACTACGGCGGCTATCCCCATCAGGGTTAAGTCTTTAACGTTTAATTCTTTTTTTAGCTGGGAGTTTACTGTGCCGGGATGTTCGCTATCGCTGAAACCGCATTCAACATCATGTAATATTTTCGAGACCGATTTTTTACGAAATATGCTTTTCGACATTTAATTTAAATAATAAGTGCAACCTATTCCCAAACATAATCATTTTTTTGCATTAGATAAGTATATGCTTACTTTGCATCATGAAGATAGGGGTACAAGATGTTTTATACAGGATAAGGCCATTTTTTTTACTTTACCTTATTGTTTTGTGCGCCTGTTTGGTTATCAAACTACTATATACCCGCGAGCAGATTTTTTTTGCGGTAAACGGATGGAACAGCCCCTGGGCCGATTATATTGAACCCTACATGACCGACCTTGGCGACGGCCTTACTGCGGTTACACTCTCGTTGGTTTTTCTGTTATTTAGCTATCGTAAATTCCTGCTTTTGGCTTCAAGCTACCTTTTAACCGGGTTTGTGGCCCAGGTAATTAAATATTTTGCCGATGCACCACGGCCCAGTTTATATTTTAAAGATCAATGGGCACCTGTACATACAGTTAAAGGAGTAGAAATACTAACGTATAACAGTTTCCCTTCGGGGCACACTACCAGTGCCTTTTCGGCAGCAGTGGTGCTGGCCTACCTGGCAACAAAAAAAGGCTGGGGTATCCCAGCCTTACTCATGGCCATATTAATTGGCTATTCAAGAATGTACCTTACCGAACACTTTTTTGAAGATGTTATAGGTGGTTCGGCTATCGGGGTTATAGTTACTGTTTTGTGGCTCACCTGGCTGGAAAACAAGCAGTTTATCCATTCCGAAAAATGGCGTACCGGGTTAATCAAAACAGTTTTTAAATAATTACCCTTCGGCAGCAAGTCTTTTTTTGCGGCGAATGGTTACCAGTACAATAATAATAATGAGCGGCAGCCCGCCATACAACCCAATTTTTACCGGGGTTGATAACCCTTTGGCGTTCGAAATATACTGATCATGACGTTTCAAATCGGGCGCTACTTTAATCGAGTTCGAAAACTCGTTCAGCTCGGCTTTGGCAAGCTCGGTCCTGGCTTCGGGGTAGTAATATTCAAAAGTATAAGTTACATCCTGCGTGTACAGCAAAATAAACTTTCTTAATTGGGCCGCTTCACCGGTCGATCCGCTGTTATCAATCCTTAAGGTAAATACCCGTGCTTCAAGGTTGCCGATGGTAGTGTCGCGCGGATTCATAATACTACCGTTGCGCGATTGTTTCCTGATGCCATCGGCAAAAGTATTAAATACCTTTTTCAGGTCCCGTTCTTTATTCAACGGCTTGTTGTTGGCTGCGTTTTGAGCGCGTATTACACTTATAAATCCGAGGGAGGCGGTACCCTGGAAAATTTGTTGACCTAATGTATCTTTCTTGGTAAAGTTTGCTGGTAAAGAGACCGTAACCAAACTATCAATCTTTACGGGTTTAAGTACCTGACTAAAACCTAAAGTCGCAAACAGGACGAGGCTTAAACTTAAAATTGTCTTTTTCATAGATTGTTTAACTATAAAAAGAGCAAACAGTTTTAAAAATAATCAGTAATGACTTTTTTTTACGATAACGGAAAAATGGTAATTGCTTGTTTTTTAATTGGTTGGCAAATGGTGACTAATGAGTAATTCAAAAATCGCGATAACAATAATTGGTTGTTTATACAATCTGTGCCTGGCTCCATTTAGCTTATGAACTAATTTTTCTAATCAGTTGTGCCGATGGTATTATTACTCTACCAAATACCAGGTATAGCTTTCGGCATCTATTGTAAAAGTTAATTTGGCGGTATAATCGCGGTTAAGTTTCACGTTGATTTTAGTTTTTCCCTGCTCTGAAAATGTTGCCGATTGCGTGAGCCCCGTGTAATAAAGCGGTACTTTGATGGTCCGTGTTATTTTTTGTTTCAGCGGATTATACAACATCACAAGCCCTTTAACCGGCAACTGCGGGTTTACGTGCATAATACCATCCCAATCGCGTCCATCGGCACGCCTTAAATGAATGATATCTGAGTTAAGAATATCGCGGTACTTTTTATACCAATTAATTACCCCGGTTACAGTTTGCTTTGTTGCCGGGCTATCATACAAACGCGGGCCGCGGTAGCAGGCTTGTACCCCCGCGCCATAATATTGCATCATTAAGGCTTTGTAATCCTTTAAATGATCTTTTAATGGTTCAAGTACAGCCTCCGGGCCGCCGCCCTGGTATTTGGTAAGCGGCACAAAACCCCACACCATTGACGGAATTTCGTTCCAAAGCCCGTCAAAAATGTTTTGCCGGTTCAATATCACCTGCTGCTCGCGCGAAAGCGAAAAATTTACTTCGCGATAGCCAATAGCAATTTTGTTGGTGCCATCTAAAAAATACCAATCGGGCGCGTTAATGTAAACACCACGGTTGTTTAGCCAGTGGTAAAGTTCTTTCTGAATAGTCATTTGTTGCCACTGGCTGTCTTCTAAACCTTTATGGCCCGGATGAGTGGTTGATGCGCAAACATCGCCAGGGTAGGGGCCATCGTTTTCCCAAATATCAAAACCGGTTGCTGCATAAAATTTTTTAATTTTATCGCGATAGCCCAATCCCCATTTACTGCCATAACAAGGCGCGTTACCAAAAAGCGCGCCGCCCGGTTTGCCGGTTTTGGGGTCGATAACATCATCCGAATCGCTGATACGCCGGGAACTGAACAACGAATAGCCGCCAATTTTAATGTTTTTACTATGCGCGTAATCGGCCAGCGCTTTCCACCGCTTTAAGTTTTGTATAGTGGTATCTTCCTGGTTTACCTGGCTGCCAAAACTCATAATCAGGGCTTCGTAACCAGTAGCTGCGCATTGATCTATGGCCGCCCGTACCTCATCATCGTTTTTGCTTACCAGGTGCATAAAAATAGGGTTGGCGGTAACCCAGGGGGCAATGGTTCGGTACATTTTACGTATGGCCAGGCCACGCCGCTCGCGGTCATAACTATCCATCAGCAGTTCGTAGGTTTGTATCGATGTGAAATCATCGCCTTGTCTTACTTGTACGCTCAATACTCTTTCGGGATATACCTCCAGCAAGCAAGGTGTTTGGTAATCGTAGTTAACCTGCGATGTGTAGGCCGGGTCGGCCTTCCAGTGCGTGGTTTGGTCGCTAAGAATGTAGCGCATGGCGTTGTTAAACGCATAATTGCTTTCAAAGTAAATGCCGCGCGGCGGCTGCATTTGGGTTGTGCTGCCAACTACGGCGGTTTCTTCTTCTACCATGCCCAGTATTTCGTTGGCCACCTGGCCAATCGTAATGCTGCCGGTTGACCGGTTTTGAATGCTAACCCATTTACTGATAAGCGGCAGGCCATCATAAATGCTGTAATGTACGTTTACAACAATGTTTTTTAAATCATAATGTGCCGATTGGTAAACAAAAGTAATTGTTTTGCCGGTAGCCTGTTTTTTATTGGTGGCCCACCAGCCATCACTTTTCCAGTTGATGATAGTTTTTATAGGGTTTACCTGGTAATGGCTGAATTTGAAATCGCTATCATTGGCTTTAAGCTCGTCCAGTTGACCGGGAACCAGGTAGGCGTTTTCCTTTTGACCATACAGGCCGCCAACGTTATAGCTTTTGCCATTTACCTGGATGCGTGCTTCGGGTTTTACCGAACGTAATAACTGCTGATGGTTTTGCAGGTTAATAAAATCGTAACAGGCAACATTGGGCGTAATGCGGAAGCTTCGTTTTAGTAAACCGTTGTATAGGATGATGTTTTTGCCATCGGCACTTTGGTATATGGCGGCTTTTTCAAGTACAGGCTTAACCAGCCAGTCTGCCGGTTCATCCTGCCTGGTTGCGGTATTCCAAACGGGTAATGATTGTGCATACAACTGGGCGGTATTTTGGCAAGCGACGATAAACAGGCATAGGGTAATTAACCTACCCAGTAGTGAGTTAGCTGGCTTCAAGTGTTTAGTAATTGATTGGCATAAAAATAAGATATGTTTAATGCATTAAGCAAGCTGCCTGCATGTAAATATTTGGATGCTATTGCGCTTCAGGCGCATTAACCTCGCCCTGTTGTATTGCTGCAATAGTATAACGGAAGGGGACGCAACTATGCGATTTCTACCTTGGGAGAGATAAATTTGATAATCAATATCTTACAATGATGCGTTTGTAAACTGTTGACTGTTAGTGTAAATGTCCGTCATTGAGGTACGAAGCAATCCCCTACATGCTAAGTCCCACATAGTTTGGGATTGCTTCGTGCCTCAATGACGGTAGTTTAGAACATTAGTTTAACTATATTCGTTGCACGTTATAACAATTTTTCAGGTTTTACCTCATAGATACTTGCTATGACGGTTTTTATAAAAACTCTTTTACCCAATCTTATCCAATTCGCCTTTTACAAACTCAGCCAGTTCTTTCACATATTCGGCGCTGAAATCAAACTTAATTCCCGCGGTTTCGTAAATTTCTTTGATGGTTTTGGTGTAGCCAAGTTTCAGGGCATCCAGGTATTGCTGTAAGCCTTTTTCGGGGTTTTCTTTATAATTTTTCCATACCGCGATAGCGCCTAACTGGGCCATGCCATACTCAATATAGTAAAACGGCACTTCAAAAATGTGCAATTGCTTTTGCCATAGGTTTGCTTCGGCATCCGGATGGTTGCTCCAGTCAACAAAACCGGCACCAAATGGCTCGTAAATTTCCATCCAGGCGGCATGCCGGTCGGCATCGGTATGGTCGGGGTTGGTATAAATCCAGTGCTGAAATTGATCGACCACGGCTACCCACGGCAGGGTTTTCAATACATCGAACAATTGATCGCGCTTGGCGCGTTTCAGGTCTTCTTCGTTATCAAAAAATACATTCCAGTTATCCATCGAGATCAACTCCATCGACATGGAAGCCAATTCGGCAACTTCGGATGGGCAATGTTTAAAATCATTCAGTTCCAGGTCGGCAGTAAGGAAAGTATGTACCGCGTGGCCGCCCTCGTGTACCATGGTGGTTAAATCGCGAAAGGTGTTGACCGAATTCATGAAAATGAAAGGTGCGCCGGTTTCAGATAGGGGGTAGTTGTAACCGCCAGGTGCTTTGCCTTTGCGGCTTTCCACATCAAACAGGTTATTATCCTTCATAATCTCTAAACGCTCGCCCAGGTAACGGTTGATGTTACTAAAACACTGGATTGATTTTTCTATCAGATCATTACCGTTTTGAAATGGTTTTAATGCCGGCTTACCCGATACATCAACATCCATATCCCATGGTTTTAAGGCAGGTAAATTAAGCGCTTTCTGACGTTTTTCGGCCTGCTCGCGCAGGATGGGAACAATCTCCTTTTCTATTGCCTCATGGAATGCATAGCAATCCTGCGGCGTGTAATCAAAACGGCCTAATGCCTGGAACATGTAATCCCTGAAGTTTTCGAAGCCTGCATTCAGCGCTACTTTATGGCGAAGTTTACGAAGATGGTCAAAAAGGGTATCCAGTGTATCCTTTTCCTGTAAGCGGCGGCCGGTTATCTTTTCCCAAACTTCCTGGCGTTTACTGCGATCGGTGCCTTTTAAAAACACCGATGCCTGCTCAAGGGTATATTCCTTATCATCAATATGAACCGACATTGCGCCGGTTATCGACTGGTATTTTTGCTGCTCCACCTGGATCTCGGTTTGTACCGGGATATTCTCTTCGCGGAAAAGCTCTAAGCTTTTTTTAATCGCCCGCAAAAACACGAAATACTTTTCGCCGTCCAATTGGTCGATATAAGGACTTGCAACCAGCTTTTTATTCAACCCGTTATCATAAGGTGCTATTTTAGGCGAAATTTCAGTAGCGAAATATTGGAAGCTTTGCAACAGCTCTTCGCTGGTGGTATCGCAGGTCATGCGGATATAGCGCCAAGCCGAATCTTCTTCTAAAGCGGCTTCCAGTTCGCTCCTGTCATGCAGCCATTTTTCGAGTTCCTGGGCCGAGTTGATGGGGCGGTCCAACAATTCTTTGTAAAAAGGTTCAAGCGTTTCCCATTTAATATCAAGCGTAGCCGGGATATATTTTCTTGTTTTTTTGTGGATCATAATATTTAGATGTGCAAATTTGCAGCTATGCAAATGTGCAGATTATTTAGGAAGTTGGGAAGTTGAAAGTGTGAAGATGTCATTTTACATGCAGCAGGTAACTGCCACTCCCGGGACCGGCGACAACTTTACATTTTTTGCTTACCAATCACTTGCTTATCAACCCAATCACCGCTCATTTACACGTAACCAAGTCATTGGCCGAAATAAATGTCGATTTTACCGGCTGTGAGAAAAACAGCGAGGCGTGGTGGTCAAAATCGGCAGTATCATCTGTGGTGGTATAAAACTGGTTGGTGCCGTTTTTGCTTAGCCTGGTCTCCATTTCGGGGTGGCGATGCAGGTAGTCAACCAGGCTTTTAGCTACAATATCGCCCTGGCCTATCACTTTAACATGGGCGGGCAACTGCGCCTCAATTTTATCCTTGATAATAGGATAGTGGGTGCAGGCTAATAAAATAGTGTCGATAGCCGGCGATTGTGCCATCACTTCATCAAGGTATAACTTTACAAAATAATCGGCGCCGGGTTGATCGTACTCGCCGTTCTCTATCAATGGTACCCAAAGCGGACAGGCCTGCTGATAAACTTTCACATCCGGGAAAAAGTTTTGTATCTCGATAAGGTATGAGCCCGACTGAACCGTTCCTTTGGTGCCCAGCACTCCAATTTGTTTGCTTTTGGTGTAGTTGCCAATAATTTCGGCAGTGGGCCTTATAACGCCTAATACGCGTTTTGTGGGGTCGGCGTTTTTTAAATCCTGTTGCTGAATGGTGCGCAATGCTTTTGCCGATGCGGTATTGCAGGCCAGCACTACCAGCGGGCAACCCTGTGTAAACATCCATTGCACACACTCCCAGGTATACTCATGAATGGTTTTAAATGACCGGTTACCATAAGGTGCACGGGCGTTATCGCCCAGGTAAAGGTAATCGTAACCGGGCAGCTGGCCGATGATTGATTTAAAAACCGTGAGGCCTCCAAAGCCCGAATCAAAGATACCTATAGGTTGATTGTGCATATACAAACATAAAAAAAGCGCCCCGTACTACGGAGCGCTTTTTTATAAATGACTAAAGGTTGATATTATTTTAAACCTAATTTTAATTTTACAGCAGCCATCAAATCATCTGCGTCTGGTGACACCAACAGGCTAACCTGTGATGAATCCAATACATAAGCGTAGCCTTTTTCTTTGGCAACAGCTTGTACTGCGGCAGTAGCTTTATCAAAAAGTGGTTTGCCTAATTCGTTCTTTTTAGCTTCAACTTTTTGCTGAGCGTCTGTTTGATAATCAGACATGCGTTTTTGCATATCCTGTAACTCAGCACCTTTTTGGGTACGTACAGCATCGGTCATAGTAGCCTGATTTTTCTGAAAATCGGTACCTTTTGTAGTGTACTCATTGTTCATGTTGGTAAGTACATCAATAAAGGTTTTTTGGTAAGCCTGAATCTGGGCCGAAACAGTTTTGGTTTCGGGCATAGCATCAATAACCGCATTAAAATTAATATGGCCAATTTTGGTCTGCGCATTGGCAAAGTTGCCGGCAAATATCATTCCTACTGCAACTAAAGCAACTTTAAATAGTTTTTTCATTTTTCTTGTCCTGTGTTTAATAATAGTTTTGTTCTGTTTTTATTTTTATTCAAAAATTTATTTGGCTAATACACCGGGTTTAAGCCCTAATTTGGTTATCACCTCTGCACTTTTATCAAACCTTGGGTTTGCGTACAGCATAATTACCTCACTGTTTTTATCAAAAATGATATCTAAATCATTGCTTTCGGCTACGGCCTGTACAGCTTTAGATACTCTATCCTGAATTGGTTTAACCAATGAGGTACTTTTTTGTGAAAGCTCGCCATCAGGTCCGAATTTTTGACGCTGAAAATCTTTGGCTGCTTTTTCCTTATCTACAATTTCGGCCTCGCGGCGTTTTTTCATATCGGCTGTCATCAGCACCTGATCGGCCTGGTAGGCTTTATACAAGCGGTCAATTTCCTGGAAACGGCCATCAACCTCTTTTTGCCATTGATCAGATAATGCGGCCAGTTGTTTTTGCGATGACGCGTATTCGGGCATATGTTTTAATATATAATCCGAATCTACATATGCAACACGTTGCGCATATGCCCCGGCAAATGCTGTTAACGTTAAAAAGGCTACTAAAATTATCTTTTTCATATATCGCGGTGCAAATTAATTAAATCCGCCGGATAAACTCTGAGAAATTGTAAAATGGAACTGCCCCCTGTTTGCATCAGGTGCGCCCGGTATTTTATCAAATCCATAGCCATAATCTAATCCAAGCAAGCCAAATATAGGTAAAAATATTCTTGCGCCCACACCTACAGAACGACGTACGTTAAACGGATTGAACTGGCTAAAATTGTTCCAAACGTTTCCACCCTCGGCAAATGCTAACAAAAATATGGTGGCCGACTGGCTGGCGATAACCGGATGACGCAGCTCCATAGTGTATTTATTATAGATGGTGCTACCTGTATTGGTGTTCTGATTTTCGTTTGAACCTTCCGGTACAATCGAGAAGTTTTGGTAACCCCTTAGGCCGATGATCTCGCTACCCTGTAAAAACTGGTAGCTCTGCATACCGTCGCCACCTAATTTAAAGCGCTCAAACGGTGATGGGCCTACTTCTTTGTTATACATACCCAGGAAGCCAAACCTTACCTGGCTCATCAGCACAAATTTACCCACAATTTTGTTGAACCATTGCGCATCGTATTTGAATTTATAGTACTCTACAAAGTGGTAACGCTCCTGCGGGGTCGCTACTTTATAATTCACGTTGTTAAACATGGAATACGGAGGTGTAGCCTGTACTGTAAACTTAATGTTTGAACCCTGTGTAGGGAATATAGGCGCATCAATAGAGTTACGTGTTAACTCCTGTGTTAACTTGATGTTGAACGATGTACCGTTGCTAAACAGGTAACCGGTATAGTTATCCAGGTTATAGTGGTCAAAATTTAATGAGTAGTTAAGCTGGAAATAGTTATCAGGCCATTTTAAACGTTTACCCAAAGTAATACCAACACCGTTAATACGCAGGTTGTTGTAGTATGGGCTTGTTTTTGCGTAGTACTGCCCTGTTGAACTACCTTGTGTATAGGCCGATAAAGCAAAATAAATTGGTTTTTTACCACCCAACCACGGCTCACTGAATGTGAACGAGAAGTTTTGATAGGTACGACCGCTTGACTGACCACGTAAGCTTAGTTTTTGTCCATCGCCTTTTGGCAGTGGTTTGTAAGCTTTAAGGTTGAAAATATTACGTAACGAGAAGTTGTTGAATGTAAGCCCCAGTGTACCCACCAGCTGCCCGCCGCCAAAACCGCCCGAAAGCTCGATCTGGTCTGAAGGTTTTTCAACTACGTTGTAAACAATATCTACTGTACCATCCTGTGGATTGATATTGGTTGGCTTAGGCTCTGTTTTTTGCTCGTCAAAGTTACCCAACTGGCCAATTTCACGTGCACTGCGAATCAATAACTCTTTGTTGAATTTTTGGCCTGGTTTGGTCTGGATTTCGCGCAACACCACTTTATCGTTGGTTACATCATTACCTTTAAGGCTTACGCGGTTAATGGTGTACTGCGGACCTTCGTAGATACGGATATCCAAGTCGACAGTATCATTATAAACCCTGGTTTGTACCGGATCGGCGTTGAAGGTTAAATAACCATCATTTAAATACAGCGATGAAACGTCATCATTGCTTGGTGTTGGGCCGCTTAGGCGTTTATTTAATTCATCCTCGCTAAATACATCGCCTTTTTTAACGTGCAGTATGCGCTCCAATATATCGGCAGAGTATTTGGCGTTTCCACTCCAGGTTACTTTACCAAAGTAATATTTAGGGCCTTCGTAAACTTTTATTTTTACGTTAACCGTTTGATCGTCGTGTTTCCAAACAGAATCACTTACCAGCTCGGCATCACGATAGCCTTTGCCCTGCATTTTTTCGATAAGGTTTAACTTATCTTCTTCGTACTTATCCTGTTTAAATTTCTTCGATCCGAAAACGTTATACCAGTGCTTTCTGCGGGTTTTGCTTAAATAACCGCGCAAGTCACCTTGCGAAAAGGCTTTGTTTCCTTCAAAAATAACGTCATTTATTTTAACTTTTGTTTTCTTATCAATTTTAACATCCAATATCACGCTGTTAGCATCTCCCGGATCTTTACGCTGGGTCATGGTAACGGTACAGTTTAAAAAACCTTTTTCGTTAAAATGTCTTTTGATAATAGCCGATGTGGTGCTCAGTAAATTCTCGTTTACTATTTTACCCGTTTTATCGGTTAGTTTTTTCTGGATATCTTCTATTTCGCCTTTGCGGATACCTGTAATATGCAGGCGCGACAAGCGTGGACGCTCTACCACAACAATCTCCAGGTATACGGTATCCATGTTAATTTTGGTAATATTTAACTGTACATCGTCAAATAAACCCTGCTCGTATAGTTTCTTAATTACTTCGGCATTACGCTCGCCTGGCAGGTTAATACGGTCGCCTTTGGTTAGTTTAGATAGTAATATCAGGTTGTCTTTATCAAGATATTTTACGCCACTTACACTAATACCACCAATAATATAATCGCGCGGATTGAGGTAACTTAAACTATCGGCCGGTATCTGTTTGGTGAGCTGTGGCCTTGGCGCATTTGAAACCTGGGCCAGTACCGCAGTACCAAAAACAGTGAAAAGAATAGCAAAAAGAAATTTATACATTCGAATATTTTAGTGGGCTAAAATTAATTTATACAGTTGTTAAAATTTGTTAAAAGAAAAAATTTAGTTAACCTGCTCACTGGTCTTACCAAAACGGCGTTCGCGTTTTTGGTAATCGAGTATAGCTTCGTACAAATCTTCCTTCCTGAAATCGGGCCATAGCTTGGTTGTAAAATACAATTCGGCATAGGCTATTTGCCATAATAAATAGTTGCTTATTCTATACTCGCCGCCGGTACGTATCAATAGTTCGGGGTCGGGCATATCGTTGGTAAATAAGTTGCGTTCAAAAACAGCTTCGTTAATATCTTCAATCTCCAGCTCGCCGCTTTTTACCTGCGCTGCTATATTTTTAGCAGCATGTAAAATTTCGCGCCTCGAGCCGTAGCTTAAAGCCAGTGTAAGAATCACTCCGGTATTACCCTTAGTGGTTTCCATGGCGTTGTTAAGTTCTTTTAAACATTTGGCGGGTAGCAAATCCAGGTCGCCAATAGCATTAAGCTTAATGTTGTTTTTCATAAAGCCGGCAATCTCCTTATGGATAGTGCTTACCATTAACTCCATGATGGCCATTACTTCAAACTTAGGGCGGCTCCAGTTTTCTGACGAGAAGGTATATAGTGTGATATATTTTACACCCAGTTTATCGCATCCTTCAACCACATCCCTTACAGATATTACACCATTGTGATGACCAAATACGCGTAATTTGCCTTTTTCTTTGGCCCAGCGCCCGTTGCCATCCATAATGATAGCCACGTGCTTAGGTAGTTTCAACAAATCAATCTGATCCAAATATTCCATATTGCTCATTATCAAAAGCCGGTGTTATGGCTATAAAAAAGACATGCTTGTTTTAAATGTCGTCAATGCTATGTCTAACAAATATTTGTTTTTTTAGACTAATCCGCTTTATAAATCAGCCGTCAACAGCCATAGTTAAATGCCACATTGCCGGTTTTTTCAGGGTACAAAGGTAAAACTTACTTTGTATTTTTTTAGTATGCCGCAATAAAAGAAAATGTTATTGTAAATAATGTTAATAAATGTCATAAAAAACACATAAATGGCACTTTATGCCGCTGTTTATTTTCATTTACAAATCAACAAAACGTAAAAAAGGGCATCAACAACCGGTAAAATGGTTGCGATGCCCGTCAAAAGGATATGTGTAAGGTTAGGTGGAATTACTTGAATATCATTTTAATAAATACCTTTTTGCTTTAAGGCATCAATATCGGGTGTGGCAATATCAACAATAGCGTATGAAGGAATTTGGGTAATATTAAGCTCATCCAGGGTGTTTACCATATTACTGTAAACCGAATGGTCGCTTGGTTTAACAAGCACAATCATACTTTTACCAGATTTATCGTGTACTTTCTTACTGGTTTCCATTATCGCATGTCTAAGCCCGTCGTTATTAAAATTGGTAACAGTAGGTGGTATTATTGGATTTTTCAACTCGCCGAGGTACCACATAACCAGGTTGTTTTTACCGAGGCAAATGGTAAAGCTTCGGCTGGCCGGAGTTCCTTCGCGTGGTCCTTCCACAGGCATAACTAAATCCATCGCTTTCGGCTTGGCCAAGGTTGTAGTCATGATAAAAAAAGTAATGAGCAGGAAAGCCAGGTCGACCATTGCGGTGAGATCAACCCTGAGGTTTTGTTTTTTGCGTCCGCGGACTGCACCTGATTTTTGGGGAGAAGCATTTAATTCGGCCATGACATTATAGATTAAGGTTAAAATTTTAAAGCCAGTATTAAATACTGATTTTAAAATAAAAACGAACTATAAAATCATTTATTGCGTCAATTTCAAAATTTAATTTGTTAATTTCTGTTAAATTAAAATTTAATTTTGAAAATAACACCGTTTGGTAACAAAGGTATAGGAGATGGTAAGCCCAACTATAAAATAGCTGTCGCGTGGCTTAAGGTCGCCGCGCTGGGTGCCGGCGGAACCGATGTAAACGCCGGTTTTTTCGCCAGACCGGTCAGATAAGGCCCGGGCAACACCGGTTAATTTGCTTTTATCGGCATAGGTACCGCTTACATCGTCAAGGTAATCGGTAAAGGTGTAGCGATAGCCCATATCTGCTGCCAGGCTAAACTTGCCACCGATATTATACTTTACACCTATCCCGTACGGAATCACCATCGTATTATCGCCATATTGGGTTTTCTGTCCCTCGGTTTTCAATTGCCTGAGCGATCCTGTACTGCCGTTATAAGTAGTACGCGGGTCATATGTAGATACACCTATACCTGCGTATATAAAAGGCGTAAATTTATTAGGGCCAGCATCGGGTATATATTTAAGGAAATTAAATTCGCCGATAACGGCAAGCTCCATCACCCCATCGGTAAAGCTAAGGTTACGGTCACGAAATTGCTGGCTGGACGATGTACTGTCGGCGGCCCCAAATTTTGCATAGCCAAAGTTTAACTTTGCCGAAAAGTAGCCATCAAAATTACGTTTAACATACAAGCCGGCAGAGCCTCCGCTTATTTTAACCGGGTTATTGGGGTTTAAATCGCCAATATAACCTGCCCCGCCAATAGCGCCGCCTACCTCCCAGGTTTGGGCCTGTACATGATAAGAAAATATGAAGAGGAGTGCAAAAAGTACAAATTTGGGCATCAAGCAAAATTAATAATTACGGGCATCCAATCCCCATAATAGTTTGTTTCTTAACGTGGTTAAGTAACTTTCATTATTTAACCTGATTAAATTTAGCTGGAAGTTTGCTTTTTGTACCAGGAATTTCATGGTTTCGTCCATAACAGCCATCCGCGAATCGCATGATACCAGGTATTTGGAGCTGCGGGTTTCTACCTCGAAACATAATTTACTGTTATCGGGCAGTATAATTGGCCGCACGTTAAGGTTATGCGGCGACACAGGTGTAACCACAATACTGTTTGATTGCGGGAATATGATAGGCCCGCCGCAGCTTAGCGAATAAGCGGTTGAGCCGGTAGATGTTGATATAATCAATCCATCGCCCCAGTAGGAGTTTAAAAACTCGTCGTTTAAAAACACATGGGTGATAATCATGGCCGCATCATCCCGCTTATGGATGGTTACATCATTAAGCGCGAAGTTATCATTGCCAAACACATTGGTTTTTGAATCGATGCTGAGCAGTTCGCGGCAATCCAGTGTAAACTCCCTGTTTACAACGGCGTGTATAGCCGCGTTGATATCGCTTTTATTTACGCTGGCCAAAAAGCCCAGCCTGCCAAAATTGATACCGATAACGGGGATGCCCGAGTCGCGGATAACGGTTACCATATCCAGCAAGGTACCATCGCCGCCAAGCGTTATAAAAATATCTATAAACCCCTTTAACGAGTCGGTGGCTTGCAGTACATGGTATTTTACCCCGTTTATTTTATCCTGCAGGTACTCATGAAGCTGATAGTGTACATAAATATCTACATTGTGCAGGGCCAGGTTATCAAATACCTGCTGTATATAAGGTATAACTGTAGGTTCATTAAATGGCCGGCCGTAAACTGCTATCTTTTGGTTCATTAGTTCATTGGTTCATTAGTTCATTGGTGAAAAGTTCATTAGTCCAAAGTTCATTAGTTCATTGGGCTTTTGCGGCGGGAATAGTGGCTCATTTGATTGTTTTTATAACTACCGGCTTTTAATGTACTAATAATATAAACTTTAATCTGCTTTGGTTTTTGCGTTTTTACCGATGAATTTTAAATATGCATTTAGTTTGAGATGAATGGTTTGAAGCTTTTCAAATAGTGCGTTGAACTGTTCTTCGTTAATCAGATTCCTGTTTTTTGATTTTGTCAGCCATCCTTTTGTTTCCAAAATCGAGCCACGGCTAAAGAAGCAAAAATTTCTGTTTTCTTTAAAGTGATATCTGCCATACCCCTCAGCAATATTAGCCCCTATAGAATCGGCAGATCGTACAATTTGTTTGCCCACGGTATCCTTCGCAAAATTTTCCCAACCGCCAACAATAACCCAAATTTCGTCACTAAAACTTTCCGCTAATTGATATACCTCTAAATCCTCAAGACTATAATAACTCATATTAATCTATCTGATCAGCCGGCAAAGCTATGGAACTTTTCACCAATGAACTAATGAACCAGTGAACTAATGAACGATCAAAGATTCAGGTAATTCATGAGCGAATCGTATCGGTCGCGGGCGTTATCGTTGTTGTCGGTATGGTTAAAGGTTGCTTTAATATCATACTCATAACGGAGGAATGTGGCTACAATGGTTGATATATCCTGCTTGTTTATTTTTAACGTTACCTCCATCCGGGTTGAATCGGGGAAGGTTTGTACGTACGAACTTAGCACCTGGGCATTATCCGATTCGACAATTTGCGACATATGTGCCAGGGAGTTATTCTTATTATTGATCTCGAGCACGATAATACCACCTGGTTGGGATACAGCCGTAATTTTGGCAAAATACTCGGTAATAGCATTTATAGATATCATGCCAAGGTAATTATGCTTGGCATCAAGTACAGGCACTATGGTAAGCTGGCGCTCATAAAACAGGCGGATAACATCATAAATATGCTGATCTTCTAACACGTAAGGGTTTACCAGCGATAATGCCAATGCGCCAACGGGCACCTGCATATCACTTTCGTTTACCATATCGTCCTCTGCTATGAGGCCCAAAAACTGCTCTTCATTTACAATTGGCAAATGGCGTACACGAAACTCCACCATACGGTCGTAAACCTTCTGTATCGGGTCAGAGGTGTGTACCGGTGGTATCGCGTTAGCTATCAACTCAATTGCAATCATGTTTACTCTTTTATTTTTTCTAAAAACGCACCCAGCAACACGTTAAACTCATCGGGCCGCTCCATCATAGGGGCGTGGCCGCATTTATCAAGCCAGTGCAATTCGGCATTGGGTAATAATTCGTTAAACTCCACTGCTACCTCGGGCGGGGTTATTTTATCATCCCGGCCCCATATTAAACAAACCGGTAGCTGCATTTTATGAAGATCTTTTTTCATATTATGCCTGATAGCCGATTTTGCCATGGCCAACAGCCTTATAACGCTATGCCTGTCGTTTACTAACTTGTATACGTCATTAACCAGCTCATCTGTTGCAATAGCAGGGTCATAAAAAGTATATTGTACTTTTTCTCTTACAAAATCAATACTCTCGCGCCGGGGGAACGAGCCCCCAAATGCGTTTTCATATAAACCCGAACTGCCTGTTAACACCATCGCTTTTATATTTTCGGGGTGAGCCAAAACATATACCAAAGCCACATGCCCGCCAAGCGAATTACCAAGCACCGTTATATTGCTTAGTTTTTTAAACTTGATAAATTTATGCACAAATTTCGACAGACTTTTAACGCCTGTGGTAATAAGCGGCATATCATAAATAGGCAATATAGGTATTAATACGCGGTATTTTGATTTAAATTGATTAACCACGCCATCCCAATTGCTCAATGAACCCATTAAACCGTGCAGTAGTAACAGCACCTCGCCTTCGCCCTCATCGATGTAACTAAAACCGTGTTCCTCTTTAAGCACGAAATCCATATAAATAATTAGTATTAATTTTTAATTAACTATACCAAAACCCGTTTTAGTATATAAAATGTGTTAATCCGCTGTAAAATTAGTTTACCGCGAACGAGTTGCAACAATTATAGCAATAATTTATTAATGTAGATGTTAACGTTATATTGATTAACCGTTACTATCCTAATAATTGGCGCACAACTTCTGATATAGTTTTACCATCGGCCTTGCCGGCAAGCTCCTTATTGGCCATGCCCATAACGCGGCCCAAATCTTTTGTTGATGTAGCGCCTATACGGCCTATCAATTCTTCCAAATAACCTTCAATTTCAAAACGGGTCATTTGTTGCGGCAAATAAGGCTCAATTACGCGCATTTCTTCCATTTCAATCTCATAAAGGTCTTCGCGATTTTGTGTGCGATAAATATCGGCCGACTCCTTACGTTGTTTAATCAATTTTTGCAACACTTTAATTTCGGCCTCTTCGGTAAGTTCCTCGGCAGCACCTTTTTCGGTTTTGGCTAATAATAAGGCCGATTTTATAGCCCGCAGCCCCCTTAAACGATCTGGCTGTTTGGCCAGCATGGCCAGTTTTATATCCTGGTCTATTTGTGTGATTAGTGACATTTATGTAATTAGTGAATTATTGAGTTAGTGAATTATTGATTTTTGATGTGCAGCCTGGTTAGATGTGCAGATTTCAGATTTCAAATGTGCAGATTAATATTTATATGATTGGATGACTAAGTCGTTGAACGTAATCTGAACATTTTCAAATCTTCAAATTTTCAAATCAATCAATCATCTGCACATCTGAAATCTGCATATCCGCACATCTACTTTCTAAATATATTCCCCGCTGTAGCTTGTGCTGTTGGCATAATTACCAGGTCGTTGATGTTAACGTGGGCAGGGCGCGATGCCACAAACCAAATGGTTTCGGCAATATCCTGTGCTACCAGGGGTTCAAAGCCATCATACACTTTTTTTGCCCTTTCCTTATCGCCTTTAAAGCGTACTTCCGAAAACTCGGTCTCTACAGCGCCAGGATGTACTGCCGTAACCCTGATGCCATGGGGCAGCAAATCAATGCGCATACCTTTATTTAAGGCATCAACAGCATGTTTGGTAGCACAATACACGTTGCCGTTCAGGTAAACCTCTTTACCGGCTATCGAGCCTAAGTTAATAATATGGCCTTTACCGTTTTCAATCATCCAATTGGATACAATGCGGCTTACATATAATAAACCTTTAACGTTGGTATCTATCATGGTTTCCCAATCATCAATATTGCCGTTTTGTATAGGATCCAGCCCCTGGCTCAGCCCGGCATTGTTAATCAGTACATCAACATTTTTCCATGCTTCGGGTATGCCATCAAGGTTTTCCTGCACCTGGGCGCGGTCGCTCACATCAAATGACGATATGGCTATCTCCGTATCATATTTTTTGTTTAAATGGCTGGCCAGTTTCTCCAGCCGTTCCAGTCTGCGGCCGGTAAGTACCAGGCTATATCCTTCGCGGGCAAATACATGCGCGCACGCTTCGCCAATACCCGATGTTGCTCCTGTAATTAATGCAATTTTACTCATAATAGAAGTATAACTATTGCTGCGAAATTATGTTTTTTAGTTTGGATTATTGTCGTGTAACCGTAATAAGCCCCACCCAAACCCTCCCCGGAAGGGAGGGCTTAAAAAAAACACAAAAGTCTCCCCTACCGGGGGAGATTTAGAGGGGGCTTCCCTACTCAAAAAACAAGCTAAACATCACCGTGTGTAACGACAATTTACTGATAGGTGCCGAAAACGGGTGATTTTCGGGCACCAGGATATTGCCAAAGGAGTTGGATACTTTGATTTGTGGCGACAGCTTAAAAAACTCGAAATAAATATCGCAGCCCAGGCCGGCTTCGTAGGAACTAAAACCGCCAACGTTTTTTACCATTTTATCTAAAGGATCGAGATTGGTTTCATCCTTTTTGGTGCCGATGGCCTTGGTGTATTTTACTCCCCCCAGAATATAAGCGCGAAAATCGCCCAGCCTGTCGGATTTTAGCTTGAAAGAAAGGGGTATTTCTACCGAGGTGGTCTGAATTTGTTTTACCTGGTTCTGGTCGGGATTGGCGTAAGTATAACTCAGGTTCCGGTCGGCAAAAACCAGTGAGGGGGTTACACGTACTTCAAAATGTTCGGTTAAGGTGTAGCGGGTTAAAAAGCCGATGGCAAAGCCCGGCTGGCTTTTTGAGCCTATACTATTTACCGAGTCGGTGATATTTTTGTTGGTGGCGGCATCAAAAAAGGGTTTGCGCCAGTCGGGCTTTTTAACTATCCGCAGGTCGCTGCTAACATAACTAAAGCTAAAACCAAAGCTCAGGTCTTGCTGATCGGCCCCTCCGCCCCATGCCGGTACGTATTGTGCCAGCGAAATTTTGCTGCAAAATAAAAGGCATAAAAGTAAGAGGTACCGGTTTTTGATCATTTAACGCCTGTGTATATCGAACAAATTCCAAACGCCAAGGGCCTGTGTTTGGTATTTTTAAAGCCAACTTTATCCATTAAAGCCACAAAATTTTTGCCATCGGGGAACGCCGCAACCGACTCGGGCAGGTAGCTGTAAGCACGCGAATCTTTACTGAATAACTTGCCAATACCCGGCGTTATATAATTAAAGTAAAAATTGTACAACTGTTTTATAGGGAATGCCTTGGGTTTTGAAAACTCCAATACTACTGCTTTACCACCCGGTTTTAAAACCCGTTGAATATCGGCCAGGCCAACCTCCAGGTTTTCGAAATTACGAACGCCGTATGCTACTGTAACCGCGTCAAATTCATTATCACCAAATGGCAGCTTCTCCGAATCGCCAAGTTTTACCGAAAACTTATCGCTCAACCCGCGTTTAGCTATTTTTTGATCGGCAATATCGAGCATCCCGCGGGAAATATCTACGCCAACAATTTTTTCGGGCTTTAATATTTTTAAGGCCTCAAAGGCAAAATCGCCGGTGCCTGTAGCCACGTCGAGGATCAGTTTGGGCTGATCTTTTTTTAATTCGTTGATAGCCTTTTTGCGCCAGATGATATCGATGCCCAGGGACATGAAATGGTTCAAAAAATCGTAGGTTTTTGATATATTATTGAACATATCGGCCACCTGTTCTTTCTTGGTGGTCTGCTCATTATTGTACGGAGTTATGGTTTTGCTCATTTTTATAATGTGCGCAAAGATAACGATTGTATGTTGATTGATTTTATCTGGTTAGATTAAGTTGACAGGCTTGTGTAAATGTTAAGCCAATTCACTAATTTTAAAAACCAATTTAATGTTTAACCAACGCATCAAAGCTGCCTGGAAGGGTGGCCTGTTTTTACCGGCTCTGTTTTAATTAAATTATACATCAATTGAATGTCCCTTATCTATGAAAGAAAAACAAGAATCCTCGCGCCGAAGTTTTATTAAAAAATTAACCACAACCACTGCCGCCGTAGCGGTTGGCAACAGCCTGTTTGCATCGCAAAGTACCGTTAAACCCTTCGCCATATTAAAAAGACAATTGGGTTTTGAATATAACGACCAAATCAACATCGCCCTGATAGGTGCCGGTGGTATGGGCAACAGCGATACCGACACCGCGCTAAAAGTTCCTGGCGTAAAACTGGTAGCTGTTTGCGATTTGTACGATGGCCGCCTTAAAGATGCCAAAACCAAATATGGTGCCGATATTTTTACCACCCGGGTTTATAAAGAGATACTAAACCGTAAAGATATTGATGCCGTAATAATTGCCACACCCGATCATTGGCACCAGCAAATATCTGTTGATGCCATGCACGCCGGCAAACATGTATACTGCGAAAAACCCATGGTACACGCCATTACCGAAGGCCCGGCTGTAATAAAAGCCCAGCAGGATACCGGTAAAATTTTCCAGGTAGGCAGCCAGGGCGTATCATCATTAGGGAACGAGAAAGCTCATGAACTGTTAAAAAGCGGTGCTATTGGCCAGCTGAATTATGCCGAAGGATTTTGGGCGCGCCGCGAACCGTTGGAAGTTTGGCAATACCCCATCCCGGCAGATGCATCGCCTCAAACACTGGATTGGGAAACCTACATCAGCAACACAAAAAAACGTCCCTTTGACGAAAAAAGGTTCTTCCGCTGGAGAAATTATACCGATTACGGTACCGGCATGGCAGGCGACTTATTTGTGCACCTGTTTTCGAGCCTGCACTTTATAACCGACTCGATGGGCCCGAATAAAATTTATGCATCGGGCGGGCTGCGTTTCTGGAACGATGGCCGCGAAGTACCAGATGTATTATTAGGCACTTTTGATTATGCCAAAACCCAGGCGCACCCGGCATTCAACCTTTCGCTGCGGTGCAATTTTGTGGATGGCACCAGCGGCACTACCTATTTAAAACTGGTGGGCAGCGAAGGCTCGATGGATATTACCTGGGACAAGGTAACCCTTAAACGCAACAAAACTTTTGCCAGCGACGATCCCTTTTATTTAGATAAGCTAAAAAAAGCCGGTGTTGGCTACGCCGAACGTAAAAAAATGCTACCGCCTGAAGAAATTACTTATGATGCCGACAAGGGTTATATGGGCGGGCCTTATGATCACATGGTCAACTTTTTTACTGCCATCCGTAATAATGGCAAGGTAACCGAAGATGCGGTATTTGGCTATCGTGCCGCTGCTCCTGCCTTATTGTGTAATGACAGCTACTACAATAATAGCCCCATGTTTTGGGACCCGGAGAAAATGCAGGTAGCAAAGAAGAGTTAAGAGTCAAGAATCAAGAGTTAAGACAAAAAAACATCTATTCAATAGGTTATGAAACAACAATTGAAAAAACTGGGGTTGGTAATGGCGGCGGCGGCTTTGGTTTGTGTGTAAACATCGGCGGTTGGCGTAAAAGTACCGCCGCACGTAAAAAAAGCAGCTGCTAAAAAAGGCCCATGGGTAAACCTTTTTGATGGTAAAACATTAAAGGGCTGGCATGGCTTTAACAAAAAAGGCGAAGTTAAAAACTGGGCCATTGTTGACGGCGCGCTGGTTTGCCTGGGCGCGGCCGAAGGCGATACCGGCGGCGATATTGTAACTGATAAAGCCTACACCAACTTTGAACTGGAATGGGAATGGAAAATTGACAAGGGCAGCAACAGCGGCGTACTATACCACGTAATTGAAGACCCGAAATACCATGCCACCTATAACACCGGTCCCGAATACCAGATCATCGACGATGAAGGCTGGCCCGACAAATTGGAAGAATGGCAAAAAACGGGCTGCGATTATGCCATGTACCTGCCCAACACCCTTAAAAAACTGGAACCTGTTGGTAAATGGAACATCAGCAAAATAGTATTCAACAACGGGCATGTAGAGCATTGGCTAAACGGATCGAAAATAATTGCCTTTGAGGCCTGGACCGACGAATGGAACAAGAAAAAAGCCGAAGGTAAATGGAAAGATTACCCCGACTATGGCGCCGCAAAAACCGGTTTAATTGCCCTGCAGGATCATGGGCATAAGGCCTACTTCCGTAACATTAGGATAAAGGAGCTATAAAACGTTTTAGCAATTTGCAATATTGAGCGTTTAATATGATTAGGAAATGGGTTCTGATTTGCTGCCTGATTTTGGGCCTTGGTAATGCCCACGCACAGCTTATAAAAGATACTGTAAGGGTAGCCAACCATGCCAGGAGTAACATTGACCGGATACTAAATAGTTGTCGCGCTAAATTGAGGTATAGGACAAAGGACATTAAAAATGGAAGTTTCTCTGTCGGCCACGAGATCGGCTTTTTTAAACAAACTTTAAAGAGTAAACTACTTTATAAGTTTGATGCATTTAGATGCTGTAATTTTACCATAATCCGCAAAAATCAACATGTTGGGGTAAGTGAATTTATTTATAAAAACAAAATGCTGGCCAATAGGGTGTTTAAATATCTTAAATCAAATGAGCGTTATTCTTTATCAGAGGTCTACATCAAATTTAAACCTGTACAAATTGGCACTAGCGTTTTTATAGTTTTAACCGAAACTCCCGATGATATCGCTATTAAAAAACTGCTTGGCAGTTTGTGATTATCTATAGAAAGCCAAAATTTAATTTCTGCCGGTTGTGCTTCCACAACCGGCTTTTATCAACTACCCGCACAACTACAGATTCTTCTTCAGCTTACTTAGCCAAAGCCAGTAATCCCTCTATATCCAGCCTCCTGGTAAACATGGTCAATTTGCCATTTTCATCAAGCGGCCAGTTTTCTTTTGGCCTGTCCCAGTAAAGTTCCACACCATTTTGGTCGGGATCATTCAGGTAGATTGCTTCAGATACGCCATGGTCAGATGTGCCGGTGATGGGGTATTTGGCATCAATCAGCCGCTGCAAAATTGCAGCAAGATCTTTGCGTTCGGGGTAAAGTATAGCTGTATGGTACAAACCCGGCGCATATTCAGGTGCCGGCGAAGCACCTTTACTATGCCATGTATTTAAGCCGATGTGATGGTGATAGCCGCCGGCAGATATAAAAGCCGCCTGATCGCCATACAGCATCATTTTATCAAAACCCAGCAGGCCGCAATAAAAATCAAGGGATTTTTGCAGGTTGCTTACCTTTAAATGCACGTGGCCAATGCGGGTTTGGGCGGGAATTTTATAATCGTTCATGATATTGTATGTTTAAACATCAAATTTAAGTATTATTGCGCTTACATTTGTTTACCCATTGTAAAACAACGCGAAGCAAAGGCTGCAGATGCCTCCATAGGTTAGCGGGCATGTGCTTGCAGTTAAAAATAATTACCTTTGCCACATGATTGTTAAAACGGCCGAATTTATTTGCAGCAATACCCAAATTTCGAAGCTACCGCCGCCCATTAAGGCCGAGTACGCTTTTATAGGGCGCTCAAACGTAGGCAAATCTTCGCTGATCAATATGCTCACGCAAAAAAAAGGATTGGCTAAAACATCGCAAACACCGGGTAAAACCCAGCTGATAAATCACTTTTTTATTAACGACAGCTGGTATATTGTTGATTTACCTGGCTACGGATATGCCCGGGCATCCAAAACAAACAAAGCCAACTGGAATAAATTCATCCATAACTACCTTGATAAGCGCGAAAGCCTGCAATGCGTTATGGTATTGATAGATAGCCGCCTGGAGCCGCAAAAAATAGACATCGAATTTTGTAACTGGCTGGGCGAAAAAGGCTTGTCGTTCGTGCTGGTTTTTACAAAAGCCGATAAACAATCGAGCGTTAAAACCGACCAGAACATAGCCAGATTTAAAAAAGCCCTGCTGGAAACTTTCGAAGAAGCCCCACAATACTTCATCACCTCGGCCGAGCTACAATTGGGCCGGGATGAGATTTTAGGCTTTATAGATAATATTAATAAGAGTTTTGTGGTACCACATTTTGAGCCGAGGGATTAAAAAGCCGATTTTTTTTTGATCCCCTCTCGAGAGGGGGCGCGAAGGAAAGTGCGGCTGCAGGGGTGTGTTGTACGCCATTAAAGCAAAGCGATAAGTATTGAGTATAATGCCACGCAAAATAATACCATACAACCCAAACCTGAAAGACTTAGCCCGCAAGCTAAGAAACGATAGCACCCTGGGCGAAGTATTACTTTGGAATGAAATAAAAGGAAGAGGCTTTGGATATGATTTTCACAGGCAAAAACCACTATTAAATTACATTGTAGATTTTTATTGCAGTGAGTTAAATTTGGTGATCGAGGTTGATGGGCATTATCATAATCACGAAGAAAAAGTTGAGGTAGATATTTTACGGGACCAGGAACTTGCCAAATATGATTTAACAGTAATTCGCTTTACAGAACAGGAAGTACGAAAAGATATTGCTAATGTTTTAAGAACAATTGAGAGCTATGTTGCAGAACACACCCCTCCCCCCTCTCAAGAGGGGAATCGCACGGGGCCGGCGCTTTGTTGATTTGCATTCATTGTAACGCAGTGTATATCTAAAATAAAATCGCAAAATACCCCTATAAAAAGGGATACATATTAACATGAAAAAATACCTTTCATTAGTAACATTTACCCACACCATTTTTGCCATGCCGTTTGCATTTATCGGCTTTTTTTTGGCGGTAACCACTACACAGCACACGTTCGATTGGCGTAAGCTGGTGCTTATGGTATTGTGTATGATATTCGCCCGCAACTCGGCTATGGCTTTTAACCGCTATTTAGATAGGGATATTGACGCCCAAAACCCGCGCACCAAACAGCGGGATATCCCGGCGGGCCGTATCAGCGCGGCCTCGGCTTTAACCTTTACATTGATCAACTGCGGCCTGTTTATAGCAGCTACGTTTTTTATCAACCCTTTGTGCTTTTACCTGTCGCCGGTAGCTTTATTTGTGGTGATGGGTTATAGTGCTACCAAACGCTTTACGGCACTTTGTCATTTGGTTTTAGGCCTGGGCTTATCGCTGGCCCCCATTGGCGCTTACCTGGTAGTGACGGGCGAATTTGCGTTAACACCCATATTTTTCTCACTATCGGTTTTATGCTGGGTTAGTGGCTTCGATATTATTTATGCCCTTCAGGATGAAGATTTCGACCGCAGCCAAAACCTGCATTCTATTCCTGCATACCTGGGTAAAGTAAACGCTTTAAGGCTATCAACATTTTTGCATGTGTTATCGGCTTTATTTATCATGATGCCGATATTTTTTACTCACGTAGGTATTTTATACTATGTTGGCATAGCTTTTTTTTGCGCTATGTTAATTTACCAGCACCTGTTGGTAAAACCAAACGATTTGAGCCGGGTAAACTTTGCTTTTATGACTACCAACGGTATTGCCAGCGTGGTATTTGCGGTGTTATTCCTGTTAGATAGAATATGGACGCGCTAACCGCTATCGGCAAATTTCGTGAACATGTGGAAACATATGTGAAGCTGAACGATGCCGAATGGCTTGTATTAGCGCCGCTTTTGGAGATAATCAACCTCAAAAAAAAGAAGAATTTTGCCGAGCCGGGTAAAATTTGCGATAAAATTGGCTTGGTAGTACACGGAGCGGTCCGCTATTTCCATGTAAAAGATGGGGAAGAAATTACAGGTTACTTCAGCTTCGAGAATGAATTACTGAGCTCATATAAGAGTTTTTTAACCGGCGCCCCTGCTTCAAACTATATCCAGGCGTTGGAAGACACGCAAATAGTTGCCCTTAGCTATAAAGCCATGCAGCAAATTTATACCCACGAACTTATTGGTTATAAAATGGAGCGTTTTGGCAGGTTGGTGGCCGAACATTACCTCATTTGCTATGAAGATAGGGTAGCATCCTTCATTACTCAAACACCCGAAGAACGCTACAACAACCTGCTCGAAACCGGCGGCGAAGTAATGCAGCGCATCCCGCAACATTACATAGCCAATTTTTTAGGCATCACACCGGTTTCGCTTTCGCGGATCAGGAGAAGGATTATGAAGATAAGCGCCTGATGAGCTAAAAGCCAGGTTACTCAATTCAACTGAGTGCATCAATCATCTGCACATCTGGAATCTGAAATTTGCACATCCAATCCTGTCAATCTTATTATAATCCTGAAATTGTGTTTTATTATCTTTTGTTAACGTTTTGACATTCAAAGCTCACCTACCTTTGGATAAACAAAAAAGAAAAAATTATGCACACCATATTAGGAGCCGGCGGCACAGTGGCAAATGCCCTTAGCCGCGAATTGATTAACGACAACCAAACGGTTCGTTTGGTTAGCCGTAAACCGGTAAACATTACCGGTAAAAATGTAACCTGGCAAAAAGCCGATTTGTTAAACTATGATGAGGTTTTGGCAGCTGCCCAGGGATCAACAGTTATTTACATGGCGGCAGGCATTGTTTATGATGCCACCATCTGGCAGGCGCAATGGCCTGTTATTATGCAGAATGTAATCAACGTTACCAAAGCTACCGGTGCGCGATTAATATTTTTTGATAATATATACATGTATGGCCTGGTTAATGGCCCCATGACAGAAGATACACCCTACCACCCCAGTAGCAAAAAAGGGCAGGTACGTGCGGGTATTGCCGATATGTTGATGGACGAAGTTAAGGCTGGCAATATCCGTGCTTCCATTGCACGTGCACCCGATTTTTATGGCACCGACTCGTTAAACAGCTTTGTGGATATGATGGTGATAACCAAGTACGCCGCCAAACAAACCGCCCAGTGGATTGGCGACCCAAATAAAAAACACAACTTTATTTACATCCCCGATGCAGGTAAGGCGATGTTCCTGCTTGGCCAAAACCCCGATAGCGATAACCAGGTATGGCACTTGCCCACGCCGCCGGCTATAACCGGCAAGGAGTTCATGGCTATTGCCGCCCGGGTGTACGGCGTAAAACCTAAATTCTTTGTTTTACGCAAATACATGCTGTGGCTGATAGGTTTGTTCCAAAAAGTGGTTATGGGCACTGTGGAGATGTACTACCAGTACGATCATGACTATATTTTTGACAGCAGCAAGTTTGAAAAGGCTTTTAATTTTAAACCTACAAGTTATGAGGATGGGTTAAAAGAATTGTCAGAAACACTTTATAAGCCACAGCAGGCTTAAGTTGTAAATCAATAAAAAAAATCCGGTAGGGGCATCCTATCTGGATTTTTTTTTGCTTTTTAACAAGTTTAAAAGGCTTTGTTTGTTTTCAATCCCATTTTCAGGTAACTACTCACCTAATTAACCCAATCAACCACTCACCAATTTAATATACTAAACTTGTCGTCTAAAATAACTCAACATTTAGTAAGTTTGCAGCTTCATCAAAAAAGCGCTTGAATTATTATATCACATATTTTATTGTTGCTATAGGGTTGTTCAGTTTTTCGGCCTTTTTTGCGTTGTTTGGTGTTTATGCCGAGCGGAAGATCTCTGCATTTATACAAGACAGACTTGGCCCTACCGAAACGGGTAAATTCGGTTCGCTGCAAACCCTGGCCGATATTGTGAAGATGATCCAAAAAGAGCTCATCATCCCGGCAGCTGCCGATAAATGGCTGTTTATGCTGGCGCCTGCGGTAATATTTATTGCGGTATACATGGGCTTTGCCGCCCTGCCCTGGGGGCCCGGGCTTATCCCCTCGAAAATAAATTTAGGCATCTACTATATCTTCGCCATCATCTCTATCGAAACATTGGGTATCCTGATGGCCGGCTGGGGATCAAATAACAAATATTCAATATTAGGCGCCATGCGCTCTGCCGCGCAAATCATATCTTACGAAATTCCAGCGGGTTTTGCCATTATATCTGTAGTGATGATAGCCCAAACACTGGATCTGCAAGCCGTTGCCATGCAGCAGGGCGTGTTATCTGCAGAAAAAATAACGTTTGCCGGCTTTTGGGATGTAACCAAAATTGGCGGTTTGTTAAGCTGGAATATATTCCGAGCTCCACATCTCATCATCGCATTTGTAATTTACTTTATAGCCTCATTGGCCGAAAGTAACCGCGCTCCCTTTGATATTCCGGAAGCTGAATCGGAATTGGTGGCAGGTTTTCATACCGAGTTTACGGGCATCCGTTTCGCGCTGGTTTTTTTGGCCGAGTATTCGATGATGTTTTTAGTGAGCATGATAGGGGTTATCCTGTTTTTAGGTGCATGGAATACGCCGCTGCCCAATATGGGCCCGGTACATTTAGCCGACTGGACAACCAACATGTGGTGGGGCATTTTATGGGTAACCCTAAAAACATTAGGCCTGGTGGCCATCCAAATGTGGATCAGGTGGACGCTGCCCCGTTTCCGGGTAGACCAACTGATGAACCTATGCTGGAAAGTACTCACCCCGCTGGCATTTTTATGTGTGCTGATATCGGGCGTTTGGAGAGTGTGGCTCATGTAGGGAAGAAGAGTCAAGAATCAAGAGTCAAGAATCAAGACGGAAGAAATTGGAGAAATATAATAAATAAGACTTAAGATAGAGCATGTCGAAATCGGGTAAATCCTTTAATCTGATAAACCCCGATTCAGACAATTTTTTAGGATTTAGAGTTTAGTAATTAGGATTTAGAGTTTCAACAATATTAACATTTGTTAATGAAGTTAATCAACGGTTTTACAACGGCATGGAAAGGTTTAAGCCTTACCGTGAAGCATTTGTTTGCCAATAATTCTGCACGGGAGATCACAACCGTAAGTGATAGTAACTACTTTAAACAACTGGAAAAAGGGACCAACACCATCCAATACCCCAAACAGCAATTACCTGTGCCCGAGATTGGCCGTTACCAGTTAGATGTGGAGATGGACGATTGTATTGTATGCGATTTATGCGCCAAAGTATGCCCGGTTGATTGTATTGATATTGAAGCGATAAAAGCTACGGAAGCCATAGGCCAAACATCCGACGGTACCACCAAACGCCTTTACGCGGCTAAATTTGATATTGATATGGCCAAATGCATGTACTGCGGCCTGTGCACTATTGTGTGCCCAACCGAGTGCATTGTAATGACTAACCAATACGATAAAACCGTTTTTGAACTAAGCGACCTGGTTTACGAATTCTCGGACATGCCACCCGAAGTTGCTGCCGAAAAGCGTGCCTTGTTTGACAAGCAACAGGCCGAAAAGCAAGCTGCTAAACTGGCGGCCATGCAAAAAAAGGAGGGTGGGGCATGAGTTTAGTCCGCGTGCTGTTTTATTTTATGGGTTTTATAGCGGTGGCTTCGGCGCTGTACGCGGCATCAACCACCAATTTGGTGCGCAGCATATTTGTATTTTTCGTTACTCTGTTTGCCCTGGCCGGGCTATACGTTTTGGCCATGGCCGATTTTGTGGCTGTTACGCAGGTAGTAATTTACGTTGGGGGAATATTGGTACTCATCCTGTTTGCCTTTATGCTATCAGGTAAAGAAACGCTTGATGTTTTGCGGCAGCAAAAAGGTAAATTCTTCAGCATCGGCAAATTGCCTGCAATATTACTTGCGGCCTTGTTTTTTATCGTGATGATCAATGTTGTATTAAAGGCCGATGTAAATAACCTAAGCTGGGTAAAAGCTTCTATCGCCAATAACAATACCATTACCCCAAACGCGGTGATGATTGATAATATAGGCGTTAACTTAATGACGCGTTACCTTCTGCCCTTTGAGGCTATTTCTGTTTTATTGCTGATGGCACTGGTTGGCGCGGCCCACCTGTCACGTAAGGAGGCCGGGGCATGATTACCTTAACTGACTTTTTGATTGTGAGTGTAATGCTGTTTTGCATCGGCCTGTACATGATCGTATCCAAACGCAACGCCATCCAGATATTGATCGGCATCGAACTGATATTAAATGCCGCCATACTAAACCTGGTAGCCTTTGGTAAACACGATGCTACCAACAACAGCGGCCAGGTTTTCGCCCTGTTTGCCATTGTACTGGCTGCGGCCACAACGGCGGTTGCGCTGGCCATAATCCTCAACGTGTATAGAAAATATAAGACCATTGATCCGGGTAAGATTAATAATTTGAGGGATTGATGATGAAGAAAAATAAAAAAGATCGTCATTGCGAGGTACGAAGCAATCTCTTTAGGACAAGTTGCCACTTTTCAGGCGGAACTGCAAGTTGGGGATTGCTTCGTACCTCGCAATGACGCTTAACAAACTATTACAATATAAGCCTAAGGCAACAACAGTTTGAACAACACACTATCCCATACCGATCTCACCCTCGTCACCTGCGCACTCGCAGCTGTAGCATCGCCGCTGCTTGCTGCTTTGGTAAACTTTTGCCTGCCGGTAAAAAGCAAAATTGCGGGTTGGGCATCTACTGTGGCTATTTTGTTGAGCTGTGTTTTGGCGGCCAAAGTATTTGCCGGGGTATGGAATAATCCACAAATACATGTGCAGCAGGTTTGGTTTACTATTGGGCATACTAAGGTTTACGCAGGTTTCCTGCTCAATAATTTATCGGTGCTGATGTTGTTATTAGTATCGGTTATTGCTTTGCCGGTACACATTTACTCTACTGCTTACATGAAGCATGATGACAGGTACAGCCGCTACTTCACCTATTTAAGTTTCTTCTGTTTCAGCATGCTTGCTTTGGTAGTAGTGGATAACCTGGTGCTGTTTTATGCTTTTTGGGAGTTGGTAGGCTTTTCGTCATATCTGTTAATTGGTTTTTGGTTTACAAAAGACAAAGCGGTACAGGCCAATAAAAAAGCCTTTATCATGAATAGGATAGGGGATATTGGTTTGCTTAGCGCCATCATTATCCTGTTTGCCATGTATGGCACTTTTGATATCAATGCGTTGTTTGGACATGAGGGTATGCTTAGTATTTCTGCCATAAGGGATGGGCAATGGGCTATACAGCCCGATTTGCTGCCCAGGTCTTACGGATCAATATGGTTGTCTGGCGGGGCTTCGGGCTCATTGCCCGCCATCTGGCAATGCATTGCCGTTACAGGTATCGTTTTAGCAGTCGCTGCTAAATCGGCACAGTTCCCGTTACATACCTGGTTGCCCGATGCTATGGAGGGGCCAACATCCGTGTCCGCGTTAATACACGCCGCGACTATGGTTGCCGCTGGGGTGTTCTTGTTAGGCAGGGTATATCCATTGTTTACCCAAACAGAACTTACCGTGCTGGCCTGCATCGGCTGTTTTACTGCTTTTATGGCGGCTACCATTGCACTTACACAAAACGATTTAAAACGGGTGCTGGCTTATTCTACTATATCGCAGTTAGGTTTTATGGTTTTGGGTATGGGGGTAGGGGCGTACTCATCATCGCTGTTCCATTTGGTTACGCATGCTTTTTTTAAATGTTTGCTTTTCCTGGTGGCCGGTATCGTGATCCACGAAATGCAGCATGTTAAAGAGGAAAATAACCTCGATATCGATCCGCAGGATATTTCATTAATGGGTGGCCTGCGTAAAAAGCTGCCGCTGACTTTCGTCGTTGCCCTTATTGGTGGGTTGGCGTTGATAGGGTTGCCGCTTACATCGGGCTATCTATCTAAAGACGGCATCCTGATCCAGGCTTTTGAGTGGAGCGACGGCAAAGCTGCCTGGTTTAAGATTATACCTGTCATGGCGTTATTGACCAGTTGGCTCACGGCATTCTACGTAGCAAGGCTCATCTTCAAAGTTTTCTTTGGTGAATTCAGGCTGCCCCAAATATACCCCGGTTTGAAGATGCATATGGGCGATGGAGGCTGGCAATACAAATTGCCATTGGTGTTGCTGGCGCTTTGCTGCTTTTTTCCGCTGTTTTCATTTAATCCCTTTGGGTACGAGCAGGCTTGGTTATCCAGCGGTTTAAGACTGCACGGCCTGGCTAAGTTCGGGAGCATTTATCACCTTAGCATCCCGGCGCTGGTAAATATTTTCAGCTTACTGGTCATTTACGCTGCTTATATCATCTATGTAAAACAAAGCACCTTTTCATTCCCGCAAACCGGGTTCTTTTACCGCCTATCCTACAACCAATGGTACTTTGATAGAATTTACAAACGCGTATTTGTAAAACCCATATTAGGGCTGGGTAAGTTCATGTACTGGTTTGATAAAAATATTATTGATGGCTTTATCCATTTGCTTGCTGCTGTGAGCAGATTTGTTGCCGGTTTTGCCGCCTGGGCGGATAAATATATCGTGGATGGATTTTTACACATGGTGGCTGCCATTGTACAAAGTATTGGCAATTTTGCACGTAAATTCCAGGGGGGCAAAGTGCAATATTATTTGTTTAGTATGCTGGCCATTGTGCTGCTGCTGTTTATTTTAAAAATACTGATATAAACCTGATGAATATATTAACCTTACTCATATTTATACCTGTACTGTTTGGCATTATCATTATGCTGCTGCCATCAAGCATGCGCAACAGCTTTAAATATATTACCCTTGGCGCTACACTCATCCAGTTGGGCATTAGCATCTGGATGTACCTTAACTTTAAAACAGGCACGGGTTTTGGCGGTATTAACCATGAAGGGCAATTTCAGTTTGTACAAAAACTTCCCTGGATAAGCCTTAACCTGGGCAGCCTGGGCAAAATGCAGATAGATTATTTTGTGGGGATAGATGGCATATCGATAACCCTGCTGGTGATGACATCGCTGGTATTGGTGATAGCTACTTTGGCCTGCTGGGAAATCAAGAGCAACCTTAAAGGTTTTTTCCTGCTGTTTTTATTGCTGGATATGGCCGTTATTGGCGTGTTTTGCGCGCTGGATTTCTTCCTGTTTTATATGTTTTATGAGCTTATGCTGTTGCCGCTGTACTTCCTGATAGGGATGTGGGGCGGTGCACGGCGCGAGTATGCTTCCATCAAATTCTTTTTGTATACCCTGTTTGGTTCGGTATTTATGTTATTGGTAATGGTGGGTTTATACCTGTCGGTTACCGATCCGGCTACCGGCAACCATACTTTTAACATGGTGCAAATGATGAACCCGGCCAACTTTAATGCCGGTTCGGTATTTTCACTGGCAGGGCACCAAACTATTTTGGGCATGCCTGCGCGTACTGTGGGTTTTGTGGTATTGTTTATCGCCTTCGCCATTAAAGTACCGGTAGTGCCCTTGCACACCTGGCTGCCCGATGCGCACGTAGAGGCACCTACGCCGGTATCTATCATCCTGGCCGGTATCCTGTTAAAAATTGGCGGCTATGGTATTATCCGCATCTGTATAGGTATCTTCCCTGAAGTAGCTACCGCGCATGCCTTTTGGTTGGGCCTGTTGGGTGTCATCTCCATTTTATACGGGGCGTTCAACGCCCTTGCACAGCGCGATCTGAAACGGATGATTGCTTATTCATCGGTATCGCATATGGGGTTTGTGTTATTGGGCATCGCCTCGCAGACTGCCGAGGGCGTAAGCGGAGCGGTAATGCAAATGGTGAGCCACGGATTTTTGTCAACCATGCTCTTCTTCCTGGTAGGGGTTATCTATAACCGGGTGCACGACAGGGATATTTACCACTTCCGGGGCCTGGCTACCCTGATGCCAAAATATACGGCTTTTGTCATGATCGCCTTTTTTGCCTCGTTGGGCTTGCCGGGCTTTTCGGCATTTGTGGCCGAGGCGTTTACATTAGCCGGCGTATTTAAATCGCATACAGAAAATGGTTTACTGCCCTATTGGATGGCTATTTGCGGCACGCTGGGT
The DNA here is from genome assembly GCF_007971525.1 of Mucilaginibacter ginsenosidivorax. Taxonomy (NCBI): domain Bacteria; kingdom Pseudomonadati; phylum Bacteroidota; class Sphingobacteriia; order Sphingobacteriales; family Sphingobacteriaceae; genus Mucilaginibacter; species Mucilaginibacter ginsenosidivorax. Next base: position 4,852,519 of record NZ_CP042437.1, read on the forward strand.
ATACTGTTTGGCGCTGCCTACTTTTTATGGACACTGCAGCGCATGTTCTTCGGTAAAGAATCATTAAAAGGTGGCGCCGTTTGGAAAATAGCGCTGACAGATTTAAACCTGCGCGAAAAACTTACCCTTGCGCCACTGGCCATCATCGCCCTGGCATTGGGTATAATGCCATCACTGGTTTTTGATAAGATCAACGATTCGGTATTGGCTTTTATACAATTTTTACACACCAAATAATTGATAGTGTATCAGCATAAATTCTTTTATGGAAAAATGCATACCCCTGCATCTTTAGTTTACCCAACGGCCTTTGAGGCCGATGGGGGAAAACTAACAGCAAGTATCCATTTAACCGAAGACGTTATGTTCAAAAAACTATCAACTGCTATTTTTTTATTTATAGCCATTGCCGCTAAAGCAGATGAGGGGCAAAAAGTGGCCTCGAAAGTTCAAAAAGTTACCGTGTTTTTAAGCGGGGCACAGGTAAGCCGCATGGCGCAGGTAAATATAAGGGCAGGTACATCTACCCTGGTATTCAACAACCTATCTGCAGATATGGACGTGCAAAGCTTACAGGTAAGCGCAGGTGGTAATTTTACCATTCTTTCGGTTAAGCACGAGCTTGATTTTTTTAACGAAGAGTTGAAGCAAAAGCAAATTACCGATTTGCAGGCCCAGCAAAAACTTATCAGGGACAAAATATCCTTACAAAATGGCCTGTTGCCTATTTACCAGGAAGAGGCCGATATGCTATCAAAAAACCAGGTAGGCAGTGGGGAAAAAAATGGCCTTGATGTTGTAAAACTGAAGCAGGCACTCGATTTTCAAACAGCCCGCCTAACCGAGATCAAGCAAAAACAGCAAGCCGTGGCCGACCAGGTTGCGCTGTTAAACCTCGAACTTCAAAAATATGATAAGCAAATAGCCGAAATTGTTAAAGGCCGCCGCAGTACCACCAGTAATGTGCTGGTTACGGTATCGTCTAAAACCGATCTGCAGTCCACATTTACCATAAACTATGTGGTGCGTACCGCCGGCTGGTACCCGGTTTATGATATCAGGGCTAAAAATGTAAACAGCCCCATCAGTATCACCTATAAAGCCAATGTATCCCAGCAAAGCGGCGAGGAATGGAAAAATATTAAAATCACCCTGTCAACAGGCAACCCAACCGTAAGCGGCAGTAAACCCGAGCTTACCCCGGACTATTTAAATTTCGGAATGTATTATTCAGGAGCTGCCGGCAGCATCACCAAAGTTACGGGCAAAGTTGTTGCACAGGATGATGGGCAGCCCCTGCCCGGCGTATCCATCAGGATAAAAGGTACATCGATAGGTACGGTAAGCGATAAAGATGGCAATTACGATATCCAGGTACCTGGAGGTAACCCAACGATAACTTATAGCTACATTGGTTATGAAACGATGGAGCGGCAGGCTAACGCGGCGGTAATAAGTGTAGCGTTAAAACCGTCAAGTAATGCCTTAAACGAAGTTGTTGTTGTGGGATATGGAAGCACTTCCGACTCCCTTGAAGGTCGTGTTTCGGGAATAAGTGTTACACCCGGATCAAGTGATAAAATAAAGATCAGGGGAATCTCAAGTTTAGGCTACTCCACCACACCGATAGAAGTTAAAAAAATCGAAAACCAAACCAACGTGGAGTTTGCCATTGCCAACCCCTACACCGTGCCAACTGACGGCAAGCAATATATGGTAGAAATTGGCCAGTTTGATTTGGAAGCCAGCTACCAGTACTATGTAGCGCCTAAAATAAGCACCGATGTGTTTTTAACCGCCCAGCTTACCAACTGGAACAAATATAATTTCCTATCCGGTGAAGCTAGTTTATTTTTTGAGGGGACTTTCATCGGTAAATCACTAATCAATACCCAGGCCACAACAGATACATTGAATCTTTCCTTAGGGAACGATAAAAATATTGTAGTTACCCGCACCCTGCAAAAGGAACTGGCGGAGCGCCAGATTTTCGGCTCCAATAAAAAAGAAACCCGCAACTGGCTTATTGAAGCCAAAAACCGGAAAAGTCAGCCGGTTAATTTATTGGTAGAAGACCAGGTTCCCGTTTCGCAAAATTCCGACATACAGGTGAATGTGCAGGAAACATCGGGTGCAAAATTGGATGCGCACACCGGCAAACTTTCATGGAATTTCGTGTTAAATTCGCAGGATGATAAAAAGGTGCAGTTAAAGTACCAGGTTAAATACCCCAAAAATCAATCAGTAATAGTTCAATAATATAAATGCACCAACTGCTCACCAACATATCCGAACAGCTAACCCAGGTAATTGCCAGCCTGCACTATTTTTTGCCCGAAGCATACCTGGGTTTGCTGTTTGTGTTTGTGATGATAACCGACCTGCTGTTTGGTAAAACATCTGCCGGTTACTGCCGCATGGTAGCCGTTACAGGCATGTTATTGGTAGCATTTACCGATTTAAATCAATTCGGGCTGATATTGGATGGCCCGCACCTGCTATTCAGCCAAATGCTGCTGCTAAGTCGCAGCGGCCTGTGGTTTAAACTAACCATTGATGTGCTGGCTTTTATCCTGCTGTTGTATTTTACGTGGGACGAGAAGCTGAAAAGCCACCAAAAAGGCTTATCAGATTTATATACCATTACGATAGCCTCCATATTCGGCTTGCATTTAATGGTGATGGCTGTAAACCTGCTGTCTATTTACCTGGCTATCGAGATGGTTTCCATCGCATCGTACTTAATGGTAGCTTACCGGAGCGAGAATGCTTTCAGTACCGAGGCGGGCTTAAAATATGTATTGTTTGGGGCAGCATCGTCGGCCATTATGTTGTATGGTATTTCGTTGCTATATGCTTTTAGCGGTTCGCTGGATATTTTGCAGCACAATACCGTTATGGAACTTTTAAAGGTTAACCACCTTAGCTCTGCCTTTGCTATAGTGCTGGTGTTGGTAGGCATAGGTTTTAAATTATCATTTGTTCCCGTTCATTTCTGGGTGCCCGATGTGTACCAGGGAGCGCCAACGCCGGTTACTGCCTACTTGTCCACCTTACCTAAAATCGCTGCCTTTGCTTTATTGGTTAACTTTTTACCACCTTTTATACTGCTGGGGGCCAATACCGGGTTCAATTTGGTTATTGTGCTATCAGCAGCAGGTATTATCAGCATGATAGCAGGCAACTTTGCCGCGGTATTACAAGGCAATATTAAACGGATGCTGGCTTACTCCAGCATTGGCCATACCGGTTTCGCGCTGATGGCCGTGGTAGTGCTTAACCAGCAAGGGATCTCGGCTTTAACCTATTATCTGCTGGTTTACGCATTGGCCAATATTGGTGCATTGGTGCTGGCAACCTATTTTACCAATGTAATGGGTGCCGAGAACCTCGACGACTATAAAGGCCTTGGTTTGAAGTACCCTGTTGCCGGGGTTTGTTTTACCATAATACTGATATCGCTTACAGGCTTGCCGGTGAGTGCAGGCTTTACGGGTAAGGTGTTTGTGTTTTCGGCAGTGTATGGGCTTTACCAGCAAAGTCATAGTATTTGGCTATTGCTGATGATGGCTGCCGGGGCTTTGACAACCGTGGTAAGCTTGTTTTACTATATTAAAATTCCGCTTAATTTATTCCTTAAACGGTCAGAAAATCAGGATATTGAATATAAAAAATCTTACAATTCGCTCATTTTAGTTGTAATTATAAGTTTTCTGCTGATTTTGCTTGGGCTTTTTCCAGATTTTGTTTTAAAATATCTGTAAAACCATTTTTTTATTACCTATTTAATAAAAAATTAACATTATCTTCTTTTTATCGATAAAAAAGTATTAATTTCAGGCCGTTTTAACAATAAGCCTCCATATATTAATGAAGCGGTATATTCCTTTCTTAATTATACTTATAATACTCACACTTACTTTTTTATTTCCATCTGTCGAGTTTAAAAATTCCGGGAATCCTAATTTTAATACCGGGGATATTGCCTGGATGCTGATGTCAACCGCCCTTGTTTTAATCATGACGCCGGGCCTCGCCTTTTTTTACGGCGGTATGGTGAACAAAAAAAACGTGATATCTACCATGCTGCAAAGCATTGTGTGTATGGTTATTATCACGGTACTTTGGGGCATTTTTGGTTTTAGCCTTGCCTTTGGCGAAAGTTTTCATGGCTTTATAGGCAACCCAGCCACCTTTTTTATGATGAAAGGAATGCTGGGCAACGCCACCTGGAAAGCTGCACCAACCATCCCGTTGTTGTTGTTTGCCATGTACCAGTTAAAATTCGCCATAATTACCCCGGCGCTGATTACCGGTGCTTTTGCCGAGCGGATCCGCTTTAACTCCTACATTATTTTTTTGGTGCTGTTCTCCATATTCATATTCTCGCCACTGGCGCATTGTACCTGGCACCCCGATGGCATACTGGCCAAGCTGGGTGTGCTTGACTTTGCCGGTGGTACAGTAGTCCATATGTCGGCCGGATGGGCTGCACTGGCGTCTGCCCTGTATTTAAAACGCCGCAACGAGGCTAATCATTCGCCTGCCCGTATTACTTATGTAATGATAGGCACTGGGCTTTTATGGTTTGGCTGGTTTGGTTTTAATGCAGGTTCGGCCTTTGGCGCCAATGCTTTGGCAGTAACGGCTTTGGCCACCAGTACAACAGCATCGGCTGCGGGTGGTATTACCTGGATATTTTTTGATATGCTGCGTGGCCGCAAGCCATCGGCTATGGGTACCTGTATAGGCGCGGTAGTAGGCCTTGTGGCTATTACGCCGGCTGCGGGCTATGTAACTGTTCCGCATTCGCTGGCTATCGGCATTATATCGGCCGTGATCAGTAACCTGGTTGTGGAGTGGCGTACACGCACTACTATTGATGATACACTTGATGTATTCCCTTGCCATGGGGTAGGTGGTATGGTGGGTATGCTGCTAACCGGTGTTTTTGCCAACCAGCATGTAAACGCTGCAAACACTACCGGTAACGGCCTTTTCTTTGGTGAAACGCACCTCTTTTTGGTGCAACTTTTGGCACTGGTAGGTGTATCGGTGTTCGCGTTTTTCGGATCGTTGTTATTGCTTAAAATAACAGACATGATCTCTCCCCTCCGGGTATCGGCCGAGGATGAAGTAGTGGGACTGGATATCAGCCAGCACGGCGAAAAACTTTAATCTTGAATTTCAAACCAAATCAATAAACCTGAAAGTCCGGCTGAGAAGCCGGATTTTTTATTTAGAGGCGGCAAGGAGTCAGGAGTCAAGAATCAGGAGTGAAGACGCAGAGGCGATGATTGCCTCATAGTCATAAAAATATTATGTTATTAAACGTATTGACAATACACTTGTCTATAGGGTGTTGTCAATACGTGTTTTTGTCTTAACTCGTGATTCTTAGCTCTTGACCCTATTTTAAAAATATGTTTTCAGATAATCAATTAGGAATGTTTGCCCCAGCTCATCAAAATGTATTACCATTTGATGGCGAGGTTCACCTATACCCTAATTTTTATGAGGAGGAGGGTAGCCTTGATATTTTTGAACAGCTAAAACATTCCATCCTCTGGAAACAGGACAAAATGAAGATCTATGGTAAAATGGTCAACTTTGCGCGGCTTACATCCTGGTATGCCGATGGCGACCAGGAATACACTTACTCGGGCGTAGTGAATACACCTATTCCCTTTACGCCATTGTTAAGACAGATCAAGGAGGCAGCCGAGCAGCAATGCGGTAAGCAATTTAACTCGGCCCTGCTTAATTACTACCGCCATGGCGGCGACAGCATGGGCTGGCACAGCGATGATGAAAAGGAATTGGCCGACAATCCTGTTATAGCCTCGGCATCGTTTGGTGCAACCCGGACTTTTCAGTTTAAACACAAGCAACAAAAGAACGCCAAAGTTTCTATCGCCCTTAATAATGGCAGCCTGCTTATCATGCAGGGCGCTACACAGCATAACTGGCTGCACCAGGTACCCAAAACTACTAAGCAACCTGGGCCAAGGATCAATATAACCTTCCGGGATATTAAGTATTAGATGTGCAGATTTCAGATGTGCAGATGCTTGTCTGTCGTTTATTTTTCTGAACCGGAATTCATCGAATTAAGGAATTAACAGTATTCTAAAGGCAAATTCCAGAAATTCTAAAAATTCGTTTAATTCGAGTTCAGACAACATCTGAAATCTACATTGCTTTTCAATCATTGCAACACCGGGTATAAAATGATAACTTAGTTTATCTGAATCTACCTACATATGAAAAAAAATATCCTGTTAGCCCCGCTTTTGGCGCTGGCTTTCAATGTAAAGGCTCAAACTACTTTACCAACTGACAGCGGGACTTTCTTCCTGCATAAATTTGCGCAGCATATTGGTAAAGAAACTTATTGGGTAACTAAATACAAGGACGCCATTAAATATACCGTCGATTTTAAATTTGTCGACCGGGGTTCGCCGGTGCCGTTAAAGGCCAGTTTAAAAGTTGACCGGGACGGCTACCCGATCGAACTGGTTATAAAAGGGAAAACATCCAGGTTTTCTACAATTGATGATTCCGTAAGGGTGGTAGATCGCAATGGGGTGGTATTTCGGGTAGATGATAAAGTTACTGCTTATAAAATGCATAGCCTTATCAATTTCCCCGTGGCCGGTTACTCGCCAACATTGGTACAGCAGGCAATGCTGCAATATTGGAAAAAGAATAAGCAGCCGGCCAGTATAAGAACGCTGCCTTTTGGCTCGGTACAAATAAAAAAAGACGGAACAGATCAATTAACTTTTAACGGCAAGCCATTACTGCTTGAAAGGTATACTGTAAACGGCCTGGTTTGGGGCAATGAGTTGATATGGACGGATACCGATGGTAAGCTCATTTGCCTGATAACCAACGACGCCGAGGGCGACAAGCTGGAATCGATGCGTAGCGAATACGAAAGCCTGCTGCCCGAATTGATAAGCAAGGCAGCAGTTTATGGCATGCAGATCTTTGCCAAAGCGGCATCGCCTGCCGGGGCTGTTAATAAAGTGATAGCCATTACCGGTGGTAATTTGGTAGATGTAAATACCGGCACCAGCATGCCCGATGCCGTAATATTGATTGAGGATGGGCTGGTTAAAGCTACAGGTAAAGCAGGTGCAGTAAAAATACCTGCGGGCGCAAAAATTATCGACGCGAAAGGTAAAACCATTTTGCCAGGGCTTTGGGATATGCATTCGCATTTTGAGCAGGCAGAGTGGGGACCGGCCTATTTGGCCGCGGGCGTTACCACGGTTAGGGATTGCGGTAACGAGTTTGAATATATTAACGCTATAAAAAGTGCTATAGATGGCGGCAGGGGCGTTGGACCGAATATCCTGAAAGCAGGTATTATTGACGGCAAAGGGCCAATGTCGCTTGGTGTTATACAGGCAGATACTAAAGACGAAGCCATAAAAGCGGTTGACCGTTATAAAGAAAATGGATTTGCCCAGATAAAAATTTACAGTTCGGTAAAACCGGCGATAGTAAAAGCTATTTGCGATGAAGCCCATAAATTAGGCTTAACGGTAACCGGCCACATCCCCAACGGGATGACCCTGCAGCAAGGGGTAGACTCGGGCATGAACATGGTAAACCACGAGCAATATGTTTATGCCATTTTGAAGAGAAATAAAGACAGGTCAGTCGATTTTGACGATTCGGTAAGCGTAGCAGCTATAAAATTCATTAAAGACCATCATGTGGTGATAGACCCCACTTTGGGTGTTTTTGAGCTGGCTTTCAGGAATGTAAAGGATAGTATCATCAACCTGGAGCCCGCATTTGGCACACTGCCGCCGCCATTGCAAACCCTGTTTAAAAACATGGGGATGGAACCCGAACAGGCGGCTAAATACAAGCCGCTGACGCAAAGCATGGCTGCATCTGTTAAAAAATTGTATGACGCTGGTGTAACCATTGTGGCTGGTACCGATATGGGTTTTCCCGGTTTTAGCCTTGACAGGGAATTGGAATTATATGTATTGGCTGGACTGACCCCGGCACAGGCCCTAAAAACAGCTACGATTACACCAGCGCAGGCCATGGGTGTCGACAAACAAACCGGATCGGTAGAAGCAGGCAAACAGGCCGACATCATTATTGTAGATGGCGACCCGTTAACCAACATTAGTGATGTAAGGAAAGTAACCACCGTTATAAAAGGAGGAAGGGTTTACGACCCGGTGGTTTTACATAGGATGGTGGGGTTTTCAAGGTAGGGGTGCAGATATGCAGATTTTAGATTTCAGATGTGCAGATGTTGTCTGAACCTGGATGTCTGAATCAGAATTGACAGAATTTAGGAATTAGCAGAATGTTGTTTTATTTTGAAAATTCTAAAATTCTGCAAATTCTGATTGGGAAAAATAATGACAGACAAAGGTATTTTGCACATCAAAAAACAAACATTTTTTCTAAATTCACTTTGTGCAAAAAGAAGAACTTACAACATTATGGCGGCCGGTTGGGCCGAGGGAATTAAAGCTGATAGAAGAATCGGGATTTAAAAGGTTTCCGAAACGATTGGCCCAGCAGCCTATTTTTTACCCGGTGATGAATGAAGCTTACGCTATTCAGATAGCAAGGGATTGGAATGTGCCTGCATCTGGTTCGGGCTTTGTAACTAAGTTTAGTTTACCTGCCGCATTCCTGGCAAAATATAATGTTGAAAACGTTGGCGGCCCCATCCATAACGAATTATGGGTGCCGGCCGAAGAGCTGGAAGAATTTAACGATCACATTGTAGGGTTGATTGAGGCCACGCAATCATTTTACCCTGCTGAAAAAGAGTGATTCTGACGAATAATCAACCAAAAACATCTGCACATCTGTAATCTAAAATCTGCACATCAAAAAGGATGTTTAAACTACTATTTAATGACAAATGATTTTATAAAGAGTCCATTATAAATGATACCTTTGCAGCCTCATTCCGAATCATGAGCGATCAGATTAAACATGAATGCGGTGTGGCATTTATCCGCTTATTAAAGCCACTATCTTTTTATCAGAAAAAGTACGGAACTGCGCTGTACGGCCTGAACAAGCTTTACCTTTTAATGGAGAAACAACATAACCGCGGCCAGGATGGCGCCGGTGTTGCTACCATTAAATTAGATATTGCACCGGGCAAGCGGTACATCAGTCGTCACCGTTCAATGGCCTCAAACGCCGTTGCTGATATTTTTGAATACATCCAGAAGAAATTCGCGGAGATTCAGAAAGAAACTCCCGAAAAAATGTTGGATGCCGATTGGCTCAAAGAACATGTGAGCTTTACCGGCGAGGTTTTATTAGGGCACCTGCGTTATGGTACCCATGGTAAAAACTCTATTGAAAGTTGCCATCCGTTCCTGCGCCAAAACAACTGGCAAACCAGGAATCTGGTTATTGCAGGTAACTTCAACATGACCAATGTTGATGAGCTTTTGCAGCAACTTTATGACCTGGGTCAGCACCCGAAGGAACAAGCCGATACCATTACAGTGCTCGAAAAAATGGGCCACTTTATTGATACCGAAAATCAGGGCTTGTTTGATCAATACAAACGCGAAGGATTAGACGATAACGTGGAGATCAGCAAGCTGATAGCCAACGATATGGATGTTGCCAAAATTTTAACAAAATCGGCCAAAAACTGGGATGGTGGTTATACCATTGCCGGTATACTGGGTCATGGCGACGCCTTTGTAATGCGCGACCCTGTTGGTATCCGCCCGGCGTTTTATTACTATAACGATGAGATAGTTGTGGCTGCATCAGAGCGCCCTGCTATCCAGACAGCATTTAACGTGCCTATGGAAGAGATCAGGGAGATAAAGCCTGGTCATGCGCTTATTGTTAAAAAGAACGGTAAAATAACCGAGACTATGTTTAGCGAGCCTAAAGAAAAGAAATCCTGCTCATTCGAGCGTATTTACTTTTCACGTGGCAGCGATGCATCTATCTATCGTGAGCGTAAACAATTAGGCAGGCTGCTTTGCCCGCAAATATTGGATGCCGTTAATCACGATATTAAAAATACCGTATTCTCATACATTCCCAATACTGCCGAAGTTGCTTTTTATGGCATGGTTGAGGGTGTACACAAATATGTAAAAAAATACCAGCGCGATAGGTTACTGAACAGGGAAGATAAGATAAGTGAAGAGGAACTGACCGAGGTATTGCAATTAGCCCCAAGGGTTGAAAAAATTGCCATTAAAGATGTTAAGCTGCGTACCTTCATTACCCAGGATGCCGACCGTAGCGAAATGGTTGCCCACGTTTATGATACCACCTATGGTTTGATAAAAAGGGGAACTGATACACTGGTTGTACTTGATGATTCCATTGTACGCGGCACAACACTTAAGCAAAGTATCCTGAAGATATTGGATAGGCTTGGGCCAACCAAAGTTGTAGTGGTATCGTCGGCCCCGCAAATCCGCTACCCGGATTGTTACGGCATAGATATGTCGCGCATGGGCGAGTTTGTTGCTTTTGAGGCAGCTATCAGCCTGTTAAAAGAAATGGATCGGGAAGATGTAATTTTGGATGTTTACCAGAAATGTAAGGACAGCATTAAACTGCCTAAAGAGAAGGTACAAAACCATGTAAAAGCTATATACGAGTTATTTACCGATCAGCAGGTATCTGACCGTATAGCCCAGATCATCACCCCTAAAGAGATCAAATGCGAGGTGAAAGTGCTTTATCAAACTTTAGATAACCTGCACATTGCCTGCCCTGATCATACCGGCGATTGGTACTTCAGTGGCGATTACCCAACCCCAGGTGGTAACAAGGTTGTTAACCGCGCCTTTGTTAACTGGATGGAAGGTAAAAACCAAAGGGCTTATATGTAAGCGAAGCCCCCCAGCCCCCTGAAGGGGGAGTGTAAATATATAGAGGCGATGAGTTTATACTTGTCGCCTTTTTTGTTGAGGGATATTTTTAACAGGCTTATAATTGATGTCATCGTGAGCAGTTAAATCTGCGGACTTTAAAGGGTTACATGATGTAAAATACCTCCTGTCATGCTGAGTGGTAAAATTTCGCGAAATTCTGAAGGGAGAATGACAATCAAAAATAAACGACTGTCATCCTGAGGTACGAAGGATCTATTCACGAACGTTGTTGGCGGTTACGCATGGCGTACAATAGATCCTTCGCTATCGCTCAGGATGACAGAAAATGAAACTTGTCATGGGTAGGAACGAAGCATCTATTCGCGAACATTTCTGTCGGTTATTCATGGCGGTGAATAGATTCTTCGTTCCTCGCAATGACGTGAATGTAAAGACAAATACCAATGATTGCGGTCTATGCAGCTCCCGGTGCCGAAAACACAAAGTGCGTAACCAGTTTATCGATGAGTACCAACGACGCGATGATCAGCGCTATACCCGCAACCTCGTTGAGGCGGTGAATAAGTTTAACGGAAATTTTGTCGCGCAGCTTATCGGCATAAAAGGCTTTAAGTGTATCCATGCCAAACTGTAGGATAAGAATGGTAAGAAACATTACCGCTATGTGGAATGATCTGTGAGGCGTTCCAACCAGGAACGTAGTACTGGCGGCACCGATAACCACTGTCCAATGGAACAGTAGGGTAGGGTTAAAAATGCACATCAGGAAACCTTTCAGGAAATAGCCAAACCTATCGGCACTGGTAGGTACTTTGTTATCGTAATTGATCTCGGCTTTTTTGAAAAAGTAATAAAGTCCTAAAGCGAACAATATTGCTGCGCCGATAATGCCGGCTATGAGCTTAGTGTGGTCAGATACATCGATGTATTGTGAACCAAACAGTAAGGCGCCCACAAAAAAAACATCACTGCTTACAACGCCGAGTGCAAGAGCAACACCTGCATGGAAACCTTTTTCGATGCTGGTTTTAATGAGAGCAAAAAAGACCGGGCCAGTTAAAAACGTCAACACTAATCCAAACCCAATTCCCGAAATAATGGCTTTTATCATTAAGTTAGGCTTTGTTCATTTTTGAACAATGCGAATATGCAATTTTATCTCATAAACAACGAAACTTAAAATTGTGATTTATTTTAATTTAAAATAGTATGACCAGTTTTACAAAAAATCAATTATGTTTAACGATTCAAAATCTATTCTGTATAACCTAATTTAAAAATGGAACAAAACAATGCTAAAAGTTACAGTTCGGCACTTTACACGCTGATAACTGTATTTTTCTTTTGGGGCTTTTTAGCCGCCTCCAACGGTGTATTCATACCTTTTTGTAAAGAACACTTTCATCTAACCCAGTTTGAATCACAGTTGATTGATTTTACCTTTTATGGCGGTTATTTTATAGGTTCATTAATCCTGTATTTTGCTTCATCTATCAGCAAGGTTGATATCATGAATAAAATGGGTTATAAAAATGGCATTATTTTAGGATTGGTTGTATCAGCAGTTGGCGCTTTGGGAATGGTCCCTGCAATAGCATCAGGTTCATTCGGTTTAATATTAACCGTATTTTTTATTATCGCAGTTGGATTTTCGTTACAGCAAACCGCGGCTAACCCGTTTGTGGTTGCTTTAGGCCCGCCCGAAACCGGATCAAACCGTTTAAACTTTGCGGGTAGCATAAACAACATTGGTGGTTTATTAGGCCCCGTAGTGGTAGGTATTATTTTGTTCGGATCGGCTGCAGCTAAAATCGAGGCGAAAGACGTGCAAATTTCTTCAGTGAATAATCTATACTACATGCTTGCCGGTTTATTTATAGCGGTTGCCATATTTTTCTGGTTTTCCAATTTGCCAAAAGTTACCAGCGACGAGAAGATTGAACCAAGTCCTAAGGCCAATACTCCGCTTTTAATTATGTTTTTGGCATTTTGTTTAATCTTAGCTGCCGACCCCATCAGCAAAGCTATCCATATTCCGAGCCAGTATTTTGTATATGCATCATTAGCTATAATTGTATTAACACTGGTAGGAACCATTTTTGCCGCCAAGCAAAGCAAAGAGGGTTGGGGCGCTATGCAATACCCGCAATTGATTTTAGGTATGCTGGCTATATTTACTTATGTAGGTACCGAGGTTACTATTCAAAGCAACATGGGATCGTTATTAAAAACGCCTGAGTTTGGCTCGTTCAAAGAATCGGATATAGCGCCTTATATTTCATTGTATTGGGGGAGTTTGATGATCGGTCGTTTTGCCGGTGCTATAGGCGCGTTTAACCTATCCAAAACGGTTAAATATGTGTTAACCATTCTGATACCTTTTATAGCGTTTGGTATAGTATTATTGGTTAATGCTGCCACCGGCGTAAACGTAAGTAACCTTTATGGTTATGCAGCATGCGTAGCAATCCTTATTGTTGCGTTCTTTATTGGTCAGCAAAAACCTACCCGTACATTATCGGTATTGGGTTTATTAGGTGTAGCATTTATGCTGGTTGGTTTATTTACTACCGGTAAAGTTGCTACATTCTCATTCATCAGCGGTGGCTTATGCTGCTCCATCATGTGGCCGTCTATATTCTCTTTGGCTATTACCGGTTTAGGCAAATACACCAGCCAGGGATCTGCATTCCTGATCATGATGATTTTGGGAGGCTCTATTATCCCTCCGCTGCAGGGAAAAGTTGCTGATGGTGCCGGTAATGTTATTCCAGGCATGAGTGGCATTCACTTCTCCTATATTGTACCGGTGTTAGGCTTTGCATACCTTGCTTATTTTGCCTGGAAAGTAAGCCGCGAGTTGCGTAGCCAGGGCATCGACCTTGACCATGTTGAAGTTGCAGCAGGCCACTAATTTTTAATACTGTCATAAGTCATTGGGTCATTAAGTCATTTTCACTGATTTAATGACCCAATGGCGTTAATGACCAAACGATTTAACTATGAAACCAAGTTTCGATTCGATATTCATGAACCTGGCAACCGACCTGGCTAAACGTTCGCACTGCGTTAAAGCCCACGTAGGTGCTGTTTTAACCCGCGATACCCGTATTATATCCATCGGTTATAACGGCCCGCCTGCGGGCACGCACAACTGCGACGAGGAGTGGCCCGGCCAGGGCTGCGCACGCGATTCAAAAGGAAGTTGTTCATTAGCGTTGCATGCCGAAGAAAACGCGATTTTATACGCCGTAAAAAGCGGCGCAAAGCTGGAGGGGGCAACGCTTTACACTACGCTTTCGCCTTGTATTGCCTGTGCGCGTCTCATTTATTCGGCAGGCATTACCAAAGTTTATTTTGATAAATCATACGCTGAGTACAAAGGCATTGGCAGCGACGAAGGAGTTGATTTTTTGAACCGTTTTGGCGTGCCAACAGTAAGGTTTACAGAAGATTAGAATGCCCGGCCTTTTTTTGGCCGGGGAGTAATGACAATATTTGCGGTAAACGGCAACCTGGCTTTAATCGGCCAGGAAAGGTTCAATATGGCTAAGCGCGAATAGTAGTTGTTCGTCCGGGCTCAAATCGGTATTATCTAAAATAATAGCATCCTCCGCACGTGTCAACGGGCTTTCCTTGCGGGTGGTGTCCTGGTAATCGCGGTGGGCCAGGTTATCAAAAATTTCTTCTAACGTTATTTCGGGGTTGGTGGGCAATAGCTCTTTATACCGGCGCTCGGCGCGAATCTTTGGGTCGGCAGTCATAAATAGCTTTACCTGCGCATTCGGGAATACTACGGTGCCAATATCGCGGCCATCCATAATAATGTTTTTTGATTTGCCCATGCGCTGCTGCTGTTTTACCATGGCCACGCGCACTTCATGTATTGCCGCAATGGTGCTTACCTTGTCGGCCACATGCATCTGGCGTATCTCGTCAGATACTTCTTCATCGTTAAGCGTGATGTGTGTTTTGTAATCCCTGGAGTGAAAGTTAAGATGGATATTGTTCAGCGCGTCGGCAATCTGTTCATGATTAGTCAGATCGATGTTATTACGCAGAAAATACAAAGCCACAGCCCGGTACATTGCGCCGCTATCTACATAAATAAAATGAAGTTTTTTTGCTAAAGCCTTTGCTAAAGTGCTTTTACCACATGATGAATAACCATCAATTGCTACTACGATATTGTTGCTCATAAGAGCCGCTAAAATAGTGATTTTTGTTGATTGTTGGATGGTTGAGTGAGTAGTTGATTAAGTTGATTGAGTGAGTGGTTGATTAAGTTGATTGAGTGAATGGTTGATTAAGTTGATTAAGTTGATTGAGTGAGTGGTTGATTAAGTTGATTGAGTAAGTGGTTGATTAAATTGATTGAGTTGAATGGTTGATTAAGTAAAAAAGTTCAAAAATTTAAAACAATGCAAGCTTTGGCGTATTCCTAATCAACCTAATCAACCTAATCAACCTAATCAACCTAATCAACCTAATCAACCTAATCAACCTAATCAACCTAATCAACCTAATCAACCTAATCAACCTAATCAACCTAATCAACCTAATCAACTTAAAAAAGCTACATTTGGAAAATGAACCTGAATAAAGCCGATTTACAAAAAGAAATAACTTACAAAACATCACGGAGTGGGGGCAAGGGGGGCCAAAACGTAAACAAAGTATCAAGCAAGGTTGAGCTTTTGTTTGATGTTGCCGCTTCGGCGTTATTTAATGATGATGAGAAAATATTGCTCGCCGGAAAATTGCAAAACCGGTTAAATAAAGACGGCCTGGTACAAGTAATTTGCGATGAAGAACGCAGCCAATACCTTAATAAAGAAAAAGCGGTTGAAAGGCTGATTGCCTTATTAGGTCGCGCGCTGGAGGTACAAAAAGTACGGAAACCAACCAAAGTAAGTAAAGCCGCCAAAGCTGCCCGGTTAGATAACAAAAAGAAACAATCGGCAAAAAAGGAAAACAGGGGAACTAATCATGACGATTAGTTAATTTGAGGATTTGAAAATTTTTAAAATCAATGCAGAATAAAACTTCAATTGTTATCATTCTCAAATTTTCAAATCCTCAAATTTTCAAATAGAAGTTTACTTAAACCGATAAACCCCGGTTATTGCCGCCCATTGGTGCGAATGTACCATTGTTTCTACTTCGCGGGTGTGGAAAATAGCGGCGACATCAAAAGTGAAACGGGTAAAGCTAAAGCCCACGCCAAACTGCTGGCTAAAAACAAAGGTCTTTTTGGTGCCGGTAATTTCCAGGCTATTAGGATCATGGCTGCTAAAAAGGCCGCCTTGTATGGTGGCATCGTAAACTACGGCATTTATTTGCGGTTTATAATAAAAAAACAATTCCTGCTTGTGCAATAAATTGCTTTGAGGTGTTAACGATGCTGTGCTTTGCGTGCTTATTGAGTTGAATAGCTGGTTAAAGTTACCCAGGCGAAACAGCGGCCCTAACCCGGCGCCAGTAAACCCGGTACCTAAGTTGGCATAACTGGCCAGGCTTACATCTGCCCATGATGCACGGGCAAGCAGTTTGTTATATTCGGCAGATAGATTGAGCTCAACATCATTCCTGATCTGGTATTGCCAGCCGTTTAGTGTATAAAAGCCAAATGTGTTATGAATAAGTTTTTGAACAGGCTCGCCGCCGGCTGCAGGGCCAACCAGGCCTATCTGGGCACCAAGCTTAAGGGTGCTTTCGTTTTTATATAACAGGTTTAAGGTACCACCTACATACGTATATGCGGCAAAAGGCCGGTCGACATCACCTGCATCCCTTACGTAACCTGATTGTGCATTAAACATTTTTTGACCTAATTCGATGCCCAAAATTTTGTTTTGAAGTTTTCCCGCATCTGCCACTTTTAAAGCCTTGCGGTAATAAAAGAAAATACCATTGGTATAATACCTGTCAGACCCCTGCCCCAGGTACGAGTCGTTATCTGTTTGGATGCCAAACTCCTGGCTATGTTGCTGGGCAAACAATGTGGTACAGCCCAACAGGCATACCAGCGTAAAGAAAAACTTATTTAGCATTTAGTATAAATATATAGGCTACCAATATAGAAATTTTGAGCGATTTATATGTTAAAGCGCCTTATAAGTCAAAAGTCAAAATTAAAAAGTCAAGAATGTTTGGTTGGTAGAATGCTTGTGGGGAAGGAAGAGGTAAATCCGCGACTGGAATTAGGCGGCATGTTGATATGAACGTAATTTATTTTACAAATAAGAAAATAAAACTTATCTGAATAAAAGTTGTTGCCTATAAAAACATAAATAAATCACTACTATGAAAAAGTTAAGTTTAATGGCGATGATGGCAATTGCAGCCTTATCGTTCCAATCATGCGGCGGTGCCAAAGACAGTAAAGATGCTGCCGACAGTACCAATGCCGTTAAAGACACATCAACAATGGCGGTTAAAGATACCGCAGGCGTAACCGGAGCTAAAGGCATTGCTGTTGATAAAGATGATGCAAAATTTGCAGTTGACGCTGCCAACGGTGGCATGGCCGAAGTTGCGGTAGCCAAAGTTGCCGAAACCAAAGCCTTAAATCAAAAAGTTAAAGATTTTGCTGCGATGATGGTGGCCGACCATGGCAAGGCAAACGACGAGTTGATGGCTATTGCCAAAACCAAAAATATTACGTTACCTGCCGCTCCAAGCGAAGATAAGCAAAAAGAATTGGCAGATCTTTCAAAGAAATCGGCCAGCGATTTTGACAAAGCTTACGTAGATGCCATGGTTGACGGACACAAGAAAACAATATCAATGTTTGAAGATGCCGCTAAAAACTGCAAGGATGCAGATTTGAAGGCTTTTGCCGAAAAAACTTTACCTACTATTAAAGGTCACCTTGCCGAAATAGAGGCGATTAAAAAAGGTATGAAATAATTAATGCTGATTTTATAACAATGGAAGGGAGGTAATTTTACCTCCTTTTCTGTTTTTATACCTATTTTAGGGCTTAACAACAGATTGGCCCGCCCTATGAAAAAAGTTTACCTGCTCTTTTTAGCCTTATTGGTTTTTATTTCGAATGTTAAAGCCCAACAAACCGATGAAATTACCGCCAAAACAAAAGGCTTTACCAAATACAAAGGCTACTTCAACTTTTATTGGGATGAGAAAACCGGGAAGATCTTTTTAGAGATTGATAAATTTGACCAGGAGTTTCTGTACGTAAACTCGATGCCTGCGGGTGTTGGATCAAACGACCTGGGTTTGGATAGGGGGCAAATTGGTGGCAGCCGCATAGTAAAATTCATTAAGAGCGGCCCTAAAGTATTGCTGATGCAACCCAATTATAGCTACCGGGCTATCAGTAATAATGCCGATGAGCGTAAATCTGTAGAAGAAGCCTTTGCACAATCGGCTATTTGGGGTACTACGGTTGTAGCCCAGGATGGCAATAAGGTTTTGGTTGATTTTACACCCTTTTTGCTGCGCGATAGCCATAAAATTGCCGACAGATTGAATGATAATAACCAGGGTAGTTTTAGTTTTGATGATGGCCGGTCGGCGGTGTATTTACCCAATACAAAAAGCTTTCCTGATAATTCGGAATTTGAGGCCACTATTACCCTGGCCGGAAAAGGCAAAGGCTACGAGATTAGCTCGGTAACGCCCGATCCTAATGCTGTTACCGTAAGGATGCACCAGTCGTTTATAAAACTACCTGACGATGGCTATAAAAAGCGAAACTTCGATCCGCGATCAGGCTATTATGATGTGGAGTATATGGATTACGCTACGCCTATTGATGAGCCTATCATGAAACGGATGCTTACCCGTCACCGGTTGGAAAAAAAGGACCCTGCTGCGGCAATTAGTGAACCCGTAAACCCCATCATTTATTATGTCGACCGTGGCGCGCCCGAACTTGTGCGCAACGCCCTGGTAGAAGGCGCCAGCTGGTGGAACCAGGCTTTCGAGGCTGCCGGGTATAAAAACGCTTTCCAGGTTAAATTACTGCCTGAGGATGCCGACCCTATGGACATCCGCTACAATATTATCCAGTGGATCCACCGCTCAACCAGGGGATGGTCATACGGCGAATCGATTGATGACCCGCGTACAGGCGAAATTATTAAAGGACAGGTTTCCCTTGGCTCCCTGCGCGACAGACAGGATTTCCTGATTGCCGAAGGATTGGTTCAGCCTTATGAAGATGGAAAGCCAACAAGTGATAAAATGCTGAAAATGGCCCTCGCCCGGTTACGGCAATTGGCAGCCCACGAGGTTGGTCATACCCTGGGCTTGCAGCATAATTTTACCGCGAGTGTAAATGGCAGGGCATCTGTAATGGATTATCCGCCACCGGTTATTAGCCTGGTTGCAGATGGTACTATCGACCTGAGCAAAGCTTATCGCACCGAAATTGGCGAATATGACAAACGCGCCATCCTTTATGGTTACCAGGATTTTGCCAAAGGCACAAATGAGGATGAAGTTTTAAAAGGCATCATTACCGAAACCATTAAACAAGGCTTTTTATTTATATCTGACGATGATGCCCGGCCTGCCGGCAGCGCTCACCCGCAAGCCCATTTATGGGACAGCGGCACCAATGCCGCCGATGAACTTAACCGCCTGATGGCATTACGCAAACATGTGCTGGATAATTTTTCGGAAAAAGCCATTCGGCAGGATGCGCCGATGGCCACGCTGGAAGAGGTATTGGTACCGATGTACCTGATTCACCGTTTCCAGGCCGAGGCTGCTTCGAAAATGATAGGAGGCTTATATTATACTTTCGCACTTAAAAACGATGGGCAAACCATTACTAAATTTGTGCCCCCTGCCGAGCAATGGAAGGCTTTTAATGCGCTGATGGGTACCATCAGCCCCGATGCACTGGCACTGCCCGAAAAGTTGATAGAGAAAATACCACCGCGCCCCATTGGTTATCCCCGTACAAGGGAAACCTTCAAATCGCATACCGGCCTGACTTTTGATCCGATGGCTGCTGCAGAATCTGCCGCCGCTGCAACCTTATCGTTCATGTTGCAACCCGAACGGGCCGCCAGGCTGGTTGAATACCAATCGCGCGATAATACCCAGCCGGGCCTTTTACCTGTTTTGAACAAACTGGTAGCCCAAACCTGGAAAGCCCCGCAACCAGCAGGCTATAAAGGCGAGCTGCAACGCCTGGTAAATAACCTTGCCCTTAGGCAGATATTAACCCTGGCGGCCACAACCAGCGCCCCTGAAAGCGTTCGTGGTATTGCTTTACTCCAGATAGATGACCTTAAAAAGTGGATGAAAACAGCTACGCTTACTGCCGCAGGTAACAGTAAAGCTAATTTGCTGTTCGGCTTATCACAAATCAATGAGTTTGAGAAAAATCCCGATAAATTTCAACCCGCACCGGTGCTGAATATGCCGGATGGATCGCCGATTGGGATGGATTAAGAAAAATGATAAATCTACGATTACGATAAGCCCTTGAAAATCTTTGCTCTTTTTCATGGCATTCCCTGCGGGCCGCGCTTTACGCTCATACGCGCACAAGGCCTTAAGCGCGAGGCCGGTATCCGCTGCAATCGCTAATGCTTTGTCTGAATCGGAATTAAACGAATTATAGAATTAACAGAATTTTAAAAGCAAATTCGAGTAAATCTAAAAATTCGTTTAGTAATTCAGGTTCAGGCAAAATTCTGTTAATTCTCTAATTTTGAAAAATTCTGGTTCAGACAAATCTTACCGCCATCTCCTCTTTCACAAAATCAACAACCTTATCATTTGCCCCTCTTTCAAATCCATGCCAAACAATACTTAGTTTATCAAACCTCGAAAAAAACATCCCCTCAACTGCCGATAATGTGACGCTTTTTTTCTTCGGATCAAATCTAATGGTACGTTTATAATAAGCCCCCTGCTCATAATCGTAAGACGATCCGTCATCTTCATAATACAAAAAATCAGTGGCTTCTTTGCCATTCCAGATGTGGAGTTGCAAGATTCCATCGCCTTTAGCGGCGGTACTTTGCGTTATGCTTTGTATTGGTATAATTGCACCTGCTTTTACAAATACCGGTAAGTCAGTTAATGGCGATGCTACTTTTACAATTTTACCACCTTTGAGTTTTTCGCCGGTACTTAATTGGTACCAGTTGCCTTTGGGTAGGTAAACATCGGTTGTTAGTTTATCGCTTTCAACCGGCGCAACCAACAAGGCATCGCCAAACATAAACTGATTTTGAAAACGTTCGAAATATACTTTCTCGTCAAACGGAAACCCGATGGCCAATGTACGGCTAATGGGCAGGCCCGTTTGTGTGGATTGATAAAAGGCCGAATAAATGTAGGGGAGTAGCTTATACCGTTGCTCAATATCTTTTTTGATAATCTGCTCATTAGCATCACCCCATTCCCATGGTTCGCGCATTTTGCTGCCCTTTATGGCATGATTACGAAACATCGGCGTGTATATACCCAACGAGTTCCATCGTACCATTAGCTCGGGCGTTGGGTTGGCGCTAAAACCGCCGATATCTACGCCGGTAAAAGCCATGCCGGTAATACCAAGGCTGTTTACCAAACGCTGGCCCAAAAGCATGTGCTCGTCTGTGCCGGTATTATCTCCCGTCCAAACGGCCGAATAGCGCTGTGTGCCGGCGTATGCAGCCCGGGTGAGTACAAATGGTCGTTTGTTATTCAGTAGTTTTCTTGTGCCCCCGTAAGTGGCCCTGGCCATTTGCATACCATAGGCATTACGTACTTCGGGCATATATTTATCAGCAAATTTTACCATCCATGGGATGTTTTGTCCCCAGGCTGCCGGTTCGTTCATATCGTTCCAAAAGCCGTCTACACCAACATCGGTCAACGCGGTAAAAGCTGCTCCCCACCACTCACGTACATCATCCCTGAAAAAATCGGGGAAGTGGCAGCGCCCTGGCCAAACGTATCCGGTATAATTTTCACCATCGGGATATTTGGCAAAATAATCGTTAGCTACGCCTTCATCATATTGCTTATAGCCTTCTTCAATCTTTATTCCCGGATCAACTATGGTAACCAAATGAAAGCCCATCTTTTTTAGCTCGTTCATCATGGCCTGTGGATCAGAAAAAGTTTTTTTGTTCCAGGTGAAAATTTTGAAGCCCTCCATATAGTCAATGTCGCAATACATCACATCGGCCGGGATCTTTTTTTTGCGAAAGGTTTTGGCAATTTTTAACACCTCTTTGGCGCTCATATAACTCCAGCGGCACTGCTGGTAACCAAGGCTCCATAATGGGGGCATTTCCATACGGCCGGTGAGCCAGGTATAATCCTCAATAATTTTCGCCACACCCTGCGCGCCGAAAAAATAATAGTTCATGTCGCCGCCATCGGCACCAAACCAGCTCATTTCATCATCCGTAGTGGCACCAAAATCGAAATAGCTTTTGTGGGTATTGTCCAGAAACAAACCATAGGTTAGCCCGCTATGCAGGCCGATAAAAAACGGAAACGTTTTGTATAAAGGGTCGCTTTTGTTATTGTAGTCAACAGCGTCGGTATTCCAGTTAACGTACGATGTTCCGCGCCGGTCAAGATTGCCTGCTTTCTCGCCCAAGCCAATGAACTTTTCATCGGCGTATAATTTACGGTAAGTAACTACACGCCCGCCTTGCCAGTTGGTGCCAAAACGATTATCGTCCTGGCTTATCGGCTTGCCGTCGGCCGTAAAAAAGTTAAATCTCAGCGGTGATTTTTGAATACGGAGTTTTATAGCGGTGGTATTGATTTCGATAGCATCGGCTGATTCGGTAAACTCCAGGTGCGCATCAGCGTTACGAATCACAGCATAAGAGCTATCCGGCTTACTATGCTTTTTACTGATATTAACCCGGATGATTGTCGGGCTGTAAACATACACCTTTGCTTCTGCTTCTATTGTTTTAATGGTTAGCAAGCCGCCCTGCTGTTTAAAGCTTTGTACGTTCCCTAATATTTCTATTTCCATATGGTAACATGCCGGTGCAATTGATAGTAAGGCACAAAAAAGCAACGCCATTAAGTTTTAATAGTTTTTATAAAAGTAAATCAGTATCGTGTCAACGATAAATTGACGGATAGTCTTCAGCCCAAAATCTTAAGTTCTAAGCCCAAAAAGAGAAAAAGCAACTTTAGACTTACGACTTATTACTATCGACTTAACACAAGCCAATTATGCCCTCATAACCGATGAACACCAAAAACGCATCGATGAACAGTTCATATTGAACTATCAAGGCATGGTAAGCCGCCGGATTGTGTGTTTTTAACAGTTTGTAGATTGTTATAAGCGGTTGGTCTATAACTACTTATAGCTTGTCTATTTGGTTTTAACAACTGCAAAAGATGTTGTTGTTTTGAATATTGAAAATAACAAACACATTTAAAAACAACATTTAAAAAATAAAAAGATCATGAAAAATTCAATCAAATTATCAGCATTATTCTTGTTATTAAGCGCAGGCATTTTTACTTCAGCAGCTGCCAATGCCAAAGGCCATACCGAAAAAAGTAAAGATGTAATTACCGTATCGTCATTAAAACACGATCGTGGTGTTGCGGTAATCATTTCAAAATCTGAAGCCAGCAAATCATATGTAACCATTTTTGACCAGGCAAACAATATTTTGATGGAAGACTTTTTGCCCAGCAAAGTTGAGGTAGAAAAAGGCTATGTGCTAACCAGCCTTGACAACGGCGATTATAAATTCGAGATTAAATCAAACGACCAGGTGGTTATAAAAACCGTGCATGTTTACGATGAGAACAACAAAAAGAGATTCTTCTTTGTTGACTAATCCAGTTATATAAAAAGCAAAAAAGTCTGGCGACCCGCCAGACTTTTTTGCTTTTTATATAACTGGAATTTAATCCCAAAGCGTTGCCGGATAGGTGCCATTGGCAACCAGTTCCGAAATACTTTTTTGTACAATAGGTTTATCTTCTTTATAAGTAACACCAAACCATTTTGAGCCGGTAGGGATAACCTTAAATGACGCGATATCTTCTTTGATCAGCTTATCGGCCACCAAAGGAATAAAAAATTCCGATTTTGGATTGTTTTCATTGGCGGCAACAAATTCCCTGAACATTTCTTCGCTTTGTTTGAAAACTGCCGGCGTAAAGCCCCAGAAATTCATCGATACGCGGGTATCATTGCTTAATGCATGTTCGCCCGTAGCATCTTTGTATGCAACGCTGCCATCTTCTTTAAAGTAAACTTCGGTACGCTCATTAATTTCAACCATATTGCCGGCATCATCAACTTTACAAACACCGCGCGATACCGATCCGTAGTCAGATAATGTCCTGTCAATCTGGTAGCCTATTAATGAGTAAGTATCATCAGTAACCTCGGTAGTTAAAAATTTGGCCATTTTTTCAAATGAGTCGTAACCATAAAAATCGTCGGCGTTAATCACGCAAAAAGGCTCATTTACCTGGTTGCGTGCTGCCAGCACCGCGTGGGCAGTGCCCCAGGGTTTTGCGCGTTCAATTTCTTTATCAATGCCAAATGGCTTCAGGTCGAAACTTTGAAAAACGTAATCGGTTTCAATACGGCCCTTTAGTTTGGGTTCAAAAATAGCCTTAAAATTATCTGCAAATTCTTCGCGGATGATAAAGCTTACCTTACCAAAACCTGCTTTTATAGCATCATATATTGAATAATCGATTATGGTTTCTCCGTTGGGGCCAAAGCCGTCAACTTGTTTCATACTGCCGTAACGGCTGGCCATACCAGCGGCCAAAATAAGTAGCGTGGGTTTCATAAGGATGTATATGTGGGGTACTTAGTTGCTAATATTATATTTTACTAATAGAATAAGGAAATGGTTTAAAATCAAAATTGTTTTAACCTGGTTAATTATTTGATGTATCTGAAATCCTGGCCGGCTGTAATGTTTAATAGTGTTTCGTAAATTAAACGGATAACGTTATCTACATCCTGTTTGTGGATCATCTCAACAGTGGTATGCATATAACGTAACGGCAATGAAATTAACGCCGATGGCACACCATCATTTGAGTAAGCAAATGCATCGGTATCGGTACCTGTAGACCGTGAGGATGCCTGGCGCTGGAAAGGAATTTCGGCTTTTTGAGCAGTTTCTATCAGTAGTTTATTCAGGTTATTTTGTACAGCAGGAGCATATGATACTACCGGACCCCGACCGCAAGCTAGGTCGCCCTGTGTAATCTTGTTAATCATCGGCGTTTGGGTATCGTGGGTTACATCGGTAACAATGGCCACATTCGGTTTTATTTTATGGGCTATCATTTCGGCGCCACGCAAACCAATCTCTTCCTGTACGGCATTTACAATGTACAGGCCAAATGGTAGTTTAATGTTGTTTTCCTTTAACAAACGGGCAACCTCGGCAATCATGAAGCCGCCGGCACGGTTATCCAATGCGCGGCCAACATAGTAACGGTCGTTCAGGATCATAAACTCATCCTCATAAGTAATAACACAACCTACGTGAATGCCCAATTTTTCTACCTCTTCCTTTGATGTGCATCCGCAATCTAAAAAGATGTTTTTAAGTGTTGGGGCCTCTTCCTTATCGCCGCCTGTACGGGTGTGTATTGCCGGCCAGCCAAATACTGCTTTCACAATGCCATTATCGGTATGTATGTTTACACGTTTTGAAGGCGCAATCTGGTGATCTGACCCTCCATTGCGGATAACGTATATTAAACCATCGTTGGTAATGTAGTTTACAAACCATGAAATTTCATCGGCATGCGCTTCAATAACAACCTTATAATCGGCTTTTGGGTTAATAATACCAACCGCTGTACCATAGTTATCTACATAATGCGTATCGATGTATGGTTTCAGGTATTCCAACCATAATTCCTGGCCTTTCCATTCAAAACCGGTAGGCGAGGGGTTGTTAATATATTTTTCGAAAAAAGACAGTGAAGTTTCGTTTACAACTGAAATATGCGGAGTAGGATCTGATTTCTTTTTAGCCATTTTGTTTGAGTAACCTATAATAAGCAATAAAGCAAATATAATAAAGCCATTGATATTGCCTCAAAATAACTTGCCATAATGGAAATAAATTGACGTTTTTATTGTTAATTTAATATCTCTACATCAGGAATTCATGTTTTTTTTAATTCATGTGGCAATTAAACCTTTTCATTATTTTTTTGTCATTAACTGTAAGCTTTACAGTAATCTGTAAGTATGGGATATTTACAATATTTTTGAATTTTGATACCTTAATAAACCCCATCGTGAAACGATTTGCGCCTTTTTTTATCCTGATTGTTGTTTTTTTTACATCCTGCAGCATACCTCAATACGTTACCGTACCTGTTAATTATGGTCCTAAAATGGGCTTTAGCCGCGATAGTACTACCATTGTGGTGGTAAACCGTTATCAGCCCGATTCTGTTAAGATCAGGGATTACAGGCGAATAAATGTTTTGAAAAAAATGGCAGTTGTGTCGCTCCAAACTGCTGCCGACCAGCTGAAATATTTAAAAGGTGTACACGTCATCAACCTTGTCGATTCGATAAATTATGCTGTAAATACCGACTCGGTTAAGTTTTTGGCTGCCGCGAATAAAGCCAATTATGTTTTAGTACTTAACGATGTTACTGCGGGCATTTACCCCGAAACGGTATATTATAATGGTGTAGCATCTAATTATTACGCTACTAAAATAAAAACCAACCTATCGTTATTTGAGAGTAATGGAATTTATTCAAAAAAAATGGTAGGTATGGCCGAAGTGCCCCAGGATGAAGTTTATTCGGGTGGTTTTGCATCTTTATTTTACCGTTCATCATACAGGAGCAGTGTGCCCGCTGTAATAACGGCCACCCGCGAAGCTACGCTTGATGCCCTAAAAGATTATTTACCTTTCTCGATATCAAATGAACGGCCATTGTATGCCGATGACGGGCAGCTCGAATCGTCGGTAATGCAAATTAAAGCGGGCAAATTTGATGTAGCTTTTAAAATTTTAAACCCGCTGATAGATGGTGCCGATGTCAAACTGGCCAGTAAAGCAGCTTATAACCTGGCAGTTGTTTACGAAGCCCAGGGCGACATTGAAGAAGCGCTTAAAACCGCCAAGCTATCCAATCAAAAACACCCGAATGATTACGCTAAAGCTATCATTGTAGATTTGATGAAAGAGTAGTTGGATATACTAAAAACAGTTAGTTTTGCCTAAACAATGTTAACTAAAATAAATGCAGATAGAGCAAGTACGCCCTGAATTAACCTGGCGGCTACGTCAAAAGGTTTTATATCCGCAACAAAAACTTTATGAAATGGAAATGGAGGAGGATAACGACGGCCTCCATTTTGCAGCTTTTAAAGACAATGCTATTGTTGCCGTAGTTTCCTTGTTTCAGCGTGGCGATGATTTTCAATTCAGAAAATTTGCAGTTGATGAAGGACAGCAAAATATGGGAATTGGCAGCACAATGCTTACCTACATATCCGATTTTGCTAAACGCAACGGCGGTCGGCGCATTTGGTGCAACGCCCGCATATCGGCTATAAATTTTTACCTGAAAGCTGGCTTTACGCAAACAGGTCAGCTCTTTTCAAAAAATGGCTTCGATTACGAGATATTGGAGAATTTAATTTAAAAACGTTTCTTCACTATCTTATTTATTGCCCCATAAAATCGGCCCAGCTCAGGTTCGACCATGAATATGTTTCAATCGGAGTAATGGTAACTATTATCGGGGTTATGGGTTTTATTACGGGCATGAAAATAGGGGCCACTCTATCTAAGGGAGGCAGCGTAATTGGCCCGTCCGAGGCCCCGCGCACCCAGGCAACTGCATTCCCTGCTTTATCACGGAAAAAGCCATTGTGAAACCGCCCTAAGTATGTATTGTTGCCACCAAATGCAAAAACGTCCTGTTTGTCTATAAAAGCTAATGCTTTACTGCCCTCGTAGTTAAATATAATGCTGTTTTGTATCCACCCTATCACAACTCCGGCCTTGTTGTAAACAGCAATTTCGTCACCTGAAAATTTAGTGGTAGCTAACCCCGCGTTTGCCATCCCGGTAGCATGAGTATACCATGTTGGTAAATGTTTAAAAGTTTTATTAAAATTAAGGCAGGCAGCGGTTACGGCAAGAATGATGAGGTAGCGCATAAGTTTAAGTTTTGTAATAATGACTATGGCGGCATCAAATAGTTTAATGGCTATTTAACTTTTAATCGCGGACGGAATTATTACAATGGGATATTCCCGTGTTTTTTTCTTGGATTATTGACCACTTTATTCTCCAGCATTTTAAAGGCGTGAATGAGTTTAAGGCGGGTTTCGGCCGGTTCAATTACTTCGTCAATAAATCCGCGTTCGGCAGCGCGATAAGGGTTGGCAAAGGTGTCTGAGTATAATTGCTCTTTTTCTTTCCATTTAGCCTCCTTGTCTTCGGCTGTGCTTATTTCCCGTTTAAAAATAATTTCGGCAGCGCCTTTGGCACCCATCACAGCAATCTCGGCCGATGGCCAGGCGTAGTTCATATCGGCACCTATGTGTTTGGAGTTCATCACATCGTAAGCGCCGCCATAGGCTTTACGCGTAATTACAGTAACACGCGGAACGGTGGCCTCGCAAAAAGCATAAAGTAGTTTGGCACCATTGGTAATAATGGCATTCCATTCCTGGTCGGTACCCGGTAAAAAGCCGGGTACATCTTCAAACACCAGCAAAGGTATATTGAAGCTATCGCAAAAGCGCACAAACCGGGCAGCCTTGGTCGAACTGTTAATGTCCAGCACCCCGGCCAAAAATGCTGGCTGGTTGGCAACAATACCTATACTGCGACCGGCAATGCGGGCAAAACCAACAACAATATTTTCGGCAAAATCTTTATGGATTTCCAGAAATGAGCCGGTATCAATTACATGATCAATAATTTCGCGGATATCATAGGGGGTCGATGCTATTTCGGGTAAAAGGGTATCTAATTCGGGGCGAAGCTCGTTTCCAATATCATAAGGCAGGGCAGGGGCCCTGTCCTCGCAATTTTGGGGCATATAGCTTAGCAGTTTTTTGATGTTTTGGATAGCCTCAATTTCGTTGGTACAGGCAAAATGGGTAACGCCCGATTTGGTGGCATGGGTTGTTGCGCCACCCAGTTCTTCGGATGTTACAATTTCATGGGTAACGGTTTTTACTACGTTAGGGCCGGTTACAAACATGTATGATGTATGCTCAACCATTAATATAAAATCGGTAATGGCGGGAGAGTATACCGCGCCGCCGGCACAGGGGCCCATAATTGCCGAAATTTGAGGCACCACACCCGATGCCATGGTGTTTTTATAGAATATATCGGCATAACCGCCTAAGGATACAACCCCTTCCTGGATGCGGGCACCGCCAGAATCATTAAGGCCTACAACAGGAGCACCGTTTTTGATAGCCAGGTCCATGATCTTCACAATCTTTTCGGCATGCGTTTCGGATAATGAGCCGCCAAAAACGGTAAAATCCTGCGAGAAAACATAAACCAATCGCCCGTTAACAGTGCCATAACCGGTTACAACGCCATCGCCCGGGTATTTTTCTTTCTCCATCCCAAAATCTGTAGAACGGTGCGAAACCAGCATACCAATCTCCTGGAACGAACCGTCGTCCATTAAAAAATGGAGCCGCTCGCGTGCCGTTAATTTCCCTTTTTTATGCTGACTTTCAATACGTACCGCGCCGCCGCCTTCAAATGCTTTTTGGCGTTTTTGTCTTAATACTCCAAGCTTTTTATCCACAATTCAGGTTGTTTGTAACATGCTAAAAATAGTAATTAAATTGTAAGATGTACATAAAACTGCTGTGACATGCTTTCGCACGATGGATTTTTGATTATATTTGTGACAATGAAGG
This sequence comes from Mucilaginibacter ginsenosidivorax, assembly GCF_007971525.1. Classification (NCBI taxonomy): domain Bacteria; kingdom Pseudomonadati; phylum Bacteroidota; class Sphingobacteriia; order Sphingobacteriales; family Sphingobacteriaceae; genus Mucilaginibacter; species Mucilaginibacter ginsenosidivorax. Next base: position 4,882,277 of record NZ_CP042437.1, read on the forward strand.
TCAGGAAATTCAAAATACTGGTAGTTGCAATGTTTATGGGTGTCTTTATGTTAAAGATGGCCTTATCGCTTGCCCCTGTATTTTTATATCTTGACAGCAAGGCCGTAAGTGCCGTGATTTTGCAACTGGAGCAGGAATCAAAAGCCGAAAAGGATACGCCCGATAAGGATGTGTTTAAAGAGAAAAAGGTTTTTGATGAGTACGATTTACACAGTATTGATTTCATTACTTTTGTTGCCGAAACTAAAGTGCTCCACAACATGGAGCATGCCCTGTATATACAAACCTACCACCCGGTAGTGCCAACTCCCCCGCCCAACGTTTAAATGACTTAACCGGATATTTCCTATCCGGGCTGTAACGCTTTACAATTCATTTAAATTTTTATTCAAACACATTTCTTATGTCAATTAAGCAAGGTGGATTTGCCGTGGGCAATCTTAACCTACAAAAATACTTTTTGCCCAAAAACTTAAAACGCGATCTTCCGGCCAGTCTTGTTGTATTCCTGGTAGCCTTACCCTTATGTCTTGGTATAGCATTAGCATCTGGCGCGCCGTTATTTGCCGGTGTGCTTACCGGTATCATTGGCGGCGTGGTGGTAGGGTCGCTAAGCGGTTCGCAGCTTAGCGTGGCCGGCCCGGCGGCGGGTTTAACCGTTATTGTATTAAACGCTATAACCAGCCTTGGCGCATACGAAACATTTTTATTGGCGCTTGTGCTGGCGGGCATTTTCCAGATTTTGCTGGGGATTTTAAAGGCTGGAACTATAGCCAACTATTTTCCGTCGGCAGTAATTGAAGGGATGCTGGCCGCTATCGGCATTATCCTGATCATGAAACAGTTTCCGCATGCCGTAGGCTACGATGCTGATTTTGAAGGTGATGAGGGCTTTAACCAGGCCGATGAACACAATAGTTTTTCGGGCGTGCTGGGCGCATTAAGTAAAATTAATTATGGAGCAGTAATTATCAGCATAGTTTCATTGGCCTTGATGATATATTGGCCAAAATTCAAGAAAATGGCTATGGTGCCCGCGCCCTTGTTGGTTGTATTGGCGGGCATTGCCTTAAGCCTGGCATTTAAAAACACAGGTTTGGCGCTGCTTGATAAGCAATTTGTACACATACCTGTTGTAAACAGCAGCACGGAGTTTTTTGCCCTTTTTAAAACGGCCGATTTTAGCAGCATTGGCAATAAGCAGGTTTGGATAACCGCCTTTACAATTGCCGTGGTTGCCAGCCTTGAAACTTTGCTTAGTTTGGAAGCCGTTGATAAAATTGATCCTATTAAACGTATCTCGCCAACTAACCGCGAGCTTGTGGCACAGGGTATAGGCAACATTACCAGCGGCCTTTTAGGTGGTTTGCCAATGACGGCTGTTATTGTCCGGTCGTCGGCCAACGTTAATTCGGGCGCGCGTACCAAAACAAGCGCGGTTGTTCACGGGCTGCTTTTATTGATATCGTTGTTGTTTATCCCGGTATTAATCAATTTAATTCCGTTGTCCTGTCTGGCAGCCATCCTGCTTATGACAGGTTATAAGCTGGCGCGTATTGCCCTGTTTAAACACATGTGGCACCAGGGGCTAAGCCAGTTTATCCCGTTTGTGGTAACCATTGCAGCGGTTGTTTTAACCGATTTGTTGATAGGTGTTGGTATTGGCATGCTTGTGGGGATCTTTTACATATTGCGCACCAATTTGCGTAACCCGTATTTTTACCAGATTACTAAAAACGGCGATAAAAAGGTGATCAGGATTAAACTGGCCGAGGAGGTATCCTTTTTAAATAAAGCTGCCATACAAATTACGCTCACCAGCCTGCCAAGCGGAACAGATGTGATCATCGACGGATCCAACTCACGTTACATAGATCCGGATGTACTGGAGATTATCCACAATTATAAGCACAATGCCTATACCAAGGGCATCGTAGTGCAGCTACTTGAAATGAAGGAAAAGTACGATGTACCGCCTTTAAAAGAATTAATGTATAATCCTAATTAAAAAAGTTTTAAGTAATAAGTTCTAAGTTTTGAGTATTCCGGTGCGATTGTTTAATTAACCGCACGCTCATAATGCTCTACATAGATAAATTTAACAATTCAAAAAAGAAAAACATCATGGCACTTATAGAAAATAAAAAAAACGAAAAACCGGTAATTGATACCACTAATATAAAACTGGCCCAGGCCGATAGTTACAAAGCGCTTATTCGCGGTAATGCAGACTGGGTTGATAAAAAGCTAAAGGAAGACAGTAACTTTTTTACTAACCTGGCCAAAGGCCAGTCGCCACAGGTATTGTGGATAGGCTGCTCAGATAGTCGTGTACCCGCTAACGAGGTTACCGGTACCAAGGCAGGCGAAGTGTTTGTACACCGCAATATTGCCAACGTATGCGTACACTCGGATATGAATATGCTGAGCGTTCTGGATTATGCTGTTAACGTGCTTAAAGTAAAGCATGTGATAGTTGCCGGCCATTACGGTTGCGGCGGCGTTGCTGCGGCCATGAGCAACAAGCAGTTTGGCTTAATTGATAACTGGTTGCGCCACATTAAAGATGTGTACCGCCTGCACAGTCATGAGCTTGACCGCATTACAGACGAAACCCAAAAGCTAAACCGCTTAGTGGAATTGAATGTAAGTGAGCAGGTGTATAACCTGTGTAAGACATCCATTATTCAAAATGCCTGGATGGAGCGCCATGACCTGGAAGTACACGGCTGGGTGATAGATTTAGGTACCGGTTTGGTGAAGGATATTAAAGTGAGCAGCAGCAGCCCGCATAATTTGGGGTATGTGTATGAACTGGATAGCGTTGAAGCAGTGGCTTCACATTAATTTTTTGTTTGATTGAAATAGCCTCCCTTTGTTTGATTGGCAACTGGGGTTTATTATGTTTGATTAACCCCGGCTCATGAAAATGGCCGGGGTTTTTTAGTGCAGATACTTGTTTTACCTGTAGTTTTCGTAATCCAATAAATTTTATACTATTTTTAACCGTTGCTTATAAACAACGGCTACCTATGCTAAGGCAATCAAAAGAAGAGCGCACACTTAAACAAAATTTACTGCTGGCGTCATCAACGGCTTTTGTATCGGGCGTTACCAACGTGGCTGGTATGGTTGCGTTTTTGGCCTTTACATCCAATATTACTGGTCATGTGGCCAACCTGGCCAGGCATATTGTGGAGCAAAACTTCAGGGAAATTATTGTATTTGTAATTTGGCTGCTGCTGTTTTTTGCCGGTGCTTTTTTATCAAACTTCATTGTGCGTTCGCTGGAGTATAAAAGCAGGTACAAAGCGCATTCTACACCAATAATTATCGAGATCCTGCTGCTATTATTCGTAGCTGTATACGGACATAATTTTTATAAAGAGACTGACCTGGAGCGCGAAATAGTAATCGGTGTTATCATTTTTTGCATGGGTTTACAAAATAGCCTGGTCTCTACAATATCCGGAGGATTGATTAAATCAACTCATTTAACGGGCTTATTTACCGATTTAGGCGGCGATGTATCTGAATGGGTACACCCCAACGTTGAGAAAACAAAAGTTATCCGCAATAAGATTATCGTACGCTTAACTGTGCTTTCTTTTTATTTTATAGGGGCCATAGCCGGGGGATTTTTATTTAATCTTTACGATTTTGCAATTTTTTACTTCATTCCATTAATTTTGCTTACGATATTATATTATGATCTGTCGCCTGTAGCGCTGCACAAAATAACCCGTTTATTTTGGGCCGGTAAAAGGGGATCGATATAAAAACTACCAAACAATAATCTACGAAAAACTATGTGTGCCAAAAAATTATTACACGATACAAGCCATATTACCTACGAAAGCCTTTTAGAGGGTAACGAGCAATTTATTGCCGATGCTTTAGCCGAAGACCCTGAATATTTTAAAAAACTTGCCAATGGCCAAACACCACCGGTACTTTGGATAGGCTGCGCCGACAGCCGTGTACCGGCCAACCAGATAACCAACACATCGCCTGGCGAAATATTTGTGCACCGTAACATTGCCAATATGGTGGTACACTCAGATATGAATATGTTATCGGTACTGGATTATGCGGTGAATGTATTGAAAGTAAAACACGTTATTGTAACCGGCCATTACGGTTGCGGGGGGGTTATTGCAGCTATGAGTAACCATGAATTTGGTTTGATAGATAACTGGCTTCGCCACATTAAAGATGTTTACCGCCTGCATGCAGCGGAACTTGACGCAATTGAAAATGAGCAGGAACGCACCAACAGGCTGGTAGAGTTAAATGTAATTGAGAACGTTTATAACCTTTGCAAAACATCTATAGTACAAAATGCCTGGAAAAACGGGCAGCCACTGGCCGTACACGGCTGGGTATATAGCATAAGCACCGGCAAAATTAAAGATATGAAGGTAAGTACCAGCGATAACGCCAACCTGGGTGATGTGTTTAAGTTTGAGTAATATTATAGCCTCTATAAAATAACTTTAAACGAAAAGGGCTGTCACATTTTGCGACAGCCCTTTTCGTTTGAAAATAAATGATATACTTTTTTTGTGCTATGTTAATCACATAATGACCGATAGTTCTAAGTCAAAAAGAATAAATTTGACTTTTGACTCAAGACTAAGGACTTAACATTAGTCTACTTTACTCACTCTGCCCGATCCCATATATTTTGTTTCGCCGGTTGTGGCATTGCCCGAGTATAAAACACTGCCCGAACCGGCTATACGGGCCGACACGGTTTTATTGGCGATGATATTAACACTGCCCGAGCCGGCAATCCTGGCTTCTACAGTTTCGGTTTTTAGTTCCTTGCCGTTTACCTCGCCAGATCCGGCAATGTTTACATCAGCCATGCCGGTGCTTCCTTTAATATCGATAGAACCTGAACCGCTTAAACGCAAATCAAGGGTTGATGACTTAACCGCCGTTTTAACATTGCCCGATCCGCTCAGCGCAACCCTGGCATTTTCGCCGGTTACCATACCATCTACGGTCATATTGCCCGACCCGCTGTTGGCCAAATATTTTAACGTTTTGGCCGTAATATAAATATTGGCGCGTTGAATATTGTTGTGCTTGTTCCAATGGTCTTTAAATTCAACCTTTAGCACTCCGTTTTCTACTTCGGTTTTAATATCATTCACCACATCGGCGTCTACATCAAGCTTAATACTTTCTGTGCCGTCAATTTTTATAAATACATTGAACGGGCCGCCGCAGGCAATACCGGTATAGCCCGATACATTTCGTGTAACCACTTGCGCTGATGCATTAACAGCTATGAAAGCGGTAAGCAGCAATGCCATCCCAGAGAAGATAAGTTTTTTCATGATCATCTTTTTTGTTTATAAGACGCACCGGCCGGCTAAAACGTTGCATACAACTGGTTTTAATGCTTGATGGGATCCCAAAATGTGGGTAAATGGTAATCCCATAAAGAGTTAGGGCCGGTTGAAACACGTTGTTGGGCTGTTTTTAAGCTACCAGGTCAGCTTCGGCGCCAAAGGCCTGGTCGATGATTATTTTCCAGGTACCATCGGCCTGCTGCTGCATTACTTCGATGCCTTTGGCGGCCACTTTTACTTCGTCGCCATCGGTAATGCTCCACTCCGAGCGGCCAAGGGCGATACTTCCTGTTTGCAGGCAATACACGGTTTTAATTTCCATTTTTCCTTTGATGGATAAAATGGCTTTTATCGAATCTTCAAACTGTTGCCTGCCCGATACCGGCTTGTTGGGTTCGGGTACAATAATGCCGGTTACATCGTACATACTCATTACGGTGGCTACATCGCCTGTGTTAAAAGCAGCGGCCAGGGTTGCATGGGCATCTTCGGCCCTTTTTGGTAAGTTCATGGTTTATTAAATTTATAGGTGAATTAAAATGGTTAAATAATTGATAGAAAGTTTTTATCGCTGATGACTGCTGCTGCAATCCGGCTAACATTATCATAGGCTTTGTTAAAAAGAAACGGTCCCATGCTAACGCGTTTTACACCCAGCGAAGCCAGTGCTTCAAAATCGGGCAGTGCAGGCATGCACATGACGTTAACGGGCAAACCTGTAGCATTCACAACCGCCTTAATATCGTTACTATCGGTAATGCAGGGCACAAAAAAGCCGCTGGCACCCGCGTTTTCATAATTTTTTACGCGGATAAGTGTTTCGGACAATGCCGATGGCAGGCCCAGCAGGAAACCATCGGTACGGATGTTTAAAAACAGCTTTAAGTTGTTCCTGCTGATGTGGTTTGCCACTGCCGACAGCGCTTTTTGAAATTCATCAACAGGCTGCAAATACCGGCTGGTGCCGGCAATAGTATCTTCCAGGTTTATGCCAACCACACCTGCATCGTGCAGTTTGTCAATATTGGTAATAATACCCTCGATAGTGCGGCTGTAACCACCTTCCATATCTACCGAAAAGGGGATATGGACTATCTCAACAACCCGCTTGGCCAGTTGCAGCAGCACTTCAAATGGAAGGTTCTCGCCATCCTGGTAACCCATTGCATTTGATAGTGCCTGGCTGGAAACACCAATGGCCTGGTAACCACTAGCCTCAAAAATTTGTGCACTCTTTACATCCCAAATATTCCCTAAAATAAACGGGGTTGGGTTTTGGTGCAGTTGCGAAAATGTTTCGAAATTATTCATGTTGTACCTTTGTTTTAATTGTTGAAACAAAGGTATAGCGGCTGCAAATGCCGAAATTGTACAAACCGGAACGGTTTAAATTATTGCTGTAAAAGCTGGTTAACCGGGGTTATATTTTGCAGGTAGGCCGAGGGTGTAAAGCCTGTAAAAGATTTAAAATCGCGTATAAAATGCGACTGGTCAAAATACCCGCTATCATAAGCAATAGTGGTGAAAGGCTGCTCGTTTTTGGTGATGAGCTTCAGGCTGTACTGAAAACGGATGATTTTATTGAATGACGATGGCGACAAACCGGTATGCCGGTAAATTAATTTGTGCAGGTAACGCGGTGTAATGCCATATTTTGAGGCAATATTGCCCAGGTTATTTTCCGCGGGTTCTTTTTTTATGCTTGATAAAATATGAGCCACCCTGTCAATTCCCGATGCTCTTTTTTCGCTGTCCATCAGTCGTTGTACCAGGAAGTTTTCTATCAGGGTTATTCTTTTTAGCTGGTCTGTTGTTTCCAGCAGACGGGCATGGAGTGTTTTTGCAGGATTGCCAACAACATCCGCAAAGTCGGTTATCTGGTCATTAAAAATTCCGATTTCATCGTTAAAAAAATAAGCTGCCGAATGCGTAAAAAACTTAATGCCCAGCATGGTATGCCGTCCTTTCGATCGGATGGCCAGGGGTTTTGTAATTTGTCCCCATAGCTCAATGGGCGGTGTCTTCAGAAATTTATCATCAACCGACGATTCCCAGGTACCACTACCCAGGTTGAAAATAACTTCCATATCGCCGCTCGGAAATACAGTATCCTCAAATTCCGCGTCCGAATCTGATTCAAAAATATAGTAATGCCTTACATAAGGCTTTAAAATGTCCGATGGAAAAAAATGTTTAAATTCCATAATGAGCCCCCTCTAAATCTCCCCCGGTAGGGGAGACTTTACTTCAAGATAGATAAATTCAGAATCGAACATTAGCTCACTCCAATTAAAGTGTAAAAATTATTTTGAAAGTTTTACTAAATGTGAATTTACGATTCTTCTGTTACATCATCCACGATTTATTGTATTATTTGTGGCGGTCGCTGCTGAACGAATCGCGGAACATCTTCCAGCCCGCGGGAGTCTTCTTCCACAATACCAGGAATTTGCCTTCGTCAAACAGCTTATTGTTGGCATGGTATGATTTCCAAAGCCCTACTTCGGTCACGTAACGCTCGCCATCGCCAAATACATCAAGGGTAATAAATTTTCCGTTTCGTAGTCCTATTTTGTCATAGGCCATTTTAAAAAACTTAAGCGGTGCATCGGCCCCTTGCATGGCCGGCGCATTTGGCGGCATTATCCAGCAGTCTTTGGCATACCGGTTGATAAATATGGCCGGATCATTTTTAACAAAAGCCTGGAAATAAACACGGTTACTTTCGGCTATCGCTTTTTTAGCTTCGGACAGGTCTGGATTTTTACTTTTTTGTTGGGCATTAACGGCATAAAAAAATGACGACAAGGCCAGGGTAATAATAAGGGTGATTTTAAACATAACAACAATATTTAATGATGATACAAAGCTATTGTTGCCGCCGGTGACAAAATTGTACAAACCGGAACTGTTTGCTGTATTTACTGTTGTATTTGATAGCCTGAGTGGGAACCTGAGAGCGCGTAAGTGATAGCCGCGGATACTGGCCCGTGCCTAAGGCCTGCGGTGGGTATAGCACCGGGCGTGCAGTATGAGCAGATAGCACGGCCACCACTTCTACCAGTGGTGGAAACGCCCAAAAACGTAATTCATCTTAAAATAGTAACATTACCGGATAGCCTGGGCCTGCTGCTATCTTTGGTATCGATGATGTAATAATATACCCCGGCAGGTAATGTTTTGCCGCCGTACGTGCCATCCCAGGCTTTGGTATAACCGGTTGATTGCATCACCTTAAGCCCGTACCGGTTAAACACACTTACCAGGCAATCAGGAAAAAAAGAAAGGTTGGGTATATTCCAGGTATCGTTAACGCCATCGCCATTGGGGCTAAATGCGTTGACAACAGTTATAACAACAGGTGGCAAAATATTTACAACCAGCAAATTACTGGTAACGGGTGCTGTACAGGCATTGCTTGTTGTAATGGTACAGGTAACCACATCGCCATTATTAAAAGCGTTGCCGGTAAATGTACTTTGATTTAAGCCCATGTTAGTGCCGTTTACCTGCCATTGGTAGGTGGTAACGGCGGCGGGTTGTGCTGTTGCGGTAAACCTAACTGCGGTGCCTGCATATACTCCATTGGCAGATGCGGTTATAGTTACCGATGGTGACGGGTTAAGTGGCTTTATTACGTTGAGAGTGATGGTATTTGACTGGGCGGACAATGGCCCGGCACAGGTGCTGCTATTGGTGAGTGTACAAGTAACAACATCGCCATTGGCCAGTGTACTGCTTGAAAATGTAGTGCTATTGGTGCCCACAGCGCTGCCATTTACCTGCCAGGCATAAGTTGGACTTGTACCTGCGTTAGTAGGATTTGCAGTAAATAAAATAACCGTACCGTTGCAATTGGGATTATGCAGATCTGAGCTAATAGATATGGCTGGCTGTGACACGGCATTAACCGTTAAAACCTGGGTAAGCACCTCGCCATTACTGGTGGCCGTTATGGTTGATGTGCCTGCGGCAACCATGTGAACCTGGCCATTTACAATGGTTGCTACGGTGGGGTTACTGCTGGTATACGTAATTGGCTTCAGGCTGGTGGCTCCAGGGTCAAAATCATTGTCGCACGTTATTTTTGAAGATATAGCTCCAAATGCCAGCATCGGGCTAACGGTTAGTTCCCGGGTAACTGGCGTTGCGGCAATATTCAAAACATCACCTGCCTGCGATGCGGTAATGGTTGTGGTGCCTATACCTGTAATATGAATTAACCCATTAACAATGGTTGCTACCTGCGGGTTGCTACTGGTATAAGTTATAGGGAAAGCGGTAACATTGCTTTTTGCTACGGGAGCAAAATCGGCATCGTTAAGGTGCTTAACCGGCAGGGCCGCAAAGGCAATATACCCCTGCTGGTATACAACAAGCTGTCGCGATACCGGGGCGGCTGTGCTGTAATTGGCATTGCCCGCCTGGGTGGCGGTAATTGTTGTATAGCCCACGCCGGTAAGCAGTACATTGCCATCGGCGGTAATGGTTGCCACTGCAGGATTGCTGCTGGTAAAAATAATTGGTGTTTCGGGGTTAGTACTGGAAGCACTGGGTTTTATAATATTTTTAGCTGCCTGCGGCAGACCTGTAAAAGTGATAACTGATGGCTTAAGCGGCACATCGCTAACCTGGATATTTATAGTTGTACTGCTGCTGCCTCCCGCGTTATAACCCGTAACGGTATAATCGGTAGCGGGCGATGCTGCGGTTGGCGTACCGCTGATAATACCGGTTTTAGGGTCAAATACCAATCCCGGGGGCAGCTGTTTATCAATAGCATAACCGGTTAAGTTTATCTCTCTTACCAGGTAATTGCCAAAATCGGTTATAAATAGGTTGCCATTGAAATCAAAAGCCAGGCCAATGGGATAATTAAAAGTTGCGGCGCTACCAATACTATTTACACTACCAGGAGAACCGTTACCGGCAATGGTTGTTACCTGGCCAGCCGGGGTAATTTTCCGGATAGAATGATTTTTATAATCGGCCACATACAAATTACCCGGTGCATCAATTGCCAGCCCGGTAGGATAGTTAAAGGAGGCAGCAGTTTTTAACCCATCGGCATTGCCCATTGCCCCGCTACCGGCAACGGTTGTAACCGAGCCATCGGTTGCAATCTTCCTGATCATGTTATTTTTGGTATCGGCCACGTAAATATTGCCCTGTTTGTCAATTGCAAGACCATCCGGATTATTAAATGTAGCCGCCAGGCCGTTAGCGTTATTGGCACCTGCAACTCCACTACCGGCAAGTGTTTTAACTACCCCCGCAGGGCTAATCATCCGAATGCTGTTATTTTGCTGGTCGGCCACGTAAATATTGTCCGATGCATCAATCGTTATACCTCCTGGCGCGTTAAATGAAGCAGCGTTACCGGTGCCATCACTTTTGCCGGCGTTGCCGCTGCCTGCAAAAACCGACGATACGCCCGCCGGGGTAATTTTAAGAATCTTATTGGTATTAAAATCGGTAACGTAAATATTGCCCTTGCTATCAAGCGCCAATCCCGATGGCGAGTTGGTGTTGGCAATAGTGTGCACATTAGCCGCAGACGATATTTTACGAATGCCGCCACTGCCAAAATCCGAAACGTAAATGTTGCCTGTAGCATCGGTACTAATACCCGAGGGCAGGTTAAAGCCAGCATCGGTTCCCTGCGAATCGTAAGTAACCGGGGCCCGCCCGCCGGCAAATGTACTTACCTGCCCGTAGATTGCTGCAGGCACCACGCCGCCTGTGTTGACAGGCGTTAATGATGGTATAATAGTATTGGTAATGTAAACCTGCGGACTTTGATATTTAATATTTGGCGCCAATACTGTTGGTGTTGCATTCACTTTAAGCTGCCTGTTGCCAATTGCCGCCACCTTGCCTAATGCAAATGAAGGTACGGCCTGCACACTATCCTTATAAATTTGAAATACGGCGTTGACTTTTGCAGGTGACTGCGCAAAAGCGCCGACAGAAAAAATGATATGAATTAAAAGCCATAAAAAACAGGTATATCTTTTATTCATACTTTGCTGAAGGCCTGCTTATTGTTATAAAAATTGGATGGCACCAAAATATGGGTTTTTGCCTAATAATGGTAACAAGTTTAACGAAAGCTCAGGGTAAATGCATCTAACTGGGTTAACATAACTTAACACATTTTACTTGTATTTTTTACAATATCTTTATAATCAATATTTTATCATGGTTAACACTAATTAACACCGCAATTTAGGCGTGTCCCAATATTTGTGCCTGTTGGAGACCAGTGCAGGCCTATTTGATACCTGGATAATTTAACCACAATAAGCCAATAAAAAAAGGTGTGGTTTGATGCTTATATCTTCCCGACGGTATAAGCTTATTCTGTTAGCTAATATTAATAACAGCTTATCTCCATTGGCTATTTAGATCTGTTTGCCATGACCGAAAGCTAAATTTTATTTGTTCCTCGTCCTTTTGATAACATGATCTGAAAAAAACAGCGACGCGCTAAAAATTTGACCGTTTAAACAAGTTTTTTACAAAAGCTTTGCTTAACATTACTGCTTAAGCGCGAATTTCCCTGCCCGCTTTTAATCATCAATAAAATTAAAAGAAATGGAACAAAACAAAACGTGGCATGAGAAGCACACAGCATCATTAGCATTTGGCCAAAGGCTGGCCGACAGCGTAGCAAGGGGGATGGGTTCATGGCGATTTATTATCATTCAGTCGGTGATAGTAATCTTATGGATGGGCCTTAACGTGGTTGCATTTGTAACCCATTGGGATGTTTACCCTTTTATCCTGCTAAACCTGCTTTTTTCTACACAGGCCGCGTATGCCGCGCCAATTATCATGATGGCCCAAAACAGGCAAGGTGAGCGCGATCGCGCCCAGGCCGATGCCGATTTTAAAACAAACGTAGAAGCCAAACAGGAAATAGAACAATTGCTGGCAAAACTAAATTCAATTGAAATTGAGAAGTTGGATAAGATCATCGAAATGCTGAAACAGATTTGTCCGGATAAGTCACCATCGTCTCCGTCATTATAGTAAAACAGTCTAAAGCAGAAAGCCCGGTGCAACAAGCCTTTGAGCTTTCTGTTTTAAACATTCAGTTTCTATTTTAAAAAGCAGGACAGGTGTAGATAGTAAAAGCATGTTAAACTACTTCGGCCATCTCTGCCAATACCTCTTCAACTGGTGTTCCAATCAGTCCGTTGATAGAAAAATGCATTTTCAGGCACTCCAAAAAGTTTTGAATGGCCGGTGTTTGCTTAATGGTGGCGGCGTACCAGGTGCGTTGGGCAATGGTATGATGTAGTGGTTTTGTCACAATGTTGCGACCATTGAGGTATGGTTTAACAATCCAGTCTGCCATAACGCTGATGCCAAGGCCTGCGTTTACCATCTCGATAGTGGCATCGGTGTAGTGAATGCGGTGCAGCGTTTTGGGTTTTACCTGCTGCGCCTGGATGAGGGCTTCAATCACCGGCGTGTCCTGGTATGATGGATCATACAACGGTAAAATGAGCTCTTCGTCCTGGAAATCCGATACGCTGATTACGTCCTTTTTTGCCAGCGGATGATCGCCGCAAATCACGGCTACCAGGTGATCTTCAAAGATGGGTTCGTACACAATTTTGGTGTTTATCATCTGCGTACGCACTATGCCAATGTCCAGTTCGCCGCGCATTAAATACTCCAGTGGACGGCGTGTTGCATCCGATAAAATGTGGATATTGATATCAGGCCAGCGGTTTTTATAATATTTAATGATGCCTGGCAACCAATGATAAGCCGTGTAACATTGCATGCTGATGGTGAGTTTTCCGGTTTTGCCGTTCTTGTAATTCTGGATGTCTTCCTCCAGCGAATTCAGCTCGGCCAGGATCTTTTCAGCGCTCCGCAGGAAGCGGTATCCCTGCTCGCTAAGATGGAGTTTCTTACCCTGCCGGTGAAAAACTTCAATATCCATTTCGCGCTCCAATTCTTTCAATTGATGGCTCAGCGCCGACTGTGTCAGGTGCAAAGTTGTAGCAGCTTTTGTAAGCGATCCTTCTTTAGAAATTGTATCAACCAAACGGAAGTGATGCAGTGCAATATTCATATATTAGTTTTTCTAATGATTATGACAAAATTAATTCATTTTTCTAATATATATGATAAATCTACATTTGCCGTGTACAAATTACACTACAATGTTACAGATACCTTCAAAACAATTACTTCTGTTTTTAGGTGTTTTTTATGTCATCCAGGCTCAGGCTCAGCAAAAGGTTCTCAATATTAAAGATGCTGAACAAATGGCGCTCGCTAATTACGGTACCATCAAGTCGAAAGCTAATCAGTTAAACGCTGCCAGGGCATATTTAAAAGAAACACGCACAGAATATTTACCAGATGTAAGCATCTCGGCACAGCAAGACTACGGAACCGCCAATGGCCAAAACGGCCCGCTCTATGGCTATCATGGTCTTTCGGCAGCATCATCGGGCCCTGCACTACCTAAGCAGAACTGGAATTCGGCATTTGGCTCCCTTTATCTGAGCAACGTAAGCTGGGATTTTTTCAGCTTTGGTAAAGCGAAGGAAAAAGTTAAAGTGCAAAGCCAGGTTGTAAACCGCGAACAGGCCGACCTGACCCAGGAAACTTTTCAGCACCAGATACGAGTGGCGAGTACCTATCTTAACCTGCTGGCTGCCCAGCAATTGCAAAAAGCACAGGAAGATAACCTTAACCGGGCTATCGAATTGCAAAAAGTAGTTACGGCCCGTGTAAAAAACGGACTTAATGCCGGTGTTGATTCATCATTAGCTAATGCCGAAGTATCAAATGCCCGCATAGCTTTAACCAATACCCGGCAAACGGTACAGGACCAAAGCAACCAGCTTTCTGTTTACTTAGGCATCCCGGCGCAGGAATTTGAACTGGATAGCGCCTTTATTACCAAAGCGCCAACAACCCTGGCCGCGCAAAGCGCCGTCGCTGTTACAGATCATCCTACTTTGCGTTATTTCCAAAACCGGATAGGCGTGAGCGATGAGCAAGCCAAATACCTTAAAACGTTTGCCTTACCCACTTTTAGCCTGTTTGGTGTTTACCAGGGCCGAGGTTCGGGCTTTAACTCCGATTATGGCACCAACCAAAGCAGTTACAACAGCAGCTATGGTGCCGGTGCCGACCCTACCCGTTATAATTATTTATTTGGCGTGGCTATGGTTTGGAATTTTACAACTATTTTCAGGACACACTACCAGGTACAATCGCAAAAATTCACATCGGCGCAGTATAAAAATGATTATGACCTGGTAGCCCAGCAGCTACAGGCCCAGCAGTCATTGGCCGAAACCCGCATCAGCAACGCACTTAAAAACTACAACGAAGTACCCGTTGAAGTAAAAGCAGCCAGCGATGCCTATACCCAAAAATACGCGCTGTATAAAAACGGGCTATCAAACATTGTTGATTTTACGCAGGCGCTTTACACGCTAAACCGTGCCGAAGTTGACAAGTACATAGCATCCAACAACGTATGGCAGGCATTGCTTTACAAAGCAGCCGCTACCGGCGATTTTGGATTGTTCATTAATAATTTTTAAAGATATATTATATAAATAATGGGAATGATAAAAGGGGCGCTTCAAAAACCAATTACCATATTGGTTATAGTAGCCGGGTTGTTTTTTTTCGGGATAAATGCGGTACGTACCATCAAGATCGACATTTTTCCGGATTTGAACCTGCCGGTTATCTATGTATCTCACCCATATGGTGGTTTTACCCCAAACCAAATGGAGGCTTACTTTGGTAAGCAATATGTTAACCTGCTGTTATTTGTATCGGGCGTTAAAAGTATCGAAACAAAAAACATACAGGGCTTAACATTAATAAAAGTTACTTTTTACGAGGGTACCAATATGGCACAGGCCGCGGCCGAGGTCACGAGTTACACCAACCGGGCGCAGTCGGCATTTCCGCAGGGCTCGCAGCCACCGTTCATTCTCAGGTTCGATGCCTCCACCCTGCCGGTTGGCCAGCTGGTATTAAGCAGCGCCACCCGTACCAATAATGAATTGCTTGATTATGCTTCTGTTTACATCCGCTCGTCATTTACATCAATACCGGGTTTGGTTGCGCCTGCGCCGTTTGGAGGTAACCAGCGCACCATTTTGATTAAAATAGATCCCACTGCGCTAAGAACTCACAATTTAACGCCCGACCAGATTGTTGCTGCCCTGCGCGAAAACAACCAGAACACCCCCGCGGGTAACGTACGTATAGGCGATTATAATTACCTGGCGCCGTCAAACACCACCATAAAAAATGTGAAGGATTTTGGGGATATCCCGTTGTATAAAAACGGTATCCAAACCGTATTTATGCGCGATGTTGCAACCATCGAGGACGGGGCAGATATTACTAACGGTTATGCGCTTATTAACGGCAAGCGTTCGGTTTACCTGCCTATTACCAAATCGGCCACGGCATCAACCTGGGAGGTAGTGCAGAATTTGAAGAAGGCATTACCAAGGTTCCAGGCTTTGGTACCGCCGGATGTAAAGCTGTCTTTTGTATTCGATCAATCGATATATGTTATAAATGCCGTTAAAAGTTTGGCCGAAGAAGGTGCTATCGGCGCGGTACTTACCGGCTTAATGGTATTACTGTTCCTGGGCGACAGGCGCGGTGCGTTAATTGTAATATTAACCATCCCAACCTGTATCATCTCGGCAATATTCTTCCTTTCGCTGTTTCATCAAACCATCAATATCATGACGCTGAGCGGACTATCGCTGGCTATCGGGATCCTGGTGGATGAATCAACGGTGACTATCGAAAATATTCACCAGCATTTTGATATGGGTAAGCCCAAGGCATTAGCTATATGGGATGCCTGTAAAGAGATAGCCTTCCCCAAATTATTGATCCTGTTTTGTATCCTGGCGGTGTTTGCACCGGCTTTTACCATGACAGGTATACCCGGAGCTTTGTTTTTGCCACTGGCATTAGCCATCGGTTTCTCAATGATCATTTCTTACTTTTTGGCCCAAACATTTGTACCCATCATGGCCAACTGGATTATGGTGAACAAGCACGAAGACCACAGCCACCCGGATGGTTTTGCGTTGGAGGATGAAGGTGAGCCATGGGAGCAAAAAGAAAAAGCGATGAAGCTTGCGCTGGAGCACCATGGCGAAAAGGCTACCCGTTTTGACAAGTTCAGGGAAAGCTTTATGCGCCTGATGGACCGTATGCTGCCTGCCCGTAAGCTTATTGTAACCGCATACGTAATAGGCGCATTTGCTTTGGCTTTTTTACTGTTCAACATCATTGGGCGCGATGTATTGCCTAAAGTAAATTCCGGCACATTCCAGGTACGTTTACGAGCGCCGGATGGTACCCGGCTTGAACGTACCGAGATTATAGCGGTTAAGGCACAGCATATATTGGGCGACATTGTGGGCAAAAACCACATTGCTATCACCTCAACATTTGTTGGCTCGCACCCGTCGTCGTTTTCAACCAACCCGATATACCTGTTTATGGCCGGCCCGCAGGAGGCCGTTATGCAGATAAGCTTAACCGAGGATTACAAAGTAAACCTTGATGATTTGAAAGAAAAAATACGCTACCAGGTTGCTAAACAAATACCGGGCGTAAAGTTATCTTTTGAGCCGATAGAGCTTACTGATAAAATTCTAAGCCAGGGCTCGCCTACACCTATCGAAATTGCATTGTCGGGCAAAAACAAAAAACAAAACCAGGAATATGCCTTCAAAATTTTAGATAAACTAAAGGATATCAAATACCTGCGCGACGCGCAAATAGGGCAGTCATTTAATTATCCAACCATCGATATCAATATCGACAGGCAACGGGCGGCTCAATTGGGTGTTGGATTAAACGACATTTCGCGGTCACTGGTAGCCTCCACATCGTCATCAAGGTTTACCGAAAAAAATAACTGGATTGATGAAAAGGCAGGCTTAAGCTACCTTGTACAGGTACAGGTGCCCGAGTACCAGATGAGCAGTCTGAATGATGTGCGCGAGATACCCGTGTTGGCCAACCAGGCCCGCCCGGTACTGGGCGATGTTGCCGATATTAAAACAGGGGTTACCAACGGCGAAAACGATAATATTGGCGCAATACCAACCCTATCGGTAACGGCCAACTTATACAACAAGGATTTGGGAACAGCCACAACCGATGTGCAAAAAGCCATTAACTCGTTAGGCAAACCACCTCGCGGTTTAACTATTGAAATGCGCGGTATGAGCCAAACGTTAACAGATACACTGGATAGCCTGCAATCGGGGTTGATAGTAGCCATCCTGGTAATATTCCTGATGCTGGCTGCAAATTTCCAATCGTTTAAAATGTCATTGGTCGTATTATCAACAGTACCGGCTGTATTGTTTGGGTCGTTGTTTTTGGTAAAAATAATGGGGTCGACACTCAACCTGCAATCGTACATGGGTATGATCATGTCGGTAGGTGTATCCATCTCCAATGCGGTATTGCTGATAACCAACGCTGAAGAATTACGTAAGCACAATGGCGACGCGTTAAAATCGGCCCGCGAGGCAGTTGCTCTTCGGTTACGCCCTATTTTGATGACCAGTTTGGCCATGATTGTAGGCATGGTGCCCATGGCATCGGGCCTGGGCGAAGGAGGCGATCAAACATCGCCATTAGGCCGTGCCGTTATTGGCGGGCTTATAGCCTCAACCTTTGCAGCTTTGCTGGTGTTACCACTGGTTTTTGCATGGGTACAAGGCAACGCCACAACCCAATCCGTTTCATTAGACCCAGAAGATAAAGAAAGTAAATTTTATGTCCCTTTACATCATCATGAATAAATTTAAAAATAAACCGATACTTATCCTTGCCGCTTTTGCTATTGCTTTAAGCTCATTAAGTGCTTGCCACTCTGATGATAAGGAAAAACAAGACCAACAGGCAGAAGAGCAAACGCAGGCAGCTGCAGAAACGCCAACTGTTGAACTGGTGCCGGTAACCAAAGGTAAATTAAGCAGCAGCATTTCTATCCCAGGCGAGCTGATCCCTTACCAGCAGGTTGACCTTTATGCAAAAGTTAACAGCTACGTAAAAAAGCTTTTAGTTGATATAGGGTCTGAAGTACATGCCGGCCAGTTGCTGGTGGTGTTAGAGGCACCCGAAATAAACTCGCAGCTGGCAGGTGCGCAATCGCGCATTAAACAGTATGAGGCTGTTTATTATGCCAGCAAAGCAACCTACGACAGGTTGGTAAGCACCAGCAAAACCCCCGGAACTATTTCGCTGAACGACCTGGAACAGGCCGAAGCTAAAAAGAATGCGGATATGGCTAATGTGGAAGCTGCAAAATCTGCATTAAAAGAAGTATCGGCTAATCTGGCTTACCTGGAGATAAGGGCTCCTTTTGATGGTGTTATCACCAGCCGTAATGTAAACCTGGGCGCTTATGTAGGCCCCGGTGGTAAAGGATCCGATCCATTGTTTACTTTGCAGGATCAAAACAGGCTGCGTTTGGTGGTATCGGTACCCGAAAACTATACCGGATCATTAAGTAATAAAAGCGAAGTGAATTTTACCATAAAAGCCTTGCCTAATGAAAAATTTACAGCCCAGGTAAAACGTATGGCCGGTGCGCTTGACGAAAAGCTAAGGGCCGAGCGTTTGGAAATGGATGTTTACAATAAAAGTAAAAAACTACTGCCGCATATGTTTGCCGAAGTTAACGTTCCGCTGCCCGACGGCGACAGCACCTTTGTGGTGGCCAAAACGGCGGTAGCAACATCAACAGAGAAGGTTTTTGTAATTAAAGTAGTAAACAACAAAGCCCAATGGGTTGATGTAAAAAAAGGTCTTACATCGGGCGATATGATGGAAATATTCGGCGATCTTAAACCTGGCGATAAACTGGTAAAAGTTGCCAGCGATGAAATAAGGAACGGAAGCAACGTGAAGGAAAAACAGTAAGAAAAAAATTTGAACGCCCTGCATTCCGATTGGCTGGTCTGCATGCAAGGCGTTCAACAATTTTTCTACGCCCGGGATATGGTTTCACTTTTATGCCCCGCTCTTTGCCTCCCGTTGCTCTATCGGCAATTTTCTTTTATTAAAAGATGAAGTACATGGTAGCTTACGGATGCAGGGCCGGGTTATTTTATAAGATGCCTTGCAATCTGTTAACGCCGGTTCTTCAGGGCTGATAAGTCACATTGCAGGTTTTTGTCCCAGTTGCCGGTTGTTGCAGCGGCATCATAGGTAGTTTGCATAAACTCAAGCAAAGTAGCTTCGGGATTTGCAGCTCGTTGCACCGATTCATAAGTGAGCAGGAACTCGCCCATTTCGGTGCTGTAAAATGCCTCGGGTGGTGCCACCTGCTGTGTGCCAAAATCATCCGGGGTAGGGTAACAATATGAATAGAATGTAGGGTGTGGAAATGCATCCGAACCCGCCCAAAAGCCGCATGAGCTTACCTCGTGCGAGTAGGCCTCCTGCATTACGGCTTTGGGCATATTGGGCATTGCGCCCTGGTGCAGGGGGGCCGGCTTGCCCGAAAAACGGGTAACAGCCAAATCAAAACCACCCCAGAAAAAATGTACCGGGCTGTTTTTGCCCCGGAAACCGGCCCGAAAATCGGTAAATACATTGTGTATGCGTACCAGGGCCTGCCAAAAGTTGTGCATTACAGCGGCATCATAGCCGCAGGGGGCATGGTTTTGGGCAAAAGGTATGGCTGGGTCAACCTCGTTGGGTACCGCGTAAATGGTTACGTCCACGCCGGCTTGTTGCAGGGTACTTATTAAACCGGTATAAAATTCGGATACCGTTTTACCACCCATGGCAAAATCAAGCTTTGCTCCCTGGCTGGTACTTATCTGTACCTGGTGGCTAATGAAATCAAGGTCGATCTGGAAAATACCACCCTCATATGGCATACTGCCGGTTGTTAGCCCTGTTGGGCTAACATACAAAGTAACCTGCCATGAATGATTGATCCAGGGCATTTGCTGCAGCCTTATTTTGCCAACTACCTGGGTGTACATGTGTACAGTCGCTATAGTTTCTTTGAGATTATGATAATCTAAAACAGGCCAGTTAGGGTTGGGGTGATTATTCATTTGCTGTGGATTTTTTAGGGAACAATGGAGGACAGTTTATGTTTTGAGATATAATTACTGTAAACCTACGCCTGATTTTGCCAAACAGCCGTCATTTCGCTATGTTCTATATTCTTCCGCTAAACCTGCCTTATAAACCATTGCCAGCCAGACACCCTGGATAATAAGGAACGATATAAGGCAAAAAAGCAAATAAAAATCTGCTCTTGATCCAGGCTCAAAACCCTCGCCATAGGCCTCGAAAATTAGAGCTTTATTGAGTTGGATATTCCTGGAAGTGTTGATTGCGGCAAGGTAAGCCTGGTAAGGGCCACTGTTGTCCATCCGTTCCAGGTAATTAAACTCTTGTAAGTTTTTGGTACTGAACCGGAGATAAACGTCATCTGTAAAACGATCTATCTCGGCATCGTTGCTTTCATGCCCCTGGTTTTTTACAAGCTCCTGATATTTTATACCCAACCAAGCTATTGGTTTAAGAACTACAATGTTGGTCTTTACAAGGTCGAGGTTATTAGTTATGGTATCTTTTGGGCTGGCATACGCGGGGCAAGCAAAATATATCTCGACGCCGAAATTTTCCTTATGATCGCCGCTTATAAAATGGGTACTGTAAACAGTCGCCTGTTTTTTACATGCATAAAAATCTTTAATTTTATAATACCGGGTTAAGGGCTTTTGGGCTACCTGGCTAACCGATTGTAGTTCGGTTAGTCTATCGGTACGGACAATCAAATACTTTTGAGCAAATATCGTTGGCACACATAAGCCAAAGATGGCAAGCAAAAAATAAAAGCCGGTAGGATTTCCACGGCCACTATCGGGCTCAAGCTTTAGAAAACGCAGACGTGGCATAATAAATATCAGCACCGGCCACTGACAAGTTATAAGTGGTAAGCCATAGATGATCATCGATTCCGTAGGTGTAAACCAGCGCAGGTAAATGCACAGCAACCAATGGAAAAAAGTAAAAAGACCGATAAAACTTGTATTTAAAATCAAATAGGGCAAAAAGAGGTTTTTGAACCTGAAACTTGAATCGGACATTAATAAATTAAACTTTGTTATTTGATTGCAACATCGGCCAAATATTACAAGATATTGAAAATATCAACCTGGCCGATCAGTATTCTCTTCGTCGTTATTGTTCAAAAAAACTTCTTTGGTGCCAACTGAAAAAGGAGGTACAGTTTATCAGTTAAATACTATCTGTAAACGCAAGGATGTTTTTAATAATAAAAATAAATCATAAAAAACACCACACTCATGTATAGCCACAAAACAGAAAAAATAATGTGTACAGTGCTTTCCAGGCGTTTACCCTTCCACAAATCTGACGAGTAACCAAAAAATTGGATTACTAATCTTGCCGTCCAGAATATTCCCAAACCGAAAGCAATGCGGTTACCCAGTTTGGTTGCAACCAGGTCATGGGCCGAGGTAAGGCACAGGCAGCTCATTAAGCCAAGGGTAAGGGCGATAAAAAAAGTATGCACATACATCATTTGCCGGTTAACAAGGCTTACATCCCGAAGTTCGGTTACCCAGTTAAAATACCTTGGGAATACGCTGTGGAGCAAAGCCAGCACCATTAAAATTATACCGACTATTTTAATTTGTGTTTCCATTTTTACTGAGCACAAAGTTGGTAGTAAAGGGAGTGAATTTTGTTTCGCGGGCTATGTTAAGTCCGGCGTTAGCAAATGTGCTCAACCAGGATTGCCTGGACATAAAATGAAAGAAACCCAGGTTGTAGGCCATAAAGTTAGGCACGTCCCGAAGATGCTCGAGTAACACTATTTTGCAGCCGGGTTTTAAAACCCGGTTAAGCTCCCCGAAAAATTGGTCGCGACCGGCCTTATCCCTTATTTCATGGGCGGCAAATATTAAAAATACAACGTCGGCGTAGTTATCCGGTAGGGGTATTGCAGCGGTGCTTATCCGTACCGTTCCATTAAAGGCGGGGTAGGCCCTTCGCGCCCGTTTTATAGAAACCTCGGTATGTCTTTGGGGATCATAAAAATCATAAACTGTTAACAATGCGCCGGGGTATTTAAGCTGTAAAAGCGCACTGGTTTCATCAAAACCCGCATTGATATTTACCAGTATAGGATGTGTGGTAGCCGGCAGGACAGTTACATTTATCCAGTTTAGTTTGTACAGGCCCGAAAGGTCATAGATGTACAAAGAGATAGCCAACGATACCAACGTTGATAGGGTAACCAGGCAGCTAAATATAACTATTAAAACGCTGAATGGGGACTTGAGATAAGGAGACGCTAAAAGCAAGCCTGTTACCAATACGGCAGCAAGGATATAAAAGTGCCGGTTAAAGCGGATAATGTTCCATACGCCCTGCAATGGTTTTCTTAATGGTTCCATTGCTCAGTCCTTCCTTTTTTCCAGTGATACGGAATGTTATTAATGATAAAAGCATTGGCCAAAACCCCGCCGGCTAATTCCATATCGTCAAAAAACGAAATGTGCCGGCTTATAACCTCAACAGGTTTCGGAATCCAATCTTCCCTTACACCTTCAATAATCAACACCTTTTTTGCTTGCTTATTATATGTAAAGGTAAACGGCAGTGGGCCGGCAAACTTGCGCGCCTCCTTCCAATCTGTAAAAGGAGAGCCGGCAGGCAGAGCGATCTCCCCGCCTTTTAGATTTATATGCAGGTCGAGACCGGATTTTGCAGATTGGATGTAAAGCTGATCGTCATGCTGTTGTTGTACAATATCTGTAGTGGTGTAAGCATAATGGGTAAACAGGTTGCCCAGGTACTCCATCATCTTTTTATCCGTTTCGGATTTTAATATATACAGGCCCCGTAAGCGCTTGCCAGCATTGTTGGTATAACGGACAAATACGCGGTAACCTATCAGCGTAAAATCATTCCCCATAAACTTAGGGAACCCTTTTGGTCGCAATCCCGTGGTGTTAACCAGCGCAATGGCTATAAACGCCCACTTATCCTGGTAAGCATCCAGCGTTAAACATTCTGGAATTAAATGCGCTAATTGTTCCTTCGGAAAAGCGAATGTTAATACAACAGAATGCTCAAAAAAAGCCTCGACAGCAAAAGGATGGTCTTTTAAAAATGCAGGCATATGATTAAATCACCAGGTTTTTACGGAGTTTGAATTCGTTGTAGTAAATCAACGCGATGAACATAAACGCGAAGGCCGAATTTGCCTTGCCCCATAACAACAAATCGGGTGCTAAAACAAACTCAATACAGTTCATGATTGCGATAATAAGCATTTGTGCTACTGCATTTAAGCGGGATTTGATGCCGCTGATGATCCATACGGCCATCAAAATTTCTGAAACGCCTATCAATTTGGTTAACAGCCCGGCATGCGTTTCGCCCAAAATTCTGCCTACAATTTGCTGGTGACGCGGCACCAGGTTAAGCACCTTGCAAAGCAAGCCATTGGCAAGCCACACCAGGGCAATCATTATGGTTAATATTTTATGAATGGTGGCTTTGGTCATTTATATTGTTTGATGGCTTAAATATAAATGATAAAAACGGTGGTTGGATAAATGCCGTTAACAAACCATGTGATAAAAAGCTCTTTTACCAAACGAATTTTCTATCCTTCCGTTACCGTTGGCAGCAACCTGATGTCTTCAATGCCATGATCTATCTTCCAACGTTCCACAATAGGCTGCTCCAGTTTTATCTGCCTGTATTCATCGGGCGACATAATAGGCACGCCATAAACAATAGGGTATTTGCGCAGGCAGGCGGTGCAGCTTAATATGCCTTCTATAATATTTTGTTCGGTATCTTTTACAAATACCTGTAAAGTAAGGTCCTGCTTATCAAAAGGGCAGCATAGTTTATTAATGGTTTTTAGTTTCATGTTAATCAGCTTTATAATTTAATGCTTGGTGGTATTGTTTAACTTTTTGTTCGGGGTTTGCGGCGCTCAGCAATCCGGATATTACCGCCACGCCATCAAAGGGTGCTTGTTTTTTTAGGGCGATGATATTTTCGGGTGTCATACCGCCGGAAACAAAAACCGGCATCCTGGTCATTTTTTTTGCCTCCTTCACGGTAGCGGGCATTACAATGGTACAGCTGCCGGCCGAAGAAGAGGGGAACATGGAGCAGAACGACACATAATCTAACCCGTGCTCGTCAGCCCAGGCTATATCATCAAGATTACCCGAGCAGGTGATGCCGGCCAGGAACGGTTTGCCAATGTTTACCAATATGGTATCAAAGTAATGTGGTATGCCATCAAAATGGACACCATCTAAAAAAGGCGAAGCCTGTAATAATTGCCATTCCTGGTTTATCAATAAAGGCACCCGGTAAAAGCGGCAAAGGCCGGCTATATGTTCAATCAGGCTTAATTTATCGGCACCGGCAGGCCAGTTGTTCCAGATCTGTACTACCTGGATACCACCCTTTAACGCATCGGCCAGTTTTTGCAATAGTAAATTAAGCTCCATGGCGGGGTTAAGTACCAGGTAAATACCGCCGGTTATTTTAAGACGTGTTTTCATTTCCATCCGTTTTTATAGGCATTAAAAAATGCGCCCCAGTAAGGGTCGGTAGCATGATAGGGCATTGGTTTTTCAACGCCGTTTTCTGTTAAAGTGTAACCCTTTGTTTTGTCGGTAAATGTGCCGATTGCGGTTGCCTTGATGTTGTTTTGCTGCAGGTACTGAATAACATACTGAACCTGTTCCGGATTCACCGACATCACCATCGAGCCAGCGCCAACGCAAAACCGGGAGTCAATACCAAACAAACCGCATATTGCCTGCTGGGCAGTGCCCAACGGTAATAAATCGCTGTCGATGCTTACACCGTTGCCCGAGGCTATGGCCATTTCGTAAACGGCACCCAATACGCCGCCTTCGGTTACATCGTGCATGGCGGTTATACCGCCTGCTGCGGCTGCAGTTAAGGCATCTTTTAATGACGATGTTTGATAAAACAACCCGCAGGCCTGATCGTAAACTTCCTTACCTAATTTGTTTTTCACCGTCTCGGGGAAACTCATGGCCAGTATGGCGGCTGATGACATAGCGCAATCTTTGGTTACCAACACTACATCGCCTGCCCGGGCTTTGTGGCTTATCAAAATATTGGGCAGCGGTGCGGTAAGCAGCATGGTGCCGCCGCCTGCAATGGTGGAGTTTTGCTGTGGGATACGCCCGGTATGTCCGCCGGTAATGGCTACGCCAACATCGTTACAATATTGGTGGACGAAATCCCAATAGGTAATCAAATCTGCTTCCGGCAGATCCTCGGGCAGGTTCAGCACCATTTGGGCGTATTGCGGGGCAAAACCGGTTGTGGCCATATCATTAGCCATTAAGTGCACCGATAGCCATGCCGATTCCTGTAAACCCAGCGATGGGATAAGGGAAAGCGGATCGCTGGTCATGGCCAGCCCTAAGCCATTGGGCAGCTCAACCAGCGAGACATCTACACCAAAGGCGGGCCCGGTTAATACTTCGCTACGGGGGCGGCCGCAGCGCGGCAGAATGATTTCATCAAAACCGCCGCTGCTTATTTTTCCGGTTAAAGGCATAAGGCTATCAGTCTAAAAATTTTACATACAAACCAAAAAAATCGCCCACGGGTATACTCCATTGCTGTACCGGGAACCATTCGGGCAGGCCGGTGCAGGTCCACTCGAGGCTATAGGATCTGCCTTTTAACGCTTCATCAATTTTTGCAGTAAGCATGGCCGGGGTGTAAAATGTTGCCGTAACATAAAACGGATTTTTACCAAAAGCCTGTTGTACCCGGCGGCGCAGTACCTTGGGCGAATTGCGGTTCATCATACCAAAAGCAATGCCGCAGCGTGCCACCCTCGCGGCTTCGCGTATCACCTGTACCGGGTCGCGGTAGTACTCAAAGGTGGTAATAAAGGCCAGGGCATCAAAAGTATGGTCCTTAAACGGCATAAAATGCGAATCGGCATTTACCAGGTCGCCTTTAAACAGGTGTACCGCCTGGCCAAGCATAAAAGGCGAAAGATCGCCGCCGGTGGCATCAATACCTATCTCGTGCCACCAGCGGGTAAACCGGGTAGTACCGCAGCCAAATTCCAGTAGTTCTTTTACCCGCGGGTCTTTACCCAGTAGCTGTCCCATTACCTTTTTTTGCCATACTTCGGCGCGTTTGTAGCGGCCTTCGTACCATTGCTCATAAGTATCGGTGTGTTCGCGGTTAAAAAACCACTCTTTGCGGCCCTGCCAGTTGCTAAGGCTTTGGGTCACCAGGCCAAAATTGTTTTTTTGAAGCTCCATTTATTCCATTATTAAATTAAAAAAGCCTTGTTCCTAAAACCGTAAATACGGGTACAGGAACAAGGCTTTATATGGACAAACGGCTACACCGCGAACAATAATGGCCCATGCATCCCTACGCCGGTATTATCCGTGTCAGGTTCTCCGGGTATTATCTCAGCCTGTAACCCTAATGGTTAAAAGCACCCCGTGCAAGTATGGCAGCTAAGGTAGGTAATTTTAGGAATTGGGTGGTGTTTTATTTTAGATGATTGTTATCGATGCTAAACCGCACCAGGGCAAACGCCCCATAATTATGAAGAAATAATGAACTCAGGAAAACCTTTTAAACCACATGTTTTGTTTTTTGTCACTATTAAAACACTAAAAATTACTTATGAAAAGGATATTCAGAAACATAGTTTTAATTGCGGGCCTTGCAGCTGCAGCCCCGCAGGTTAATGCACAGGTGAGTGTAGGCATCAGTATATCTGCACATATTGCGCCACCGGCATTGCCGGTTTACACACAGCCCGTTTGCCCCGGCGATGGTTATATATGGACACCGGGTTATTGGGCGTACGCCGATCCAGATGGCTATTACTGGGTGCCGGGTGTTTGGGTAAGGCCGCCGCATTTTGGATTGCTTTGGACACCGGCCTACTGGGGCTTTGAGGATGGGGTGTACGGCTTTCACGCAGGATATTGGGGGCCGCATGTTGGTTTTTATGGCGGTATTAATTACGGCTATGGTTATGGCGGTGTAGGGTTTGGCGGCGGTATTTGGGCGGGTAACGTATTCAGGTACAATACTGCGGTGGCAAACGTAAATACCACTATTGTGCATAATACCTATGTAAACAATACGGTAATTAATAATACCACCGTAAACCGTACCAGCTTTAACGGGCAGGGTGGGGTTAATGCCAGGCCTAACGAGCAGGAGCGTACCGCTATGAACGAGCATCATACACAGCCAACATCAAACCAGCTTGACCATGAACGAACTGCCAGTCATGACCGTAGTCAGTTTGCGTCTGCCAATCATGGCGCACCGGGCACTACAGCTATGAACAGGGTAGACGGGCGCCGGTTTGACCAGCAAGGCCGTATTGCGAACGGTGTTTCATCAGGCAAATTAACCGCAGGCGAAACTAAAAACCTGGAGAACCGCGAGGCAAATTTGAATAAAGAAGTGCGCACCGACAGGGCAAATAATGATGGCCATTTAACTAACCAGGAGAAAAGCCAGGTAAACCAGCAGCAAAATAGGATAAGTAATTCCATAAATGCCGACAAACATAATAGCAACAACGCTCATTATGGCGATAACCCGATAGGCGAAAGACGAGCCAATCAACAGCAAAGGGTAGCGCAGGGTATTCGTAACGGGCAGATGAATGCGGGTGAGGTTGCCAGGACCGAAAACCGTGAGCAGGGGATTAACCGTACTATCCGCGCCAACCGCCAGGCTAATGGTGGCGGCTTAAACAGAGAACAATTCAGGCAGGCCACCCGGCAGCAAAACCGTGCAGGCAGGCAAATAAACCGCCAGCGCCACGGGTAATTTGGACGCTATTATAATATAGAAAAAAGGCTGTATCAGTAATGATAACAGCCTTTTTTGGTTGAGGGCCCTCCGTGTTACCTCAATTTTTATTTTATCAGGATAATATGCGTAAAAAATAACCTGGTAGCACGCAACTGCCTGCCAGCGTTTTACGTAGTAAGATAGAGCGCTGATAATTAGCGCAAAAACACCCTGTAAATACTAAACTATTGATTGATTTTACCGAACATAAAATGAGTGTCGATACGATATTTTCTTTTAATGAAGATCAATTCAATCAATTATTCCCGTTTTATATTCTTATCAACGAAGATTTTTCTATTCAATCGTGCGGTAACAGCTTAAAAAAGCTGTTGGAGCGTGAGCCTCAGGGGAGTTTTGATCTTTGTTTCCGTCTAAAGCGACCTGCAGGAATCCTACCTGATTTTTCTTCCATCTTGGCAATGTGCAATCAATTGGTGATAATTGAAGTTAACAATCCATTTAATGATATATTAAGAGGGCAGTTTGAACTTCTGAAAGATTCAAGACAGTTGCTTTTTATAGGTTCGCCCTGGTTTGATAACATGACAGACGTTAAGCAACACCACCTTACTCTGCATGATTTTGCTTTTCACGATCCGTTAATTGATCTTTTGCATGTGCTTAAAACCAAGGATATCGTAAATGATGACTTAAGGCAGTTACTTACCACCCTTCATCGCAAAAAAAACGAGTTAAGAAAGGCTACCGATGAAATTGAAGAGATTGCGCTTTTTGCACTGCAAAACCCCGATCCGTTGTTTAGGATTGCGACCGATGGCCATATTTTGATGAGCAACCCTGCAGCCGACCAGATTGCATGTTTTAGTTTTGAGGGCAAAACCTACTGCCGTGAAGAGTTTTGGAAGCATATTTTAAAACTACAAACTTCTTTTGATATGCCGTTTGAGGCCGGTTATGACAACAAGATATACTCCTTTGTGTGCCGCTACATTGCCGACCACGACTATATTAATGTTTATGGCAGGGATGTTACCGAGAAAGAAGAAGTTAAACACGATAATGAGAAAAAAAGTATGGCTTTGGCTAAGGTTGCGTTTGATCAAACACACCTGGTAAGGGCGCCACTGGCCAATATTTTAGGCCTGGTTAACCTGTTGGAAATGAACAAGGCCGAAGGTGAAATAGATCCATTAATTTTGCCGCTGCTGTTGCAAAGCGCCAAAAAACTCGATATTGTAATAAACGAAATAGTAAATTTGATATAAACATCATTAAGCTTGTTTGTAGTGCTTATTTATAACAACCTATCGCACGTGCTTTGCGTTAGAAACCTTATTTCGCGAACCATATTTTTTTGATAGCAAAGGAAAATGGCGCCACCGATATTTTACCAGGCCGGATAATGCCCCGGGATGTTTTTTTAGCCGAACTTAAACTTTAAAAAATGTACGGAATAGTTAACAAAGCGATAGAAGACTTAGTAATAGCAAACTTTGGCGAAGAGAAGTGGGAGGCCGTTAAGCTGCGCACAAAGCTGGATATAGATTTTTTTATAAGCAGCGAACCGTATGACGATGACCTTACCTATAGCCTGGCCAATGCTGTAAGCGAAGAGATGAATATGTCTGTCGCCGATGTTTTAGAGGCATTTGGCGAATGGTGGATATTAAAAACCGGGAAAGAAAAATACGGGGATTTGATGGAAGCCGGCGGCGAGCATTTAAAAGCTTTCCTGATTAATTTGCCTATGTTTCATAACCGTATTATGCTGATATACCCCAAGTTGACGCCGCCGGAATTCCGGGTTACAGATATTGAGGAAAACAGTATCCTGGTGCATTATTTTTCTAAGCGGATTGGTTTAAAAGCATTTGTAAGAGGTTTATTACTTGGCCTGGGGAAAATGTATGGCACTCCGGCACAAGTTTCACTGTTAGCCGACAGGGATGCCGGCGACGATCACGAAATTTTCAAGGTAAGCTGGTGAGTAGCTGAAGGCTGAAAACCTAAGTAGAAAGAGAGAGCACAGATAACTGGTTTGTACAAAATGGATAAAATTGTTACGTGTTGCATAAAACCTAATATTATACCCGTACAGGCAAAACAGGCCTCCTTATAAAAAGGAAGCCTGTTTTATTATAAAAATGCTTTCTGCTTTTAGCCTTCTGCTTTAAGCCTTACAAAGTGGCCATATCAATTACAAACCTGTAATGCACGTCTCCAGCAAGGGTACGCTCATAGGCTTCGTTGATCTTATCAATGCTGATCACTTCCACATCTGATGTAATGTTATGCTCGGCGCAGTAATCCAGCATTTCCTGGGTTTCTTTTATGCCGCCAACTAACGAACCCACCAAACTCCTGCGCCCCATAATGAACGGGAAAGCAGCTACCGGTGTAGGTTGTGGTGGTGCACCTAATAAAACCATTACGCCATCGGTGGTTAGCAGGTTAAGGTACTCGTTATAATCATGGGCTGCCGAAACCGTATCGATAATAAAATTGAAGCTGTTGGCCAGTTCGGCCATGGTATCTTTATCTGTTGTCAGTTTAAAGTGGTGCGCACCCAATTCGGCGGCGTCTTTTTCTTTACTTTTTGATCGGCTTAGCATTGTCACCTCGGCACCCATCGATGCCGCCAGTTTAACAGCCATGTGGCCCAGGCCTCCTAAACCAACTACTGCAACCCTATCACCGGCTTTTACACCCCAGTGGCGCAGCGGCGAGTAGGTGGTAATACCGGCACACAACAAAGGTGCTACCTTTTCAAGCGGCAGCTTGTCTGATACGGATAAAACAAAATGTTGTGTAACTACAATATGGCTTGAGTAGCCACCCATGGTGATGGTTTTTTTATCCTGGCTTTGCGAATTGTAGGTTTGGGTATGGCCGTTCTGACAATATTGCTCCAGGTCGTTTTTGCAATTGGCGCAATGCATGCACGAATCTACAAAGCAGCCTACGCCCACGGTATCGCCTACCTTAAACCTGCTTACGTTATCACCCACACGGGTAACCTTGCCCACAATTTCATGGCCGGGTACGGCCGGGTAAATGGTACCGCCCCATTCGTTACGGGCAGTATGGATATCTGAGTGGCAAACACCACAATATAAAATTTTAATTTCAACGTCGTCGGCCGCCGGTTCGCGCCTGTCAATTGAAAATGGAGCCAGGGGCGTTGTTGCTCCCTGCGCTGCATAGGCTTTTACTGATGTCATGGATTGATGTTTTGTGTATTACAAAAATGCAACGTAAGTAGCAATAAATATGTTTTTGGACTGCAATTTTTTTGACATCTACACAGATTGTCAATATAGAAGATTGCCACTATGATTAAAGGCATTTCAGGCCGGTTGTTTGACACATCTTATCCCCGAGCGCTTACTCAAACTGGTTTTGCGGGCGATTGCATCAAGAGTTCGGGAGAATTGCCAGCGGTTGGTGCCGGTTGACAATAATTAAGGCTGATAAAAAAGGTACTGCCCACCCCAGGTTCGCTCTTAAACCAAATGTTGCCGCCCTGTAATTCTACAAAGTTTTTGCAAAGCACCAGGCCAAGGCCGGCTCCTTTTTCTTTGCCGGTACCATAGGTAACCTGTTCGCTTACTGAAAATAATTTAGCCTGTTTTTCAGCCGGAATTCCCGTACCATTGTCGGTTATCGCAATAGTGCATTTACCATTGCCCGTAGTAGCGTTTATAGTAACCTTACCGCCCGGGAAGGTAAATTTAATTGCATTCATCACCACGTTCCTGACTACCAGTTGCAGCATGTCGGGGTCGGCGGCAACCCAAATGGCCTCGTCAATGTCATCCTGTAGTTCAATCTGTTTCTCTACAGAAATGCTTTTTAATAGCTGTAATGTGCCGGCCAGTGTATGCCGCAGTTGTAGTGGCATCAACTGTACTTGTACACCTCCCATCTGGCTTTTTGTCCAGGAAAGTACATTGCCCAGCATTTGCGTAGTATCACGGGTACGGTTTAGGAGTTCATTTTCAATGTTCCGCCTTTCTGTTTCATCCAGTTTATAATAAGTAAGCAGTTCAAGGAAGCCCTGAACTGATGCTAAGGGTTCTTTGAGGTCATGCGCCAGTATGGATAGCAGTTTGTTTTTGGTTTCGTTACTGGCTGCGAGTTCCGAGGCTTCGTACTCGGCCCGGCGGCGTTCCTGGTGATAAGCGCTCCTGATAAAAGCAATTATAAAAAAAATGAGCCCGGCTATAATAATGTAACTGTACCCAAAATCGGCAAAGCGGCTGTTTTTGTAAGGGTAGGTATCTTTTATCCAGTCGGGGTGGGTGGCTTCCCAATATATTAGCAGCAGTATTACCAATATGTTTAACGGCAGCCATATGGCGTATTGCCTTTGCGGGATGATTGATACTGCTATGATAAATGACAACAGAAAAATGGCAAAAGTAGGCCCATTAAGGCCCGAGTTATCATAGTAATTGGCTATCAGCATAAAGGTGTTGATAACCTGGAACGCCACAATTGCCAGGCTGAGCATTTTATAAAAACGGGATACATAATAAGCCGCAGCCACAACCAGCAATACCACAAACATAAGGCCTGCCAGCTTGGGCAAGCCGATAATATAATTAAAGGGGATGTTGAGTGCTAACCCGAACATTACAATAATACAAACCGAATGGAAGATGCGCCCTTCTAATGCAAAGTCGGGCTTATCGCCAATTAACTTATTCCACAGAGCATTCACCTTATAGTTCATCAAACCTTACTGTTAAACGTAATTAACACGCCAAAGGTTGAGCGCATACAAGGCTGTTACCTTACCGGCACCCCAATTTACTTTTTTTAGTTGGATGCCGGTTTGAATTAATAAGGAAAAGTTGATTTAATGCTTTAAAAAAATGTTTAGTGCTAAGTTTTTGGGACTATAAGATGAGGCGTGCGTTATCAGTTTGCTCCGGCATCATGTAATACCTCTTTATTCATCCTGATGTACTCGGCATTGTTTTCGGCAGAAGCCAGTTTGAGCCCCTCATTGGCCGATACAATGGCCGATTTTTTATCGCCTGTTTTTAGTTGTAGCCTGGCCAGCCAGTATTTTATATTGTAGGCTGTTGGGTTGGTTTTATCTGCTTCCTGCATCCAGGTAAGCGCCTGGGCCAGGTTTCGGTTGTGGTTATAGCACCACACTGCCGACATGTAGTAAGGTTTCTTTTCGCCTTTCATGGCTTCCTGGATATTGGCCATAATGCGGTTATCAACATCGGTTTTTAAATGGATGTTGATGCCGGTGTTTTCCCATAATATTTGCAGCAAGCAGTCGTCTTGCTTAACATCTGCAAATTGGATGGTAAGGGTCTCTACTTTACTGGTAAGTTTTGTTGGTTTTACCTTAAAACGCAGCACATCCTGTTTTTGGTCATAAGCATAAGCGCCCCATTGGTTAATCGTTTTATTGAAAATAATTGTCCATTCGTCGGCGCCGGGTATACTAAAAAGCGAGTAGGAGCCGGGTGCAAGGGTATTCCCTTCTACCTGGACACTATCGGTAAGGGTTACTACAGTTGCATTATTGGCTCCGGTTCGCCAGACAATGCCGTAAGGTTCCATCCCGTTAAAAATTTTGCGGCCTTTGGTATTAGGCCGGTAGTATTTTACCGATACGGTGCCAAGGCCAAAATCCTGTTCAATACGTTGTCCCAAACTTGCTGCGGGGATTTTAAAGGGTAATTCCTGCGCCAGGGCATCGTAAAAATGGAAGGTTATAAAAGTGAGCAGGCAAAGTAAGGTTGTTTTCATGGTTGGGTTATTGGCGGTTTTGGGAAAGTGGTGGTCGGCGTTCTTTACTATAAAATTATTCTTTATTTTCAATAACGCCAAATAACAGCAATACAGTTGCAGGGCAAACGCATCTAATTGGGTTAACATAACTTAACATATTTCAAATAAAATATTATAAGTACTTTATAGTGAATATTTTATATTTTATCATGGTTAACGCTAAACTGATAGCGCAATTTAGGCGCATCCCAATATTTGTGCCTGTTATTGACCAATACAAGTCCCTTCGGTACCTCGCTCACATAACCTGGATCAGGCAATGAAAACAAGGTAGCGTTTGATGCTTATAGCTTCCCAACGACACAGGCTTGCGCGAGGGCCTGGTGGGACAATTTCAATTTGATACCGCTTGTTGTTTACGATACGGCGTTCCGCTACCCATACTTAAAAAAGCACGCAGGCTGCCTATAAAATAATCCCAACCGGCTTCACATACGGTATAGCATTCAAAACTTTGGTTTAAGCCCTCGTGTAAAAAATTCAGGGTTGTACCCTGGTTATCGGCGCTTATGGTCCATATCAGTTTAGTGCCCACCCATTCTGCTTTGTTTTTTAAGGAAGCCATATCTATATGTGCTTTATCACATTGCCATACAACACGGCTATTGGGTACTGCTTCAATGATACTGAAGGTTTTTTTTGTTTTTCCGAAGGCAATGTCATATTGGTCGCCGACGTGGGCGGTTGTACCTGTGAGGTCATCACTCCACCAATCGGCAATGTGCCGGGTAATGGCGGCGTAAACTTCATTGGCGGGGTTGATTACGGTGATGGTTTTTTGATAATTGTTCATGGTGTTTTTAACATGATATGCTTTATCAGTTTATTTTTTTTCGGCCAGGAATTGCTCTTCATCTGCTGTTCTTGCAGTACCGGCGGCATTGGGCAAACCTTTACCCGTGCTGATTAGGCTGGCCAGGCTGTTTTGAATGTAATTGGTCCATGCCCCCCGGCAAATTTCGAAACATTCATATTCGGGCACCAGGCCATGATGGGTGAAAACAATTTGCGTTTTGCCATTTTGTTCCGAAATATCGAAGCTGATTTTTGTGCCTTTCCATTCGGTTTTATCCTGGGTAAACTTAAAATAGTTATCCAGCACCAGCCAAACTACTTTTTGGTTGGGGATAACTTCTATTAGCTTTATTTTACAGGTATGGATGTCTTCAAAATGGTAATTAAATTCATCATCCAGTTTGCTGGTGCCGCCTTCAATTTCTTCCGACCACCATCCGCGTACGTTGTTGATGGCATCAAATGCTTCCCTGGGGGTTTGGTTAACCAACAGCGTGGTTGTAAAATCTGGTGTTGTCATTTTTATCAGTTTTGGGTTTGATTGGGAATTGTATGACAAATTTAATGTCTTGATAGCATAAACACAGGGTGTAATATGGACATGTTGACGGGTTGATTTGGACACGATGGTTGGCTATCTTTATTAAAAAAAATCGCCATGAAGCAAGTGCTCATTTTAGTTCCCAAAGGCTACGCCAACCTGGCCAGCGTGGTAGGTACTTTTCAAATACTTAACCGTGCCAATGGCTATTGGCAGCAAATGGGGCATAGGCCTATGATGGAGGTGCGCATAGCCGGATTTGAAACCGAATTAAAACTGGATGGAGGTTTCTTTTCTATTTTTCCGGTAGATATTAATGAAATATCAAAGGCCGACCTGCTCATCATCCCATCTGTCTCGCATGAGTACGACAGGGTACTTAAAGAAAATGCCGCGCTCATAAGTTGGATTGGCGAGCAATATAAGTTGGGGGCCGAGATAGCGAGCATTTGTACCGGCGCGTTTTTATTGGCGGCTACCGGGCTGCTCGATGGTAAAACATGCTCTACCCATTGGAACGCAGCAACTGCTTTTAAGCGGCTTTTCCCGAGCATCGAATTGCATACCGATAAATTGCTTACGGTTGAGCAGGGTATTTATACCAATGGCGGTGCCTACTCTTTTTTGAACCTGGTACTTTTCCTGGTTGAGAAATATTTTGACAGGCAAACGGCTATTTACTGCTCCAAAGTATTCCAGATTGATATGGACCGGACATCGCAATCGCCTTTCAGTATTTTTCAGGCACAAAAAAATCATGGCGATGAGCTGATTGGCAAGGCCCAGAGTTTTATAGAAGAAAACTTACGGGAAAAAATATCCTTTGAAGGGTTGGCCTCTAACCTGGCCATCAGCCGCCGGAATTTCGACAGGCGTTTTATTAAAGCCACCGGGAATACCCCGGTTGAGTACTTGCAGCGTGTAAAAGTAGAAGTGGCCAAAAGTACCCTTGAAAAAGGCCGCAAAAGCATTTTTGAGGTAATGGATCAGGTTGGCTATGCCGATGATAAAGCATTCAGGGAAGTTTTTAAAAAGATAACGGGACTATCGCCGTTGGATTACAGGGCTAAGTATAACAGGGAAGGGTAGGGGTAAATTGGTGGATAATATATTAGAATTTTTGGCAGCCGTAAACTGAAAATTTTTCACCGGATATGAATTTTTTTCAGTTTTTTACCCCCTGTTAGCCTCTGGCATTTTAGTTGCTGAGTTATTATCAGAACACGAAGTTCTGGAGTTTAATTAATTATAAGTTCAATCATTAAATTTATTTAGGAGGACAACCCATGACATTGGTTAAATTTAATCCCGAAAAAAGGAGCAACTCATTACTGCCAGGTTTTAATGACGTTTTTGACTCTATTTTTAACGACACCTTTTTTAACGACCACATGATAGCCCGCGTACCGGCTGCCAACATCAGCGAAACCGCCGAAAACTTTCACATTGAACTGGCTGCGCCCGGCTTAAAAAAGGAAGACTTTAAACTAAACCTTGACCGCAACGTGCTAAGCATCTCTGTTGAACAAGTAACAGAAAACAACAGTGATAAAAAGAATTACAGCAAACGCGAGTACAGTTATAATTCGTTTGTGCGTTCATTCACGCTGCCCGATAGCGCAGACGACAACCGTATTGAAGCTGCTTATACCGATGGCGTACTGAAGGTAAACATTGCCAAAAAAGAAGAAGCCAAAACTGTAAGCAGGCAAATTGAAATTAAATAATCGGCGTGATAAATAATAGTTTAAGAGCCTCCTGGATAAGGGGGCTTTTTTATTTAAAAACAAAGCCCGCAAAAGCTAATCTGCAGGCTTTGTAGTAACACCACACCGCAAGTCTTAGTACGTGTAAGCCAGTTCGGTTACATTATCTTCGTTACCAGAAGGTAATTGTTTTAACTTGCCGGATGCCAGCTCAAATTCAATGTTAGTCCTTACGGTATCATTATAATTGAGTTCGCATTTCTCTTTTGTACCACTGTCAAACGTAACCGTGTTTGACCATCCTGTACTGCCGCAGGTACGATCCCACCAGTTGGAGAAGGCAAGGGTTGGCTTTACTACGGTACCATCTTTGCCCTGGCCACCATCAGTATATTTGGCGTGCAGGTGGCCATGAAAATGCCGGCAGTTACTGTGATCGTTATCTACATCAATAACAGTTTCAACTATGGCAATTTTTTCATTCGGGTCAACCTTTACGGTTAATGTGTAAAACATTGCGGGGCTATAGCCATCGTAGCTTGAAGCAACCGAAGCTTTTATATTAAATTTAAAAGGGTGCAATTTTAAAGCCGGAACAATTTTATCTTCCTGAACCTGGATAATGGCGTTACTGAGGTCCCTGATAAAGTCCGGCTTTGCAACTTCTTCCTCGCTTATTTTCGACAGCTTGTTTACCCAATCGTTGGCAAATGTCCTTGCTTCTTTAAGTTTATCGGTCCTTTGCTGTTTGTCGTCCAGGTGCCATTGCCTAACCAGTTTGTTATCCAGGTTCTCGATGCTTTCTTTGGTGAAATTGGCCATCCATTCTACACGTTCGTAATTTGCGCTATGCAAATCAAGCTGGGCGGGTGTAATGGTGCTATCAAACAGTTTTACATCCTCGTTATTCACGTTTTTAGCAAAGTCGGCAAGGTGCATCCAACTGG
Source organism: Mucilaginibacter ginsenosidivorax (assembly GCF_007971525.1). Classification (NCBI taxonomy): domain Bacteria; kingdom Pseudomonadati; phylum Bacteroidota; class Sphingobacteriia; order Sphingobacteriales; family Sphingobacteriaceae; genus Mucilaginibacter; species Mucilaginibacter ginsenosidivorax. Next base: position 4,920,378 of record NZ_CP042437.1, read on the forward strand.
TAAGGGTTACTTCGGTTAGGATTGCCAGTTTAGGCGTATCCTGCGCCCTGATTTTGGCAACAGCCTCGGCCATTTCTTTTATCGATGAGCCGCCGGATATATCGGTGCCCATGGTATTCACCATAACAGACATGTTGTATTTGGCTTGTGACCGTTGCAAATCGCTTTCAAAACTGCCTTTTGCATCCAAAAGCGAGTTGTATGATGCACTAACCGCAAGGTCCATCTTAACTTTATCGGCCATGCTGCTGGCATCAATTTTTACCTCGCCGTAAAGCTCGGTGGTTAGCTGGTAGGCAGATATATAAACCGTGCCGTACTTGGCTATAAATTGTTTGGCGTTAGTTTTTAACAGGGCAATGGCATCGGCAGTTAATTTGGCATCGCTGTTAAGGTGCACCCGCCCGTATGATTTGCGGAAAAACGCCACATAGCTTGAAGAAGTTTCTGATATGCTGATATTTTTAACATAGCTGGCCGCTACCGAACCAGATGCCGCACCATATGAGCCGGTAATTTCGGCAGATGCGCGCTGTAATTCGTCTCGTTTGTATACATTGGTACATGCGGCTACTTTGTACCGTGTTTCGGGGCTGGCAGGATCTGATGGTTTAATGGTGCTCCACTCAATAGGCGAAGCTAAAAGGCCAAGGTTTACTACAGTTTGTACCCCCCTGAAAGCCCCGGCGCCTTTTTCGACAGAAAAATTCTTTCCTGTTGCAATAGCATACTGATGAATATCGTTCAGATTGCTGTTCTCTTCGTTTGTCATTTTTTTGATGTGTTAAGTGTTTAAAATATTTTTTTGATTCAGGATATTGGTGATCGCCGACGATGTAAAAGTATAAAGCAGGCCAGATGCCGATATGGCGATTTAGCGGGTATTTATGAGGTGATATTTACCTTTTATTGGGGGGAATAAACAGGGGATAAAGATGGCTGCGGAGAGCAAATTACACTTTAAAACGGCAATAAAAAAACCTTTAGAGTTGGGTCTAAAGGCTTTTCTCTGCTATATATTTTCGAACTTTACGCTATAATAACTACAGCACATGGATACTCCAGAGTTAACAGTAATTGATATTGCACAAACGGCTGCAACCAACAGCACATACACCAATATTCCGGTTGCGCTGGTGAATGACCATGTGGTGAGGATGAGCATTATGACGGAACCTTATTTCTGGCACTTCCACCCGGATTCTGACGAAAGTTTTCTGATCATTGAAGGCTCGGTATTTATCGACCTGGAAGATCGAACTATAGAGTTGCTGCCCAATCAGTTATTTACCATTCCCAAAAATGTGAAACACCGCACCCGGCCAAACGGAAACCGGTCTGTTAACCTCACCTTTGAAAGTGCCGGAATGACTACCGTGCGATTGACTGACCGGTAACATTAACGGTTACCTGCCGTGGCCGCATCAAATACGCGGCAAAAGTTGCCGCCACCTATCTTGCCAATTTCATCTGCGTTAAAACCGGTATTTAGCATTGCCTCTACTACGGTGTAATAGAACCCTGTGTTTTGGTCCGGCCAGGTTTGGTTGGTACCTCCGTCAATTTTGCCACCATTTGGGCCGCCATTAGCGCCATCACGGGGTTTATCGCCCGGAGGAGGGCCATCAGGCCGGTTGCCAGGCATGCCACCGGGTGGCGGGCCTGGCTCGCCCGGTTTGGGACCGAAAGCGGCTCCCGCTGGCCTGTATGCCGGGGTTAGTTTGGTATCTGTACCTATGCAAACATGATCTATCCCTACAACATCAACCAACGCCCTGATATTTTGGGCATACTCCAATGCCGAGCCGGCCAGGTGCGTCCATACGCCGATAACACCTCCTGTATCTGCTACAATTTTAGCCTGATCTTTGCTGATGAGCCGGGGGCGCATCATGCGGGCCATGTTCTCGTTTTGCCCCAATTGGGTATCAAGGCCGGTGTGCGAAATAATTACCGGGTGTTTAGCCACTTTAAGAGCCGCGGCCACTGTTTCGGCGCTGGCATGCCCAAGGTCGACAAGGATGCCCAATCGGTTGCATTCGCGGATAACATCGGCACCGAAAGTGGTAAGGCCGCCCCAGCGTGCGGGATTGGTGAAAACGTCGCCCAGGGGTACAGATGCATCGCTGTCATGCAATAGCGTCAGGTGTCGCAGGCCACGGTTATAGGCTTCTTCAAGCCGTTCGATACGTCCTTCCAGAAAATGACCGCCCTCAACCGATTGGATGACTGTGGGCTGGTGTTTTTTATGGGCCGTGTTAAGGTCGGCCATGTTCAGTGAGCGCTTCATGCCGTTACGGGCCAACTGCCGGTTCATGGAAGCCAGTCCGTTTTTAAACCGTTCGTAGGCATCGCCTGGGTTTTGCAGTTTTTGATAATCTACAGCGAATGTCATGCAGATGGCCGCTAAACCCGACTTTTTCATTTCGCCCGCCAGGTTGATATCCGGACCGGGTACTTCAGCGGCAGTTAGTGGCACGTCGATATGGTTGTGCGTATCTATGCCCAGGGTATCGGCTACTATTTTGGCTACGCGAGGGTCTACCTCATCAATTGCCCAGGCAGCCAGCGGGTTTAGCATTATAGCTGTACCGGCCCCGGCAAGAGTAACCGCAGCCAGGAATTCGCGCCGCGACCATGTTGGTTGAAACTTCTTCATGATTTTAAAATTACAGGATAGCTGTTTTATATCGTTTAAAGGTAGCAACTACCCGGAGTATCGCCTCCTGTAATCGTCGTTTGGCCGGGATGAATAGACGAATTGGCGGATAGAGCCGATGAGGGGGGGAAAGAAGGTACTAAACCTAATACGCTATAGTAACAAAGTTGCTCAAATTAACGCCCATTTTCTTCCATTTGTCCTGGCTTGCTATGCGGGCGTAGCAGTTTTTTGAAAATGGTGTAATTGCTACCGGGAGTACGGTAAGCGGAGTTTCCTTTTTATCCATCCGGCCTTCTATCCACTGAACGGTTATAATAAACTCTCTGTTAACCCTAATGTTATATTGATCCAGGTTGATATTGGTCCAGCCGGTTTTAAAATTATCTACCGTGGCGAAAATTTGTTGGTGACATAGCAATGTGTCGGGCATGGCATTTTTTACGGCGTAAATATTAACCCTGAATTTTATAAAATTGAAGTTGTTTACCGATATGTAAAAGTTGAAATTTTTAATAATGGCTTGTTTTTGGCTGGTTTTATACAGCATCCCCATTTCGGAGCCAATGGTTTCGTCGGCCGTTTTTTTGTTGTGGACCGACACCTGTACAAATTTGCTTACGGCCTGCCGGCCAATAATTTCGGTGTTTGTTGCCCGTATTGCATTTGTAATTGTTACTTCGGCAAGTTGTTGCGGCTTTACTGATAACCGGATTGTTTTATCGGCGGCCGGCGTAAAATCCCTTACCGGAATTTTCAACGCGGCATAGCCAACTATGCTTACCTGGATGGTATCTGCAAAATTATCCTGGCTAATGCCGAAACTGAAATGCCCGGCAGTGTCAGTTACCGTGCCTATAGGCTTGTTTAAAATTCCGACACTTACGTAAGCCAATGCCCTGCTGTTTTCCCTGTCAATTACAATGCCCTTAAGTATAATATTTTCGGCTGTGTTACCCTGGGCAAGAACATGTGAGGTAGTTATAAATACTAGGAAAAGCAATAGTAGCGGTTTTATGGTCATGATGAGGCGGATTGTTATAGGTGAATGCTACATTAACAGTTACGTTGTTTTAACATATTTATTATAAGCTTTATTGATAAATATGTTTTGGTATTAGCTTCTCCACGGGGTATCAGGCCTTCTTTGAACAATCTGCTTGGGGCAAAACGTATAAAAATCCATACATTAGTTTCAACCTACAATCATACGAAGTGCTGCCTGATGTTTTTTACTATCCTGTTTTTTCTTGCTGCTTGTAATAAACAATCGGGACGGAACAACGAAATTACCAAAATTGAGATTGCCACCGGTGGATGTTTTGGCCCTTGCCAATCTACTGTTGTAAGTATCGATAGTTCGCTTTCTTATAAATATTGGGGAGGAGGCCTTTCGTTCATTTTACCTTCAGACACTGGCAAAAAAGAGAAGCTGTTAGGGTATTATTCGGCAAAGATAAGCCGGGCATTTTGGGATACCTTAAACATGAAGCTCGAACATATCAGCTATAAGCATTTGGATACTATATACCAGCACTCCGTTGACGATCAAAGCCTGGAGGTATTTATACATTACGGCAATAAAGTAAAACGCATAAAGGCACAGTCTGCCAGTTTACCTGATGGCGTAGGAGAAGTGCTTTACTATATCATCAGGAGTTATAAAATTGTAAAACCAAAACCAACCCGGGATACCTTCAGGTTCGAATCGGTACAACGGCCCTTTCCGGCACCGGATGTTCGCGGCATCAGGTTTCCTCCGCCAACAAAAATGGAGACAGGGGAATAAATAATTGTTTGACATGGCTGGCTTACGGCCTCATTGACTGGAGCGTTGAAATAGAGATCGGAAGCTGAACACGTGTACGTTTCTTAAATACTTTTATGAAGCTTCCGCCGGGATGCAAATATCGCTATCAGTTAACCAACTGTTTTTTAAACTGGTTGGGGCTAATACCTGTTTCCTTTTTAAAAAGCCTCGAAAAATAGGGCAGGTTTTCAAAGCCGAGTTGGTAAGCTATTTCAGATACGCTTTGATCCTCGCCCTTGAGCCGGTTTTTTGCCTCGTTCACCAGGTAAATATGAATCAGGTCGATAGCGGTTTTGCCGGTTTCCTGTTTCAGGAGATCGCTCAGGTAGCGGGGCGATAGGTTGAGGAGCGAAGCCAGCGTACTTACAGATGGCAAGCCCTGGGCTATTAACAAACCTTTTTTGAAATAAGCAGCCAGCGCATCGTTAAATTTAGACACCGTTTTGCCCGAAAGTTCGCGGCGGTTGATAAACTGGCGCTTATAAAACCGCTGCGAGTATTTCAGCATCGAATCTATGTGGGTAAGCATAATATCGCGGCTATACTCATCGGTGTTGCTGCGGTACTCGGTATCTATCTTGTGATAAAGGTCCCAGATAATTTGTTCTTCCTGTGGCGACAGGTGCAGCGCCTCATTGGTTTCGTAATCAAAAAAGGCATATTTGTTGATGTCGGTATGCAATATATGGCCGTTTAAAAAATCTTCGTGGATGAAGATGATAAAGGCGTCTTCCTCATACTCCACATTGCTAAATTCAATGATTTGCCTGGGTTTTACAAACATCATGCTGCCGTTATCATGATCGTATTTGGTACGGCCATACCTGATAATACCCGATACAAGTTTTTTAAATCCAATCATATAAAAATCGGATGTAAATTCCCGCTCGCCAAAAAGGCTGCAGGTTTTATTGCAGCGTTGGATGCTTATCAGCGGGTTTTCGGGTGGGGCAAAGCCGTTGGCGCGGTGCATATCGGCTAAATTTTTAAAATGCTGCATAACCTTTAAATAATGAAACAAATTTACGCCGAAAACCGGCGTAAATTATGTCAGTACAATACCATTAAAATATTATTTGCCCTGTGCGGCAGCCGATACTTCTTTCCAGCTATCCCACTCGGCATACCGGCTTTCATAAACCTGCTTAACCCAAGGGTATGCCTGGCTGCCAAGGAACAAACGCAGCGGCGGGTTTTCGCTGTCAATCAGCTTTAACACAGCATCGCTGGTTGCTTCGGGGATACCAAAAATATCATCAGTTAAACCGGCCTGGAATGCCGCGCGTACACCTTCATACTCGGGCATGGCCACAGTTTGTGCAGATGATGCGCCGGCCCAGTCGGTTGCAAAACCGTTAGGTTCAATAAGGGACACTTTTATGCCAAAGCCTTTAACCTCGGCAGCCAGCGTTTCGCTTAAGCCTTCCACAGCAAATTTTGACGCGTTATATAAACCCAGTACTGGTAAAGTAGCATGGCCCAATACGCTCGAAACCTGGATAATGTGGCCATAGCCCTGTTGGCGCATTACCGGCAGTACAGCCTGGCTTAGCCATAGCAGGCCAAAAAAGTTGGTTTCTATTTGTCCGCGGGCTTCCTGCTCGGTGGTTTCTTCAATGGTGCCAAATAAACCGTAGCCTGCGTTGTTAATCAATACATCTATGCTGCCAAAGTGCTCTTTAGCTTTGTTGATAGCCGCAACGCCGGCTGCGCGGTCGTTTACATCCAGTTGCAGGGGTAAAATGTTGTCGCCATATTTGGCTACCAGGTCGTCAAGAGTGCCCAGGTCGCGGGCGGTTGCTACTACTTTATCGCCGCGTTGCAGTAATGCTTCGGCCCATAATTTACCGAAACCACGTGAGGCGCCGGTAATGAAAATTGTTTTTGCCATTGTTTTGTTGTTTTAATTATGACACAAATGTAGAGCGCCTTTTGCAGCCCGATTTATACGGAAGTGGGGAAGAATGATACATTTTAACGTAAGCAAGGCAGGATGGTAATTGGAGTGTCATGATGAGGTTAAAACAATAAAATTGATTGGCAAACTGCGGTAATGGCTTGGTATTATTTGTGATTGACCGGTAAAACGACCTATGCTTTGCGATGGATTGATAAATCACAAGTCATCCGCCCGCAGAAACCGAATAAGGCTTGCACTAAGTGGTACATGGATACTATAAATGTCCAAAGCTCATTTACCCAGTTCTTCAGCCAGGCCGATAAGAAGCCCCTCGGCTCCGCGAATGTAGCAGAGCCGGTATGAGTTCTCGTACTGTACCACTTCGCCTACAAGCTGGGCACCTTGCTTGCTGAGCCTGGCTACCATTTCGTCGAGGTTTTCAACGGTGAACATTGCACGCAGGTAGCCCAGGGCGTTCACGGGGGCCGTGCGGTGGTCTGAAATTACGGGCGGGTTAACAAATCGCGAAAGCTCAAGGCGGTTATGTCCATCCGGGGTAACCATCATGGCAATTTCTACGCGCTGGGAACCCAGCCCGGTAATGCGACCTGCCCATTCACCTTCCACGGTAGCCCGGCCTTCAAGCTTTAGTCCTATTTCTGAAAAAAAGGATATCACGGTATCGAGTGATTCCACAACGATGCCCATATTGTCCATTCTTATTAATTTGTTTTCTGCCATAGTTTTATCTCCTTATAAATAAAAAGTAACGATGTTCATTGAAGTATTGTTTGCAAACTTCAATGAAGTTAAACGCATTAAATTGTATAAATCGGAACCGGAGTCGATGGCAATTCTCCAATCCCTCCGCTCATCTTCAACAAAAAAAACTGAAATAAATTTGCGCAACTCAAAAGTTGCATATATATTTGCAACCTGAAGGTTGCTTATTTGGATTTTATAATATGAAACAGGATATATTCCAGGCGATAGCCGACCCAACACGAAGGGCTATTTTAACGTTAATTGCCATACAGGCATTAACACCCAATGCCATGGCCCAAAAATTTGATATGACCCGACAAGCCGTATCAAAACATATTAAGGTATTACACGAATGCGATTTGATTAAACCCGAGCAGAGTGGCCGGGAGATTTATTATCACTTTAACGCAAAAAAAATGCAGGAATTCGACAATTGGTTAGCCCAGTTCAGGCAAAGCTGGGAAACACAATTCAATCAACTGGACCAACTATTATCAACAATTAAAAAAACAGAAAAATGAACAACGACTTGCTATTTGATTTTAACGTTGACAAAGCAGCGAAAACGGTATTTATAACCAGGGAATTTAATGCCGGCCAATCTTTAGTATGGGATGCCTTTACCAAAGCCGAACTGCTTGACCAATGGGGGGCACCTGCACCTATGCGCGCCAAAACCAAGTATATGAATTTTGAAGTAGGCGGGCGGCGATTTTACGCGATGATAAGCCCCGACGGGCAGGAGCGTTGGGCTGTGCAGGAATTTACATCCATTACCCCGAAAACCAATTTTAAGATGTACAACGCGTTTGCTGATAAAGACGAAAATCGTGAGCTGCCTGGATCTGATTGGGATTACAATTTCAGCGAACAAAACGGCGTAACCAAAGTGGACATTACCATTTTTAATGAATCGTTTGAGCGCATGGAGAAATTATTGGAGGGCTTCAAAATAGGCTTTACCATGACATTAAAAAACCTGGAAGAGCTGTTATCAACTTTATCTTAAGAATTTATAAACCGAAACATTAACAATTAAAACATAAAAATCATGAGAGCAATTAATCCCTGGATCAACTTCAATGGAAATGCCGAAGAAGCATTCACTTTTTACAAATCAGTTTTTGGCGGCGAGTTTACAAAGATCATTCGTTTTAAGGACATGGCAGGCATGGGTTTTGAGGTGCCCGAAAATGAGGCCAATAAACTCATGCACATTGCCTTGCCGCTTGGCAAACACAACGTACTAATAGCCAACGATGTTCCCGAATTTATGGGACGCGTAAGCGAAAATGAAAACAGGTCGAAAATATTAGTTAATGCCGAAAGCCGTGAAGAGGCCGATAAAATATTTAACGGCCTGTCGGCAGGCGGAGATGTTGAAGGCCCCATTGGCGACAGTCCCTGGGGTACATACGCCGGAATGTTCAGGGACAAATATGGGATTGAATGGATTGTGGAATTTGATGCGAGTTATAACGGGTAAGTTATTTCCATTCGGGTCTCTCCCCGCCGCGACTGAAGCTCTTTTAAGCAATGAAAAAATCCCTGCTTCCGGAAGAAAGCAGGGATTTGAAAGAAACTTATATTTTGAAACAATTATTTTGCGTTTTGGTGAAGCCACCGTCAACCAGTAATCCCGTCCCATTGTCGTTCATTTTTGGGGTTGATGGATTTAAAACCCATACATACCACCAGAAACAGAAATTTGCTCGCCCGTAATCCAGGCTGCGTCATCCGAAGCAAGGAAAACGGCAGCTTTCGCAATATCTTCGGGTTGGCCTCTGCGGCCAAGTGGTGTTTTTTCAACAAACATCTTTTCATACTCACTCCCGGCGGTAACGCCCGCGCTGGCTGCACCTTCTGTTGCCGTAGCGCCTGGCAAAATAGAGTTGATACGAACGTTTTTAATACCCAACTCCTTAGATAAAGCTATTGTGAAGGCATCCAATGCCGCTTTAGTTGATGAGTACAATGAGGCATTTTGAAGAGGGTATTTACTTGCACCCGAACTGATGTTGATAATGTTTCCACCCTTATCGCCGAAAAGTTTCAAAGCTGCCTGGATGGTCAATATTGGGCCTAACACATTCACGTTGAAACTTTGGTGGAAATCTTCAACCGAAATTTGTTCAATAGGCGCATATCCCTGAGATACCGCGTTATTTACTAAAACGTCCAGCGCGCCGAAAGCACTCGCAGTTTCTTCAAACAGCCTGGTTACATCGGCTCCTTTAGATACATCTGCCTGTATTGCAATGGCTATGCCTCCATTATCGGTTATCTCCTTAACCACCTTATCTGCGCCTTCTTTACTTGAGGCATAATTTACTACTACTTTTGCCCCTGCTGCCGCGAAGTGTTTGGCAATAGATGCGCCTATTCCTTTTGAAGCACCGGTAACTACCGCTACTTTGTTTTTTAATTTACTCATTTGAAAATTATTTTAATTATTTAAAGACACGGGTTACATCCCCGCGCCGGTGTGAGGTTAATTATTTAGCCAAATAAGTCATACCGCCGTCAACAAGGAGTTCGGCACCAAGCATAAACGAGGAATCGTCAGAAGCCAGGAAAACCGCTGTTTTGCCAATGTCGGCTGGTTGCCCAATCCGGCCTATGGGCATTTGATCTGCAAAGTGTTTTTTTACCGCTTCCATTTGTTCTGCAGGAACAAACTTGTCGAACGCGGGTGTATCTGTTGTACCGGGTGTTATCACATTTGCCCTGATCTTTCTATCTAAAAGGTCGCTTGAAAATCCTTTGGCTAAATAGATAACAGCTGCTTTAGCAGCGCCGTATAACGTAAAATTTGCATATGCCCGGTGGGCAGCATTTGACCCGATCAAAATAATAGAACCGCCATTATTCATATGGGGTAATGCTTTTTGAACAGTGAAGTAAACACTTTTCAGGTTCAGGTCAATGGCCTTATCAAAGTCGGCCTCGCTAAAAGTTGCCACAGTTCCTACAGTTCCGGCACCTGCATTGGCTACAATCACGTCTATTTTGCCAAATTTTTCAGCTGTTGCTGCAAACACCCTTTCCAGATCGGCAAGATTGGTCACGTCGGCATTTATGGCTATAAAATTATCGCCAAGCTGGGCTACAGCGCTATCTAAAGTTTTCTGGTTTCTGCCTACGATAGCTCCTACAGCACCTTCATTTTTAAATTCTTGCGCAATGCCAAATCCTATACCACTGTTGCCACCTGTAATCACCACAACTTTGTTTTTTAATCTATTCATTTTAATTGATATTTAAATTTATTTCACAAAGGTACTGTCAATAGTTTATCTTTGTAACTATTGATAGTATATTCTGGTTACCATCGGGTAACTACAATTTTTAAAAATATGAGAGACGACAGATTTTGCAGTTCGAACTGCCCGTTTACGAGAGCTATTGGCACTATTGGCAATAAATGGAAGCCAATAATTATAAATGTAATTGGCACCCGTACCATCCGTTTTGGTCAGTTGGATTCTATAATACCACTCATTTCAAGGAAAGTACTAACCGAACAACTAAAAGAGCTGGAAGAAGACGGACTATTGGAAAGATTGGCCTATAAAGAATTACCGCCAAGGGTAGAGTATAAGCTGTCTGAAAAAGGCTTAGCTTTTTTGCCGATTTTAGAACACATCAAAGAATGGAATTTAAAATATGAAATAGCTTTAATACCTAAAGAGACCGATAGAATAACTTATGCCAGGTAGTGTAAAATAGAGACCGGACAATGAACGGGAAATGGAAGATCTCGTTTTAGCACAGGTCTTGTGTATGGGGCTTTGAGCAATGGGTGACCTGTGCTTCGCGAGTGTCTTGTAAAATAAGTCATAAATCATCAGCCCACAGGCAGCCACGCAAGGCTTGTGCTAAAGGGGGGCAAATGGGCGAGGCTCGCGGAAAACCAGATTCTTAAGAGCGCTTTTTGTGAGGGCTCTTAAGAATCTGAGTCGATGCATTTAGATGAGAAAATAGTATATTCACAAATCACGTCTGACAACTTATAAAACCAACCAACTGTCAGATCAAATAGTGGCTATTACATTTTATTTGACCTACAAATTTGCAGTTGCAATCCATCCGCCAGGAATAGAAAGCAACTTAACTACTCCCCCATTTGTGCTAATAGTGTATGACGAAACGGAGTTGTTAATTTTTTCTCCTGATGCAGGTGTGATTGTTATATTATGGGCGGCTGCAGTGAATGTTTCGTCCGTAACAATCAATTGATAACCATAATTCGTTTTACTGTTGGTTGGCCCTGCCTCAACTAACGGAAGCGTGATCGTGATTGCAATTGAGGAAGTTGTTACGCCCAATACATCTTCGGTAAGAGCCACAGCATAATTTGCTGTGACAGCAACACGTTTTAAGACTTTTGATGCTGCTATTTGAGTTGATGCGTATATTGAATGCTTGATTTTGCCAAAACAAATTTTATTTGCGCCGGTAACGGAACTATCTATAAACCATGGCCTGTATTCTGCATTTGTTGTTGGTGAGTCAAACTTAACATCGGTAAAATCAAGATCGTCGAGCAGTAAACTTCCAACAGCAGCGTTTTGCATTAATATTCCCGCAGGCATCTTAGTCCCAACGGACGAGAATTTATAATTGTTTATTAGACCAGAAATGAATGTACCGACCGCCTGTATAGTAATTCCTGTATTCTGACCAATTATATTAGATCCGCTTAGTAATCCATGTCGAATGTTTATATCCTGCCAATTTATATCCCAATTACCGTGTTGAATACTTATCCCGTAGTAGATATTATGGCCCGCAGTATCTAAAACTCCGTCTCCATTTATCCTTATGTTTTTCAGGTTCAATATTGTTCTTGGTATTAGCGAGTTTGCCCCGTTCGTGGTATCATAATCTGAATTTGTAAAATACATAGCTGACCCTAGGCCAGATCCCGATGTCACATTGATACCAACAGTATTTATTACGAGCCCGTCGATATATATATTGGGAAAACCTTGAGAAGTTACCGCACCTCCATTAGATAAAAAAGTTCGGCCTATTTCCAAATAAGTACAATTTTTAATATACATCGATGCACCAGGATACACTCCATTTCTTACCGCTTTCCAACCTTTATGCTCATCTTGAGCGGTAAGTTGTGTATTCTCGTAGCGACAATTTTCAAAACAAATTTTCTGTTTGTCGATTTCTATGAATTTAACAACTGTTCCGTCTGCATGAGAAACGCCTGCGGTAGCGTTTAATCCTCGTGTAATGAATAAGGTATTTGATCCGGAATAATTATAATAACAAACTTCACTGTCCATAATGAGAAACCCATTATTGGCAACATTTGTTGGAAATGCCGCTATGACCAATGCTGTTGAACTATTGTCAATTCCTGAACCACTCGAAATTGTAGTTTTAGGAGCCCCCGCAGATGTATATGCAGGCGCGTTTTGGTTTGTTTGATAATATCCGGTAGTATAGGCATTTTTTATCAAACAATCTTTTACCTGCGCGTTGAATAATGCATCAATCTCAATTCCTACATCTCCTGAAAACTCGCCTACGCACCGTTCAAGTAAAACACGGTTTCCGTAGCCACAATTACCGATTAGAAAATTTTGGCATGAATATGCATTTGGAGCCAGCTGATTTGTTGTATGATATAGATCCCTGAATATAATATTGTCGATAAAGTATTCCGGGCCGTTACTGGCGGCAATCACGGCAAACCCAGCTGCTCCCCCGAACATATTTACCCTTTCAATAGTTATATTTTGAGCATATACGGCTCCTGAATATCCACCTAATCCCTGTGACGAGGACGTATTTGAAATGATGCTGATCGCCCCTCTTCTTGTTGTTGCCTTATCAAAATGAAGGGTAGATGGAATTGTTTCTAATGGGACATTAATCACATCGATGTCGGAAACATTTAGTGTATCAACATTTATATTGTAACCAACAACGCCCAATGCCCCCATACCAATAATAGTATGTTGGCGACACGCTCCTTGTAAAGTATCTCCCGTCGCTATCGATTCGCCGGATACGAGAAATACCTCAATAGCTGTAGTGCTTCCGGCTTTTAATCTATAACTACGAAGGTTTCCGGCCGCTGTTCCTGTATTAATATATGGTAAGAATAGTGCTCCCGTTGGAAAGAAATTACTATTATTACCAACGTCTATAGTTACCCATGCCGATGTTCCCGAACCTCCGGTTACTACCGTCGTGTTCGGTAAAATAGCAGCGCCGTCAATGTTATTAACATCGATATCAAATTGTTTAATTGTGATATTTTGGTACAGGTTGACAGATGCTACGCTAACAGGAGAAATAAAATCAAAAGCACGGGATACATTCCTGCTAAGTTTAAGAGTTGTTGTTTTTTTTCCATCGCCCATGATAGTTATTCCGGTCGCATTTACAGGAAGAGTAAGAGCGCCTGCATTATATTTATTAAGAAAAAATATTCCTGTACCAAGCATTACCACGCCATTACCATTCACAGCATTAATGGCATTCTGTATTGCGTCATAACAGTCGGTTGTACCATCACCTATGGCTCCAAACCATGAAGCATATACCGTATTATAAGCATAAACACGCCTGAAGCATCCTCCGGCTGTAGACGAGATAATAGTACCAATGTTCTCAACACTCGTATCCGAAGGATTGTAGTAGAATATCCCTTGTTTACCCGCTTCGGTTAAGCAATACTCAATTGTTGAACTGGGAGTGGCAATGGCTTGCATTGCAGCAACAGACGAAACTATCATATGTCAAAATGTTTATATTGGTTATTATAATAATAAAGATAAAGCTTATTTAATAAGAAGCTAAGTGTTTAAAAAAAATATCGTTTTTTTTTAACCCGCCTTTGTTGGTATTCCTTGCCCGCGCTTTAGTCGCGTTGTCCTCAAACAAATTCGTCACCCGTTATTAAGTCGTGGAAAGCTCATTTTAGCGCAGGTCTTGTGTATGGGGCTTTGAGCGATGGGTGACCTGTGCTTCACGAGTGTCGTAAAATAAGTCACAAGTGATCCCCTCGCGGGCAACCGCACAACACTTGCGCAAAGGGGCTTTGGGGGGCCGCCAGAGTTTCAACGCTCGGCATTTGCTATGTATTGCTCGTAAAGGGCTTTTAAATTTCGTTATGTAAATAATTAAACATTATTCTTGAAGAAATTTAAACAGGCTCCATATATTTAAGAAATTTTATCACATGAAATTCCTGAACTTGCCCGTTAGCGCTTTATTGATTATCATTTTATTGACTATTATTGGGAGTAGTTGTAAAAAAACTTCGTCAGCAATTGATAAAGCCCCGATAGATAACACGATAAGCCATAACCTAATTTTAGGTACTTGGCATTCAGTTAGTAAAGTTCCGGATTATCCCGAGAAATATTTTGGGCCCAACAACTTCTATTATGAAGATATAGGTAACCCTTACGGTCCCAGTTTCCATTTGAGCAGCTATTATTGGGGTACCAACGATACCTTAATTATAGGGCCTGTCAAGGTCAAGGTAATGAAGTTGACTTCAGATTCATTGGTGTATGCATTTGATACTCATAGTAAATCGATATATCGGTACTATAATAAACATTTACCTTTTATCGACTCATCGGGTAATTTATCTGCTATCTCCGGTGCCGATTATCCCGGTTACGGTGGTGATGGCGGGTCTGCAGAAAAAGCCCAGATAAACGGCCCGGCAGGATTAGCTATCGATAAATCTGGCAATATTTATTTCTTCGATGGAGGTAATGCATGTATGAGAGAAATTACAGCAATTGATAAAACAATATACACAATAGCTGGTCAAGCATTTACTGCTGGGGGAATCAATTTTGGAGATGATAATTTACCAGCTTTATCAACACGCTTAAACAGTTACAGTTATTCTGTAACCATCGATAAATACAATAACATCTATTTCTTGCAGTATGATGTTACTGATTTCAACAATGTTCTGTATAAACTCTCTTCTGCCGATCATAAATGTCATATTATTTGTGGTAAATTAAAAGGATATTCAGGCGATGGGGGAGCTGCTTCCAAAGCAGCAACAACCTGGATGGGGTCTATGATTAGTGACTCTGAAGGAAATATTTATATTTCCGATCAGTTGGCAACCAGGATAAGGAAAATATCAGCATCAGATGGAACCATATCTGCCTTTGCGGGTAATGGTACAGCCGGTTACGATGGTGATGGCGGAGACGCTAAAAACGCATCTATTGCTGTGGGAGCAATGGCCTTGGATAATGAAGGCAACCTTCTATTAGCCAATGATAATGACCTGCATAGCGGGTATATCCGTAAAATAAACTTTAAAACGGGTATCATCACAACTATTGCTGGAACGGGGAAAAACGCTTATGCAGGAGATGGCGTAGACGCAAGGCAAGCAAGTTTTACTGTTATTTCCTCGATAATCGTTAATAAAAAAGGAGATATATTTATCTCAGAAACATCTAATTCCAGTAATAGAATAAGAAAGATAACCGCCTTAACTAATATAATTAAAACAATTGCGGGCAACAAGTATCCCACATACTCCGGTGGCGGCAATTATCTCACCCTCAAATCATTTTCACCTACTGTAATTGCATTTGATCCTAACGAGAACTTAATAATCAGCGATTATTTCAATAATAAAATCTTTAAAATAACATATAATTAACTTAAAGCCCGTTTGAAAATCTATTATAACAGCTAACGAGTTTGTTGAAGACAACTCCAATATATCAAAAAGCCTCTGTTTTTTTATATATTAATTGTAGTTACGTGTAAATCAAATTCAGCCACTCCGCCTTTGTTGGTATTCCTTGCCCGCACTTTGTTGGAATTGTCTCCAACAAACTTGTTATCCCTTATTAAATCGCACAAGATGGTACACTTCTTTCGCCGTCATTTTAAAATCGGATTAGTGGATTTGTAATACCCTATGATATTGGTATCGCCGAAGTAATAAAAAAGCAGTAACACGGTTTAATGAAATAACCGCCGGTGACGAAGTTGTTGGAGACAACTTCATCAACGTAAGCGGGTTTTACATGTATTTTCTTCCATGTATTAAATTCGTTGAGAAAGTTGTTTTTTTACTTTATCCCCGCGTAAGGGATAGCAGCGAATACCGGCCCGCGCCTAATGCCTGAAGCAGTATAAGTGAATAGCCCGACCCCGCGTCTACCAGCGGGGTTACGCCATAATAATTGTTACCTGCATAGCTCATTGAACCCCTACCTTCCCCAAGGAAGGAATCGCACGGGGCTTTGCTTTGGATGGTGAGGGATGATTGCTTAGCATGGTTTAGATGCAGGGCGTACAAGATTTCTCTTTCGCGCCCACGCTTCTGGCCTTTCCTCGCTCTATCGAAATGACAAATTTTTCTTTTTAAATCCTGTCAATCCTGCAAAATCTTGAAAACGGCGCAGCCCTCTTGAGCACCTTTAAAAAACTAATAACCGGCGAAAAATCGTGTTAAATGCCCAGTACCTGCTTCAACTTCACATACCCCGTTTTACTTACCGGGATTTTAGCTCCGGATTTTAAAATAGCCAAATGCGCGTCCTTTTCATAAGGGTCAATGCGGGTGATTTGGGTGATGGCGATGATGTACGAGCGGTGCACGCGGACGAACTGCCTTGGGTCGAGGGTTTGTTCGAAGAAGCTCATGGTTTTGTTTTTGAGGTATGAGCCTTCTTTGGTGATAACGGATACGTAGTCGTCGTCGGCCATGAGGTATTCAACGTCGGCAACGGGGATAATTTTTACTTTGGTGCCGGTTTTTACCACAATGCGCTCGTTTTGGGCGGGCGAGTGAGCGGCCACGGCATCCAGCAGTTCTTCGGTATGTTTGGGGGCGTGTTTTTCGGGGGTGCTGGCCAGGTATTTTTCTACCGCTTTATTAAAGCGCTCTTTGCTGAAGGGTTTCATGAGGTAATCAACCGCGTGGGCTTCAAAGGCTTTAATGGCGTACTCGTCAAAAGCGGTAGTGAAAATAACGGCGGGCGGGTTTTCTACCAGTTCAAGCATTTCAAAACCGTTGATCTTGGGCATCTGCACATCTAAAAATATCAGGTCGGGCTGGTGTTGCTGTATGGCTTTAAGGCCTTCAAAACCATCGTTACATTCCTGTATCAGCTCAATATCTTTAAAATTTTGCAGGTATTCCATTACAACCATGCGGGCTAATGGCTCGTCGTCAATAATCAGGGCGCGCTTCATACTTGTGGTACTTTTATAATGGTTGTAAATATATTATCATTTGCGTAAGTTTCCATAAGGTCGTTACGGGCAAATAACAAATATAAACGGCGCTGCACCCCGCGCAAGCCAAAACCGGTACCTTTTTTGGGCCTGCTGGTTTGCGGATCGTAGGGGTTTTGCACCATCACTACCAAATAATGATCCTCCATTTCGCCGCGGATGCTTACGGTAACCTCGCCAGTGGTATCGTACAGGCCAAATTTAATGGCATTTTCAACCAGTGGCTGCAGCAGCATGGAGGGCAGCAGGGCGGCGCCACAGCGCGGATCGCAACTAATCTCGGTTTGCAGGCGGTGGCCAAAGCGTACTTTTTCAATATCCAGGTATAAATTCAGGTGGGCCAGCTCGTCGCTGAGGGGAACCTGTTGCTGATCGTCCTTTTTTAGCGTGCCGCGCAAAAAGTCGGACAGCTGGTGTATCATCGTACGGGCCAAATCGGGTTTAAAGCCAATGAGCGCGTTAATGGAGTTGAGGCTGTTAAACAAAAAGTGCGGCTGCAATTGCTGGCGCAGGTTGTATAGTTCGGCATCACGGGCCAGCTGCTCGGCCTCGGTTTTGCGTTTCATGGTTTCGCGCTGATCCAGCTGCGAGTACCACAACAAGCTGATCATGGCCATCCAGCCCACGGCCAAAAAGTTGATAAAAAAGCGGATGGTTAAGGACTGAATAACAAAGTTAACAAAGATGGCATCGGTATTAAGCAGCGGCAGCAAATACCGGCAGCCCGCGGCGCAAATGCCCGCAAGCGCCACCACCCATATAAACAGGTTAATATAGCTGCCCTTGCCCGGCTGGTAGTAACGCAGGTTATTGTTGATAAGCCAGCAGGCGCCCGCCAGCAGCACAGCGCTAAGCAGGCCATCAATAGTTGAGGTGAACCACAAAAAACCAAAACTATGGATAATATACGTTTGCAGCGCCGCCCAGCCGAAGCCACAGGCCACAAACGCACCGTATAATTTTGAAGCTTTTAAATTTGGTATGGCCAATGTTTTTTGTCGTTTTGTTAATTTACTTTATAATCTTTTGTCATTTCGAACGAGGTACGAGGAGAAATCTTAAACATTATGCAATCCGAAGATGATTGTTGATGCATGGCGCATAAGATTTCTCTTTCGCCCTCCCGCTCAAGTCCCCACTGCTCTATCGAAATGACAATTTTCTTTTATTTTAAATCTTCTTTCACTCACCACTCACCATTCACTAACTCAATTCCTCACCCCCAGCAACGCTGCCTTATGATGCGCCCAGGCGATGTACAGATCGGCGTCGGGTGTTTCGTGTATGTTGTAATATAGCTCGGTACCGTCGGCAGGTTCGCTGATGCGGTTAAGTTCGGCCACATCAATAAATTGCCATTTAACGGTTTGGCGTTCAATATTTTTAAAGCTATCCTGATTGGCATGGCCAATCTTGTTAGCCTTTTCAAAGGCGTTCAGCTCGGTTTCGGCGCTGATTAGCCGCAACTGCTCATCAAATTGCGCCTGATGGTCGCCATCACCGCTTATCACCCTGAAAACTAATTTTGCTACGTACCAGTTCATGATTAGAAGCCCCTCTAAATCTCTCCTGAAGGGGGAGATTTTTGTTTTGTTTATAGATAATTATTTAACTGTCATTTCGAACGAGGTACGAGGAGAAATCTTATACGCCGTGCAATTCGACGATGCTTGTTGATGTAGGGCATACAAGATTTTTCGCTACGCTCAAGAGATAGTTTCTCTTTCGCCCTCTCCGCTCATGCCCCCGCTGCTCTATCGAAATGACATTTTCTTTATTTTCAAAGTCTTAACTCTTGATTCTTGCCTCTTGATTCTCTTCTCAATAACTCCTGATATCCACCCCGGCAAAAATCGATACTCCTTTTAGTACCAGTATTTTGCCGTTAACGTTTGATGCTGTGCTGCGGATGCGTTTATCGTCTACACTGGCAAAAACCGCGGCCAGATCTGATACTACCTGCCAGTTGGATGGCACGATGATTTTGGTGCCGCCAAAAATCTGGGTAATATCCAGGTATACACGGCCATCAATATCGGCCTGGGTAAAGTCGAGCTCGGCCCCACCAAAGATGTTAACGATATCGCCGCCCTTAAAATTTTTGCTCAGGATGGTTTTATTAACCCCGCCGAAGATGGATACGGTATCCAGGTAATCGTCGCCGTTATGGTGGCCAAAAGGCGGCGTATCTTGCGGCGGTATGTTGGCATCGGCCGCGGCGGGTTCGCCTGATGGTGGTATTTCGCCGCCATCTTTTACGGTGTAGTCAACAATCGGGTCTTCCATTTTACCAAAATCGAACTTAGGTTTCTCGGTTCTTTTGCCCCAGTTGGCAGGGTCGGCAAAATCTTTTTCCCATTTGGTTTTGTATTTACCAGTAACAGGATCATGGCTTTTGCCGCGCCTTACAATAAGCCACATACCAAAGGCTATAATGGCGATGGGCCATACAATGCGGTCAGAATCGTTTATATTGTTGATGATAAACAACACCACGCCGATGGCGATGAGCATGGGGCCGGATGATTTTTGAAAATTATGTTTGGCGCCTACATACAGGCCCCAGGCCACCAACCACAGCGGCCAAAGTTCCAATGAGTCCGGGAGAAAGAATAGGCTAAATTGTTTTAGTAATAATATTGCTCCTACAACAAGCAATATTATCCCGGCCATGGCTTTGCCTCGGTTTGGGTTTTGCGGAGAATTTATATCGTTGTTCATTTGTTCAGTTGCATTTTAAATCATATCCCAAAACTAAGGTAACATTATACATGTGCCAAACAAATACTGGCGATATATTTAAAGTAATCGGTAAGGGGGGAAGTTTTGTCGGTGAAAAAGTTGGGGGTAGGGGTATTGCTATTACGAAGGCCCGGTTTGTAACGGCTGGTAAAACAAATTATACTAATTTTAGCCATCTGAAATTATCACGTTGAACAAAGAATATACAATTGGCCTGCGCCGGAAGCTTTTGATGTTTATCGTTTCGGTTGCTATTTTGGCTACCGGTGTTTATTTGTATGCTTCGGCAGCGCCTGCCGATAAAACACTACATGCAGTAGTTGCTATGTTGCTTTGCCTGCTGGCTGTTTACTTGTTGTGTTATTACATACGCAAAAAGGTGACAATCACCCAAACGCACATCATTTTCCAGGGTGCCTTAACCCGGACCGAGCTCCTGAAATCAGACATCGGGGGTTATAAAATAGATAAAGATAACCTCATTTTTGTGGCAAGGCCTCCGGGTAAAATGTTGTATATCAGCAGATGTAATGCCCTTGTTAATTATGCTGAGTTGTTGGAGTTTGCCGCGAATTTTAAAAATATCGACGCCAAACATTACCAGAACGAGTTTGATACCATGCTGCACGACGAGGCCATCGGTAGTACACCGAAAGAGCGGAAACAAAAGATACAAGCAGCCAAAAAACTCTGCACCGTTATTAATTATGCTGGTATTGGCGTTGCCATATACGAATTTGTTTCTGTTGATGTGTTCCGATATGCTTTAATAGCCGGACTGGTATTCCCTTTGCTGGTAATATGCTTGTTTTATGCAAAGCGCAACCTTCTCACATTTAATAGTTATACAGGCGAAGGTTCTGCTTACCCAAACTTAACCAACGCGCTCATAGCGCCGGTATTGGGCATGTTGTTAAAAGCAATAAAAGGCTGGCACATATTGAGTTATACTGTCATCATTTGGCCTGCTGTTGCCATAGCCATAGTTTTATTAATGCTGTTTATTTTTATACTAAATGATGCAAATATTAAAACCCGCAGTAACCAGGTTAGCCTGGCCCACATAGTTTTTTTTATTTTCTTGTATAGTACCATTGCAACAATCAACATCAACTGCGAATTTGACAACTCCGATGCCTTGGTTTATAAGACGACTGTAATCGACAAGCGATACACCACGGGCAAAAACGCCGCCCAATACATCACCATTGATAAGTGCGGCCCGCTGCAACAGCCTACCGAGATTACTATAGGCAAATCATTTTATGAGGCAGTGCATCTTAATGAAACTATTAGGTTACATGCTAAGCCGGGACTGCTACACATTCCCTGGTTTTACGTATCGCAATAATTTGCCTAAGTAGCGTAAGGGTATCAATCGAGTGCTCAAAGTATCTTAACGGGATATGATAACCAGATGCCTTGGGGCTTTGCCAGGTACATAATGCCCGGGTCGCAAGGCCCGCCAGATCCCCCCGGTGTTACTATTTGATTACTGCCGCCCGAACCTGCGCTTGCCGGCAATGGCAAAAACAGAGGTTGCCAGGATGCCGACGACAAAAAATATTAGGATGATGTTCATTTGGGCGGGCAGGTAAGTCATGCCGATACCGGTGAGCAAGGCTATGGCGGCGTTGATGAGCATAAGGTTGCCTACCCAGTTGCACAGGCCGTTAACGTCGCTCACCAGGTTTTCGTCGAACCCGGATATCAGGCTGGCTTTCTTTTTATATTTTATCTGGTAGCCAAATAATAGCATCACCAGGGCTATTGTGCCAAAAACACAGAGGTTAAGCATATGGGTATATATTACATCAGTTCGCCATCTTTATGCTCATGATAGGTTTTATAGGCCAGGTAATAAAGCACAAGGGCGGGCAAGGCGTTTAATAATATGTTTACGGCGTTTATATCGGGATAGGTCATGAATACCTGTATAATTAGCAACACCAGGGCTACGGAGCCACCTATAATAAAAAGGTTACGGAATTTGGGATTCATGGGCGGGTAAATGTATTAAAATGAATATTCAACCATTTATTAAACGCAAAAGCTTAATAAATGGTTGAATATATTTATAGCGATTTGATGTTATTTATCGCTTTAGTTCGTATTTGGCAGGGGCATCGGGTATTTTTTTAAATACGGTGGCTGCCAAAGGCGGTATGGTAATGTTAATGGAGTTATCCTTGCCGTGCCATTTTTCGGCATCGGCAGTAACCGGGTGATAATTAATGATGCCGCTACCCCAAAGGTTTTGGGCATCTGAGTTAAATATCTCCTGCCATTTACCGCCTGCGGGTACGCCAATGCGGTAGTTATAACGCGGTACCGGGGTCATGTTCAGGATAATTACCAGGTCGTCGGCACGGCTGTGGCCCATACGACCGTAAACCAGTATCGAGTCGTTGGCGTTGCCTCCGTCTATCCACTCAAAGCCTGTAAAATCAAAGGCTTTTTCGTACAGTGCAGGCTCATCTTTATACAGTTGGTTAAGCGCCTTTACGGTTGCCGCCATGCCCTGGTGGTTAGGGTATTGCATTACATGCCATGGTAACGATTGGCTGTAGTTCCACTCGTCGCCCTGGCCAAACTCGGCCCCCATAAATAATAGTTTGGTGCCGGGGTGCGTAAACATGTAGCTGTACATTAAGCGCAGGTTGGCAAATTGCTGCCACTCGTCGCCTGGCATTTTACGCAGCATGCTGCCTTTGCCGTATACTACCTCATCGTGCGAGAAAGGCAGCATAAAGTTTTCTGTAAAGGCGTATATGGTACTAAAGGTGATCTCGTTATGATGATACTTACGGTGGATAGGGTCTTCATGGAAATAATCGATGGTATCGTGCATCCAGCCCATCATCCATTTCATCCCAAAACCTAAGCCACCCAAATAAACCGGGCGGCTAACACCCGTAAACGAGGTAGACTCTTCGGCAATGGTTTGGGTTGATGGGAAATGGCTGTAAACGGCCTCGTTAAACTCTTTCAGGAACGAGATAGCTTCCAGGTTTTCGTTACCGCCATAAATGTTTGCCTCCCACTCGCCATGCTTGCGCGAGTAATCAAGATAAAGCATTGATGCTACGGCATCTACCCGTAAACCATCGGCATGGTACCTATCCAGCCAAAACAGCGCGTTACTAATCAGGAATGCCCTAACCTCGTTACGGCCATAGTTAAATATGTACGATTTCCAATCCGGGTGGAAGCCTTTGCGGATATCTTCATGCTCGTACAGGTGCGTACCATCAAATTTATACAAGGCGTGAATATCGCCCGGGAAATGCGATGGTACCCAATCCAATATCACCCCGATGCCTGCTTTGTGAAACTCCTCGATCAGGAACATCAGTTCCTGCGGCGAACCATAACGGGAAGCCGCAGCAAAGTATCCCGATATTTGGTAACCCCAGCTCGGGTAATACGGGTGCTCCATAATAGGCATAAACTCTACATGGGTAAAGCCCATATCTTTAACATAAGGCACCAGCTTATGTGCCAGTTCGGTATAAGTTAAAAACTGATCGGGGCTTTCGGGGCTGCGGGCCCATGAACCCAGATGCACTTCGTAAACGCTGTAAGGTTTGTCAAGCGCGTTATGCTCGTGGCGGTTGGCCATCCAGTCGCCATCGGTCCATTCGTAAAAGGTGTCAACAACTATAGATGCCGTGCTTGGCGGCACTTCCCAGCGCAAGGCAAACGGATCGGCCTTTTCCAGGTCTTCGCCGGTTGATGATTTGATATAATATTTATAGGTTTCGCCTACGCCAATATTCGGGATAAACCCCTCCCATATGCCGGATGAATCCCAACGGGCATTTAAACTATGCGAACCGCGGTTCCAGCCGTTAAAGTTTGCTATAACCGATACATACTGCGCGTTTGGCGCCCAAACCGCAAAGTAGGTACCCACCACGCCCTGAAACTCCACCACATGCGAGCCAAACTTTTCATACAACTTAAAGTGCTTACCCGATTTAAATAAACTGATATCAAAATCGGTAAAGCGGCTATAGGGTTCAACTGCTTTTAATATTACAGGAGGTGTAGCCTGAACAGCTTCGGCAACTTTTGCTTTAACCGTTTTGGGTTTAGAAGCAACGGCTTTTTCGACCGGTGCGGCTTTTGCCTTACCTGCTTTTTTTGCGGTGGCCGCAACTGGCTCAGATTCGGCTTTGGCAGTTTTAGCTTTAGAAGTTTTTTCTGTTGCTGGTTTTGCTTTGGCTGCTTTTTTTTCTTTTACAGGCTTTTCTTCCGGTATCGGGGTGTCGGTTGTCTTTGTTTTTTTGGCCATGATATAGATACCTGTCAGGATTTGTAAGGATAACCCAAATTACAGGATTGAGTTTGGTTTATATAAATCAAATATAACAGGATTATGACATTATGCGGGATTTACGGGATTTATTTTTGAATGCAGGCAAGAATCAGGAAATAAGAAGTAACAGGTTATTAAAAAGTGCAGTATTGCATAAAGCATAAAAAAGCCGCCTTTTTTGGGGCGGCTTTAACTTTGTTATTTTGATATTTCTATCTGCTTAAACTTTTTACTGTATTTAAACTCCATGGTGCCATCATCGTTGAGGATGAAATCGGTTACAGTTTTACCGTCGACCACTATTTTGTGCGGTTTAAACGGCAAGCCTATAACGTTAAAATGGTAACCTTCATAGCGTGGGGTATATAGCCCTTCCATGCTTTGATCTATAATCAGTTTTTTTGAATTACCATTCACCACAAATTTTTTCTCGAGGTAAATATCCTGTTCGTAGGCAAAAGTTTCGCCGTAATCTTCAAACAGGAAAGAGTTTACTTCGTAATCGGTATAGTAAACATTCAGTTTAACTTCTTCAATTTCTTTTTCGCCTATGTATTGCATTACCGGGTATTCGGGTATTACCGATCCGGCTTTTACAAACAGCGGCATGGTTTGCAAAGGCGTATCAACGGTAATTTCTTTGCCGCCTTCAAGTACTTCAAAGGTCCAATAGTTAAACCATTTGCCTTTTGGCAGGTACACGTTACGGCGTATTTGGCCTGGCTCCATTACCGGGCAAACCAAAATTTTATCGCCATAGGTAAACTCATCCTGGCGGAAGTGATTTAACAACACATCCTGCTCATGCATTACCACTGGCCTTAAAATAGGGAACCCGTAACGATGGTGCTCCCAAAAAGTAGAGTATAAGTAGGGGATAAGCCTGTAACGCAGCTCGATAAACTTACGGTTGATTTCGGTAAACGGCTCACCAAAGCTCCATGGTTCACGCTCTTTAGTATCGCCTGCCGAGTGTGCCCGCATAAACGGCGAAAAAGTACCCAGCTGTATCCAGCGGGTAAACAGTTCGCCATCAGGCTCGCCGCTAAAACCACCTATATCTGTACCGCAAAAAGGAATGCCCGATACTGATAGGCGCTGGCATTGAATATTACCTAATTTAAGGTGCTCCCATGAGGCCACGTTATCGCCCGTCCATACGGATGAGTAACGCTGTACGCCCGAATAACCCGCCCTGGTTATAGTAAAAGGGCGTTTATTTTTCATGATTTTACGCAAACCTTCATAGGTTGAGCGTACCATTTGCATACCATAAACATTGTGCGCCTTACGGTGCGATCCACGGTGCCCATCGTATTGATGACGAACATCATCGGGGAAAGTACCTGCTCCAAACACGGCAGGCTCGTTCATATCATTCCAAACACCGGCTACACCCATCTCTACCAGCTCGTCAAACAAGCCTCCCCACCATTCGCGTACTTCGGGATTGGTAAAATCAGGAAACTGGCAACGGCCCGGCCATACGTGGCCCTCCATAAAGTAATCGTCGCTGCGGCGGCAAAAATATCTTTTCTCTTTACCTTCTTTAAATACCCAGTAATTATCATCAACGCGAATGCCCGGATCAATTATTACTACAGTTTTAAAGCCATCTGCGGCCAGTTCGCTAATCATCTTCTTCGGATCGGGAAAGTATTTCCGGTTCCAGGTGAAGCAGCGGTAGCCATCCATATAGTCGATATCTAAATAGATACCATCGCAAGGAATCTTGTTTTCGCGGAAGCCTTTGGCAATTTTACGCACTTTGGCTTCGGGGTAATAACTCCAGCGGCACTGGTGATAACCCAGTGCCCAAAGTGGCGGCATAGGGTGCGTTCCGGTTAAAATGTGGTAGCTTTTTACCACATCCATCATATGCGGGCCGTGGATATAATAGTACTGCAGTTCGCCGCCATCAGCCCAAAAACTGGTTTTGGTTTTATCTTCGGCACCAAAATCAAACTGTGCTTTAAAGGTATTGTCAAAAAATATACCGTGTGCTATACCTTCATTTACGCTGATATAAAAAGGGATGCTGCGATAAAGCGGATCCTGGTTCCAGGCAAAAGAGTAGGCGTCGGTGTTCCAGTTCTTCAGCCTTTTGCCGCGCAGGTTAAGCTCGGTAGGCTTATCGCCCAGGCCAAAAAAGCTTTCGTCTTTAGCGCAGGTTTTGGTACAAAATACGTAATAACCGCCAAACTGTACATTCTCTTCCCAGTGCATAGGCACGGCATCTGAACTGGTTACGTGGTTGTTGCTATCAGAAAACGAAATGAAAAAATCCTTTTTGCGGATATGGCAATTTATCGATTTAGTTGCTACACGAAACTCGTTATCATCCTCGTACAGCGTAAAGGCTGCAGCTTTATGCTCCAGCTTAGGCACGGCGTATGAGAATTCTTCAAGGAAAACGCTGTGGGGCGCCAATCTTACACGAATAATATCGTCGGTAACAACAACAACTTCTACTTTGGCATCGCCATCGGTAAAGTAAAATTTATTGCCTATCTGGTCGGCATGATTTGGTACGCCAAGGTATTTTTTGATGATGGGTTTTATGCCATCGGCGGGATTATTAAGGTGATGAAACTCCTCTTCCTCTTCTTCTTCCAGCAAGTTTTTAATTTCAACTATCTTACTGGTTAGCTCTTCCGGATTGGGTGTGTTACTTTCCATTCAAATTATTTAACGGGGTTTCTGCAAATATGTATAATGTGTACTTACTACGCAATATACAACATTTGATTTGAGGAAAAATCATTAACTATAATAGTTTTTAACGTTTTCTTCAATTTGAGGCTCCTATTATTTGAATTTTCTTACCATCCTGTACAAAAAACACCGATATGGCTGCGATAAACATAAATACCCCGCCCATAATTAAACCGTAAATCGACTCGCTATTAAACAAATGTTTGATAATAAGGCTGCTGGTAAGGCTGCTTACAATTTGTGGGAAAGTGATAAAAAAATTGAACAAGCCCATGTAAATCCCGATTTTTTTAGCTGGTATCGAGCTTGATAATATGGCATAAGGCATGGCCAGTATACTGCCCCAGGCCAAACCTATACCTACCATAGGCAGCAACAAAAGGTAGTGGTTTTGAATAAAAAATATTGATATCAGGCCCAGTCCGCCCATTGCCAGCGAAAAAGCATGCGTTGCTTTACGGCTCAGTTTTTTTACAATAAAAGGCAACGATAAGGCGTATAATGCCGATACCCCGTTATAAACACCAAACATAATGCCTACCCAGCTGCTGGCATCATTAAACGATTTTGAGGTAGTATCGTTATCGGCCAGGTGATAAACGTGTGTAGCGATGGCAGGAGTTGTCCATACCCACATAGAAAACAGCGCAAACCACGAGAAAAATTGCACCACACCTAATTGCTTCATGGTTTTTGGCATGTGCACCAAATCGTTTATAAACTCCATAAAGCCGCTTCGTTTGGTGGTTTCTATATCCGGCTCATGAAATTTGGCGTATTCTTCGGGTGGGTATTCTTTGGTTTTTATAACCGTCCATAATATACAGCCGATTAGGATTAAGCCACCTGCGTAAAAAGAGTAAAGCAGGTTATTAGGTACAATACCAGGGGCAGCATCTGATTTTACTTTAAACCAATTGGTTAAAATGGATGGCAATACCGAACCCACAATGGCACCTACACCTATTAAACAAGTCTGCATCGAAAAGCCGGCCGTATGCTGACTATCGGGCAGGTTATCGGCAACCAATGCCCTGAATGGCTCCATAGCAACGTTAAAGGATGCATCCATCAGCATCAGCATACCGGCGCCAACAATTATGGGCGGTATTAAAAATGCCAGCCCGGATGAGTTGGGCAAAAAGCAAAGCGCCAGGCCCGACAGCAAAGCCCCGGTTAAAAAATAGGGGCGACGACGACCCAAACGGTTCCATGTACGATCGCTGTAATGCCCGATAATTGGCTGAATGATCATCCCCGTAAGCGGGGCTGCCAGCCAAAAAAACGACAAATTACCTACATCGGCGCCAAAGGTTTGCAATATGCGGCTTGCATACCCGGTTTGCAGCGCGAAGCCAAACTGGATACCCAAAAAGCCAAAGCTCATGTTCCAGATTTGCCAGAAACTTAATCTTGGCTTTTGTAATACTTTATTCATCACGTTGGTTTATTGGTTCAATATTCAGAATCAGAATTTGCAGAATTAAAGGATTCTCAGAATGACTTTTGGTTTGATTACACTCTCTACCTGTCATCCTGAGGTACGAAGGATCTGTTCGCCGATAGAAAAGTTTGCGAATAGATGCTTCGTACCTCAGCATGACAGTGGGATAAGTGCTATCTTGCTGTGCTCCCTAATGATTCTTTTTAGTTATTTCTATTCTGCTAATTCTTTAATTCTGCAAATTCTGATTCAGACGACTTTAAAACTCCAGCATCAACCCGCTACTGGCCCCTACAGTTACTTCAACACCATTTTTTATATCACTGGTGCCGAACTTACTGCCGCTGAGCAGGTCGGTAAATTGTTGTTTGCCGTTTATGTTTAGTTTGTGTAACAGGTCATCCGGAAATTTTACGCTTAATTTGCGGGCATCCCGGTTAAAATTGGTTATCACTAATATACGCTGATTATTGGTATAACGCAGGTATATGTACATTTTAGTATCAAAACCCGGCTGATGTTCGTTAGCCATCATCAATTCATAAAAAGCGCCGGTTTTAATGGCTTCGCTATTGTGCACGGCATTAAACAGGGTACTATAAAAGCCGCGCAGCTTTTTCTGATCATCAGACAGTTTACCGCCATCATAAGCGCCGCCGTTAAGCCATTTCTGGTGTTCGGGAACGCCCCAATAGTCAAATATCGAACTGCGGCCATCGTTCCCGCTAAAGCCTTCACTACCTGCTCCGGGTTCGCCAACTTCCTGGCCAAAGTAAATCATTACCGGCCCGGTATTTAGTGTTGCTGTGATAATCATACCCGGCACAGCCAGCCACGGGTTGCCTGCAAAATCTGGCGACGCAATGCGTTGCTCGTCATGGTTTTCCATAAAGCGCAGCATGTGCTGGTCTATGCCTTTGCTATCATGGTTCCACACGGCGTTTATTCCCCATGTATTGGTATGGTAATCGTTGCGGGTTAAATTCCTGATGGTATCGTACAAACCAACCTTATCGTACAGGTAATCAAAATGGCCTTTAAATATATAATCGCTGTATTTGCCTTTATCATAAGCTTCGCCGATGAAAACAATGCCTGGATGTTCGGCCTTCATTTTCGGGATTACCCAGGCCCAGAATTCGATGGGTACCATTTCTACCATATCGCAGCGAAAACCGTCGACACCTTTGGCGGTCCAGTATTTTAAAATATCATAAACCTTGTTCCAAAGCGGCGGTATCAGGTCGAAATGGCCGCGGCGATGATCCATGTAATCAACACCATAATTTAGCTTCATCGTCTCGAACCAATCATTGATAGATGGTGATGCGCTGAAAACGTCGTTACCTGTTGCCTTAGCCGGGTTTTCGTCGAATTTGCCGTCCTTAAGCGGGCTTTTAAATTCATCTCCGCCCGGATTATACCCGACGGGAACCGTAAATGGCTGCCCCGGCATGTAGTAAAAATCGTTTTGCGGGCTAAAGCCTTTGCTTTTATCATCATCCTGCCCAAAATCGCGTACGCCGGCCGGTTTTACATCCGATGCATAAGTACGGGCCACGTGGTTAGGCACCAGGTCCATCAATACTTTTAGCCCATTGCTGTGGGTACGTTTAATTAAGTCTTGGTACTCACCAACGCGATTTTTCACATCTACAGCCAAATCCGGGTCGATATCATAGTAATCTTTTATAGCATATGGCGAACCAGCCCTGCCCTTCACAATATCCGGATCGTCGGCCTTAATGCCATAAGCCGAATAATCAGTCATGGTGGCATGCTCAATCACGCCGGTATACCAAACATAGGTAAAGCCCATTTTTTTTATCTCTTGCAGGGCTTTATCGTTAATATCGTTCAGCTTGCCAACGCCATTCTCTTCAATTGAGCCATTGGTTTTGTTCAGCGTTTTGGTATTGCCAAACAGGCGAGGTAACAGTTGGTATATGATCAGCTTATGGTTGGCTGTGGTTTGTTCCATTTTTGTTTTTTTGGGGTGATGTTTTTGTGCATAACTGGCATTAGCAAGCAATAATATCATTAAAACAAGTATCTGCTTATTTTTCATAAAGATATTTTGCTTAAATGTACTTTGGATAAAATTTCGCCCGCACGTGGATTTGAAAAAAAGAAAAGGGCAGCTAAAAAAGCATTGGCCAGTGCGATTCCCCTCTTGAGAGGGGTGGAGGGGTGTGTTAATAGTCCGCTTGTGAACGCTTGCAAACACACCCCTGCAGCCGCACAATCCTTCGCGCGCGCTCTCGAGAGGGGGACATTTAATAAAAAAGAGATAACCAAGTTTTTCATTACGCCTCAACCAATAACTCATCGTTGGCCTTTACCAACTGATCTTTACCATAAACAAATACTGTTGTCGCCACATCAGATAGATTTTTGATCTGCACGCCTTCCTTGCTTACCTTGATATTTAACAAAGCGCCACGGAAACCGATATGGAACGAAAAAGATGCCCATTTTTCGGGAATAAACGGTTGAAACAGCAGTTTGCCATCCCTCACGCGCATACCGCCAAAGCCTTCCACAACAGCCATCCATGTGCCGGCCATCGAGGTGATATGGCAGCCATCTTCGGTATCGTTGTTGTAATCGTCCAGATCCAAACGGGCTGTGCGCAGGTAAAATTCGTAAGCACGCGCCTCATCACCCAATTTGGCGGCTAAAATAGCGTGCACACATGGCGATAATGATGACTCATGCACCGTGCGTGGTTCATAGTAATCAAAGTTTCTGCGGATGGTATCTATATCGTAATCATCTTCAAAAAAGTAAATACCCTGCAATACGTCGGCCTGTTTAATGTAGCAGGAGCGCAGTATTCTGTCCCAGCTCCATTTCTGGTTCAACGGGCGATCTGTAGCCGGCAAATCTTTTACTAATATCTGCTCTTTATCCAGGTAACCGTCCTGCTGTAAAAATATGCCTTGTTTCTCGTCATGCCCCAGGTACATATTTTCGACAATATGGCCAAAACGACTAAACTCTGTGGCTTCATCCAGACCGATCCTGGCCGCAAGGGCATCGTATTTAGCCTTATTGGCAATTTTAACTTTCCCGGCAACTTCCATGGTATATTTCATACACCAAACTGCCAGCATGCTGGTATACCAGTTGTTGTTTACGTTATTCTCGTACTCGTTTGGCCCGGTTACACCAAGCATTACATACTGTTGCTTATCCTGCGACCAGCTTACCCGTTGCGACCAGAACCTGGCTATTGCTATCAGTACTTCAAAACCATAATCGGCCAGGTAGGCTTCATCTGCGGTATAGCGCACGTAGTTAAAAATAGCATAGGCAATGGCACCATTACGATGAATTTCCTCGAAAGTGATCTCCCACTCGTTATGGCATTCGGTACCATCCATGGTAACCATGGGATATAATGCGGCGCCGTTTTTAAAACCTAATAAAGCTGCATTTTCGATAGCCTTGCCTAATTGTTTATAACGGTAAAGCAACAGGTTGCGGGTAACCTTTTGCGGCGCTGTGGCAAGGTAAAAAGGTACACAATAAGCCTCGGTGTCCCAATAGGTTGAGCCTCCGTATTTTTCGCCGGTAAAACCTTTTGGGCCAATATTCAGGCGATCGTCTTCGCCGGTGTAGGTCTGGTTAAGCTGAAAGATATTAAAGCGGATAGCCTGCTGAGCGGATTCATCACCTTCGATAATGATATCGTTATGCTTCCATTTTTCGGCCCAGGCAGCGGCTTGTTCGGCCAGCATGGTGTCAAAGCCTTTAAGGCTGATGCGATCTAAAGTAGCTGTCAACGAGGCAACCAGGGCTTCTGGTTTATGATTTTGCGACGACAGGTTTGCAATATATTTAATAATGCTGATGCTTTGGCCTTGTTGTGCCTGTAATTCGATTTTTGATGCTATGTATTTTTCTTTCGATATCGTTTCTGTTTTTGGTTGAATGGTTTCGCCATTTTGCGAAATACTGAATTTCATGCCGGTTGCTACTTCAAAACCGGTTTTTTTGGTGCGCATTACTATGTAGCCACCACCGGGTTGGTTGGCTTTACCCAGTTCGTCCCAAAACTTTTCATCATAGTTGGAGTCTTTGTTCACTACATCACCATCAATGGCCGGGGTAATGGTAATAGTGCCGCTAAAGTTTAAAGGCGTAATAGCATAATGTATAGCCGCAGTTTCATCATCAACCATGCTGCAAAAGCGGCAGGCTTCAACCGATACTTCTTTGCCAGATGCGGTTTTGGCTGTAAAGGTACGTTTCAGATAGCCTTCCTTCATGTTCAATTCACGGCGGAAGCTGGTAACATTGCATTTGGCCAAATCCAGTTGTTCGCCATCTAAAACAATATCAATAATTGTCCAGTTAGCGGCGTTCAGCACTTTGGCAAAGTACTCGGGGTAGCCATTTTTCCACCAGCCTACACGGGTTTTATCGGGATAGTAAACCCCGGCAACATAGTTGCCCGGCAGGGTTTCGCCGCTGTAGGCTTCCTCAAAGTTGGCCCGCTGGCCCATGCGGCCATTACCCAAACTAAATATGCTTTCAGATACCTGGTGATGATGTGCATCAAAGCCCTCTTCGATTATCTTCCACTCATCAACTTTAATATAATTTTTCATAACAATTCATTAAGCCCCTCTAAATCTCCCCTAAAGGGGAGACTTTTAAAGCCCTACCCTTTAGGGGAGGGTTTGGGTGGGGCTTCTTATAATTTAAATAATTTATCTAACGTCATTTTATCTAACCCACTGATTACCAAATCGGCATCCAGTACCCCGGGCTGGCCTATGCCAACCACTTTCATACCGCCGGCTTTAGCAGCCTCTACCCCGGCAATGGCATCTTCAAACACCACGCATTCTTCGGGCGCAACACTTAAGGCTTTCGCGCCTTCTAAAAAAACTTCAGGATCGGGTTTGGCTTTGCTTACTTTGTTACCGTCAATAACTGCATCGAAAAGATTGGTAATACCAATTTTGTTAAGGATGGTCATCGAGTTTTTACTGGCCGAACCTAAGGCTATTTTGATACCTGCTTTGCGGCATACCTCTACAAACTCCTTTGCTCCGGGCAGTATTTCATCCGGTTTCATCTGGTTAACCATTTCCATGTACCAGGTATTTTTTTGGGTGGCTAAAACCTCTTGCTCTTCGGCAGTTTTGGTTACGCCTCCCCAGCCTAAAATAAGCTCAAGCGAGCGTACTCTGCTTACGCCTTTGAGCTGTTCGTTCTGGTGCTCTGTAAAATCGAACCCTAATGAGTTGGCCAATCTTTTCCAGGCTTTGTAGTGATAAACGGCTGTATCAACGATTACACCATCCAGATCGAAAATACATGCTTTAATATTGTTCATTGTAACTTTTTAGATACGCGGCTCAAAGCCACTAAGATATAATTTTTAATGAGTACCGCCGGGTAATATTTCGAGTACCAAAGCGGTTTTGCCAGGTATGTTCACCTGCGCCAGGTCAACAGGCTCGTCAGTTATCACGTTACGGGCCTTTTTGGCATCACCAATTCGTTCAAAATACCGGTCAGTTGTGGTAGATTGATCCTTATCGCTGCTGTTGAAAATAATCATTACCGTTTTGGCAGCATCATACCTGAAGTATACATAAATCCCTTTTTCGGGTACAAACTGCATCATTTTACCGGTTTGCAGTGCGGTTGTGCCTTTGCGGTATTTGGCCAGCTTGCTTACATAGTTAAAGGCCTCGTTTTCTTTTTTGCTGCGGCCGTCGGCGGTAAACTTGTTCTCTTTATCGCCTTTCCAGCCACCTGCAAAATCCTCGCGTACCAATCCATCCGGATCGCTGTAGTTTTTCATCAGTATCTCGTCGCCATAATATAACTGCGGAACGCCGCGCATGGTCAACAACATGGCCATGGCCGATTTGTACTTGGTAAAATCCTCTTTTACCATAGATAGCAGGCGACTCATATCATGGTTATCCATAAATATAGTATTGCGGGTTGCATCCTGGTATAAAAAATCCTGCGCTATAACCGAGTAGAGGCGGCCAACGCCGTCCGTCCAGCCATCGTTGCCGTTAATGGCTTCATAAATAGCATCCTTTAATACGCCATCGGTTACGCCTGGCAAGTGGGTATCCATGCCGCGGTTAACGGTGTTACCCTGTGTAAAAAAGGCCTGGTTTGCCGCCGACCATACCAGGGTTTCGCCAAAAATGGAAAGCTTCGGAAACTCGGCCTTAACATCCTGCGCCCATTTGGCCATATATGCCGGATCATTGTAAGGGTAAGTATCTAAGCGAAAACCATCAATACCGGCATACTCCACCCACCAAATGTGATTTTGGGTAAGATAGTTTTGTACATAAATGTTATTCTGGTTCATATCGGCCATCCGATGATCAAACCATCCATCGGCCATCAGTTTCCTATCCATAGGCGACGCATGCGGGTCCATCACCGCGGCATCCCTAAAGTTTGATTTGGTGTATTTGGGCCACTGATGTACCCAGCTTTTCATCGGCATATCCAAAATGGTATAGCCTTCGGTACCGGCATGATTGTGCACCAGGTCTTTAATTACCTTTAAGCCCATGCTGTGGCATTTTTCAACAAATTTTTTGTACAACTCGTTGGTGCCATAGCGGGGGTCTATTTTATAATAATCGGTAACGGCGTAGCCATGGTATGATGCATGCGGTTCGTCGTTTTCAATTTCGGGGGTCATCCAGATAGCAGTAACGCCTAAGGCTTTTAAATAATCAAGGTGGTTCATCACTCCCTGGATATCACCGCCGTGGCGGCTGTACATCGAATCGCGGTGAACGCCTTTCTCGCGCATATTATCAAATGAGTCGTTGCTTTCATCACCGTTGCTGAAACGATCGGGCATGATAAGATATATCAAATCTTTGTTGGTTACACCCTGTATGCGACCAGCAGATTTGTCGCGTTTATTAAGCGTATATTGATAAACCAGGTCCTTTTGACCGGCCTTTGTAAATTTTATCGGGAACGTTCCCGGAACTACTGAAGAAAAAAGCTGCAGATCGAGGAATAAATAATTTGAGTTTTCAACTTTATGTACTGCTTTTAGCTTTACGCCAGGGTAATTAAGTACTACATTACGGCCTGCAATGTTATTGCCATGTACTATTAATTGCAGGTTAGGGTTGCTCATGCCTACCCACCATGACATGGGCTCAATGCGCTCTAAAGCAGGCATTTGCGCCGATGCGCCTAATGCAAGCGCAAGGCTGCATAAGGCAAAAAGTAAAGTTTTCTTCATATTATATAACAGGTCAAAAAAATGTAATTGGCTACGGCTCGCTGTCAAGCACTATCCGCGTTTCAAATTTATAATAAAAATGATTTGTTGTATGGAAATTTTAATAATTATTGAAGTAGAGATAATCAGTTAAAAAAATGAAAACGTTATTTGGATTAATTATAAATAAAGATCATCTTTGCAATGTTATATGATTACACAACTTACTCAAACAACTCACTGGACCGATGTTTTTAAAACAACAAAAGGAGCCATTTATCAATGCGATGCAGAGCGTTGCTGGTATGTTGACTTTGCAGGTAAAGTTGCCAGATTTGATTACCGTTGTTTGCTAAAACTACGTAAGTCTGTTTATCATATAGATATTGAACATGCCCTTCTTAATACCGCCAAAGATCCGGATGTAGAGATTATTTTTATTTGCGCATGTGATCATTGTTACGTTTTAACGCTAATACAAATCATCGCCCTGAAAGAACTGCTGGAAGGTACTTTTGTAATGCTGGAACTAAACCGTATTCTAAACGATAAATTAGTTATCAGTCAGTAGTTAACCGGCTATTTCCCTTTGCTGG
This sequence comes from Mucilaginibacter ginsenosidivorax, assembly GCF_007971525.1. Taxonomy (NCBI): domain Bacteria; kingdom Pseudomonadati; phylum Bacteroidota; class Sphingobacteriia; order Sphingobacteriales; family Sphingobacteriaceae; genus Mucilaginibacter; species Mucilaginibacter ginsenosidivorax. The sequence continues at coordinate 4,956,833 of NZ_CP042437.1, forward strand.
TATTGTATATTTCATATGTAGCTTTTACCCAAACTAAGTACAGCTACATACGGTTATCTATTTAGATTAAATTCATATTAACTTTATATTGAACAATATAAAGTTATAGCGTTATTATTGTATAACATCCTGCTTTAAACAAATAATAACCTATTCAATTTAACTCATCATGAAAGATTTACTTCGCATAAAGAGCCTCATTTCTGCCGAGATTGAAGGACTATTAAATCAGCAAGTTAAAAAAGAAGCATACTCATCATCTGTGTACCTATCAATGGCATCCTGGTGTAACCGTAATGGCTACGATTTTTCGGCCGATTACTTTTTTAAACAAGCCGAAGAGGAAAGAACGCACCAGTTAAAATTTTTTAAATACATCCTTGATATGGGAGGCAATTCCTTATCGCCCGAGGTTAGCGGCATTAAACAGGAATACAACTCGTTCCGTGAAGTATTTGAGGAAGCTTTGGACCAGGAGATTAGCGTTACCAATTCTATTAAAAACATTTATGCCCGCTGCATGAAAGAGCAGGATTTTGTAACGATGGAGTTTTTAAACTGGTTCCTGAAAGAACAACGGGAAGAAGAATACAAGGCCCGCCGTGCCCTTGAACTGTTTGAAGTGATTGGCGAAGAAGGTACAGGCCGCTGGCAAATTGACAAACAGGTTGGCGAAATAAAATATAATAGCGAAGCGTAAAGCCTCACCATACCCTCTCTAAATGGAGCGGGCATGAAAATGAAGCCCTTTTGCGTATGCAAGAGGGCTTTTTTCTTAATCTCCATTAAAGCTTAAAATGCGTAGTCGTTTCCTTTGATATAGTAGGTAACGGGCATATGCGTTTTTTCAAATTTTTCATATCCGGGCTTAAGCGTTTTCCAGAAAGCCATATAGGGTTGATGGCTGTAAAAATCCATGTGCGCTTTATCCATTCTGAATGGAAATATATCGAGGTTGATTTTTTGTTGGCCGGCTTCAAAGGCTTTGTAAACCAGGGTGTAAATTTCTTCAATCCGCGCATCGGTCATGGCGTAGCAACCAATAGAGGCACAATGCCCATGTACCATAATTGCATCGCCTGTATATCCCTTTAATTGCTCAACCTTGTTGGGGTAACCCACATTAATGGCCAGGTAATAATTACTTACCGGGTTAAGCTGTTTGGGTGAGATGGTGTAAAATCCTTCGGGGCTTTTATTATCGCCTTTTTTGGTCTTGGTACCCAGGCTGCCCGAGTAATAACAAATTTCATAAGTTTTAAACAACTTATATTTATTGCCTGCCTTTTTCCAAACTTCCAGCGCATCCTGGTCTTTAAAAATACGGATGTAAATGGGAGCCCCCTCTTTAAACCCTTTATCGTTCAATTCACGTTGCAAGCGGGGCCATACGGTAGCGCGTACATCGCCGGCCCGTTTGCTATCCGGCAAGTTGGGCCGCGGGTTTACAATAATTAAATAAGAAAACAGCAGGGTCAGGAATAATCTGGACATTGGATAAGGTACTTATCCGCCAATAACGAAAGATTTAGTTATTATCGTATCCCTAATTGAAAATATTAAATACCTACTGCTTAGAAGCTGTCTAAATTTGAAAAGGAAGGCCATGATTGAAATCAAAACCTGGCGAAACGTAGGAGCGGGAATGCGGAATATCGCATGACAGTTAAGACTCACCCGGCGAGGCTGCGCCCGCCACCCTCTCTTCACCTGCGGTGGAAAGAGGGGCTTGAACGTTGACTATCAATGCATTGTATCGAAAAAAAATAAAGAATTTTCAATCCCCTCTTTCCGGCGAAGCCGAAGAGAGGGTGGCCAGCGCAGCGTAGCCGGGTGAGTCTTCGCTGCCATGCGAATACGTTGTTGTCTATTCATTAGAAGCATAAAAACATTAGCAAATCAAATTTAGACAGCGTCTTAGAGGTAGAAAAATCAGTCCTTTTCATAGCTGCTTAATCCGCTCCGCTGCACGTAACCCGCTATCAAGTGCAGCTTCAACGGTGCCCATGGCGGTGCCGTTATACAAATATTCGCCCGCGAAAAAGATAGTATCCTGGATCGGTTCACTCAAAACAAAGCGAGCCTCGTTGGCTTCTACCGTATCATAAGCGTAGGAGCCGCGGGCAAATTCGTCGGCCGTCCAGTTCGCTATGTGGTAGCTAACAAGCCTTTGTTTGAGTTGTTCCTCACCGCGGTTAAAAATATTGGCTAATGATTGCAAGCTTTGCCTTAGTATTTCGGTGTTATGCGTATCCGCTTTTTCGGCAGCTTCGGGGCCACCTATCCAGCCGGTTAGCATATTGGTATGCCGGGGTGCCTGTGTCCACCAGGTGGGAATTTCCTCGGTGCTGAATAAATAGCCCATGTTACTGAGGCTTTTGCCGGCCAGCATTTCGGTTTGTTTGTCTTCCCAAAAAGCCTCGTCAAACTCCAGCAGTATTTTTATTACCGCCCCAAAGCCTAAAGTGTTGATGGCTTTGATATGATCCGGAATTGGGGGAATAAAACTGATGGCCCCGGAATCGCCTGCGTTAACCTGCAGAACGCCAAGCGGTAAAGCCACAATTAATTGCTTTGCCGAATGCGTACAGCCAACGCTGCTAACCACTTTAATGCAATGTTGTTGCCAATAAATTTTTTTTACTACAGCGTTCAGGTGTATCTGCCCGCCGGCAGCAACTATCTCGCCGGCCAAAAAAATCGTTAATTTAATATAGCCACCTGCTACCCGGTATTGTGCGCCATCGTCTTCAGATTGCCATTCGCGGCGCAACGAAAACGAGCTTGCTTTTTTGGGGTCGGCGTTATCATATCCAGATACAAATTGACGTACGGATTCCCTTAAACGCCGGTATTTTTCGCCTTTAAATTCGCGGAGCAGGAAGCAGTTGATGCTCATATCCTGTTCTAATTCACCCAGTTTATTAAGGAAGGCATCCCAATGTTCAACAAAGGTTTCGTTCTGTTTAAACTCGCCATCCTCATACCGCCACATAGATGCGCCGGCGTGCTCATAGGCAATGCCCGCCTCATCCAATAACGATTTTGTGAGCGGCAAATCGCCGTGTATAAACTCGGCACCCAGTTCAAGGGGTTGTTGCCCCGATGTGTTTTCGAGTGTGTGAATGCGGCCACCAATGCGGTCGCGCGCCTCCAGTACGGTAACTTTTTTACCGGCTTTTGCCAGCGTACGCGCAGCCATTAAACCGGCTGCACCGGCGCCAATGATCAATATATCGGTATCTTCCATGGTATTATTATGGTTGGGCAATGTAATTATTGTAATTATAGAATGCGGCATTTGTTTGTCAAATTTCCGGCGAAAACGGTAGCCCCATTCACCGACAAAATATCCTTGCTTACCGGGTTGTTATACCCTGTTCGCCAATATTGCCTTGTTGTGCCTTATATAGCGCAGTACTTTTAGGGTATAATTTAAAACTTACGACGATGAACAACGATATAAACACCCTGAACACCCCAAACAACAGCAAAGTAGCCGCAGGGGCAATTTTATTAGTAGCAGGCAGCCTTTTACTGATAAACCAATTCGATTTGTTTTTTATACCCGACTGGCTGTTTAGCTGGCCAATGTGGATGATTGCCTGGGGTACTTACATGGGTGCCAAATATAATTTCAGGAAACCCGCATGGATAATTGTTACCTTGATTGGCGTTGCCTTTTTGCTCGACGAAAACATCCCCGATGCCGACCGCATAGTATGGCCACTGGCTATCATGGCCTTTGGCGCCTGGATGGTAGTTAAACCACGCAAACATACCGAAGAACACATTTTTACCCAGCCTAAACAGCCTTTCAATTTTGATAAGCCTGCCGGGCCCGAAGTATAACACATTTTGATTTAATAGTTTTGATTTGAGGGAGGGCCTGTATAGGTTCTCCCTTTTTTGCAGTTACGCGGTATTTATTGTGTGCAGGTAGCCTGGGGGAGGATGAAGCTGGATACAAAAGGTGATATTTTGTTATCAGCTGATTAAAACACTTGATTACAAGCCCTGGATTTTGCCTGCCTAAGCCCGAATATCGGCAAGGTTTTATGAGCCAGTGTAATTGAGGTAAGAAAAACAGAAACGAAAAACAATATAGCGCGCTCCATTTCGGATTTCCAACACCGAAGTTTTTCCTTCGTTAAACGGAAAAGTCCGGGCAATACAACACCAACTCACCATTCAGGTAATTGCCATAAATTTTAATGATTTTCGATTGTTGAGTTAAAAAATATTTATTAGATTGCAGTACAACCAGTTAACCTTTTATGAAACGCGTATTTTTTGCCTGCCTGCTGATGGCGGCCCTTTTTGTTGATGCCCAAACTGCTACAGTAACACTTTCCAATAAATTTGAGTTAAAGGACCGCGGCCTTGGCGATGCTACCGGAAGTACCTGCCGCCTGGGCAATTTTTTTTACTGCATGCAGTACGATTATAAAAGTATGCAGTTTGCCATATACCCACGGCTAAACGATAAAAAATATAACATTAGCCTTTACCGCTATACGGCCGATATGAAAGAGGTTGCTAAAGCCGCGCTGAACAAAGGAAAAAAGGAATTTGGCCCGTTTGCGCCGCAAGCCATTATATTGAACAATAAATTACTGTTGTTTTATTACCATGCACAGGATGATGGGTCGGTAAAATTGTTATTAACCACCATAGAGCCCGAAACCCTTACCGAAACCGGCGTTAAAGAATTGTACACCATGCATGTAAAAAATGTAAGTACTTTTGAAACAGACGGAGTTATTGCGCATAACCAGCTAAGCCTGGTATTGTCGCCCAATCAAAAGGAATTGTTGGTAACGCAATCGGGTAATACCAACGAGATTTTTACCTGTATCATTAATGATAATAACACGGTGGTTAAGCCCGCTGTTACCGTTATTAAAAACAATATCCAGGATATGGCCATACAAAACGGGTTTCTGGACAACCAGGAGAATAAATGCCTTAGCTATACCTACACTATCAATAAATTATACAAGCGGGGTGTGCTGGTGTTAAACAATAAGGGCACGGAGGCATTTATGGATTTCAACACCGGATCAAAGGAGTGGGAATCCAATAAATTGTCGTTTCATATGTCAAATGATAATGCTACACTGTACATATATGCCAACTATTATGGCGATTATATGGACGACGGCGTATTGCTGAGCACCTTAAACCTGCAGCAGCTTACTTACGGCCCCGTCCAGTTTTTTGCATACGCCAATGATATTAAGGAAAAGCTATATAAAATGGGTTTCGGCGTTAAAGGCAAGGATACGTATACGGTTAAACGTGTTGATTATGCCTGTACAGAATTGGACGACGGAACGCTTGCATTAACAGGATACCCCTCTGTTACATCATCAAGTATGCGCATGAAGCCAACCATCATGAATACAAATACCCTGCCGGCAAGCGGTACAAGCCACACAGCTCAGTATCAAACTGTCGATATTTCTATCGCCGGCCCTATCATTAATGTGTTTTTAAAAGGAGGGCAAAGTAAATTTGGCTTGTTATACCGCAAACAGCCCGATACAGAAACATCGGGCTATATACCTGTTGCTTATAAAAACAAGCTGGTTTGTATTTATTGCGACAGTAAAAAGAACCTGGAACTGGGGCAGGATGAGAAGGTAAAAGGGAAGGAGCAACCATCGGATATGGTGCTGGTAAAAGCCGTTGTAGCGGCCGACGGTACCGTAATAAGCCGCGAACAAATAGCCGATACCCCCTTTGGCTCAAACTATTATTACATGGACTATAACAAGCAGCTCACAAATACATCATACCTGATCCCGATAGGGCGGCAAAGGCTAAACATGGCAAGATATTATACCGAAATTGTACAATGGGCCAATGTTGAGGTGAAATAGGGCAGCTGCCGGTTTCTGGTAGTGGGGCTATTAAACGGGTGCGCGTTTGGCAAAGCAATTGCTTACGGTGTTATAAATTTAGCCTGCACTTCATACCTTTGCTAAGTATAACCCCATCAACCCCAAAATTAACGTGCCATGAATACCCTATCTGAATTTAAATCATCGTTAAACTTAAACCAGCCCGGCCCCGATTTATCCGTGCAGTTAAAAAGCCTTTGGTATGATGGCAAAGGCGACTGGCACCTTGCGCATGCGCAGGTCGACCAGTTGAATGATAAGGCATCAGCATGGGTGCATGCCTATTTGCACCGTAAAGAAGGCGACACCTGGAATGCCGATTACTGGTACAACAGGGCAGGGCAAACCCGGCCTAACGTATCGCTTAGCGAGGAATGGGAGCAACTGGTGCAGCACTTTCTTTAACCGCAAACTGCGCGATAAAAATGGCGGAGTAGGCAGTTGCTTCCCAGGCTAAAGGATCAATATCAATAAATTAAAAGACTGACAGGCTGCTCCAGAGGAAAAGACAGCAATATAGCTTTTGGATGCAATCCAAAACTAACCAGAGTATCGGGGTTTTTGTTTAGGGGATCCCCAGCAATAATGATGGAAATGGATACCGGCCTGGTGCTTAAGGTTTTGCGCAGTATGAATATGAGCCCGTGTCAGCAGGCATTGTCCCGTTCGCACACGTACTGTACTGTATCATATCCGAACGCTTTCGTAGTCTTGTTGTTTTGTTAAGTATTTGATTTTTAAATGTTTAAAATACGGGCACAATGTTGGTTACACTAATAGCTTAAAATCCAGTTATTATGCTTAAAAATTACTTGCTGGTTGCTTTCCGCAACCTCACTAAAAACAAAGCCTTTTCGTTTATTAATATTGTGGGGCTGGCCATTGGTATGGCCGCATGCCTTTTAATTTTGCAGTATGTTACGTTTGAACTGAGCTTTGATAATTTTCAGGCTAAGAAGGATCGTATTTACCGCATTAACCAGGACCGTTTTAATAATGGCAAATTAAGTACGCGCTGGGCAGGCGGGGCTTTTGCACCGGGAACGGAGTTTAAAAACGATTTGCCCGAGGTGGAAGATATGGTGAAATTATCACCTGCGGGCGATATTTTGCTGAGTTATAAGGATCAGAAAATGACGGTTGCCAATAATTATTTTGTGGGCAATTCGTTCTTCAATATTTTCTCGTACAAATTACTAAGTGGCGACCCTAAAACTGCCCTGGCCGAGCCCAATACGGTTGTTATATCGCGCAGTGTGGCCAAAAAGCTGTTTAACAACCAAAACCCCGTTGGCCAAAACATTACTATTTATAACGATAAGGGAATGAAGGTTACCGGCGTAATGGAGGATATGCCCGAAAATACACATATGAAACTGGATTTTTTACAGTCGTGGGCTACCTTATCAAAAATTTACGCGCCGGGTATTGATAACCAGTGGATGAACGATGGCTGCACTACCTACTTGCTGCTTAAGCCGGGTGTAAATCCAAGGGCTTTAGAAGCTAAGTTTATCCCCATTGTAAAAAAGGCGTATGATAAATACAAAGGCTCGGGCGAAAGCGGCATCTATACGTTGCAGCCGGTAAGCAGCATTCACCTGTACTCCAACCTGATGTTTGAACTGCAGCCCAACGGCGATGGTAATTCTGTTTACCTGCTGTTGGGTATAGCCATATTTGTAATTATTATAGCCTGGATAAATTATATTAACCTGGCCACCGCCAAGGGGATAGGCCGGGCCAAAGAGGTTGGTGTACGTAAAACATTAGGCTCGGCAAAGAAACAGCTTATTGTACAGTTTATGCTGGAGGCGGGGTTGCTTAACCTGCTGGCGCTGCTGCTGGCGGTTATACTCATTATTGTTTTTTTGCCCGTTTTTGCCAATATATCGGGCCTGCATGTTAGCTTTAGTTTGTTTTTAAACCCGGTATTCTGGATAACTGTAGCGGGTATATTGCTGGCGGGCTCGTTTTTTTCGGGCTTTTACCCGGCTATGGTGCTGTCATCTTTTAAACCTGTTGAGGTGATGAAGGGTAAACTATCGGCATCGCCGCGAGGTATAATTTTGCGCAAGGGGATGGTGGTTTTCCAGTTTGCGGCATCAATTTTCCTGCTGATTGGTTCGCTCACAGTGTTCAGGCAAATTCAGTATATGCAAAACCAAAGTCTGGGTATTAATATTGATCAAACCATTGTGGTTAAACCGCCGATAGCCAAAATAGATTCGTTTTACCGCAACATGAAGGCTTTTAAAAACAACATCCTTACTAACCCGGCTATTAAAGGGATGACCGTATCGACCACGGTGCCTGGTGAGCCGGTGGCCTGGAACGCGGGTGGCATTAAGCCCCACGGCGCCGATCAGTCGCAAGGCAAACAATACCGCGTTATTGCCGGCGACCAGGAATACCTCACTTTTTACGATATGAAGCTGCTTGCCGGTCGCAGGTTTTCGGCCCAGTTTACTACCGATACGGCTTCGGTAGTGTTTAACGAAAAGGCCATTCACCAAATGGGTTTTGATAAGCCCGAACAGGCCATAGGCAAACAAATTGATTTTTGGGGCAAAACTTATACTATAGTTGGTGTTGTTGAAAATTTTCATCAGCAATCATTACGGGATGATTACGACGCTTTGATTTTTAGATGTATCCCGGATTTACGCAACCAGGTATCTATTAAAATAAGCACAGCCAATATTCAGCAAACATTGGCTGGGTTGAAAACAGACTGGAAAACATATTTTCCAAATGATCAGTTTGATTATTTTTTCCTGGATGAGCACTTTAACAAGCAATACCAGGCCGATAAGCGTTTTGGCCAGGTGTTTGGCGTATTTACATTCATAGCCATATTTGTTGCCTGCCTGGGGTTATTTGGTTTGGTATCATACACCATTGTACAACGCACCAAAGAGATAGGCATCAGGAAGGTACTTGGGGCTACTGTAACTAATATTTTGCAGCTGCTTTATAAGGATTTTGCCCTGTTGGTAGTAGTTGCTTTTGTTGTATCGGCACCGCTGGCATGGTATGCCATTAACAAATGGCTGCAAACCTACTCGTTCCGGCTCAGCATCAATTGGATTTTGTTTGTAATACCATTTATAGTGGTATTCATCATCGCCTTTGTTACGGTATCGTTACTAACTGTAAAAGCCGCATTGATGAACCCGGTTAAGAGTTTAAAAACGGAGTAGTTTGTGTAAGGTTGCGAACCAGGCATATTTTTAATACCACAAAGCCCCGGCTATTGCCAGGGCTTTGTTAGTTTAAATTAATGTTGGGAAAAGGGAAATTAGAATTTACCTAATTCCTGAACAAGGTCAATCAGTTTGTTTGAGTAACCCCACTCGTTATCGTACCATGATACCACTTTAACAAAGTTATCATTAAGGCCGATACCTGCTTTTGCATCAAAAATTGATGTGCGTGCGTCGCCTTTAAAGTCTTCAGATACTACTTCGTCTTCGGTGTAACCTAAAATGCCTTTTAATTCGCCCTCTGATGCTGCTTTCATAGCTGCTTTGATGGCTTCGTATGATGCACCTTTTTTCAAACGTACGGTTAAGTCAACAACAGATACGTCGGCAACTGGTACGCGTAACGACATACCGGTTAATTTGCCTTTTAACTGAGGTAAAACTAAACCAACTGCTTTAGCAGCGCCTGTTGATGAAGGGATGATGTTTTGGTAAGCACCACGGCCACCTCTCCAGTCTTTAGCACTTGGGCCATCAACTGTTTTTTGAGTAGCTGTAACAGCATGTACAGTGGTCATTAAGCCTTCTTCGATACCAAAGTTATCATCCAATACTTTAGCAATAGGTGCTAAACAGTTGGTGGTACATGAAGCATTTGAAACGATATTTTGATCGGCTTTCAGTTCTTTATGGTTAACACCCATTACAAATGTAGGGGTATCATCTTTTGCGGGTGCGCTCATTACAACTTTTTTAGCACCTGCATCAATATGTTTTTGAGCAGTTTCCTGGGTAAGGAACAAGCCTGTTGATTCGATAACAACTTCAGCACCTACTTCGCCCCATTTAAGGTTAGCAGGGTCTTTTTCGGCAGTAACACGGATGGTTTTACCGTTTACAACCAAATGACCGCCTTCAACAGCAATAGTGCCTTTGAATGGTCCGTGAGTTGAATCGTATTTTAACATGTAAGCCATGTAATCTGGCTCAACCAGGTCATTAATACCAACAACTTCAATGTCGGATCTTTCAATTGCGGCCCTGAATGCCAGGCGGCCAATACGGCCGAAACCGTTAATTCCTATTTTCATGATTTTTTAATTTTTATTTGAATAGTAGGTTAATAAATTATTTATGGGTTCTTTTATAATGTTGGTTATCTGCAAATTGGCTTCGGCAGCGCTTTCATATAAAAGTTCCTGAAAATTGGCAGCAACCGTACCCACAAAATGGATTGAGGACTCGGGATGTTGCTGATGTAAAGGTACTAAATATGTAGAAATTAGGCTGCTAAATCCTTTTTTTATGACGCTTTGGAGATGATGATCGGTACGGTTTTCCAGGTAAAAATCGGCAAACGAACTCAGGAATAAGGCCGGTTGCTTTTGGCGGTAAACTTTCTCTAAAAGCGTTTTGCGGTCGGCATCGTATTTATGGATAAACTTTTTGCGGATGCCTGCCGGCAGGGTTTCGTTCATGAAACCTTTAATAAGCTGCCTGCCCAGCCAGTTGCTGCTGCCCTCATCGGCCAGTATATAGCCCAGGCCGTAGTTGTTGGGGGCAACTTTTTTACCATCGTAATAAGCCGCGTTTGAGCCGCTGCCGCAAATACTTACAATACCGGGCGAGTTTTTGCAGCAGGCAATAGCCGCGGCGGTTATATCATGATCAACCGTTACCTTACCGAACTTGAAAAATGCCGAAAGCGCGTTGTATACAACCGCCTTGCGTTCATCTGACGATGCACCTGCGCCAAAAAAGTAAATGCGCTTTATCTCTTCGGCGTGGTGAATAAGGTTGATGTTTTTATTGAGGAGTTGCAGGATATGCTTTTCGTCGTTAAAGTAGGGATTGATGCCATTGGTTTTAAAGGAAGCAATAGTTCTTCCTTTATCGGCCAGGCGCCAATGTGCAAAATACGAACCGCTATAAACTACTGCAATCATTAATTATATTGATAATATATCAACCATTTGCAAAAGGTCTGCTTCCAGCTTAAACTCATGGTGGTTAAGCGCTTCTTCTAAACTGGTTAGCAAAATATGATTGGCCTGCAAACCTACCATTTTTTGCGTTTCGCCTGCTATCAAAGCGTTAACTGCTGCAAAGCCCAAACGGCTGCCCAAAATCCTGTCGAAACTGGATGGGCTGCCCCCTCTTTGCAAGTGGCCTAATATAGTTACTTTAATGTCGTAGTTTTTAACTTCTTTTTGTACCGCTTTTGCCACGTCATACACACCGCCATTCTTATCGCCTTCGGCCACAATAACTATGCTTGATGATTTTTTATTCATCTCGCCTTCTTTGAGGTTTTTGATCAGATCGGCAATGGCTGTTTGTTTTTCGGGTAGTAAAATGGCCTCGGCGCCGCATGAAATGCCTGCACGCAGGGCAATAGCGCCCGAATCGCGACCCATTACTTCGATGAAGAAAAGGCGGTCATGCGCATCGGCCGTATCGCGAATTTTATCGATAGCTTCAATAACGGTATTGGTAGCGGTGTCAAAGCCCAGCGTATAAGTTGAGCCGCAAAGGTCGTTATCGATAGTGCCCGGAACGCCAATTACGGCAATATCAGGGTATTTTTTTGAAAAACGCAGGGCGCCGGTAAAGGTGCCATCGCCGCCAATTACTACAAGCGCATCAATGCCGTGCTCTTTTAAATGTTTGTAAGCAGTGGCCATGCCTTCATCTTCTTTAAATGGCAGGCAGCGGGCGGTTTTTAATATGGTACCCCCTAAATTCAGTATATTACTTACCGACCGCTTGTTCATATCGTACATGTCGTTCTCGATAAGTCCTTTATAACCCTGGCGTACACCCACCACCTCAAGGCCATTATATAGTGCTGTACGAACAACGGCGCGGATACAAGGGTTCATGCCCGGTGCATCGCCGCCCGAAGTTAAAACAGCAATTTTTGAAATTTTCTGCATTTTTACACTACTAAATTTGTGCTACGAAGATACAGTGTGTAAATTACACCATTAAATTTATTTGTTTTTTTTTAGATTAGAAATTAACGTCATATATTTAAACTGTAAACTAAATCCCGATAACTATTTTGGAACTAATGCTGCCTAAGTTTGATTCCGTATTCTCTATTGATTGCGTGATTTTTGGTTTTGAAGCCGGCGAACTTAAGATTTTACTGATTGAGCGTAACGAAGAACCATATAAAGATTGGTTTGCACTTCCCGGCTACATTGTTGAGCAGGACGAAAGCATTGACGATGCCGCCGAGCGGATATTGTATGAGCTTACCGGCCTGCGCGATTTGCATATGCAGCAGTTTCATACCTTTGGCGAGGTAAACAGGCACCCGCAGGGCCGCGTAATTACCGTAGCCTACTATGCCCTTATACGCATTAATGGCCAAAAAGAGCTGCGCCCGGTAACCCAGTTTGCCAAAAAAGCCATCTGGCACCCGGTAAACGATTTACCCAAGCTGGCCTTTGACCACAGCGAGATATTTAACACCGGCTTTAATAAAATACGCCGCCGGTTGCACTATCAGCCCATAGCATTTGAACTATTACCTGAAAAATTTACGCTTACCCAGCTGCAATCACTTTACGAGGCAGTGCTCAACAAAAAACTCGATAAACGCAACTTCCGCAAAAAAATGCTCAGCTACGGTTTCCTGAAAGAACTGGACGAGAAGCAAAAAGGCGTATCGTACCGTGCCGCCAAACTTTACAAGTTTGACAAACGCAAGTACGGGAAGATATTCCAGGGAGAAATGAGTCTCGGGTAGGATTAGAATCAAGAATTAAGAGTCAAGAGAGCTGCAGGGAAAAGAATCAGGAATTAAGAGTCAAGAATCAAGACAGCTGCACCTTGCAGGTTATATATAAAACGGGTCGGAATTTATTTTCCGACCCGTTTTAATTTGGTCAGATGACAGAAGCTATCTAATTATAAAAGGGTTGGAGATATTTCACCTCCAACCCTTTTTTCTTCTGTCTTGACTCTTGATTCTTGACTCTTGACTCTCTCTTCTACAAAGAGCTCGGCGATAACTCCAAATGGTATTTAACCAGGTTATCTATAGGCGAGCGGATGATGTTGCCTACAACCATTCCGTTTTCGGTAACAACCTCTTCCAATACGTTACGGAAGTTGTAGCCTACAGAACCAATGCAGTTGAAGGTGTATTTTTGATAATCGGGGTAGTGGGTAACCAGGTTACGGAAAAAGTCTTCGAACGAGGTGCGTACTAAGTTGCGTGAATATTCAATATGCACATTATTATCGTAAACAAACTTGCTGAAGCTTGCACAAAAACGGTTGGCACGTGGCTGGGTATAAACCTGCTCGTTAATATCATCGGGCGTAAGTTTAAAGGTTTCCCAGAACAGGTTGCGCACCGGCTCGGGCATATAACCACGTAAGTAGTCAGTTAATAACTTTTTACCGATGTAGCAGCCGCTGCCCTCATCGCCAAGGATATAAGCGCCTGAATCGATGTTTTGTACAACATCTTTACCATCATAAATACAAGTGTTGGTACCTGTACCTAAAATAGCTGCGAAACCTTCGGTGTTACCTAACAAGGCGCGTGCAGCGGCAAGCAAGTCATGACCAATGTTTACCTTAGCTTTAGTGAAAACAGCTTCCATGGCAACCTTTACAAGGTTACGCATATCATCTGTTGAGCAACCTGCACCGTAGTAATTAACTTCGGTTATCTCGTTTTTATCAAGGTCGGTAGGCAAACTCTCGTTTAACGATTGGATGATGTACTCGGTGCTTGAAAAATAGGGGTTATATCCCTCAGTGTTGAAATACACTTTTTTACCTTCTTCGGTAACCAGACACCAGTTTGTTTTAGTTGAGCCACCGTCAGCAATTATGATCATAAATAAAGTTTTATTAGAAAAATTGGGTTAAAAGTATGATTAACTTATTGTAAAAAAAACACTTTGTAACCTAAATCATAAAAATTGCCATTTTCACGCCAATTACACTTTCTTTTTACACAAAATCTAACGTTAATGGTCTAAAGTATCATTATTAATAACACATTTTTACTATACCGGGTATTATAATAAATGTAAAATTAACATGTAATTGAGGTTTAGGCCATTACGATTAGTTTTTTTTGCAATTGTACGTAATGTTAAATTATTTAGCAACCCCTAATAAAAATACTTACATATAATTACACTAAGGCAGTTTGAGCTACATGAATGACAGTGAGTTTTTTGAAGGGATATGGACAGATTTTATAGCCGGATAATGCTGTTTTAACCAACCGGCCATAAACTCCGATCCCGGTTCTTCGCTGGCAATATGGCCCAGTACTATCAGGGCCAGGTTATCACCTTTAGCCTGCGCATCCCTCACATATTCGGCAGTTTCCCATTCCTGTATTTCGCCAACAATTAATACATCTGGTTTCACTTTGCCGGCCTCGGTTATGTGCCTTCGGCCACCTGCGGCACCGGGTAAAAATAAAACCTTCTGGCAGCTTTGCGCGGGGTTGCCAATGTAGCGTACTTTGTTAATGGATAGTTTGTTTTTAAGATAATCAATTAGCGCAGCTAAGCTGGTAGGGGGCAACACCAGTACATTCCCTAAATCGGGCCGGTAATAGGCGCCCCAGTTTAACAGGGTTAGCACGCCCAGGCCTACGCCATCTGGTTTAAGGCTGTGGATGTAATCGTGGTTACGCCAAACGGCAATGTTGTTATCTTTAAGCAGTTTGGCTTTGTATTGGTAAACATCATCGTTGGCCAGCCAGTCGGTTTCATCGGCATGGTTATAAAAAGTAGGCTCGTGGGCTATAATAAAATTGGCGTTTAACGTAATGGCTTGCTTTATCACATCAACAGTGGCAAACATGGTAGTAACAATGCCCGTAACTTTAATATCTAAACTGCCCGATTTTAAAGTATCAACCGTTTTAGGGAAGGGAGCCCCTGCAATTTGGCTGATAAACTTATCGATGATCTGCCCAACGGTAACATCCTCTTTAACATCAAAAAAACTGGCAGCGCTGCCCGCAAATGGGGCGCTTAGTAATGCCGAAGCTACAGCAACTTTGCCAACGTTGGCAATAAATTTACGGCGGCTGTGGTCCTCATTTAAAGGGAAAAATTCTTTTGTTGTATTCATGATGGTATTGTTGGGATTGATCAAATATAGATAATAGGGGTTGAAAAGCGAATATCGAACAATGAATGAAAGTACCTATCTTTATACAATGGCTTTTTGGCACCCTCCTAAACGTTTTTACCAAATAGAAACAAGCAAGATGAAAGATGACCTGCTTAGTTTCTTAGCTCTTAAAATTGAGGTTGCAAAAGAAAATACAGGATTTTCTTCACTGTTTAAATATCCCGATTACAAGTTGGTTACAATTCAAGGCGATATGGTGAAAATTACCGATGCTACTTTGAGTAGTACAAGCTGGAATGTTGCAGGTTCAATAGAAATGAGTTTTGATGATACTGGTGCCGGAACAATAATTACAGCCAGGTTTTTGGAGCGAGACGATCTTTATGGATTTACGTTGACAAGTGCAATAATTGCTGTCGCGGGTATTGCCGGATTTTTTTTTGTTGCAACTTCGCTCTCATATCTTATGATGGCGTTAATTGTTGCAGTTACATGCACAGCTGTTTTCGGGATGATTAAAGTATCTATGAAGTTTACGACCAATGGCCTGATGGCTTATCTGATAGCCGTTTTAATTGACATAGGGGTAACGGGGAGTTTAAAGACAATTACTGATGTAGAATTAAGTTAAACCCCATGCCCCTCACCTTCGCTCATCCGGCTATCATTTTACCCTTAAAACATCTTCCCAAACGCTGGTATTCCTTAACTGGTTTGATAGCCGGCAGCATGACGCCCGATTTTGAATATTTTATCAGGATGCAGGTAAAAAGTAATTATAGCCATACGTTGTCCGGGTTGTTTTGGTTTGATGTGCCCCTGGGTATCTTGCTTAGCTATGTTTACCTGGTGCTGGTAAGGGATGGGTTTATTGATAATTTGCCCCGGTTCCTCAACAGCCGCTTTTCCAAGTATCAATACCTGCCTTTAAATATTTCGTTATTGTCCGTCGCCGTCATGGCGTGTTCGGTTTTTATTGGGTCGGCCTCGCATCTTTTTTGGGATGGCTTTACTCATCCCAAGGGGTATTTTGTTCAACATTTTCCAGCACTTACAAAAACAATGAGCCTCGGGGGGCATCGTGTGTTTATTTATAAGATACTACAACATGGTAGCACGTTCATTGGGTTTGCCGCCATCGCGGCGGTTATTATACCGATGCCCAAAAATGAGGCTGTCAGGACACACACAATCGGCAAATATTGGGTAATAGTAGTGCTTTCTATAGTATTAATAACCATCATAAGGTTATCAATAGGCCTTAAATTACATCAGATTGGGAATTTATTGGTAACGGTTATTGCGGGAGGGTTAATCGGATTAATCGTGGTTTCGCTTATATTAATTAAAAATACCAGGATTAACGTAAGGTAACATTTCTGTTAATTTTATAACCGGAGTGTCCTAATTTCAATCCGGTGTTGCAAAATAAACTTTAGTGCCCTATATTTGCCACCTCATAAGGTAAGTGTTTCTACACTTATTAATTGTGATAAGGTTTAGGTTTAAAGCCCCAAGCAGCGAGTGCGAGGGGCTTTTATTTTGGCCGTTAAATAATTAATACCCACGGGCAAAAAAAATATAACCTTTACAATTTATTTGCGTAATAACAATAAAATACTAATTAAGATGGACTTTGTTATTACCTTTGGAGCAATATTGCTCTCGCTTTGTTTATTGTTAACAGTAAGTATTTTATTCTTTGGCAGTTTAAAATATATTAAAAAACAATACTATCCCAACTGGAAATTTCCTGATGATGTAAACGCGCGATTTACCGAATACCTATACAAAAGAATCGTAAAAAGAGCCGTTCGTTAATCAAATCACAAATTTGTGGTTGATAATTCAGCATAATTTTGCATATTTGCACCGCGAAAAACACGATGGCATGATACCTTGCCACAAAGTCGTTGATTTTACCGATGGTCCTATAGCTCAGCTGGATAGAGCAACAGATTTCTAATCTGTAGGTCTTTGGTTCGAATCCAAATGGGATCACAGTATAAAGCAGGCCAGGTTGGCTTGCTTTTTTTATATAAACCAAAGCCTACTCCTATGTCTTCAGTTTTTGTTAAGTACCGAAAAATTTCACTCGCTGCAAGTATCTATATGTTTTTGTATTTCCTTTACGAGGTGTATGACGGAATTAAAAATATAAGGTCAACCGACAAAACCTTTAAGGCCGAAGGCGTTGGGACATTAATTAACGCTTGTTTTTGTTTATTTGTAGCAACTGTAATTTTTATTTACGTTCGGAAAGCGAACAAAATAGTTAAGGAAGAAAACGTCAGCATATAAGAGTTTCGATAATGACATTGCCTAAAAAAGGACTGAGGAATATTACCGTTGATAATATAAAGTATGCCTGGAGTACAACGGGCACTGATGATGCTATAAGCCTTTCAATAATACCTATGAAGCAACAAAATCGGGTAATAACAGCGTATTTTGAATACCACTCTAAAGTTACGCATGAATGGATTTTACCAGATGGGGGTAAGGGGCAAGGAGCGAAGCAAAAGATTGTTATAACCGGATATATTGTACGCCAGGTAATTTTACACGCTATAGCAAAAGGATGGGAAGCAACTGGCAACATTCCCGTTTTTAATTTGGGATGGATGGACAACGATGTTGATTTGAAAATTGAATAAGAGAATTGAAATTTGTTTCGTTATTATCCAGTGATATAAGATTGAAAAATTGAAGTCCAACGACCGGGTAGGTGTGAATAGTACGGCGTTTCGTGTTTTACGATTGGGATCAAAAATTCACTCCACAAGGTATTTTACATTTCGTTCCATAAACTGCGATGATTTGCGTTCGCAAAGCTGATAAAACTTTGCGGCATAAACCACACTAAAGCTTCCTGATTATAGTATCTTTCAAAGTCCTGACCATAGTTGATTATATGGTTGCCCTGTTTAAATTGACTTTCAATTCCCCAGTGCTGAAGGTCAGCATGTAATTGGGGGCTTTTTTGCTGTTTAAACGTTAAAGTGTCGGTTGTTTGCCTTTGTACGTGTAATGGTGTTCTAATCAAGGATAACCAGATTTGGTTATCGAATAATGCCCCTCCACCAAAAATCAATAATAACGTTTCTGCCAATCCAAAACTAATGAAGGGATAGCATGTGTTTTACTGTTTTTAAGTATTATTAAGTTCACTGTTAATATTATTCCGGCAGTTTTGATAATTCAACAACCTAAATCAAAATTTATCGTAGAAACCTCTAATTAAAAACTCCTAAGTTAAATCTATTTTAAAGAATTATGAATAAGCCTAATACTGCTGTCCTGGTCATTGATGATGAGGAATTAGTTCGGGATAATATCGAAGATATATTGATGCCCAATTATAATGATGAAGAGCAGGAAAATATCGATCAGGCGTTTAATATTCTTTTTGACGTTCCTAAACCACTATTAGGAACCCGTACCCGGGGCATTCCGGAGTTTACTGTTGCCAAAGCACCCAACGGGATGGAAGGCGTTAAGCTGGTAAAAAAAGCTGTTGAAAACGGTACGCCATACGCCGTTATATTTTTAGATATGCGTATGCCCGGATGGAGCGGCCTTGAAACTGCCATGGAAATTAGGAAATACGATGTAAAGGCCGAAATTATTTTCATTACTGCTTTCAGCGACCGCTCTATTGATGAAATTGTTGAGCAGGCAGGCCAAAACGTAGGATATCATTGCAAACCTTACGCGCCGGAAGAGATTATTCAACTGGCTACCAAAGCTGTTACCGATTATAACAAGCTCAGGAATCTTGAAAAGCTGATTGAATCTATTTCTTCCATCGGTTTAAACAAGATGCAGCTGACATCATTGCTGAAAAACATTCTTGACCAGCTGGCCGGCTCGTTAGATACCGACTTGGCCCTGATAGGTAAACTGGATGATGATTTTGCGTACGAAAAAATAATTTCGATAGGTGCGATAGAAGAGAAAATAAACCTGCAGGAATTAATTGCGCGGGTAAAAAGCATAGATATAGAAAAGGACGAGGTAATACAGGTGGATGAGCTTGTTTTAGCGCGCCTGGATACTTATTCGGTATTTGCAGTTCTTAAAAAACAGGAAAGGCTTAAAACCGAAAAAATGTATATGCTGAAGCTTTTTGTTCAAAATGCGGCCCAGGCCATCAGAAATGCCGAGTTAAATGAAAAGCTGATACAAAAAGAAAAATTATCGGCCGTAGGGCAGGTAATTGGCATGGTAATGCATGACCTGCGCACGCCTATTAAAAATATAAAATTGATGACCGAGATGATGCGTGAGGATGGCCTTGAAAGCGACCTGATTGATTTGATTGATAAATCGGCCGAGCAGGCATCATTAATATTTGATGATTTTTTAGATTTTATAAAAAACACCCCTGTTAAAAAAATACCTGTTAACATAAATAAAATTTCATGGGACGCGGTAAAGCAGGTAGAGATAAGGGATGGCGCAGCTGACATTATTATAAATGTTAATGTGCCAGACCCCTTATTTGTAGATGGTGACGAAAGCAAATTGCGCAGAACGTTAAGTAACCTGGTAAACAATGCCGTAGATGCACTTCATGATCGTAAAACGCCTGATGCCACGCTCAATATCAGCGCAGAAGTACAGGGTGATGCGGTGATTATACGCGTAGCCGATAATGGCCCTGGCATTCCTGATGAAATAGCGGGTACTCTTTTTGAGCCATTTGTTACCCGGCAAAAGAAAAACGGAACCGGCCTGGGCCTTGCCATTGTAAAGCAGTTTATAACTGCACACGGCGGCAATATTACAGTGAAAAACGATCAGGGCGCCGTGTTTTTAATTACCCTGCCATTATAGTACCCTAACCTGATATTAAGATGATTGATATTGCATTAAACGGTAATCAACCGGTTGTTAGTGATCCCCATTCGCCGGAAGTTATTGAAGAGCTTACAAAAACAATTGAAACCTACCGGGAGCTGATGCTGGCATCTGATATTGGTGCCTGGGAATATTTTACCGAAACAGGCTTTCTGAATTGTAATGAGGAGTATTTTTTATTGCTGGGCAGGTCAATTAATGAATTTGATACTACGGGCAAAGGTAATTTAAATGAAACATGGATTAATCTTATTCATCCGGAAGACAGGGAAAAAGCAACTGCCCGGTTTGAAGAATATTTAAATAACCCAACCGATAAAATATACGAGAATTTTTTCAGGATGGCACATGCCGATGGCAGCTGGGTGTGGATCTGGTCGCGTGGCCGCTATGTAAATAATAAGCAGGGGAGTAATGCAAAACGGTTAATAGGTACCCATACCGATGTAACGGCATCAAAAAAAGTAGAAGAACAATTGCAGCTTGAAAAAATACTGCTGCGAACCCTTATTGATAATTTGCCCGACACTATTTATATAAAAGATGCTAACGGCCGAAAGATAATAGCCAATGTTGCCGATGTAGCAACCATTGGTGCAAAATCAGAAGCTGATGTAATTGGCAAAACCGACCTCGAATTATTTAATAATGACATTGGCTTACGCGGATATCATGATGATTTAAATGTAATTCAGGAAGGTAAAGCGATAGTAAACAAAGAAGAACTGTTTTTTGACAAGGAAGGCAATAAACACTGGCTGTTAACTTCAAAAGTACCTGTGCGTAATGAAATGGGGCAGGTTGAGCGTATATTGGGCATTGGGCACAACATTACCGAGCGCAAGAAAAATGAAGAAGCGTTAAATAAGCTTAATGAGGAACTAAATCTTCAATCGGAAGAACTGCGCAGCCAGGCGGAGGATTTAAAACTTGCAAACGCGCAGTTGATATCGCAAAAAGAGCAGGAGTTAGAAAAAGCGATAGCACAGGGTAAATTTGAAATTGCATCAGAAGTATTGCACGATATTGGCAATGCGCTGGTAGGCTTTGGATCGTACCTTAACCGGATTAACCGGGTGATGGAGCGGTACAATATTGATACCATTAAAAATCTTGCCTTATTTATAAAAGGGCAGCAAAGCGCACTTGAACTGGCAATTGGTGCCGATAAAGCTAAAGCGCTGGTATCCCTTACAGATAGTATCCATAAATCGCAGGCCGAAAACAAAGGCGAAATTTCAACTGCTGTTACCGAATTGTTGAATATTTTATCGCACATACAGGACATTTTAAGTATTCAGCGCCAGTTTGTTAAAGGGCACGGCGGGTCGCAGGACCGCAAAATGGTAAACCTGGTTAATATCATTGACGATTGTAAGGCTATGCTTCTGGCATCTGCCGATAAAAAAGGCATCCAGTTAAAGGTGGCTGTGGCGCCGGGCGAATATGTTTTAAAAGGCGATCATACCAAATTAATGCAGGTTATTTTAAACGTGCTGAAAAATAGTATTGAAGCTATTGACCTTGAAAAGGACGAAAAAACAATCGAGATTAATTTAAGCACCGCTAATGACTTTTTCGAACTCAGGATGGCCGACAATGGTAAAGGCTTTGATGCCGAAACAGGGAATAAATTCTTCAAAAGAGGGTTTACAACCAAAGAGAGCGGTACCGGGCTGGGCTTATATAATTGTAAATCGATTATTGATAGTCATGATGGCTCATTTCAAATACAAAGCGATGGCCCAAACCTTGGTGCAGTTACAACAATAAAACTACCTTGTAATAGTGTAGCTATACAGGATAAGGCAGCTTTATAAAGCCGTAACAATCATAAACTAATGTTATATTAATTGTGTATTGACGGATAGTCTTCAGCCGGGAGTCTTAAGTTCCAAGTAGAAAGTAAAGCTGACTTTTGACTCAAGACTTTTGACTCAAGACTAATTCAACAACTTATTTATAGCCTGCACCAGCTTATCAATGTCAAAAGGCTTGGGGATATAAATATCGTAGTTGAAATTGGCTAATGAGATGGCCTGGCGATGATAAGCCGAAATAAGTATAACGGGGATATGGTTGGTTTCTTTGGTGCTTTTAATGGTTTGGCAAATTTTACCACCATTCATACCTGGTAACATATAGTCGGTTAGCACAAGGTCGGGTTTGTAGGTTTTTATAGATTCAATAATATCATTAGTATGGGTTAAACCCGTGACCGCAAAATTATGGTAAACCAAAACGTTTTCAATTGTACTTAAAATGTCGGTATCATCCTCAATTACCAAAATGCTTTTCAACATGGATAAAGAAGTTTAGTTAAATATTAATATTACGGTGCTGAAGCTTTAGGCAACTTCAAAAATGGCCTCGGCCTTTTGCCTGTTCATTGGTTTTGATATAAAATCAAACACCAAGGGGTTCGTGCGCGACCGGTTAATGTCCTTAATTGATATCGACGAAGATAGAAGATATATTTTACTTTGCTTAAGTGGATCGATATTTAATCGCCTGAACTCCTCTAAAAAGTCCCACCCATCCATAACGGGCATCGTTAAGTCTAAAAATATATAATCTGGAAAAAGATGAGGTTCGGTTTTGCTGATATGCATTAGTTTGGCAATAGCGCTTCGGGCGTCGCTGCAGGCATCTATCCTTGAATTTGACATTACCCTTTTTACCACCTTTTCAAAAATAATATTATCAATCTCGCCGTCATCTATCACCAGGATATTGGAGGCCATGTTTTTTTGATCCATTGAAATTAAACTAATATTTGCGAAAATGTTTGTTAAGGAAAAAGTTTCCTTTTGGTTTAATCTGTTTTAATTATAGGGGAATAAAAACAGGACTATGCAAAAGCTAATTTAGTTATTTAAGATTAAAATAAAAAAACACTTATTGGTTAAATACCCCGTTTTTTAACGGGGTATGCAATAGGTGTTTTAACGGGGTGTATAACATCCCTATGTTAAGTATGGTCTTCGCACACAATCTGTTACCCGGTTAATAAATATAAACGCGTTGGTATGCAGTGCCTCCTTCAATCGACTTAAATACTGCTTCGTTAACCTGCATAACGATGTTTTTTATCGTTTAAACTTTTCTCTCTTTTCATTTTAGTGTCTCTTGCGGTATTGCTAAGCTATAAAATCTGATGTATTTAAGATTATTAATTAGTTTTATTTATTTAATAAAATTAGGTAAGACTAATTATTTTTATTTGTTTTGTGCTTTGAATAAAAATCAATCTGCAATCAAATGAAAATATGGTACTTGTTTTTGATACTCTTACTACCATCAGTAAGTGCTTTAGCCCAGGTTAGTGTGTTAAAAGGCCGCCTCACAACAGGCAGCGAACCGCTGGCCTATGGCTCGGTTACTATAGTAGGCACTACAATAGGTACCACGGCCAACCAAAAAGGTTATTACCAGTTACAAAATATTGCCCCCGGCAGCTACGAGGTGTCTTTTTCGGCTATTGGGTATCTCCCCGAAAAATTAAGGGTAACTATTGCCAAACAACAAACCGTAATTTTAAACAGCAACCTGAAAGAGAGTTACTCTAAACTGAACGAAGTGGTTATTACCGGCGTATCGCGGGCTACCGAGTTGCGGCGCAACCCCGTGCCGATTGCTGTGATGACCAAAAAGGAGATGAACATGAATGTGAACAATAATATTATTGATGCCATAGTAAAGGGGGTGCCCGGCGTAAGCGCCGTTACTACAGGGCCCAACATCTCAAAACCCTTTATAAGGGGATTGGGTTATAACCGGGTATTAACGTTATATGATGGCATCAGGCAGGAGGGGCAGCAATGGGGGGATGAACATGGCATCGAGATAGATCAGTATGGTATTGGCAGGGCCGAAGTGATAAAAGGCCCGGCCAGCTTAACCTACGGCTCGGATGCAATTGCCGGTGTTATTAACCTGATCCCCGCTATACCCAACGGGGCGGACAGCGTATTAAAAGGCGACTACGTTGCCGATTACCATACCAACAACGGGATGATTGGCACATCACTTGGCCTGGCTTACAAAAATAAAAACTGGCAATATACTTTTAGGGCCACAGCCAAGGCAGCACATGATTACCGCGATAAAATTGACGGGTTGGTTTACAACACCGGCTTCAGGGAATACAATTTATCGGGTATGGTTAGGGTTGAAAAAAAATGGGGCTACTCGCAAATAGCGGCAACTATATATGATAACCGACAGGAAATTCCCGATGGTAGCCGCGATTCACTTACCCGGCAGTTTACCAAACAGGTAAATGAGCTTGCCGCTGATAATATCAAAAACAGGCCTGTGGTTAGCAGTAATGAATTAAATTCATACAGCATAGCGCCGCTTCACCAGCGTATTCAGCATTATCGTATTTATACCCACAACCAGGTTAAACTGGGCAATAGCAGCCTTGATGCAACGCTTGGGCTGCAGCAAAGCATCCGCAGGGAATATAATCACCCTACCCAGGCTCAGCAGGCCGGTTTGTATGTAGTACTTAATACCCTTAATTACGATTTGAAATACAATTTACCCGCATTTGCCGGCGTTGAAAGTACTGTGGGTATTAACGGTATGTACCAGGCCAACCGCAGCAGGGCGGCTACCGATTTCCCGATACCCGATTATAACCTGTTTGATGCCGGCGCGTTTATCTTCGGCAAAAAAAGTTTTGGTAAGCTTGATGTTTCGGGCGGCCTAAGGTATGATAACCGCCACATCAAGTGGAATGATTTTTATGTTGGGCCTGATGCCGTCAATGGCTTTGAGCACCAGGTTAAACTGCCCGATACAACGGGCGCCCATCTCCAGTTCCCGGCGTTTAAGCATATTTACAAAGGCCTTTCGGGCAGCCTGGGGCTCACTTACAATGTTAACGAAAGGCTGCTGCTTAAAGCCAACATTGGCAGGGGTTACCGGGCACCCAATATTACCGAAATTGGCTCCAACGGCCTTGACCCCGGCGCGCACATTGTTTACCTGGGCGACAGGAACTTTAATCCCGAGTTTAGTTTACAGGAAGACCTGGGTATAATTGCTTACCTGAAGGATGCCGATCTTATTGCCGAATTTTTTAACAACCAAGTTGATAATTACATTTATCAGGCTAAGCTAACCGATGCCGCCGGTAACCCGGTAATAATTGTTCCGGGTAACAGCACCTATCAGTACCAGCAATCAAAGGCCCGGCTTTATGGTGCCGAGTTTACGGTTAACCTGCATCCGCAGAAGCTAAAATGGCTGGCATTTAATAATAGTGTGGCCTATGTTACGGGTATTAATCAAAATCAGCAGCTTATTCAAAAATCAAATGGTGCGGCAAAGTACCTGCCTTTTATCCCCCCGCTGCACCTGCGCAGCGAGGTAAAGATTACCCTGCAACAGGCTTATGGGGTGTTTTCAAAAATATGGTTTAAAACAGGGGCCGACGCTTATGCCGCCCAAAACCGTTTTTACGCCCTTGATAATACCGAAACAGCTACGCCCGGCTATACGCTTATCAACATAGGTATGGGTACAACAATAAAACGAAAGTCGGAAAAATCCTTTTGCGAGCTTTTTTTACAACTAGATAATTTGTTCGACGTTGCCTATCAATCCAACCTGAACAGGCTAAAATATTTTGAATACTACACAGCTTCACCCAATGGCCGGCTGGGTATTTACAATATTGGCCGCAATGTGAGTTTCAAAGCGATATTTCCGTTTTGATAAATAGGGATTATTATTTAACCAACTTTAGCCTGGTTGATGATTTTTCAACGTCTTTAAGGCTGAGGCGAAGAAAATAGCCGCATTGGCTTGCTGTTTCGCACATTTCAACATCATCTATCACATAGGTCCAGTCGCCATTTTTAAAGGTATATGTCCAGCCGCCCTGGGTACCTTGTGCTTCTTCTACGCCATTGTTTAGCACCAGGTCGGGTTTTGTCGAGGTTGGGCGGCCCTGGCTCCAGGATACATACCTCAGTTTTTGGCCAACCCTGTCGATACGGATCAGTAACTTGGGCGATTGTAATAGCAATACATTCTCGTCCCAATGGCTTACTGTTGGATATATTTTGCTTTGAATTTCTTTTGTCAGCTGATTTTTCAGGTCGGTTTCCCGCCTGGAGCTGTAATTAACGGCTTGTATTCGGCCATCACTATTTAACCATATGTCGCCGTCAAATGAGCCGCCAACCAGACCATATTCGCCATGATGATCAAATACATCACTATCGGCAAACAGTACTATTTTTTTCTTAAAAGCATCATCAAACAAAACAGGGAAATAAGCTACAAATTCATTGGCATTGGCGATGCTTTTTAGCGGGTTTTGTCGTTTTAAGGGATAGGCCACCAATTTTGATAATTCCTGCGCTTTATCGGCCTTTATCAACCTAAATATTTCTTTGTATCTTTTTATGATGAAAGCCGGCGCCTGGGCCTGGGCTCCCGGGATAATAAATAAAAACAGGGCTGCGCAGATGATATTTTTCATTGGTTTAGTGCAAATTAACACCGCTAAGAACGGTTTTTAAAGATACATATGTATCTTTAATTGATAAAGCTTATTTACTATTTCAATCAGGAGGGATGAAAAACGCTGACATTACCAATCCGCTTTTCCGGCAGGCGGTGGAAGCTATCGAAAATGGCGATATTGGATTATTAACTATTTTGATAGCTGAAAACCGACAGTTGGTACAGGATAAACTTGATCTTCCCGAACCCGGCTATTTTCAAGATCCTTACCTGCTTTGGTTTGTGGCCGATAATCCTATCCGCAATAGCACGCTACCTCCAAATATTGCTGATGTTACTCAATTGCTCGTAGGTTTTGTAAAAGAATTTGCTGCCGGTACCATGCAGCATCAGTTGGATTATGCCCTTGGCCTGGTAGCAACCGGCAGGATTCCCCGTGAATGCGGTGTGCAAATAGCTTTAATGGATGTATTGATTGATGCCGGCGCAAAACCGGGTGGCGGTTTGGGCGCATTGGCGCACGGTAATTTTGATGCCGCCTCACACTTAATCAAACGTGGCGGCAAGCTTACACTGGCAGCAGCCATAGGGCTGGATAGGATGGACGATGTAATCCGTTTTACTGCCGGGGCAGATAAAGCCGAATTATTGGTAGCCTTAACGGTTGCCGGTTTCTACGGTAAACCGCACATGGTAACCTACCTGTTAAACCTCGGTGCCGACCCGAACGGTTACCCGGAAAATAACAAGGGTTTTCACAGCCATGCTACACCGCTACACCAGGCTGTATATTCCGGCTCATTGGAGTGTGTAAAGCTGTTGGTTGAGGCAGGCGCGAGGCTGGATATGCCCGACAAGGTTTATAATGGCACACCGCTCGGCTGGGCGCTGCACATGCAAAATGACGAAAGCCCGAACGAAGAAGCCAGGAAGAATTTTGCGGAAATAGCGGAGTATTTGAGGAGATAGCCTCAAACAAACCCGCCCCGGAAGAAGGATTTAGCATTAATTCTCCCCAGTCGAGGGGCAGGGAAACCGGCTTTAAACTTTTTTACTTCATATAATAGCATTTTAATGCGGATACAGGTAACCCCTACGGGGCATAATAGGAATTTAGATGATATTGCTACAAATGGGTTGCCTCTACGAGGCATAATACACCCTGTAAATACATAAAAGGATTATCTAAAAAACTGTAAACTTTTTTTAGGACGATACAATACGAAATAAAAGGCGCTTGCCTCGTAGAGGCAACCTATTTGTAGAACACAATGTCAAATTTCTTTTATGCCCCGTAGGGGCTACCTTTCTTTCTACATCGGAATTTTTGAAAGGGATTCCCTGCAACCCGGGGGGTATAGGATGCTTGTCTATTTTGTAGCTAAATTCTACTAACAGCACAACTTTTTGCTCTATCTTTATGGCACCTGATTATCTATATTTTTATGCCCATCCCAATTAAAAAGATACTCGTTAAAACGCTCAAAATTACGGGTATTACCCTGGTGAGCCTTTTGGTATTAATGTTTTTACTGCCATACCTGTTCCCTCAAACTATTACCAATAAAATAAAGCAGTGGGCAGGCAGCAGCATTAACGGCAAGCTCAATTTCTCTGGCACAAGCCTATCCTTCTTTAAAAAGTTTCCGGCGCTTACACTTACCCTGGATGATTTTTCGCTCAATGGCAGCGCCCCTTTTCAGAACGATACGCTGGTAGCAGCAAAAGAAATTTCGCTGGCTATTGATCTTTCCTCGGTGTTTAAAAGTAAAATCAACATTAACCGCGTTTACCTGAGCAAAGCCACCATCAATATCCAGGTAGATAGCGCGGGGCACGGCAACTATAACGTGTACAAGGCCAAACCCGCCCAACCGGCGCAGGCTGCAGATACCGCAAGCGCATCATTAGGCATTGAGCAGATACTGATTGAAAAAAGCCACCTGGTTTATAACGATAAATCGATGCCGTTGCTGGTTGATGCCCGCGATTTTAACTACCAGGGCAGGGGCGACCTGAGCAAAGATGTATTTGACCTTTATACCCATACCGAGATAGGCTCGATTGATTTTAGTTACGGCGGCCAAAACTACATTTACCATAAAAAAGTAAACGCCGATTTGGTTACCAGCATTAACACCAAATCGCTTGCTTTTGTATTTCAAAAAAACGACCTCATGATCAATGCGTTGCCGGTTGATTTTAAGGGCAAGTTTGAGTTTTTGAAAGATGGTTACGATATGGATTTCAGGATCAAATCTGATCAGCAGGACCTGAGCGATATTTTTACCGCGCTGCCTGCCCAATATGCCAAATGGACTGATGATACCGAGCTGAATGGTAACGGGAAGATCACCATGTCGCTTGTTGGCAAGTACATAGCCGCCACCAAGCAAATGCCCGATCTTGATTTCAGTATGAAAATCCGCGATGGTTATATCGCCAATAAAAAAACACCCGAGCCGGTAAAAAATCTGTACCTGAATATGGAGGCTAAAGTACCGGGCTGTAATCCCGATAGCCTGGATCTGAATATCGATTCGGTGTATTTTAATATCGGCAGGGATTACTTCGGATCGGTTATTAAGGTGAAGGGCATTAAATCGCCGCAGATCTTCGCCAAAATTAATACCGAGATTGACCTGGAAAAATGGAACAAAGCTTTTGGAGTAAAGGCTTTTGATGTAAAGGGCCGCTACTCGCTGCACATGGTAGCCGAAGGTAAATACGCCACCGGAATCAGGAAAACAGGCATCAGGCATCATATCGATACTGTGGTTACAAGTATCCCTAAGTTTAGATTGCGTTCTGCCTTCCGGAACGGCTATTTTAAATATGCCAAACTGCCCGAGGCCATGAAAAACGTGAGCTTTGACCTTGATGCCAACTGCCCCGACCAAAACCCGGCCCATGCCACCATGGCCATGACCAACCTGAACATTAACGCGCTGAACAACTACGTTAAAGGTTATTTAAAACTAAGCAATACCGCAGGTGCCTTAATTGACGCCGACCTGAAAGCAAAATTCGACCTGGCCGATATCAAAAAGTTTTACCCGGTTGATAGCATCGGTTTGCGTGGCAACCTGGATGCCGATGTACAAACCAAAGGCAGGTATATCCCGGCCAAAAGAATATTCCCGGTTACCAACGCGCAGATTGATTTGCATGGCGGTTACATCCAAACCAAATATTACCCCCACCCGGTTGAAAACCTGGAGATCAGCACAGCAATCAGCAACAATACCGGGTCATTAAAAGGCCTTAAGGTGAATATTAAACCGGTATCGTTCACCTTTGAAGGGCAGCCCTTTATGCTGAAAGCCAACCTTAAAAACTTTGATAACCTGGATTATAGCATCAAATCGCGCGGATCGTTGGATATTGGTAAAATTTACAAGGTGTTTGCCATGGCAGGATACAATGTAAAAGGGCTTATCACCACCAACCTGTCCCTTAAAGGTAAACAAAGCGATGCTACAGCCGGCAGGTATGATCAGTTGGCCAACTCGGGCACCATGAAGGTTAAAGATTTAATTTTAACATCCGAGCTGTTCCCCAAGCCATTCCTTATCAAAACAGGTTTGTTTAGCTTTAACCAGGATAAAATGAAGTTCGATCAGTTTACCGCTAATTATGGTAAATCGGTTATTGTGCTTAACGGCGCGTTATCCAACGTGATAGATTATGCTGTAAAACCCAATTCGCCGTTAAAGGGCGAGTTTAATTTAAGCAGCGGCCTTATCATTGCCGATGATTTTACAGCTTTTGCCAGTGGCCCCTCTACCCCGAAAGCGGCCAAATCGGGCGTTATCCTGGTACCTGCCAACCTCGATCTGAATTTTACAGCCGATGTTAAAAAGGTAAAATATAATGGCCTGGATATCAACGATGCCAAAGGCCAAATGAGCGTAAGCAAAGGCCAGATAGTTTTAAAACAAACCGGCTTTACCATGATAGGCGCGCCTGTGGTAATGGATGCCACCTACGGCAGCATAAGCCCGCAAAAAGCTTATTTTGATTACCATATTGATGCCAAAGATTTTGACATTAAAAGGGCTTACAAGGAGGTAAAACTATTTCATGACATGGCCACATCTGCCGCAAGTGCCGAGGGTATTGTATCGTTGGATTATAAACTAAGCGGCAAGCTTAACAGCGATATGAAACCTATTTACCCATCGCTGAAGGGTGGGGGAGTACTCTCTGTTAAAAAGGTAAAGGTAAAAGGTTTTAAACTATTTAGCGCTGTGGGTAAAACAACCGGGCGCGATAGCCTGGGCGGCAAAAACGATGTAAGCAAGGTTGATATTAAAACCACCATAGCCAACAACATCATCACCATTCAGCGTACCAAAATGAGGATGGCCGGCTTCCGCCCGAGGTTTGAGGGGCAGGTAAGTTTTGATGGCAAGCTAAACCTGCAATTTCGCCTTGGCCTGCCACCGTTGGGTATCTTTGGTATCCCAATGACTATTACCGGTACCCAGGAAAAGCCGATAGTTCATTTAGGCAAGGGTAAAAAAGAGGACGAATTAAAAGAGACGCCGGAGGGGGAATAGGGCAAGTGCAATACAGTATGCCGATGAAGAAAATATTTGTTTTTGTGGTGGTTACCATGTTAAATCTGGTACTGTTTTTTGTGCTCCAGATCATAGGTCAATTTGCCCACTTTTTTATTTATGGCGAAAGCGCGTCGGCCGATAAATATACCATTTGGGTTTCATTGGCTTTTTTAATTATTCACATGGCTATTTTGATGGCTTTGCTTTGGCGACGGATTATTGTAAAGTCAACGGCGCTTTATATCGTAACTACGGTATCGGTTATTGCCATGTTCATTTATATGAATTTTATCTTAGGAGGATAGAGGGGCTACGGGATACTTAAAACAATATTGAAAAATAATAAATTCCTGTAAATCAAGTGATTGATATTTTTTGTTTATGTCAAAATACCATTTTATGCACCAAATCGCAACAAAAAAGCAAATTCGGTGGTACTTAAATGGGAATGCATTATGCAGTAAATTGATTGTGATTGTTTGATTATCAATATATTAAAATAGATAGCGTTTTGATAACAACAGGCTGCGAACTTGCTTTTGTTT
Organism: Mucilaginibacter ginsenosidivorax; assembly: GCF_007971525.1. Lineage (NCBI taxonomy): Bacteria > Pseudomonadati > Bacteroidota > Sphingobacteriia > Sphingobacteriales > Sphingobacteriaceae > Mucilaginibacter > Mucilaginibacter ginsenosidivorax. The sequence continues at coordinate 4,988,524 of NZ_CP042437.1, forward strand.
CCCTTTTAAGCCTGTAATTATGAAAAGTAATTTCCATCTGCTTTTTTACCTGAGAAAGCAAAAAGCTACAAAGGCTGCGTAAGGAAACTGGGCGTTGAGTGAAATTCAGCCCTGGAATAGTGCAGGAAGCATATTTGCACATGTTTTCAATTTAATCGTAACTTAGTTTTTTAATAGCGAACTATGTTTTTAAAGCAAATTACCCTTCATAACTTCAAATGTCTTGAAGACATCACTTTGTCTTTCAGGCATGACGGCGATTCGAACAGGAAGTGGACGCTCATTCTCGGCGAGAATGGCACCGGTAAAAGTAATTTGCTGAAAGCGATTGCGCTGATTACCTGCGGCAGCAATGCGCTCGGTGAACTATTAGGCAATGCAAATAGCTGGATCAGGAATGGCGCACGAAAATGCACGGTCGATGCGATCATTGAGACCAAGAAGAATGAAGAGCGGAGTATTTCGCTGACCATCAAGAGGGATGATACACTTTCGGATGTGATCCTCAATAATCGCAAGTCGCTGGAATTAATTGACAACGCGATCTTTCATGCCGATAGAAATTATTTCGTAGTCGCCTATGGCGCGAGTCGCCGCCTTTCGGCAGATTCGCTCAGTTTGGAAAAGGCTAAATACGGTCGCTATAACAATGTCCGGAATCTATTTTACAACAACTACCCACTTAATAACCTTACCAGTTGGATAATCGACCTGGATTATCAATCCGGCGAGTCCGGGTTGGATATTGTCAAAAACACGCTCAACGATTTTTTGCCGGGAACTACATTTCACGAAATCGATAAAATGAAAAAGCAGGTCCTGTTTGAAACATCAGACGGGATCGTTCCGCTTGACCAATTGAGCGATGGTTACCAGAACATGGCTGCCTGGATAGGTGATTTGTTATATCGCGTGACACAAAACTTTCATAATAATATAGATCCGCTTCAAGCCCGTGGTGTATTGCTCATTGATGAAGTCGATCTGCACCTGCATCCGAGATGGCAGCGTAATTTGCTCGAATTCATCAGTAAGAAATTGCCGAACTTTCAGGTGATCGGGACAACGCATTCCCCGCTTACGGCGCAGCAGGCGGACGTTCATGAACTGTACGCGTTGAAACGGAACGAAAAGAATAGGGTTAAACTGATCCCCTTCAAAGGCTCACCGCGCAATCTGCTTATTAACCAACTGCTCATGACGCCGGTTTTTGGACTGGAAACAGACGAATCGCTGGAGATTGAGAATACCAAAAAAGAATACGAATCGCTAAAAAAACGGATAAAAAGCCTCAACGCTCAGGAAAAGGAGCATTTCGAAGAAGTAAAACTCACGCTTCAGAAAAACCTGCCTATCCGGGATATGCCACCTTATTCGCAGAAGGAATTCGATTTATTGGAAAAGATCGAGTCACAGTTAAGCAGCCGTTAATGAGTCATGATACAGCTGTTCTATCTGCGTAACACCACCGTAATCCATGAGCGCTACCGCGGTGAGAAAAAAAAGAAAAAGGACAAGGCATTATTGACTGCCCGCCGACTGTTCCTGCAGGATCCAAAGAAGCCAGTGACCTTCAGCGAAGCCTATTGGAAGGGTGCGAAAGTTCAGCTTAAGGCCGAAACGCATCGAAAATGCGCCTACTGTGAAGCAGATACGGCTACAGTCGCGCATGGCGATGTTGAGCATTATCGCCCTAAAAGCATATACTGGTGGCTCGCTTATACTTATGATAACTACTTGTTCGCGTGTCAGATTTGCAACCAGACTTATAAAGGCGATAATTTTCCGATAAAGGGCAAGCGTTTTCCCGCACCGGCGATTACAGCTGTGACCACTGATCCAGAGATTGATGCATTGCAGGGCTTGATATCACCGGATCCCCTCCTGGCCCTCCTGATCGATTATAAATTGGCTACTTATGTCAAGCATCACCAGGCTGAGCAAGCTTTATTGCTCAATCCTTACCTGGACGATCCGAAGGCGTTTATCGCTTACGAAGCGGATGATATTATACGCGAAGTTTCGATCGTTGCTAAGAACCGGAAGGCCAAACCTTATATCAAAGCGATGGAAGACCATTACGGTATCAATCGCCTGGAGCTGCGCAATCTCCGCTATAAAATTTTTAAGGCGTTCCGGCTGTTTAAGAAAAATTTAGCGAAGACGACCGATCCGGCGGAAATCAAAGAGATTCAGGAACAGATTGATGAGATGCTGGCCCCGGACTATATGTTCGCCGGCATGAACCGGTATTTCAACGATAAGGTCTGATAATCTTTTTCGATTCTGACGCATACCATTCCTTTGCCCGACCAAACTGTGCGGATGATCGGCGGCTTAGTGGCTTCTCCGCTTTGGGGATCACTGCATTATAATGCCAGATGATTATAACCTGATCATTGTTAGTCAATACCTTGATTTAGGTAAAACGAAGGTTGTATGGTATTTATAATGAGATAGTTAGGTTGTGATAAAGTTAAAGAATATTTCAAAGTCAGCAGATAGTGATTTATGGCTGAGTCCCTACGGTATCAAATCCATCAGCTTCAATACATCCTTCGCTTTGTATTCGCTTAACCAGGTATTACCAGGTTGTATACTGCATACCGGGGCAAATTTACATCGGTCTGTACATTCTGTTTCTATTACTTCAATTTCGCTATCGCCGTGGTAATGTTTAGCGTATGAGCGGGCCAGTTTGTACATATCTTTACCGCCCCTTTTGCCACATTTGCTGCCGGTGCACACGTACAATACTTTGTCGGGGATGGTAAATTTACTCATGGCGGGTTTTATTAAGATATGTTGATAATAACAAAGTTAGTACAATTATGTTGTATACGATTTGTAAGATGGGGCGGCGTTGCCCAATAACATTATCGCTTCAACTTGGCCTTTATTATTTTGGCGGCCCGTGTGTATCCGCCTTCGGCGCCATCAACAAAGTGAATGTGGCCATCATCAAGATCACGTACATAGCATGACATTACCGATTCGCCGCTTACATAAAGGCCGTAACATAATTCGCCATCGGTTTCCATTTTATCCAGCACGTTTTGCAAACGCTTTCGCTGCGATAACGTGCCGCTGATTACGGTATTTATCTTCCCATCGATTACCAGCGTGTCCGACATTTCCACAAGTTTTTCCAGGTAGTGTTTACCCTTACTGGTGCTGAAAAAGATAAGGCCATATAAATTGATAAACCAGGCTATTACTTGTTCAAAAAAAGGTGCCCTGCCCATGCTTGCCCGCATCTCGGTGCCAATACGGTTAAAGGTGGTTTTAAGCTTCAGCTGGGCTACAGATATAGGGGTCCGCTTTTTTTCATCGCCATAAACCTCATCTATATGGCACATTACTTTCCTGAAAACTTCCGGTTGCCCGTCTTCATGCGATGCTATAACCAATAGCGATAGTACCTCGTTAGTGTTTTCGGGCGGGGCAATTTTATCCCAGCGGCATTGCATTCCGGTCAGATCAACTTCCTTTAACAGGGCTTCATAATTTGGCAGCATATCGTGCCCCTTAATAATCTTTTCGGCATAGCTTAGCCCATTGCCCAAAACAACGGGGATTGAAAAAACTTCCGAAATGCGGTGTTTGGCTATCCGCAGTTTATACCCCTGGTCATAAACCTGTTTTACAGGCAGGGTGCCGGTGCGCAGGTCGATCTGAAAGTTAGTTAGTGTGTTTTTCCGGTACAGTATAAGCGCCTGCATCGCTTCATCCAAAATAATGGGCGGTACCAAAAATGTTGCGCCATCGCCACCAAAAAAGAAAGGCACACTAACATTGGCTTTTAAGGCAATGTTGAGCACCGCAACAATGCTGCCCGTTGCAATCAGGTTAACATTTTGCGAACCACCTGCAAGTACAGCCAGTGTTGAGCCCTTTATATCGGTTATGATAACATGCCAATCATCAGGGACATCCCTAAATAAATCTTCTCTAATAAAAAGATCGCCAAGCGGGATGTTGTTAACCGGCAGGCTACCGTAAAATTGATGTTGATTTGCTGACATGAATGTATAAATATACCAACCATATTCATTTAAACCGACTGGCTTTTCCAATGTGCTTTTATTGTTTTTGGCCGGTTTAAACTGAATTACGAAAAAGTTACCCGCAGCGATTAAAAAATAAAAATATTATTTGCGTAACTCATAGGTTACGTATATGTTTGTGTAACCCATAGGTTACATGTTATGCAACGAGATTTAGTTATTAAATGGTATTTCGCCCATCCGGCAGAAAAAGTTTGGCACTATTTAACCGATGCCAACCTGGTTAGTCAATGGCTGATGAAAAACGATTTCAAGCCGGTGGTTGGGCACAAATTTCAGTTCCATAGCAAGCCATTACCTAAAATGGGATGGGATGGTATTGTTTACTGCGAAGTACTGGAGATAATACCCTGCCAAAAACTGGTTTACAGTTGGAAGGGCGGACCCAGGCCCGGGGTAATTGAATTAGATACCGTACTTACCTGGACGTTAAGCGCCGATGGCGATGGTACCAGGCTGGTTTTGGAACATAGCGGCTTCAAAGGCTTCAGGAATATGATATCGAGCCTGTTTATGGAACGTGGCTGGAAAAAAGGAATTCCGAGGCGACTGGCTAAACTACTAAACGAGTCAAAATGAGAGTAATAACAGATCCCTTTGAGGCCATTGCCGATAGCAACCGGCGGGCCATTTTAATGCTGCTATCACATGAAAAGCAATCCATAAATACTATTGCGGGCAATTTTGATATCAGCCGGCCCGCGGTTTCAAAACATATAAAGGTGCTGTACGATGCCGGGCTGATAGTAATTACAGATAGCGGCCGCGAGCGCTATTGTGAATTGAAGGCAGATGGCTTTGAAGAAGTAAAACAGTGGATTGAATACTTTGATCTTTTCTGGAAACAGAAATTAAACAACCTGGAAAATCTTTTAAACCAAAACACCAAATAATATGAAAGCAATTGAAATTATCTCTATCCCGGTAACCAACCAGCAGGCGGCCAAGGCATTTTACATGAAACTGGGTTTCGAAGTTATTGTTGAAGCTCCTTTTGGGCCCAACGGTTCGCAATGGATCCAGATGGGGTACCCAAACTCGGCTGTTTCTATCACCCTGGTAAACTGGTTCCCGGATATGCCGGCCGGCAGCGTGCGCGGCTTTGTGATCAAAACCGACGATCTTGACGCCGACATTGCCGACCTTACTGCCAAAGGCATCCAATTAGGTGAGGTTGATGAAACCCCCTGGGGTAAATTCCTGGGTATCAAAGATCCCGACGGCAATGTGATGAGCTTGCACGCGGACTGAATTGATTTGCAGATAAAAGAATTATTTGAAGATTTGAAAATTGTCAGAGTTGTGATAATCCTCCAATGTGTTTAATCCGAATTCAGACAAAATTCTGCTAATTCTTAAATTCTGAAAATTCTGATTTCAGATAATTCCCCGATATTTACCGGCGTTGTAACCGCAAGCTAATGAGTGGCATGGCATCATTCCCGAAGATTTATTTGTACAGGCGTATTGTGCATGCCAAGCTTTTTATTGATGGCCATTATCACCAGGCCATTAACCTTGATGATATTGCCGATGAAGCTTTTTTCTCGAAGTTTCACTTTATCCGGCTGTTTAAAACTACTTATGGCAAAACCCCGCACCAGTACCTGATAGCGGTGAGGGTTGAGCAGGCCCGCCTGCTTTTACAGAAAGGTGCATCTGTAACCGAAGCTTGTTATGCAGTGGGTTTTGATAGTGTTACTTCTTTTTCGGCTTTGTTTAAAAAGGTGATCCTTTTATCGCCATCGGTATACCAGCAGCGGGAACTTCAAAGAGCCGCCGATATGGTGAAAGCGCCGCTGAAGTTTATCCCCAATTGTTTTGCGCAAGAAAACGGCTGGGTTTAAAACAGCAATTTTGGATAGGTGAAGCCCGTTGCTAATATCCATATTTGATGCAAATAAACAATTGGCACCATGATCACAAAAATGAACCATGTAAGCATATTTGTTCTGGACCAGGACAGTGCTTATGATTTTTACGTTAATAAACTGGGCTTTAAAGTGCATACTGATGCATCCATGGGGCCGGGAATGCGCTGGCTTACCGTATGCCCGCCGGAACAACCCGAACTGGAGATTTCGCTCATGGCTATTGCCGAAGGGATGATGTTTAAAAAGGATGCCGCCCAACAAATGCGCAACCTGGTAAGCCAGGGCACCTTTGGCTTTGGCGTATTTGAATGTAACGACCTGGTTGCAACTTACGAGGAACTGAAAGCCAAGGGCGTTGAGTTTAAAAAAGAACCTACCAAAGAGTTTTACGGCTTTGAGGCACTGTTTAAAGACGACTCGGGCAACTGGTTTTCTTTAGGCGAAAAGCAAAAATAAACGGCTAATAATACCTGCTGCAGATAACCTGTATCATAATAATAGCCGAATAAAACGGAAATAGCAAAACAGCCGATAATAGGGTAGCTTTTAAGCGGGCGAACCTGTCGGTTATGGCATAAGCACTTACTGAGAGCGCGATAAAAGGAAAAATAGGAATAAGGTACCGCCCCTGCATACCGCCGAGGGTTGGCGATTCGAGGGCTGTCCAGGTAACATATTGGGCCGATATAACCGCTATGGTGGTGAGGATGGCGCAAACCAGCAAAGCTACCCTGAGCCTGGTGTTGCCTTTGAAGCCCAGGCTGACCATGATGCCTAAAACAAGGCAAATGTACGCGTTGCGGTAATAAATATCTGGTAACTGCATATCGAGCCAGGCCAGTACGCCTACAAACATACGGGCTACGTTTTGTAATGCCGTTTTATCAAAATCAAAAAACATGCCCATGAACCTGAGGGGGTGGTGCAAAATGTACAATACCTGTAATTTTGAGTTCAGCCTCATCTCGGCAGGTGCAAACCTGATCATGAAGCTGCCATGATTGATGATGAGCCAAAACGCCAGTACCGTAAAAGGGGTAATAATGCTAAGGGCTTTTTGCTTTGGGTTAAGCTTTAAAAACAGGAACAAAAATGCAAAGATGATATAAGGCGGTTTGGCAATGCCGATGACAGTAGCCAGGATAACCATGGTGTACAGCTTCCATTTGGGCCGATGGTTATCGCCGAAGGAAAAATCGTCTATAAAACCAACAAGTAAAAAACAACAGCTGATTAAAACAGCATCCTGGCTTACCGAAGCGAATAACGATACCGTCATCGGGAAAAGTAATACGATTAATAGTAAAATATTACTTTGCCTGGCCAGCGCCAGGGCAAAAAAACATAAGGTTACGCACAGCAAACCATTCAATATCCTCGAAAGGTATAACGTATTAATAATGCTTAAATGAAGCAACTTACCCACCCCAATACCCAGGGCCTGCATTAAATAAACAACCGGCGGGTAAATGGCCGTATTACCAAAATTAAAATATATGATGCCCGTGTGCCACTTTAAGTTTTTGGCACTATCTGTTTTAAGCGCCGCCACTTTTATACTGCTGTTGCGTGCAAGGGGGCTGTAAATATGATCGAGCTGGTAAATCCCTTTATCAACCCTGAAGCCACCCCTGTCGGGGTAAACTATAGCCGGATCTTTGGATATTGAATCGGCGGCGGTAATGGGGTGCGCCTTGTCGTAAACAAAAGTGGGTACAAATTCAAGCCTCGAAACCTGTTCGGCGCGGGCAAAATGGTTAGGCTCATCCGGGCTTTGAAAAGCCGGGGTTATTATGGCAATAATAACCACCAGCGGCACGGCATACAAAAGGTATATGTAATGCAGGCGCCGCCGAAGGCTGTTGTAAAAAGTATTAAAAGTAAACATAGGTATCAGCACAAAACAATAGCGAAGCTAAGGATTATGCGCGAAGAAAAGCCGGGATGCTTAAAATCCTGCCCTTCAGACACCAGGCTTCAAGCTTTTTCAGCCTTATGCCCACTGATCTACAATATTCCTCAGATCGTTGGCATTAAGGGGCTTTACAATAAAGTCAGATACCTGTTCCATCTGTTTGGCGCGTTTAAAGTCGTCCTCGTCAATAGACGAGCTTACAATATAAATCAGTATTTTTTTGCCAAGGCGGGGTACCAGCTTAATAAATTCATCTAAAAACTGCCAGCCGTCAAGCACAGGCATGTTTAAATCAAGCAGGATCATATCCGGCAGATTGCCGATTACTTCAAGGCAATTATAAAAGAAATCGATTGCGACCTGGCCGTTATGAAAAAAAATAGTTTTTTCGGCAACTTCCGCTTTGGCAATAATGCGTTTGATGGTAAACGTGTAGATATCATCATCATCTATCACACAAAGGGTGTTAATTTTTTTCATTAAAAGTTATTTTAAATGTGCTGCCGCTGTTGGGCTTGCTTGTTACGGTTATTTGCCCGCCTTGCGAGTCGACCTGGGTTTTGGTTAAAAATAAACCAACCCCATGCGAGTCTTTGCGGTCATGAAAAGTTTTATAAAGGCCAAAAATCTTTTTTTCGTGTAGCGTAAGGTCAATGCCGATGCCATTATCGGTACATTCTAAAACAGTGTTTCCGTTTTCGTCCCGGTATGTTTTTAATAAAACCCTTGGCTCCACTGTTGGCTTGCGGTATTTTATGGCGTTATTTAACAGGTTCATCAGGATGCTTTCCAGGTAAATTTTAGGGAACGTAACCTCTTTAACCTCAAACTGCCGGGTAATTACCGCGCGGTTTACAGCAATGTCCGATTCGATGATCCCCAAAATTTTGTCCGTTATCTCCTCAAAGCTTATCTGTTCGGCCTCTATAATCTCGTCTTTAATTTTAATGGCGTATGATAAATCTTCCAGGGTGGTATTCAATCCCTGAGAAATCTTTTTAATTTTTTGAAACAGCTCGGCATTTTCTTCATCCAAAGTGCTTTCATCAATTAATGACGACACCAGCGAGATATTGCTGGCATGGTTACGGATGTTATGGGATAGGATGTGCGTAAAGTTTTTGAGCTGCTGGTTGTTTTTGGTAACCATTTCTACGGTTTTGTTTAACGAGAGCTCATTCAGCTTGTATTTATCTATATCCATAAACACACCTCTTAATTTGGCGGGCTTGCTATGCTCATCGTATAACATCTCGCCACGGGCGCGCACCCACACCCGGTTATTTTTGGCCGTTATCAGCTGCAATTCCAGGTCGTAACCTTTGCCGGTATCCTGGCACTCATTTATTGCCTGGGTTATTACTGTAAGGTATGGTTCGGGATAAAAGCGGCTGTAATCGTAAAGAGTAGGATCATAATCATAAGGCAACTCGTGGATATCAAAAATAGTTTCCGACCAGGTGTTTTTGTTTGTAGCTAAATCCATTTCCCAGCCACCAAATTTGCCCATCCGGCCGGCTTCCAGCAACAGGAACTCGCTGGCAGCTAACTTTTTTTCGGCAATTTTACGCTCATTTATTTCCTTTTGCAGCTCATCTACAGATCGTAACGAAAGCACCGTGGGCATAATACGGTATAACGCATATACTGTTGTTACCGATACCATACCGGTAAGTAACCTTAACAACGCGCTCAGGCGGTACGCAGGCCACCAAAAAATGCCGGCATCTATCAAATGGGTAATGCCGCATAAAATAATAAACACAACAAACAACCAAAGTATTTTTGGAAAAGGCACATCCTTGCGTTTGGTGAGCAGGACGATAAGCAACAAGGGGATTGCAAAATAAGATACCGCTATGAGCAGGTCCGAAAAAATGTACAGCCAGCCATGAAACTCGCTCCATGTGCCGCAATGCCAGCGGGCGGGCCAGTTGCTGGTGTCAAATATACCAGAAAAAAAATCCTTTACCTGTTGGTAAAGTCCTGCTTTGGCAATTGCCGCTTGTTGCACTTTGCCGCATTGGGCACCACAAACGCTATTCGCTTTTGATGCTAATGAATCTGGTCTAATCAATGTAAATTATCAGTTTTTCGCAACTGACAATTTACATTTTTTATTTTAACTTACAATAGTTAAATTGAATTTAACTATTTGTTAATCAAGTTAATAAAATTGCTATTTATGAACAAAAAATATCAGGCTCCGGCAAAAATAACCGTCGTATTTACAGGTTTATTTTGCGGGGATGCTTTCCTTTTTGCTGGCGGTTGACTTAGGAGCAGCTATTTTGGCTGTTGTTTTGGTAACTTTTGCAGCCGGCGGCTGAGGTGTTGTTTCTTTAACTATTGGTAAATCCGGTGATTTAACTTCAACAACAATTTCCTTTGTTTTTTTTACCGGGGCTGCCGGTTCGTCTTTTTTGTCGCCTATTTTTGCCGAAATTGCTTTGGCCAGATTTTTTGAAGCCTTCTCAATTGCTTTGGTCAGGCCTTTCAATTCGGGCTCAAATTCGCTGACGATGGTTTTTAACTGAGCTGTAAATTTATCGTTTAATTGTTTTTTAAGGGCCTTGCGGGCCTCTTTCGCTACTGATTTTACTTTTTTATCTTTCATATGTCGGGGATGGAAAAAATTCAGGTTGATCAAGAATTTTAATTTCGGCACAAAGGTACGTTAACTAAATGCTATTTTAATATTATGTTTATGTTAACAACTATGATGTATGTTAAGTCAGTGTTATTATAACTCGCTGCCATTTAGCTGGTTAATGATTTCTTATGCATTGCAAAATTGCATTACTATACAGTAATCCCAAAGCGTCAACATTATTCAAATCACTATGTTTTAATTATGTACGACCTTTTTAAAACTCGGCTTTTTGAAAGCCCTTAGCTTATTCATAACTTAGCAGGCTCAGATACTTTAGCATTAAAATGACCATTAACGATTTAAATTCACTAAACCAGGTTGCCGAGTTCCACAGCACCTTCAAGCATCCAATTGTTGCAGCACCGGCCATTCCGTCAAAGCAACGCAGCCAGCTGCGTATTGAATTGCTGGCCGAAGAGTTGAAAGAATTGCAGCAGGCCGTTGATGATAACAACCTGGTTGAAGTTGCCGACGCCCTTTGCGATTTGCAATATGTACTGGCCGGCGCGGTACTGGAGTTTGGCCTTGCCGCAAAGTTTAAGGAGTTGTTTGATGAGGTGCACCGCTCAAACATGAGCAAAGCCTGCAAAACTGTAGAGGAAGCTAACCAAACCATTGAACATTACCGCAGTACAACAGGTGTCGAGTCGCACTACAAAGAGGTTGACGGGCTGTTTTTGGTTTACCGCACTGCCGATAATAAAACGCTTAAATCTATCAATTACTCGCCCGCAAGTTTGGGAGCGATAATAGGCTAAAAGCCAAAACTATTAACTAACCGAACATTAAAATAAATATTTTGCCACAACCCACACCAGATAAGCCCGAAGTAAAAGAAACCATGCACCCGCGCAATGCGCACCGTATGGGATATGATTTTAATGCGCTTATAAAGGCGATGCCCAAGTTACGTGCCTTTGTTACAGTAAATAAGTACGAGAACGAAACTATCAATTTCTCGGATCCCGAAGCTGTAAAGTTGCTCAACAGGGCCTTGCTTAAACACCATTACCGGGTTGAGTACTGGGATATACCCGAAGGTTACCTTTGCCCGCCCATACCGGGCCGGGCCGATTATATTCATTACGCTGCCGATTTGCTGGCTACCACCAATGATGGGGTAGTGCGTAAAGGAAAAAAAGTGCGCGTACTTGATATTGGTGTGGGCGCCAATTGTGTTTATCCTATCATCGGGCACCAGGAATATGGCTGGAGCTTTATGGGGGTTGATATTGATGAGGAAGCCCTGGCATCGGCACAAAAAATAATAGACCAGAGTAAGGAATTAAAAGCCGCTATTGAACTGCGCCTGCAAAAACACAAAGCAGATATTTTTACATTCGCTGTTAAACCGGGCGAACTGTTTGATCTTACACTATGTAACCCACCATTCCATGCGTCTATCAGGGAAGCTGCCGAAGGATCCAAACGCAAATGGAATAACCTGGGCCTGAAAACAGGGAGGGAAGAACCTGTATTAAATTTTGGCGGCCAGAATATGGAATTATGGTATCCCGGCGGCGAGGCTGCTTTTTTAAAGCAAATGGCCACGCAAAGCACACGCGTTGCCAAACAATGCCTTTGGTTTACCACCCTGGTATCAAAAAAAGAGAACCTGCGTATTTTATATAATGCCCTGCAAAAAGCCGGTGCTGTCGAGGTGCAAACCATCAACATGTCGCAAGGCCAAAAGGCCAGCCGCATTATGGCCTGGACTTACTTTACCCCGGAAGAGCAAAAGGAGTGGGTTAAGTAGTTCATTAGTTCACTTGTTCATTAGTTCATTGGTCTTTTCTGGTGGTTAGTTGTTAACCCGGTTGCCGATGCTGTCGAAAGCTTGTTGCCCGCTATGCCCGCGTTCCAATGAACCAATGAACCAATGAACCAATGAACTTTTAATTGATATTCAAGCCCCTCTTTACTGCGAAGCAGAAGAGAGGGATGTCGGGCGTAGCCTCGACAGGGTGAGTCTTCGCCGACATGCGATGGTACAGCGTCCCCGGTTTTATGTTCCCGCAATCGGGTTCTTTTTCAATAACATTTAAACATTTCCTTGTCGTTTTTTAGCATCTGCTGTATTTCTGCAATGTCGATTGCTTACATTGGTATGCAACTACAATCGATTGCGGATTGATTTAGATTTCTTAAAATTATAGTTTCTCACCACTATGAAAAAAACTTTAGTGCTTACGCTTGGCTGCCTGGTTTTGGCTGGCCTTACTTCTTTTAATCCCGATAATGGCTGGGTTAAGCTTATGGATAAAAAGATGAGCAAATGGACTATTTATCAAAGTTACCGGTTAACCTATCCCTACAAAGGCGAAGCACCAAAAGACGCTGATGGTAAAACGCTGCCGCCAATTGGTTACGATAAAAATGAAGGCAATTTATTTTCTGTCGAGATGCAGCATGGCGAACCTGTATTGCATATCACCGGCGAGATATATGGTTGCATTTATACTAAACAGGAATTTCAAAATTACCGCCTCAGGTTGAAAACCAAATTCGGTACCAAAAAATGGGAGCCGCGTTTAAACGAACCTATGGATTCGGGTTTGTTATACCATTCGCAGGGCGAGTGTGGTGCCGATTATTTTCATGCCTGGATGTTATCGCAGGAATTCCAGGTGATGGAAGGCGGCATTGGCGACTACTGGAACGTGGGTACCGCACACGCCACCGTGAGGGCCAGCAAACCCGACGGCGTGCCCAATTACGTGTTTAATAAAAACGCGGATAAGGTTTTCATGGGCGTAGGGGCACCTAACCAGGGTTTTTGTCAGCGCCGGCAAAACTTTGAAAACCCCAAAGGCGAATGGAACACCATGGAGTTAATTTGCTATGACGATAAAAGTGTTTACATTGTAAACGGCCATGTAGTAAATGCGCTATCGAACCTGGGCTACCAGGACGGTAAGGAAAGCAAGCCCCTAACCAAAGGCAAGCTCCAGCTGCAAAGCGAAGCCGCCGAAGTTTATTTTAAAGATATCCAGATTAAAAGTATTGATAAAATGCCGGAGGAGTACGCGGGGTTGTTTTAGCCCCCTCTAAATCTCCCCCGGTAGGGGAGACTTTTGATATGCAAGTTTTTAAAGCCCTCCCTACCGGGGAGGGTTTGGGTGGGGCTCACACCCTTAAAAACGTTTTCTTCTGATACAAATAATATAAAAACAGCCATTTCACCATTACAAAGGTAATGGCCATGGCCACGGCGTTAAACGGATCGCCTATGAGCTGGCCTATCCAGCCGAAGAAACCGTTGTTGGTGTAACTCCATTTAATGAAGTGCCCCGATACATAAATGAGGATGGAATTCATCCCTATCACCCTAAAATAAAACGACCATTTTTGGTAGCCCAGCACATCAATAATATAGTAAAAGAAAGCCATCAGCAATAAGCTTAAACCGCCCACCTGCATTACAAACGAGCTGGTCCACAGGTTTTTGTTGATAGGGAAATCTAGGTTCCAAACCTGGGCGATGATCAGGAAAGCCACGCCGGTGATGGCAAGGATGGCTACTTTTTTCATTTGCGCCAGGCCTGTTTTTTTAAGGATGGTGCCGGTAATAATACCCAGTAGCCCGGTACTTATGGCCGGGATGGTCGAGAACAATCCTTCGGGATCATGGATGCCTAAATATAGTTTTCCGGGCAGTATAACCCTATCCATGTAGGATGCAAAATTGCCCTGCATGGTTAAATCGCCATGCGGATATCCCGGTGCCGAAGTGAATTTTAACAGCAGCCAGTAGCCTATAATAAATGCCCAAAACCAAACCATTTGCATGCGCTCGCTGCTGTACAGGTAAATAATATTGGCAAACATATAGGCTATACCTATGCGGCCCAGTACGCTTGCAAAGCGGATCTCACTCACAGGCATAATTTTTAAGCCGTTGTTTACCACCAGGCCCAGCAAAACCAATATGAACGCCCTTTTTATAACACGCAATACCAGTTGCTGCCTGCTTTTTCCTTTTTCCAGCTCGCGGCCGACCGAAAATGGGGTTGATACGCCTGCCATGAACAGGAACAGCGGAAAAATCAGATCATATAAATGAAAACCGTTCCAATCGGGATGAGTAAACTGGTTGGCGATGGAGCCCCAGAAAGGCGAGCCCGTAGCTTTGGCCATGGTATGAAATATCTCTTCGCCACCCATAATCCAAAACATATCAAATCCGCGCAGGGCATCCAACGAGAAAAGCCTGGTAGGCGCCGAATTGATACTATCAGGCGCGGTATCGCCTGTAACGGTTTTTGCTTTGGCTGTCATTATTTTACGGTTTATTGTGATGAACTAAAGATATAAAAAGAATAAACTAATTAAAATATTTTTTTTAGATGATGGACTTTTTAAAATTTAGTTGTGAGTTGTGAGTTGTGAGTTGTGAGTAGGTGAGTTGTGAGTTGTGAGTTGTGAGTTGTGAGTTGTGAGTTGTGAGTTGTGAGTTGTGAGTTGTGAGTTGTGAGTTGTGAGTTGTGAGTTGTGAGTTGTGAGTTGTGAGTTGTGAGTTGTGAGTTGTGAGTGAACATTATGTAAAATATGAAACCCAATCCAACTTATTCAACCTAATCAACAAAATCCAACCTAATCAACTCAATCCAACTTAATCAACTATATCCCTACCTTTACCCGATGTTAGAGATCATATACCGGGATGAGTACCTTATTGCTGTTAATAAGCCGCATGGCCTGTTGGTACACCGGTCGCCCATAGCGGCAGAGGCTACGGAGTTTGCGTTGCAGATATTGCGCGATCAGATAGGGCAGAAGGTTAACCCGGTACACCGGATAGACAGGAAAACGGGCGGCATTTTACTTTTTGCGCTGGATAAGCAGGTGGAGATAGCCATGCAGCAGGCTTTTATGGATAACAAGGTGCAAAAAAAATACCTGGCCATTGTGCGCGGGCATACCGTTGATACAGAGGATATTGATTACCCGTTACGCAAAGAGAACGGAACGTTACAGGATGCTTTTACCACATACACCACACTTAAACGTGCCGAACTTGATGTGCCTTTTGGCGCGCACCCCACATCAAGGTACTCGCTGGTTGAGGCTGTACCAACCACGGGGCGCATGCACCAGCTGCGTAAACATTTTGCCCACATATTTCACCCCATTATCGGCGATCGTACGCATGGCTGTAACAAGCAAAATAAGTTTTTTACCGAAACCTGGGATATGAACACCATGTTGCTCCACGCATCGCACCTGCAATTCAGCCACCCGGTTACGGGCCGGCAAATCACTATAAATGCCGGTTTCCAGCCCGAATTTGCAAGGGTAATGGAAATAATGGGCTGGTAACGTTTTAGCTGACTGCTGGTAACGTTTTAGCTAAATAAAATAAACAAAACGGCGTTGTATTTGTAGGTAATGCAAATAGATTAAACATGACAAAGCCTGTAGATTATACGTTATATACATCAAATGGCGACCGTTACATTACCATTAACCCGGTAACCCAGCCCGCAACGGGTGGACACATACAAGCTACCGGTGTTTTTGGGTTGAACGAGGGTATGGTTGATTTAGGCGATATTGTTTTTGACGATAACATGAACCAGTGGGAGTACAGCGGTATGGGCGACCTTACCCACCTGCAAGCCGAAGAAATTGCAAGTTTTATCAAAAACTACCACCAGCCTAACGCCGAAGACAGGGAGTTTGACGAGCATAGTATAGGGTAATCAAATCCTTGTTGTTTGGTATACTCAAAAAGCGCAGTGCCGAATTTGTTTGATTATGCCGCCACATCGTGTGTTTGGAAATAACCCTTTTATCATTCTGAACGGAGTGAAGAATCTGTTAACCGACATGCATCGCCGATAGAAAAGTTCGTGAGTAGATTCTTCACTCTGTTTACCCATGACATGTTTAAAAACGGAAGTCATCCTGAACTTGTTTCAGGATCCCACAGGACAGGTAGCCCGCATGAAGTACACTTAGCATGTGGGGTGCCGAAACAAGTTCGGCATGACATTAGGGATCAAATCGTTGTCATTCCTCTGCCAGAGTTTCCCGAAATTTTACCACTGCTCATGACGTTTTTGAACGCTGGCTACGACTCACCCCGGCTACGCTGCGCTGGCCGACCTCTCTCCGGCTGCGCCGCAAAGAGGGTTGAGGAAAGAAAAATTATTTTTTCGCCCCTCTATGCGCGAAGCGGAGAGAGGGGCAGACGGGCGTAGCCTCGTCGGGGTGAGTCGACTCGCCGCCATGCGATATACATCATTCCCCCTTTCAGAATTCCCCGACATTTTATAACTCAATTAGGAAGCTTCTTATTTTAAGCGTCATTCTCAGCTTTAGCGTTCCGCTAAATTTTAGTTCAGACTATGCTCAATGTCCCCGGCCTTCAATAAGCACTCTTTTACGGTGCTAACAATATCGGCAAGGCTAAATGGCTTGGCCACAAACGCATCAGAGCCATAGTTACCCAATGACTCCAGCACCCGGGGATAAGCCGAAACCATAACTACCGGTATATGGGCCGTGAGCGGGTTGGTTTTTAGGATATGGCAAAGTTCGCCGCCGTTTATACCAAAAAGGATATAATCTAATATCACCAGGTCGGCGTTAAAAGCCATGGCCGATTTGCATATGTCATCGGTGTAATTCAAAATTTCAATCTCGTAACCCTCCATCTCGAGTACGTCTTTCATCACCTCAAGGATATCTTCGCTATCATCAAGTATCAAGATTTTTTTAGACATTTTTTATATAATTGGTACTCTCAATAACGTGGCAGATTTAGGTTTTGTTTTTTGCGGCTACAACCTGTTGTTGTAATGTTTTGAATTACAGCTAAATATTTTTTTGGGTAACAGTCTTCTTACATTAAGCCGACAATTTTGCAATTGCGCGCCCGCAATAGCGTTAAGTTGCTTTAAGGGCGGTTATTAAAACATTTACAGTTTGCAATACCCTATCCAGGCTTGCCGGGGTGTTGGTAACCTTGGCTATCATAATGCCGCCTTCTATCAGCGCAATCATCGATAGGGCCGTACCGTCGGCATCAGCATCCGGCTTAAATTCTCCGGCTTGTATGCCGGCAGTAATCAGGTTTTCTATCGATTTTCGCCAGCGCAGCACCGCCTGGGCGGCTTTCTCTTTTAACAATGGGTTGGTATCATCGGCATCTACCGCGGTATTTAAAATGGGGCAGCCGCCTTCAGGAAAAGTGCCGGTACGGGTAAAACTATGATACACCTGGGCATACACCAGCAGTTTTTCATAATAAGTGCCTGCCTTTTGAATCCTGTCCTGGATCTGCCTCCTGATCATGGCCGAATTATGGTCGAAAGCCGCTGCCGCAACTTCCTCTTTATTGGCAAAGTTTCCGTAAATGCTCCCTTTGGTAAGGCCTGTAGCATCCGTCAAATCAGACAGCGAAGTACCGGCATATCCTTTTTTATTGAAGATGGGTGCTGTTGTTTCTACAATGAACTTGCGGGTGCGTTCTGCTTTTGATAATTCCTTTTCCATAATACAAATATACCGGCTGGTATTTGATATTGCGAGTGCCCGTTATGTAAAACCTTAAAAAATGCTTATGACGTGCAACTAAATATAGTTAAACCAATGTCCCAAACTCCAGTCATTGCGTGTGAGCATCAGGGTTGCCCCCTAAAAAAACAGTGATGACGTCATGAACAAAAATACAATAGAACCGTCATTGCCGAGATACCACCAACCAGGCTGGAAAAAACAGTGATGACGTGCAACGGATTTGGTTAAAAATGCCCTAAACTACCGTCATTGCGAGGTACGAAGCAATCCCGAACTATGTGGGACTTAGCATGTAGGGGATTGCTTCGTACCTCGCAATGACGAATATTTGATATTGACAGTCAGTGACTTACAAACATGTCATTATAATATGTTGATTATCAAATATATTTTTTATTCCCCTCTCGAGAGGGGGCGCGGTGGAAGGTGCGTTGGCAGGGGTGTGTTTTCCACGTTTCATTGCGCGCATAACACACCCCTCCGGCCCTCTCAAGAGGGGAATCGCACTTTTCCACCGCTTTTTTTAAAGAAGCGCAAATGTGATGGGTTCCACAACATTTGCGCTAAATCTTTGCCCTTGCTGCGCTTTTAATTGTCCTGTTATTAATGGTCGCTCACTAAAACCACCGGCCCCGCCTGTTTTTTACGATCGAGCACCACCAGCAATAAAGGCATCGCCAATACAAATAACAGGCCCACAAAAATATAGGCATCCAGGTAACTCATCAGGAATGATTGCCGGTCTATCCCGTTATTTACTACAGCCATCGCTTTGTGCTGTGCCTCTATCAGCGTGCCGCTTTTGGCCGCAAAATATTGGGTTAGCCCATTGATACGTTGTGTAGCCTGCGGATTATATATGCTGATGTTAGAGATAAGATCGTTGCGGTGAGATCCAAAACGATGGGCCACATAAGTATTGATCATAGCGATACCGAACGAGCCGCCAAGCTGCCGCATCATGTTGTTTAATGCCGATCCCTGCGGAACATCTTTGGCATCTAACCCCGATACTGCCAATGCCGTAAGCGGAACGGTTAAAAAAGCCAGCCCCAAAGCCCTGAATATAAGTATCCTGGCCAGGTTGCCGGGCGTGGCTTCGAGGTTTAGGCCCGACATCAGGAAGCTGAAAATTATAAACAAAACAAAGCCGATGGTGATAATTATTAGTGGCGATACGCCCCGTTTGAGCAGGGTGGCCGAAAACAGCAGGCCAAAAATGGCCAATATAGCACCCGGCAGCAAGGTAAGCCCCGTTATAGTAGGCGGGAATAGTAATACCCGCTGTGCCAGCACCGGCGTTAAAAACACCGATGTAAACAGGCCTACACCTGTTACCGCGGTAAGTACCGCAGCAACCGCCAGCGATTTGCTTTTAAGCACCCGCAAATCAATAACGGGGTTGGGGATGGTAAGCTCCCACCAGATGAAGATGAGAATACTGAAAACGGCAATAACGGTTAACACTACGATATAACCTGCAGAAAACCAATCGTCAGTTTCGCCGCGCTCCAGCACCGTTTGGAGCGAGCCGACGCCTATAATCAACAACAGGATACCCCACCAGTCGACGGCTTTGGGTGTTACTTTTATCTCGGGTTCGGTAACCAGCAAAATGCTGGATACCGCAACGGCAATACCTATGGGGATATTGATAAAAAATATCCAGGGCCAGGAGTAGTTTTCGGTGATGAAACCGCCAAGGGTGGGGCCAATGGTTGGGCCTAAAAATACACCCACGCCAAATAAGGCGCTGGCAATACCCGCACGGGCTTTGCCATAAACTTCAAAAACGATTGCCTGCGATACTGATAACAGCGCACCGCCGCCTATGCCCTGCAAAAAACGGAACAGTACCAATGTCCAGATATTTGACGCCAGCCCGCACATGGCCGAAAAAAAGGTAAAAGCGATGATGGAGCCTATATAATAATTGCGCCTGCCCAGCTTGGTGGCTAAAAAGCTGGTCATGGGGATGACGATGATATTGGCGATGGCGTAAGCAGTGATAACCCAGGAAGTATCTTCCAGGGTTGATCCCAGGTTACCACTCATGTGCGACAGCGCTACATTGACTATTGAGGTATCAATAAGCTCCATCATAGCGGCGGTAATAACAGTGATGATGAGAATGCTTTTTTTCATGGCGGGGCTGAATAAATACTATAGAATATACCGAATGGTATATTCTATAGTAAATTTTTTTCGACTAAGATTACTCCCTTGGTAAGTTCATCACTCTTAAGGCTTCATCAGGGTTAGATAGGTAAAGCCTGTAAAATTGTTCGGTACCGGCAACACGTATTTCATAGGTATCGTTTTTTAACCCGGCTAAAAACTCATCGGCAACCTGGGCTGGCGGAATACCATTTTTACCACCAATTTCGGCCGAGAATTCAGTATCAACCAGCGGTGGCATCAGTTCAAAAACTTTAACACCGGTATCTGCCAATGCTAAGCGCAAGGCACGGGTGTAAGCGTGTAATGCTGCTTTGGTAGCGCCATAAGTGGCAAGCCTGGTGCTGGGCGCAAAGGCAACTACCGATGATACGTTTACTATAGCCGCATCAGGTTGCTTTTTGAGTGATGGCAGCAGCTTTTCATTCAGGCGGATAACCGACAGGTAGTTGGTCAGCATTTCCTCGCCGGCTTTTTCAAAGGTGTTGGTATCGCTAAGCAGGTTGTTAAGGTTTGCCGCGCCTGCGTTATTAATCACGATATTCAGTTCGGGGAAATCGGTAGTTAGTTTTGCTACCAGTTTTTCTACATCTTCGGCGTTGGATACATCGGCGGTGATAGTGCTCACGTTTGGCAATTGGGCAGCAGCCTTTTGTAAGCGGGTTTCGTTTCGGCCAATAATAATAACATGATTATCTGCTGATAATTGTTTTGCTAACTCAAAACCTATGCCGGCACTGCCGCCGGTAATGAGTATGGTGTTTTTTGAAGTTTTCATTTTGTGGTGCTGAGTGATTAAATTCAACACGACAAAAATATACCAATCGGTATATTTTTACAATAGCTAATATTCATCCTTGTGTCATCATTATTAGGTGGCTTTTTTAGCGGTTATACCTTACGCTTTTTAAAGCTGCAAAACAGGAAGTTTTGTTTTGTTGCAAAGGGAGTGGTATGATCTTCGGTGATACAGCTTACCTTTTCAAAATGTTCGTCAAATACGGTTTGCAACTCTTGTTCTGTGTATTGTTTAATGGCTAAGCCGCTGCATTTTTCGGGCCCGTTTTCAGAAAATGTTCCGATAACTAAATAATCGCTGATTGCTTTTGCGGCAATATTTAAGTAACTGGTAATTTGATCCTGCGTTGTCAGGAAGTGGAAGGCGGCGCGGTCATGCCAAAGAGTGTAGGTTTCTGTGGGTTCAAAAGTGGTAACATCGCAAAATATCCAGGTAACCAGGCTGCTTTTTTCACCAAGCCTTACCTTTGCCTTGGCTAAGGCCGCTTCAGAAATATCCAACACGGTAATGTTGGTGTAACCCTCCTGCAGCAGGAAATCAACCAGTTTGCTGTCGCCGCCACCGACGTCGATTATCCTGTCGGTTTTTGCTAAATCGAAACCGCGAATAAAATTAAGCGATGTTTGCGGCACGGCTTGCGTCCAGCTTACTTGGTCGGGATTATTGGTGTGGTATACCCGTTCCCAATGTTCTTTTTTATCTTCTCCCATAAACGATGTTCATGTTTGGCTTAACTAAGGTCCCGATAAAAATCCGAAACGAAAAATTTGGTTCTGTGCCGGGTTGTATGTTTAACCGTTGTTAATTATTTTACTATCGGGCTGGTTAGATTTACCCAGGCGCGGGAACCGGGCGATGGTAAAGCCGTCAGTTTTTAAAACGTAAAACACCCATTTTTTCAGACTGCTTTTTCTGAACTTTTGCAAAAAAAATCTTCGTTTTACTTTTGTATCAATAAATATACTTTTTGTGTGAATAAATATCACATTTGTAGCGAAAAGTGTGAATTTATTACCTTGTTTTTACCTGTTTGTATATGAATAAAGGGCGGTTTTTATATATAAAAGGAAGCTTGTAAATTTGTACTGTTTATCATCAAAAAGAATGGTAAAAATCGAATAATCCATTAATCCATAAATTTCGGTCCAGGCAAAATGCGGTGGGGATCGCCGCGCCTGCCTGTCGGCAAACCTACTGTGTGTACAGATCTTTTGGAAACTTATTAATAAAATAGACAAGTGTCATTTCGAACGAACTGGGGCGGGCATTGAGCGTTGGCGTGAGGAGAAATCCTAAACGCCCTGCAATTCGATAGCCTTTTCGGTATGCAAGGCGTTAAAGATTTCTCCTCGTACCTCGTTCGAAATGACATTTTCTTTTGTTAAAAGATGTGTACACACAGTAGTTTGGCAGACAGGGATACCAGCCCGTGAATAAAGCCTGTGCAGCATGAGCAGAGAGCCCGGCCGCAGGCAACGCCCGGGAAAGAATCAAGAAGTAAGATTCAAGAATCAAGACGAAGACAATAAAAAAAACCTGCCGTCAATCAACCGGCAGGCTTAATTAAAATATATAACCAGGTAATTAAGGGGCTAAGGAAGTATAAAAACCGACAGGCTGCGTGGACCGTGGGCGCCAATAACCAACGATTGTTCAATATCGGCTGTTTTTGATGGGCCGGAGATAAATGCACCATAGCCATACGTTGCGTTGCCAATTTTTTCATAAGCCTGGGCCATGGTAGGCACCAAATTGGTTTTACTGATTACTACGGCCAGGTGCTGGGCAATAAAGGGTAGCACCCTTACGGTCATATCCTCTTCTGTGAGCCATAAAGCCCCGTTTTCTGCAACGCCAAGGCCCGACCAAAGAATGCATAACTCCACATCGGCAAAGCTGTGGGATAATTCGTGTTTTACATCGGCAACATAGGTGTATTCATTCATTTCCTTAATGCCTGATATGATTTTTACACTGGGTTTAAACTCTTTGTGAAGGATGTTCTGGATGGCCGCATAGTCGGCCACTTCGTATATAAAACTGCCCCCGGCACTGCCGATGGTTTTGTATTTTTCAACCAGGTTGTCGTTGGTGGCCGTCAGGGTGCTTAAAACCTCAAGGCAGGGTAAATCTGCCTGGCTAAACTGGTTGGCTTTTACGGCTGCTAATATGTTTTCGCGACTGCTCATTTCTTATTTTCCTTTCTTTTGGCATACCATTCGCCAAATGATTGTTCGGGCGCCTTGGGCATTTCGCGGTGTTTGTACCATGGGTTGGCGCCATTATTAACCGCGAAAGGTGCGTATTTGAACGTAAAACGCCCCATTTTGCCTGCCGCGCGGTAAATCATGGGCGATGATAAGGTGAAAGCCATACCTTTCATGGCCAAAGTTTTTGCTTTGGGGGTATAGCCTGCCTTAACAATTACCTGCCGCCATTTGTATAGCTGGTCGTGAATATCGATTTTAACCGGACACACATTGCTGCATGAGCCGCATAGGGTAGAAGCAAAGGGCAGGTCGGCATATTTTTCCATATCGAGGTTGGGTGCCAGGATACTGCCTATAGGGCCGGCAACCGCGGTATGATAACTGTGGCCGCCGCTTTTGCGGTACACGGGGCAGGTATTCATACAGGCCCCGCAACGGATGCATTTTAAGGAATTGCGGAAATCCTCGCGACCCAACTGGATGCTGCGACCGTTATCAACTATCACAATATGAATCTCTTTGCCATCCTGCGGTTTGCTGAAATGGCTGGAGTAAGTGGTAATAGGCTGCCCGGTAGCGCTGCGGGTAAGCAGGCGTAAAAATACGCCAAGATGTTTCCGCTCCGGGATTATCTTTTCGATACCCATGGATGCAATATGGATTTCGGCCAGGTGGGCGCCCATATCGGCATTGCCCTCGTTGGTGCATATTACAAACTCGCCGGTTTCGGCAATAGCAAAGTTGACGCCGGTAAGCGCCGCACGGCGGGTCAGGAACACTTCGCGAAGGTGCTGACGGGCAGTTTCGGTTAGTATTTTAGGATCTGATTCGCCTTTGGCCGAGCCTAAGTGCTCGTGAAAAATGTCGCCTATCTCTTCCTTTTTCTTGTGGATACAGGGCAATACAATATGGCTTGGCGGCTCGCCAGCCAGCTGAACAATGCGTTCGCCCAGGTCGGAGTCGATAACATCTATACCCTGTTTTAGCAGGTATTCATTAAGGTGACACTCCTCGGTAAGCATCGATTTGCTTTTTACCATGCGGCTGATGCCGCGTTTCTCCAGCAGGGTATAAATAATTTTGTTATGCTCTTCGGCAGTGGCTGCCCAATGTACTATTATCCCATTGTTAATGGCATTGGCCTCAAACTGCTCCAGGTAAGTGCTCAGGTTTGATAGTACGTTGTTTTTAATTTGCGAGGCTGTTTCGCGCAGCAGTTCCCACTCTGGCAGTTTATGTGCTGCAATATCGCGTTTGGCGCGCACCCACCACAGTGTTTCGTCGTGCCAGTCAACCCGTGGCTCGTCGCGGTTAAATATGGCGGCTAATTGCGGATGATCTTTAGTTGCGTTGCTGCTCATTTAGATACTGTGGTTTAAAATTTCGGCAACATGAATTACTTTAACTTCGCTGTTTTGGCGCCGCAGGATGCCTTCCAGGTGCATCAGGCAGCTTAAATCGGCCGAAGTGATGTATTGAGCACCATGTTCAATATGGTCGTCTACACGGTCTTTACCCATTTTGGATGATACGGCTTCTTCCACCACGCAAAATGTGCCGCCAAAACCACAGCAATCATCGGCCCGGCTTAACGGAACAAGTTCAAGGCCTTTCACCATGCCCAGCAGTTGGGCTGGTTTGCTAAAAGGCGGCGCAACCAGTTCAGTCATTTGTGAAATGCGCAACCCACGCAGGCCGTGGCAGCTTTGGTGCATGCCCACTTTGTAGGGGAAACTGGCTTCCAGGCTTTTTACCTGTAATATATCCACCAAAAATTCGGTAAGTTCAAAAACGCGTTTACGGATTTCTGAGGCTTTATCTTCGTTTTCGTGCGAATGCAGGTGCTCTTTGATATGCAGCGTACAACTGCCTGATGGGCAAACAATATAATCGTAACCGGCAAAATTATCGATGAATAAATTATTGCAGCCGCCGGTAAGGTGCTCATAACCGCTATTGGCCATAGGCTGCCCGCAACAGGTTTGATTTTTAGGGTAATGAACTTCGCACCCCAGCTTTTCCAGCAATTCCAGGGTTGCAATAGCAGCCTGTGGATAAAATTGGTCTACATAGCAGGGAACAAATAAAGCTACCTTCATTTTTGTGTTTATTTCAATTGGTTAAAGCAATATTAAAGCATATCATTTGCATAACTATCCTTATGTATCTGCAAAGTATAGTTGTATATTAAGGTACCCAAAATACAGTTATAACAACCAACTGTTATTCAGTTTTTTTTGCAAAAGGATACGGGAGATTGGCGTATTTGGATACTTGGATAATCCATCGAATAGGAGGAAAAGTGAATGATGGCGGGTAAGGTAGAATTTCAACTTCCATGAGGTTAGCGCAGCGTTGTTAGCGGGTATTAAGTTTAGCTGAAAGCTGAAACCATGCGGCTCACGAGCTGGAAGCTTGCGAGAGCGTTTGATGCTATTTTTATTTTATTGAGTTGATTTTTAAAGAGATAGTGAATTGTTTTTAAATATTCTACTATTTCTATAGGATTTATATAAATAATGTTTTATGTTTGCATCGTCAACACAGACAAATCGTTCTTTATTTTAACTTATCAAGAAAGACTGAGGGAAAGGCCCAAAGACGTCTTAGCAACCTATACATCCGCATAATGTAAAAGGTGCTAATTCCTGCTCCATTCAACGGAGAAAGATAACATACCATCTTCGCCCCCTGCCAATCTAATAAGTGATTTTATAGTTTTTTTTAAGTCGCGTGACCGAGAGGATAGGTGGGGGTCTGCAAAACCCTAAACGGCAGTTCGAATCTGCCCGCGACGTCTAATTTTAGCCTAAAGGCGTAAAGCCCAAAGCCTTCTTTTTGGTCTGAAAACATAAAATTATTTTCCCGCTTTGTTTTGGCTTTGAGACTTCTGCTTTTAGCTTCTTTTACAAATTTCCTATTGAATATCTTGTCGAGATTCTGAGGTAAGGATATTTCTTATTCACGTCGGGATAGTCATGGTAGTTTCCTTCCAGCCGGAAATAGCCCGATTCGGCAGCTATGGAGAGGCCTTTGATAAACATGTAGCTTACCTCGTTACTAAAAGTGTGCAAAAAATAATGCGATTTATTGCCATCTACCGTCACCATCCAGCCTCCCCGGTAATTTGCACTGTATGATAATTTATTTAAAAGCTTTATGGTACCGCCCCCGTTAACAGCAAAGCCCGGCCCGTAATCATAATTACGGCTATTGTAGGTGTATTGATCGGGCACGGCGGCCAATAGGATAGGGCCGGCGCCAAGACTACCGCTTATTATAACGTTTTGCGTCAACTTTAACTGCGACATCAGATTAAATTTTACGCTTTGTGCCCCGTAAAAAAATGCCTGGTTGCGGATGTAATCATAATTTGCCGATAATATTACCAGGTTTTCCATTTTGTCCTGGTCAACTTTCGAGATGTCCCAGCCAGTAAGGGAGCCGTAAACACTGATGACATTAACTGTAGAGCTATCGTCTCGTCCTACCTCGGCAGTGATAGAGATATTGCTGAACGGTTTCCTGAAACCCTCATTTGGTACCCCGTAAAGCAATCGTGCCCTTGCAAACCAGCCAAAACGACCATGTTCAAACGGACTTACCGATTGTGAATTAAATATCCGCCCTCCAAGGTCAAATTCGGCACCTATTTTTGATGAGTCGCGCTCGGTGCTATTGCCATAAACTTTGCCCCAGGTACCATCTAAAATGCGGTTTAGTCCGCGCATGGGGTTAATTATTAATCCTGCTACTTCACTGGCCTGCCTTTTAAAACCCCGCTGGCGATTGTTTACAATACGGCTGGATAGGCGAAAAGTCATCTCGCCCAACACTATTCCGCCAAAACTGGTGTTTATAAAATCGTTAGGGGAGGGTGGCTGGGTTTCTGCAAAAGTTTCCCAAAGGTAGCTGCCCGCCATGGTAGCCGGTACCGATTGCCAGAAGCTAAAACCATTACTCCTAAATGCGCTATAAAACAAGCTGCCGTGATAGGGGTGGCCAAATTGATTTGTTTGAAAAGGATCATTATCGAACTCCCAGTTGCCAGGGCTAAGGTTGTGGCTAACGCTTTTCCAGTTTATACGGGCGTAATCCTTATTGGCTACATAGCGGTCAAAAATCCAGGGCGTAATTTCGGCTATCCCTAATTCGGCTACCGCGCGACCAAACCTGCGTTTTACGGTGGTATCCCGAACGTCACGGTAATAGCGCAGTTTCACCTCTGGCTTTTGATCGAATATATTGTTTTGGGCAAATAGCGGGCAGGCGATACAGAAAAATATAAAGCTGATTAATAATGTTTTTTTTGAAGGGTAAAGATCAGCTAAGCTCATAAGAAGGATATCAGGAGGTGCGAAAAACTATTATCCAGAAGCGCTTAAGCAATGAAATTGTTTTGATGGATGTTATAATAATGTTAAATGTTTGTTTGGAAATAGGGAGACAATGAAAGTTGAGAACGGTTGGCATGGGCGGGTGATTAACGGAACCACTGGGTGTGGCGGAGTATTAGCCCATAAAATCAGGTACATTTTGCCAGCTAACAACATCGTATCTTGTTCTTTTTTCATTTTCGGCACCACCATAAATTAACGTTTTGTTTACTTTTTCAGGAGCGGCAGTCTCCTCAAATCTATCCATCTCTTTGAATAGTGCATTACTTATAGTTTGCGTTGCTTTGATTTCAAATATTGAGAAGCCTTGTGCTTTTTTCATCAGCAGGTCAACTTCATGGGCATTGCTATCCTGCCAGAAATAATAATCTTTATGGAGATATAAATGATGGTTCTGTTTTTGATACTCGGCCAGTATCATATTTTCAAATATGTTACCTTTTAACCGGTTTTCGTCAAGCTCTTCAGCAGTTCTTATTCCCAACAAATGATTTAACAGGCCGGTATCATAAAAATACAACTTTGGGGTTTTAACCAAACGTTTATTGAAATTTTGGTGATAGGGCTGTAAAAGAAAAATAATATAGCTGCTTTCAAGTATCGACAACCAGGCTTTCGCGGTATTATGCGATATATTACATTCATTAGCCAAAGCGCTAAAATTGAGTAATTGCCCCGCCCGCCCGGCACATAAACCTAAAAAGGTGCGAAATTGCTTAAGGTCTCTTATATTCATTAGTTCTGTTACATCTTTTTCAAGATATGTTTGAATATAATTGGCATAAAATACAACGGGATCAATATCCCTGTCAAATATCGCCGGGTAAAAGCCCTTAATACTGGCTGGCGCATAGGAATTTGCTAATAGGGCAGATTGTTTTAATTCGGTAAAATCAAAAGGTAGTAATTTGAACAATGCAACCCTGCCCGCCAGCGTTTGAGTGATATTATTTAACAAATGAAAATTTTGTGAGCCGGATAATATATACTGTCCCATAATTTTAGATTCATCAACCCTGCCCTGGATGTATGAAAATAATGCAGGTACTCGTTGTACTTCGTCTAAAATGACTTTATGATCATAACGGTTCAAAAAACCGATTGGATCGTCTAACGCAAAGGATCGTGTGTTTGGATTCTCGAGGCTCACATAGCTATAATCGCTAAAAATCTCTTTCAGCAAGGTAGTTTTACCAGATTGCCTTGGGCCGGTGATGGCCAATACGGGAAATTTGCTTTTTTGAGCCTCTATTATAGGCGTAATTTGCCGTTGTATAAATTTACTCATTTCGACGAAATTTATCAAAATTAGTTAATTACTTACAATATACATGATGCCAACTTACAATTTACATAGGTTGTACTTACAATATACATGATGCCAACTTACAATTTGCATAAAATCGACCAGGAATAACTCATTTTTTGTTGATAAACGACCGCAGCAATGTTTTAAATTGAACCACGTTTGTTTTGCTGTTGGGAAGATAGTATTAGCCATCATCCGACATTGACAGGCAAACTCAAAAATTATTATCTTTAAGCGCTTAACCTGCATAAGCACAATTGAAAACCAATGCCCATTTAAATCATGAAAATTTTCAACATCGTATTTGTTGTGCTATTTGTAATTTTTGCAGCCCTGCAGTATAACGATCCCGACCCTTACATTTGGGTACCCATATACCTGTACAGCGCCTGGTTTTGCTTTAAGGCTTCGCAAAAAAAGTTTTACCCGGTTTGGTATGCAGTTGGTATATTTATTTACCTGGCTTATGCCACCTATAAAATATTTGATGCCAATGGCCTGATAGACTGGTTTACCAAACACCACTCCGAAAGCCTGGTAGAAAGCATGAAGGCCGAAAAGCCCTGGATTGAAGAAACCCGCGAATTTTTTGGCTTGCTGATATGCGTAGCCGTATTAGGCATCAACTGGGTTTATGGGAACAGGTTAAAAAAGAAAGCATAAATTATGCGCTTCAATCAGCACAAGTCTCCGATAGAGCGGTTATAAATACGATAACCCGTTATACCCGCCATGAATATAGTACACGGGTTCAAAATTATGCTCGTCTGGCGCAAGTTCGCAGCTAACCTGCATGGCGGTGAAAGTTACATCGCCAAAAATGTTGGCTATGGCCGTGTCGGCAGCATCGCGGCCGGTGGCTATTTTTATAAGGCCATTTAAGGGCACCAGTTTGGTAGCGTCAAAAAGTATCCATTTGCCGCCAAGGTAAGCTTCAAAACAGGCATGAAAGTCGGCAGGGTATAAGTGATAGGCATAGCCCGTAAAATAGCGTGCCGGAATGGTTAAGGCCCGGCATAGGGCGATACCCAGGTGTGCAAAATCGCGGCAAACGCCAACCTGTTCGGTAACGGTATCAAATGCCGATGTTTGCGAATTGCTGTACCCGCTTAAATATTGCACATTGTTGTGAATCCAGTCGGTAAGGGTTACTACTTTTTCAAACGGATTGGTAATGTGGCCAAACAGGTTGTGCGATAGCCGGTATAATTTATCCGACTGGCAATAACGGCTTGGGTTTAAATAGGGCAGCACCGATGAGTCGAGCTGGGCTACCAACGTTTCCTGTTGCTGCGAGTAATCGGTAAGTTCGTAAAAATTGTCAACCAGGGCGTTGTATGTAACTTTTATAGTCCCCGGCTGGTAAACCTCGAAGCGCATCAGCCGGTTTTCTCCCTGTGCAGATATGATCTCCTCAATTTTAACGTAAGGGTCAACCGTAAACTCCTCGTTCAGTACAGTTTGGTTGGGTGTACGTAATGCATGTATGTTTAATATCAATGTGCCCGGCGCCCGTACTACATATTCCATTTGGGTAAACACATTGAATTTCATTGATCAGCTTTCGGTTTTAATTTCTTCTAATTTGTTAAAGGTTGTATCCATCCAGTCTTCAGAGATATGTTCTAAAGCCAGCTTCAGTTCTTCGGCCCATTGGGCCGATATATATTCCAGGTCTTTCTTTTCGTAACGTTGCTGGATAATGTCGAAACTATCCTTTTTATAAACAGCTACATCAATCGGGAAATCTACATTGTTGGAGCTTACCCTTGTTGAATCGAACGAAAGAAAACCTGTTTTAAGCGCCAGCTTAAGGCTGCTGTCTTCAGTCAGGATGCGGTTTAATATCGCTTTGCCATGACCCGAATTGCCTATAACTACATAAGGAGCACCCTGCCCAAGTTCAACCCAGTTGCCTTCGGGGTACAGCAAAAAAAGCTTGTGCTCATCGTCGTCTTTTAGTTGTCCGCCTATAATGGTGTTCAGATCAAACCTGAAACCGGCAGCTTCTAATGATGCTTTGTCTTCGGCAATTACCCGTTTTACCTGCTCGCCAAAGGCGTTTACAGCTTTGTACATTTTGTTAAAATCCGTGGTTTCCAGTAATTCGTTAAAATAAACGATGGCTTTATCCCTTGCCGACCGTAAACCGCTTGTCATGATAAAAAGCGAGAAATGATCTTTTTGTTCTATGGTAATCTTCTTTTTTACAGTGGTATCCGTTCCCGAGGTTATGCGAGTATCGGCAATTGCCAATAAGCCTTCTTTAACCTTAATTCCGAGGCAATAAGTCATTTTTATACAGTGCGATTTGTTCCAAAATTTAAGATAGCCAAAGTAGCGAAAAGAATTGGGGAAATTAGAATCAAGCGTCAGGTAAGAATCAAGAGCCAAGACGTTTAAAAAGTGGCAAGCAGTTAATACAAGTAGCAAGTAGTAAGTATCAAGATTTTTTTGGAAGCTTAACAAAAAAGCCGCCGTTTCCTTTTGGAACCCGGCGGCATCACGGAACAGAAAAAAGTCTTAACTCTTGATTCTTAACTCTTGACTCTTTTTAAAGTATGTAAAACTGAGTCTTCTTTTGATGCTGTTTACCTATCATTGCGTCAATATCGCCAGGCAACTCATCCTTCATCATTTGTTTCAGGTTTTTTTCGATGGTGCGGCTGATGGTTGTTGTTGGTGTATCGGTAGGTTTGTTTTCAAACGGATCCTGTAGGTGGATGGCCATTTTTTCGATCAGGAAAAAGGCCGATGATATGGCTATTACCAATGGCACCTGGAAAATCCCGAAAAATTCCATCAGGCTGAAAGGCAACAGCAACACAAAAAACATAACCAGCCAGTGAATGTATACGCTATAGGTAACCGGGAAAACAGTATTCTTAATACGCTCGCAGCCACCCATCGAGTTCATAAAGTTGGTGAGCGTGTTATCAAGGGCCACCTGTTGGTACTCATTTATCCAGCCCAGCTTGTATAGTGTGCGCAGGTCATGACCCTGCAGCTCGTTTATTGCAAGCGGAATATGGTCAAGCTTTTTGATGTTTTTTACATCGTCATCGATTAGGTAGGCATCGAGGTTATCTTTTGCGTTTTGACCGCGCAGGTGGCAGCT
The DNA here is from genome assembly GCF_007971525.1 of Mucilaginibacter ginsenosidivorax. Classification (NCBI taxonomy): domain Bacteria; kingdom Pseudomonadati; phylum Bacteroidota; class Sphingobacteriia; order Sphingobacteriales; family Sphingobacteriaceae; genus Mucilaginibacter; species Mucilaginibacter ginsenosidivorax. The sequence goes on from NZ_CP042437.1 coordinate 5,020,568, forward strand.
TAAACTGTAGCACCAAGCCATTTGCCTGCGGATGATGCGCTCTTTTAGCGCCCATTTTTGTTCGCCATCATGGCTGCTATCCACAAAAGTTAAAACCTGGCGTGCAAAGGTGCGGCAATCATTTACAATGCCTCCCCAAAGGATGCGGGCCTCCCACCACCGGTCATAAGCCTGGTTTGACCGAAAGGCCAGCAGGAGCGAAATAATGGTACCCAAAATAGTAGGTACCGTTAGCGGAATAGAGACATCTTTGAAGTTATAGTATTGGTGAACACAATAGATGGTAATGGCATACACAGCCACCATCAACACTTCCTTTTTTATTTTGCCAAATACGTAGCTTACCGGTATATTTTCTTTTAATAACATAGTTGTGAAATTTTAATTATGATTCATGTTCAGTTAAAACAGGCTCTTCTATAACCACATCGGCCAAAGTGCCCGGCGTTTTAGGTAGTTTTATCAGGGCTGTATCGCATTTATCAAAAAGCATTTGCGGGGCTATGCTGTTTTTAAAAAGCAGCTCGTAATTGTCATGCGGGGGTACAATGGCATCAATTTCATTAGCTTCAAGGAAATTATTGAAAACGGCAACCGTGCTGCCGTAAAAAAAAGTGATAGCAATATTGTTGATGACATGGCTATACTTGTTTTCGATATCGCGGCACCTGATATAAAAATTATCCGGTATTTGCCGGTATTCTACGCTACGGCGCGATAGCATCAGCAATTCGCTTATGTTATCGGTAATTTTAAGCATGTGTACCAACACAATATTCACCTTTTGGGGGTAAAAAACCTGGGCCAAAGCAGGAATATGCTGGATAGACTGCTGGGTAAAATCGGTAGGGATTAATAACGTTTTCATGGTAATTTTAATTAATGGTGAAACCTTGTATGTTTTGTTTGATACAAGTGTAGCCGCCAATAATTAGGAGGATATAAGAAAGTTATTAGAATTTGATTAGAATGCGCATAGCCCCACCTAAACAGCATTCATGAGCGCCTAAAAGCATCATAGTGCGAATAATCCTCTCCAAAGGAGAGGACTTTTGATTTGCATGTACTTGTAAGCCGTTGGAGTTTACAAACTGGCTTTTAAAGTCTTCTCCTTTGGAGAGGATTTAGGTGATCCTCCATCGGCAAAAACACCTTAATCTCGGTACCTACCCCAACTTCCGAACTTATGCCCAGGCTGCCTTTATGCAGGCGGATAATGTTAAGCGTTAAGGGTAAGCCAACGCCATGGCCTTCATACTCGTGAGCGTTTGAGGCGCGAAAAAAAGGCTCGAATATATGCTGAAGCTCGGTTTGGGGGATGCCGATGCCCTGGTCTTTAATGGCAATAATCACTCTTTTATTTTCGGCTAACAAGCTAATGGTTACCGGCCGGTTATCGGAGTATTTGCATGCGTTGCCGATAATGTTGTTAATGGCCAGCCGAAGCAAGTTGCTGTTGCCCTTTACATAAAGCAGGCTTTCATCGGCAGGTAAGTTTTCCAGGTCGATATAGATATTGCTCCCGGGGTTTATTCGTTTAACCGATTCAGATGCGGTAAGCAAAAGTTCATCCATCCTGATGCTTTCCCAGTTTTGCCTTTTGCCATCAAAACCCGACTGTGCCAGCGTAAGCAGGCTGTTCAGGATCTGACCCAGTTTTTCCGATTCGGCATAAACTGTATTTAAAACCCCGCGTTGCTGTGTGTTCAGGTCTTGTTTATTTAACGCCAGCTCAAGCTCAGATGATATGATAGTTAGCGGGGTGCGTAACTCGTGCGATGCATTGCTTACAAAGTTGTTTTGCGTTTCAAAGGCAGTTTCAAGCCTGTTAAGCATATCATTAAACGTGAGCGATAATTCGGCTATCTCGTCTTTGCCGGTCAGTTCGTCCAGCCGAAAATGAAGGTTATTGGCGGTGATGTTTTTAACATTGTTAATGATGCGCCTCACCGGCTGAAAGGTGTAGAAGGAAAAAACTTTCCCCACAAAATATACCAATATCATGGCCAGCAAAAAGCCATACAACAGTATTTTTTGAAGGTCTTTTAGCTCTTGAAAGCCAGCCGGATTTGATGCTGATACAATAACAACATAACTTGCATTACCTTTTTTGAATAGTGAACCTGCATAAAAGGTATTATCATGCCTGTAGTGGGCCTGGCCTGTCAGTAAAATATCGTCAATAAAAATCTTATCAATACCGGCGCTTGCATGCAACTTATTGCTGCCGTCTACTTTTAAAAAGTACTCTTTTTCCGAGTCCAGTTTCTCCAGGTATTTATTGCGCACCTCTAAGGTAGCTTTACTTTTGGCGCCCGGCGACAGCTGCACTTCGGCCGCTATGTTTACGCGGGCTTCCAGCCGTTTATAAAAATCATCAAAATTGAATTTGTAAACCAGATAAAATATCGACGCATTAAGCAGTATAAGTATACCGCCCGACAGCAGCAGGAATAGCAATGTTATTTTACTTTGTATCTTCATCGGTATCACCCTCTTTCATCAGGTACCCCATGCCAAACACCGTATGGATCAAATTTGGGCCACCGTTTTTCTCCAGCTTTTTACGCAGATAATTTATATAAACATCTACCACATTGGTGCCCATATTAAAATCAATATCCCAAACATTTTCCAGGATCTGAATCCGGGATAATACCTTTTTTTGATTTTTTACAAAATATTCAAGCAAACGGTATTCGGTGGCTGTAAGTTTTAATGCCTCGTTGTTGCGGTAAGCTATTTTCGATTCGGTATTGAGCACCAGGTTGCCTATTGTATAGGTGTTGTTTGATAATGTTTCGCTGCCGCTCCGGCGCAGCAGCGTACGGAGGCGGGCGGCAAGCTCGGCAATTTTAAATGGTTTTACCATGTAATCATCTGCACCGCTATCCAGACCGCTAACAATATTCTCGGTAGAATCGAGCGCCGTAAGCATAATAATGGGTATCGTTTTTTTTTGCTGCCTGATGCGTTTGCAAACCTGTATACCATCCATTACGGGCAGCATTACATCAAGTATAACCAGGTCAAAGTCATGATCAAGTGCCATTTGCAAACCTGTTGCGCCGTTGGCTGCAACGCTAACTTCAAAACCGTAATCGGTGAGGCCGCGCTTAATTACCGATACCACATTTGGTTCATCCTCAACTAACAATATCCCCATAAACAACCGATGTATTTAACTGCTGGGTTGCCAAAATAAATAAATAATTTATCGATTGATATAATTATTGAAATATAAACTTATAATTGTATTCCATTTTTGGGCTTTTTAAAATTACCACCGGGATATGAAAATTTATTTGTGCACCGGTTTTTATTTGCAGATACCAAAATATACCTATAATCAGGTATATCAAATTAAAGAAACACTACACATATTAGCACTACAATGGCCCAATTTGTTAAAATCCAACTTTCTGTCTTTTGCTATAACTGCATTGTATGCGGAAGCCGCCCTGTAATTGAACAAGCTAAGGGCAGCAAATTTATAGTACGGTGCCCTAAAAACAGTGCACACTACCAAACCCAATCTGGATTGGTTGATATAGACGACTGGAATAAGAACAATTGGGTACAGGATAGCGACGATAAATTGAAGGTAGTGGCTAATTAACCCTTCCCCGATAAATAGTTAACGGTAAAGCCAATTATTTCCTTGATATACAGGTTCCACCTGCTTAAAACTTCGGCACTGGGAATTAACTCAAAAAGCGACCATTGTAAATCGCCCGAAATTACATTGCAGGGGTAGGGAATTACATCAACATGTTGGCTTTTAAAAATTTGCATAGCCCGGCGCATATGAAAAGCCGAAGTTACCAGCAGGTAAGGCCCTTGTTGTTTGTTTTTGAGTAGGAGCGCTTTAGTTAACGATGCGTTTTCGAGCGTATTCCTGGCCTGGTTTTCTATTAGTATGCAGCTATCTGGAATCTGTAGTGTTTGCAGCTGCTGCAGTACAAAATTACCTTCCCTGAAAGTGCCTGGCACAAGGCTGCTGTTACCTCCTGATATCACTATTTTTTTTGCCTGGCCGTTTCGTTGTAGTAAAATGCCTTGTATAAACCTATCGGCGGCCCAGTTAAATACGCCTTGGCCTTGTTTGTTTTCACTTGCAAAGCCACCTAAGATTATGGCCGCGCTATATGTTTTGCCCGGAGGCAGTTTAACGGGGGCAATATCCCACGTATTGGCCAGCAGGTTTAAAAATAACGGGGCCGAAAATATCCATAATAAAACCACACCCCAGATAAGACACCTGCGTTTTAATTTTGGATTCTTTGTTACCACAGCTATCAGCAGTAAAACAAAAACATATAAAACTGGGAATAGTAAAAATGATAGTATTTTAGATAGGATAAAAAACATAGCAGGAGTAAAAATAGGTAAAAACAGGCAACACGGAAATTGCAATTAAAACAATGCCTACACGTTTGCTTGTTAAGAGTTGTTTATAATGGACATTAAACCAATTGCCTGCATTTAACTCTTACTATTGGTGCTACGTAACAAACTGGCACCATCATTGTCATATAATTACTAAACAAAATATTAAAAATATGGGCTTTATAAAAATACTTGCCGTTGGTGCAGCAGTTGCCTACGGCATAAACTACGTTACAAAAAAAGGACCCGACGGAAAATCAATCATAGATAATCTGGCTGACGAAGCTCCGGAATGGTTTGACCGTGCAAAAAAATATGGCGAGCTTACTTTAGAGCAAATTGCCGTGCGTGCGCAAAACTACAGAGATAATACGAGGTATTAAGTAACTCATTGTCGCTTCGCTTGTCATTAGTCATTGGTAGAATATTTGAAAATTTTTGAAACAAGGACTCTCCAATCAAACTTGGCCTTAAATGACCAATGACCAATGACCAATGACCAATGACCAATGACCAATGACCAATGACCAATGACCAATGACCAATGACCAATGACCAATGACCAATGTAAGAAACATACTTTTTTTTGGTGATAGCCTCACGGCGGGGTACGGTTTAGGAAACCATAAAGCCGAATCGTTCCCTGCTTTAATACAACAAAAAATAGATGCTGCAGGCCTGGTATATCATTGCATTAATGGTGGTCTTAGCGGCGACACCACGGCCGGCGGGCTAATGCGGCTGGAATATTGGATGAATCGTCCTCTGCATGTTTTTGTGCTCGAATTAGGTGTAAATGACATAATCAGGGGGATATCGCCCCAAACTACCACAAAAAATATACAAGCTATTATTGATAAGGTAAAACTAAAACACCCTAACATCAAACTGGTAATGTTAGGGATGGAGATTCCGGCCTTTATCCCCGGAAAGTTTGCCGCAGAATTTAAAGCTATTTTTCGCAGGGTGGCCGATGCCAACCAAATGGCTTTTGTACCTTTTTATTTGGATGGTGTTGCTGGCAAAGCACACCTTAATTTACCCGATGGGCTGCATCCCAATGCAGCCGGCTATAAGGTAATGGCCGATAGCGTTTGGCCGGTGCTAAAGGCCTTATTATGATTTAGGTGTTTTCCCTGAAACCTGTTGGTTTATGCCATCCCGCGTAAACCCAAATCCTTCAAGACAGTAAAGGACGCCCAAATAAAAATATCATTTTACATTGCAGGGTGTACATTGAAAGCATGCTTTCGGCATAGTTTTAACTATGATTTGGCTAAAACCTTTTACTACATTTATAAACCGGATACTACTATTTAATTAATATGAAACTACCTTTATGTAAGCCCGCGCTTTACATCGCTTTAGTATTTTTTTGTTTGTTTAAAACCTCGGAGGGTGCAGCGCAACCTCCCACGGCCACGGGCCTGCAGTGCGAATACCTGACTACACCAATAGGCATCGACGCCAAACACCCCCGCCTGACCTGGAAAATGGGCGATGCACAACAGGGCGCTGCCCAAACCGCCTACCAGCTTTTTGTAGGTACTGATTCGCTGGCTATTGCCGCAGGCAAGGCCGATAGCTGGGCAACCACTAAAATTGTATCGGCTGCCAGCCTGGTTACTTACAACGGCAAAATATTACAACCCTTTACCAAATATTTTTGGAGAGTCGTATTGTGGGGTAACGGCGGTAAAAAGCTTAGTTCATCGGCAATTACCAGTTTTGAAACGGGGATGATGGAAATGCGCAACTGGAAAGGATCATGGATAAGCGATAACTATGGTATTGCTGCTAACCCGGCACCGTATTTTCGTAATACGTTTAAGGTGGGCAAATCTATCAGGTCGGCAAGGGCATACATCGCGGTAGCAGGTTTGTACGAACTTTATATTAACGGTAAAAAAATTGGCAACCACCGGCTCGATCCAATGTATACCCGGTTTGACAGGCGTACGCTTTACGTAGCTTATGATGTAACCGCCAACCTGCAGAACGGCAAAAACGCCGTTGGGGTGCTGTTGGGCAATGGCTGGTATAACCACCAAAGCACAGCTGTGTGGTTTTTTCACCAGGCGCCATGGCGTGGCAGGCCAACCTTTTGTATGGATTTAAGGGTGACTTATACCGACGGCACTACCGAAACCATATCATCTGATACGCAATGGAAAACGTCTTTAAGTCCTGTTGTGTTCAACAGTATTTATACTGCCGAACATTATGACGCCCGCAAGGAACAACCCGGATGGAATACAGCCGATTTTGTTGATTCCGGGTGGAAAAACGTGATTAACCGCTCGGCGCCCTCCACCAATATTGTAGCCCAAAGTCTGCAGCCTATTCGTAACGTAGAGGAGATAGCGACCAAAACTATTACTAAAATTGATAATAAACTGTGGGTGTTTGATATAGGTCGCAACATATCGGGCGTGAGCCAGATTACAGTTAAAGGTGATTCGGGCACAGTAATTCGCCTGAAACATGCCGAACGGCTGAATAAGAACGGCCACGTAGATCAATCCAATATCGACCTGCATTACCGCCCGACTGATGATAAAGACCCTTTCCAGACTGATATTTTTATACTTGGCGGCAAAGGTGAAGAAACCTTTATGCCTAAATTTAACTATAAAGGCTTTCAATACGTGGAGGTAAGCAGCAGCAAGCCCATTCAGCTGACCAAAGAAAGTTTGAAAGCTTACTTTATGCACAGCGATGTGCAGCCGGTTGGCGAGGTAAGCTCATCAAACCAAACTATTAACCAAATTTGGAGTGCTACTAATCACAGCTACCTGAGCAACTTGTTTGGCTACCCAACAGATTGCCCGCAACGCGAAAAAAACGGATGGACGGGAGATGCCCACATAGCCAGCGAAACAGGCCTGTATAACTTTGACGCCATCACTATTTACGAAAAATGGCTGGCCGATCATCGCGATGAGCAACAACCCAACGGCGTATTGCCATCCATTATCCCAACCGGTGGCTGGGGGTATGAGTGGGGCAACGGACCCGACTGGACAAGCACTATTGCCATTATCCCCTGGAATATTTATTTGTTTTATGGTGATAGCAAGCTGCTGGCCGATAGCTATACCAGCATCGAAAAATATGTAAACCATATTGATGAGCTTTATCCTACCGGCCTTACCAGCTGGGGCCTTGGCGACTGGGTACCGGTAAAATCTGTTTCGCCTGTTGAGCTCACCTCGTCGGTTTATTATTATACAGATGCAACGATATTGGCCAAAGCCGCCAAAATTTTGGGTAAACAGGCCGACTTTGTAAAATATACGGCGCTGGCTACAAAAATAAAAAATGCCATCAATGCCAAATACCTCAATTCGCAAACCGGCATTTACGGTCAGGGTTTTCAAACGGAGCTGAGTGTTCCGTTATTTTGGGGCGTGGTGCCCGATAATATGAAAAGCAAGGTGGCCGCCAACCTGGCCGCCCGCGTTGCTGCCGATAATTACCACCTGGATGTAGGTATCCTTGGTGCCAAGGCTATTTTGAGCGCCTTGAGCGACAATGGTTACCCCGATGTGGCGTACAGGATAGCGTCGCAGGAAACTTTCCCTTCATGGGGCTGGTGGATGGTGAACGGGGCAACAACACTGTACGAAAACTGGCAGATTGATGCCAAATCTGATATATCGCTTAATCACATTATGTTTGGCGAAATTGGTGCCTGGCTGTACAAAGGCATTGCGGGAATTCAGCCTGATGCAAATCAGCCCGGCTTTAAAAATGTGATCCTGGCGCCGCATTTTGTGCCCGGCCTGAATGAATTTACGGCTACCCATGTTGGCCCTTACGGCAAAATTTCATCGTCATGGAAACGGGATGGAAATGGTGTAACTTATAAAATAACGGTGCCGGCAAATTCAACGGCAAGTATCACCTTCCCGGCAGGTAAAGTTACCTTATCAGGTAAATCTATTGGCGGGGAATATAGGGTTGTGGCTGGGAGTTACGAGTTTAAAATAAGTCCCGCAGTACTCTAATTGTCATTTCGAACGAGCCGGCGTTGGAGTTGTGTGGGCGGGGTGAGGAGAAATCTTAGACACCTTGCATTCCACTAAGCCCATCGAAATGCAAGACGGCTAAGATTTCTCCTCGTACCTCGTTCGAAATGACATTTTTTTATTAAATGATAACGGATCAAAAGGTGTGTACACATATTATTCTTTGGTGAGGCTAAATGACTTAAAATTGACAGGCCGGTTATAATACCGGCCTGTTTTGTATATAGCTTTGTTACATCGGGGCCTGCAACCCGTTCTGCTACTATGTGCTATAAATTAATATTATTGCTCCTGCTGATTGTAAATACAGCGTTTGCCCAAAACGACGAGGGTTGGGTGTTAAAACACAGTAACGACGGCGTGAATATATATACCCGCAAAGTACCCAATTCAAAAATAAACGCTATTAAAGTAGAGTGCCATTTTGATGTTCCGGCATCGCGGCTGGTAGCCGTTTTGATGGATGTAAAAAACAGCGAGGATTGGCTGTACCATACTTCTTCAAACTACATCATAAAACAGGTATCCCCATCGGAGTTGTATTACTACTCGATGGTAGAGGTGCCCTGGCCCGTGAGCAACCGCGATTTTATAGCCCATATTAAAGTTTCGCAGGATGCTGTTACTAAAGTTATTACTGTTGATGCGCCCTGCATCCCAGATATGGTACCCCGAAAGGCCGGTGTGGTGCGTGTGGCCGATTCAAAAGGCAAATGGGTACTCACGCCTGTTGGTAAAGATAAAGTGAAAGTATTATATACCCTGCATGCCGATCCCGGTGGTAGTATCCCGGCATGGTTAAGCAACATGTTTGCTACTAAAGGTCCCACAGAAAGTTTTCAAAAGCTAAAATTGCAACTTCAAAAACCCGCGTATAAAAACGTAAAGGTGCCTTACATAGCGGAGTAAGGCCCAGGCTCCCAATGGAATTAAGGTCGATTTAATGTCGAACATCGAATATCCAATACCGAATAATGAAGGAAAAACTTTGATGTTGGACATTCGAAATTCAATATTATTTGCCCTTCTGTTTTTCTTAATATAATATTGCCTCATATTCCTAAAGGGGCAGTTCAAGCTGTTTGGTTGTTCTATCCTTTTACACTGGCTATGTAAAGGCGAATTGCCATAGTAATTTCACATTTATATTAACCCCAAGGCAAATGACCTTGTACTGACAAGCAAAATAAATAAGCCTTATAGTTTTGATGTAGCGGATCCTGTAAACCGTAACAACATGAAAAAAAAATTGACCTTGCTACTGCTGCTGGTTGTGAATTTTGCCTTTGCAAATCCCGATGGTAGCTGGACCCTTGATAAAAACGACGACGGTATTAAGGTTTATACCCGTAACGTCGCCACTTCGAAAGTTAAGGCTATCAAAGTGGAGTGCAGTTTAGATGCAACCCCATCGCAATTGGTGGCGGTTTTAATGGATATCAGTAATGGCGACGGCTGGGTTTACCATACTGCTTCCAGCTACGTTATCAAGCAGGTGTCGCCGTCCGAATTATATTATTACTCGCTGGTAAATGTACCCTGGCCGGTACATAACCGCGATTTTATTGCCCACATAAAAGTTACGCAAGACCCGGTTACCAAAGTAATAACTGTAGATGCACCCTGTATTGCCGATATGGTGCCCCGCAAGCCCAATACCGTACGGATAGAAGAGTCAACAGGGAAATGGATTATTACACCAACCAGCGATGGTAAGGTGAAAATAGAGTATACTTTGCACGCCGATCCCGGAGGCAATATTCCTTCGTGGCTGGTTAATATGTTTGTAACGCAGGGCCCGATAGAAAGCTTTAAAAAGCTAAAGGTGCAATTACAAAAGCCAGCCTACAAAAATGCAAAGCTGGCTTATATAATTGATTAGCCTCCCAGCCCCCTGAAGGGGGAGTTTACGGACAAAGGAGCAAAGACTTTGAGACAAAGGATAAGAATCTTTTGTCTCAAATCTCATATCTAACATCTCAAATCTAATTTTTATGCACCCCGTACCCCAAACCCAGCACAAGGGTTAAAAACACGCCGTTTGGTTTGCTGTCGGGGCCGGTTGTAAGTTTGTGACCATCTACTTTCCAGTCGCTGTTATTGGCGGCGATGTAGTAACCCGCACGTATACCTATAGGGATGGTACGGTCGACAGTTACACAATCCATTTGTTTTGATTTGAGGTGAATCACGTAATCAAAGCCACCGCCAAGTTCGATGCCAAAGGTATGCTGGTTAAGCGTTTTGCTTGACGAGCTTTGGGTAATCTCCTGCCCAAAATCGGTAGTGCTATTAATATTCCCATTATCTTTCACTTTGAGAAACGAGTTTTGGAAATTAAGGCCCACAGTGGGGTAAAAACGATAAGCTGGGTTGGTAGACAGGTTATATCCCGCTCCAATCTGGATTTGCCCTCTGAAAATAGATACCTTTACATCGTTAGCCGTTGCCGACTCGGGCGCTGTACCACCAATACCCAGCGTTGTAATAAAGCGGTTGTTATACATCCTGGTCATGGATAGGTTAAACCAGGTGCTGTTATTGGCCAGCAGCGGAAATCCTTTTGGGGCTAAATAGGCATTTATATCGCGAACGTTGTTTTTGCGGTACTCGGCCTGCAGTTCAAGGCCGCCGGTCATGTCTTTATGCCAGCTGCTTTGCGTCCAGTTTTTTGTTTTTACGGTATCGGCGTTTTGTGCCTTCGCCAGGGTAGGGGCAACACAAATGGCAACTAACAGTAGTTTTACTGTTCTGGTAAATATCTTTTTCATAGTTTCAGTATTTTCAATACAAACGTTGTTTTTAAATAAATAGTTCTTGCGGGGTAAAAAATTTAACCGGAATTTAAATTTGTTGAACTGTCGGATGTTTGTACTATTATACCTTTAGCCCTATCATATCTTCGAAAAAAAATCTTACTACTTGCTACTATCTTCAAATACCCTGATTGTTTTCAAATACCTGCTATCATAATACGGGCTGAAGGGTGTTTCGGTAACGCCCCTGGCTTTGCCCGAGGTGGAGTGGATAAATACCACAGGTTGGCCGGGTTTTACAATTAAAATACCCATATGGCCGGGCACACCGTCGGTGCTATCGGTACCGGTAAACAGCACAAGATCGCCCGTTTTGGCCTGGCTTAACGGAACCTGGTTGTGCATATGGTCAAAATCCATCGATCGGCGTGGTACCGCTATTTTAAAATGATTAAACACGTAAGTAATAAAACCCGAACAATCAAAACCCTGCGCCGGATCGGTAGAGGCATATAGGTAGGGGATTCCACGCAGGCTTTGGGCAAACGCAACCAGACTATCTGCGTTTGTACCCGCTGTGTTTATCCTGGTAACAAATTCCGCGCTATCCGGTGCCGGCGGCGGCAAGGTATCACGGCGCAATAACGTTTGCCCGTTAATTACCACTGCCTCGTGGCTGCAACCCTGGCAGCTGCTAAGTGTCAATAAGATAACCAGATACAAAGGAATGGTATACATATACAGTATTACATGAGTGGAACGCAATTGTTTTTATAGATAAATGGTTCGTGGCGGTAAATTGGTAACAAGGGCAAGGATGTTTAAGAATATTATTTAAAAGCGATGGTTTTGCTATATGATGCCAGATAGGGCCTTTTTGATATATTAATAACGTTTACATATTACAAAAAATAAATATGCTGGTTTGTATTGATAAAGTATTTACATATATTAACTTTAACCAATAATAAACCAAACATCTTGTCGTATGAAAACAATTAGAATACTGCTGTTGGCAGTACTGCTGCCTTTTGTTGCCAGCGCGCAAACAGAGCACTCCCAAAAACACAAACACGTAGCCGGTTCGGTTAGAGAACATCAAAAAAATGACAGCCTTGTACGCGGCGTTTCGTACAGTGTTTTTGTGGCCTCTGTTGCCGATTTTGCCGACAGTACCAAAAAAACGCTTGCCAAAACTGCCTGGCAATTATGGAAGCATGAACAATGGGCCGAATTGGAGCAGTTTTTCAGCACAAACAACCTTAATGGCGGCTGGCCCCCAAATCGCGGTGCGTTGTCGTTAAAAATGATTACGCTGCAGGCCGGCTTGCTGGTTGATCGCTATGGAGGTTATTACGATGCCGATAGTGTTTTTCAGGACAAGGGCACCTTTGTATCATTTGTAAATGTGCCTTTTCCGCAACGTGCGTTGCCCGATAAAACCTTACAGTCACCTTACAGAGTTTATAAAATTGTAAAACCAATTGCCGATGTTAAAAAAGGACAGATCATCCCATGGTTTAATAAGCCCGGTTTGGGCATCCAGTTTGAATTGCCTTATAATATTAACGATTTAAAAAAAGGCGGGTATATTGCCGAACAAAAAGATAAAGAACGCCCCAGATGATAACCAATTACAAAAAGGCAAAGTTGCTCATATTTGATGGCCCCGAACACGACATACTGGACAGATCATTTGATTTGAGCCGGGAAACTGCCCTGGGTATAAGCATTAAACTGAGTGACTTTGCTAACAATACGGTCGAAGACCTGCAAGGCATTATCAGTAGTCCAGATTTTGAATTTATGGTAAAAACCGGGGCTTTTGTTACCGATGGCGGCTTCCTGAATTTATATAAGGGCAGCAATAACCTAAGGCTGTATTACCATAAAAAGGGTAATACCATAATTGTTTTTGCCTACGGCGAATTTCAACCCGGTCGTTATATGCTTTACCTGGAGGGTTTTTGGACAATAGCTTAGCTGTGCACATAAAAGCCGAGCCAAACAAAACATCATTCAGGAATCTCTGTAGGTTGACATAGACACCTTAATTGCCGCTAACCCAACAATCTTGATACTTGCGACCTAATACTATTTATAAAATAGCCAACCTGTGTTTGCATAACAATTCACAGGTTGGCTATCTGCGGTTTAACCGCGCAAGGCTTGCAAAAGGGGGAGTAATTTGTAGCGGAAACCGCTAAAGTTGTTAACTATGCAGCCTTTTACGGTGCCTTGGTTTAAAACTGAATGGTAAGCGTTGGATCCCACCAAAAGTAGCCGAATAATACCGGCTCTGCCTGGTCCCTCGTGTGGCGGTAAAGTGCAAAACTGATACTATAGTTTTCTGTTCCGGTTTTAAGGATGGTTGCACTGTTGAACCAGTAACTCTGTAACGAAAATGTAATTGGGAATGTGGTTCTGTCGGTTGGCAGGATACCTGTCCTGTTAAATACGTTAAAGTCAACTGTGCTGAATACATCATCGCTGCCGTCGTATCTTGCAATTTTATAAATGGCTACAGCGGTGTCAAAATTGCCATTTTCAGATACTGCGTACCAGCGGATAACGTCGCCTGTAATGGCCTTTACGTTAAGGTCTGCCGTTCCTTCAGATTGTGGAGTAAATACATTTCCCCTGGTGGCTACCATGTACATATAATTATGCGCCAGGCCGGTTGGGCTATCTGCATTAGTGCTTGGTGTAGGGTTATCGGCTATAATAGCTTCTGTGTCGATAACTATCTGGATGTACACGATTTCATTGGAATCGCTTGCTGGTGAAATTGCCATAAGTAGTAAAATTTAAAAGTTAAATAATGGTCTCTACTCTTTAAAAGGATTTTCGAGTTAACTCCTGCTCATGAGGCGTATGACCGAAGCTTCTTAACCGGTATCGTATGCCCTTATTGCGATACAAATATTGCGCTGAAACATAAATTAGGGAAGAGTAGAAATACCGAAAAAAATAAATAAGTATTTGTACGTAGAAATTAGGCTTTTGCGAAAAAAAAGTATATTATTATATTAATTATTAAAACAATATACTTAACTTAACCTTAGTTAATTTGACCAGCCTTTAAAGTCGTTAACTGTTAAGCTACGCATCGTAAACCTTGTAATTCAATTTATTATGAAACAACAACCCTTTGGCAATTTTACCAGATTGCTTTACCCTGCACTTATTTTTTGTGTATTTTTATTTGTAACAGCCTGCAAGCCACCGGCAGGTGGGGGCATTAAATTTGCTTCGTTAAAATATACTTCGGGCCAGGTTACCCACTGGCTCGACTCGGCCAAAACCAATAACTTTGTTTTTCAGTTTTATGCACCCGCCGCCGATAATGAAAAGCGACCTTATCAGCTCATTTCGTACATCATTGATACGGCAGGAAATTATTTAAATGCTGCTAACCCCGATACATTATCATTGGCAAAAGATAGTTTGACTACGCTAAATGGTAAAGTCATATTGGGTAACTCCTATATTTCTAAAAAAACTATCCTCGATATGTTAAAAGATTCGGGTGGGAAGAAGCGGGATTTTGACTATCTCTTGCTTATCCCCAAAATACTATCTGCCAACCAGCATGTGGTATACCAGGTTCAAATCATAAAAGGAGAGGTTGTTTTAAAATGCGGCACCGGCGATGTAAATTCAAACCCTTCGCCGCCGGCCACCATGCAATAAAAACACATAAAGGCTGTGCAAAATATTATTAAAAACGTTATAGATTGGTCGGAGGTTTGGGCATTGCTCATACCTTTGACTTTTCTTTACATCCGCAAAAAACAACCGGCCTTTAATAAGCCTGTGGTAATATATGTTTGGATAGCACTGATACTAAATATAGCTATCGACCTTACCTGGAAATTCAGAATGAAGCTGCCTGTTCAATTTCAGTCGAATAATTATCTGTATAATATCCATTCCATAGTAAGGTTTTTGTTGTTTAGCTCCTATTTTATCCGGTTAAAGCAACCATTTCTTACCACCATAAAAAAGGTTATTCAACTTGTTTTTGCAGGGTTTGTAATTGTAAATTTTAGCATTTATCAGCAGTTTTTTGACTACTGGCATTTTAGTAGCCTGTTGTTATCGGTTGAGGCTGCGCTGCTGTTGTTTTATTGTATTCAATATTATTTGTTCAGGATAAACGACGATGAAGAAATAAGCAAAAAGCAGCCCGATTTATGGATTGTTACCGGCCTGGGGATTTATGTTGCGGTAAATTTTTTCATATTCCTGCTGTATAACAAGCTCACGGTGCACCTGCAAAATTTTGCGGTAAGCTTATGGAATATCCATAATATCACCTTTATCATCTTCTGTGTTTTTATAGCCAAAGCCTTTTATGAATCAGAATTATAAAGAGATAAAGCTTTTTTTGTTTATGGGGATAGCAGTGATGCTTTTTCTGTTTGCGAGTGTTTTATTGATTTTTATATTTTTTCAGCGAAAGAAATTTCAGTACCAAAATAACATTCAAAATTTACGCGAAAATCAGCAAAACCAGTTAATTGAAGCAGCTGTGCGCAGCGAGGAAGCCGTACGGCACCGCATTGCCGAAGATTTACATGACGAGGTTGGCGCTATTTTATCCTCGTCAAAGCTGCATTTCCAGGGGATAAAAATTAACGTTTTTGACGAAAAAAACAGAGAGCTTTATGAAAAAGCTAAAGAGTTACTTGACGAAGCCATTAAACAGGTGAGGGATATTTCGCACAATCTTCACTCGGGGATATTGAAAGAATTGGGCCTGAATACCGCAATCCAGCACTTTGCCGAAAAGGTAATCCATAACAGCAATATCATACAGGTTACAACGGCACTGGCCGACTCCTATACCGCCCCAACAACCGAAAATGATATCAGTGTTTACCGGATATTTCAGGAGCTTGTAAATAACATCATTAAATACGCCGACGCCAAAAAACTGCATATCAGTTCGGTTTATGAAAACAATGCATTAAGGTTAACTATTTTTCACGATGGTAACGGGCTAACCCAAAAGCAGTATGAAGAGTTACGTTTTAAAAAAAACGGACTTGGGTTAAAGAACATACAAAGCCGTATAATTTTGATAAAAGGTCAGCTTGAATTTTCGCAGGTGGCCGGGGGGTATAGCATCGACATATATGTAAAAGACAAGCTGAATTCCTGAATCAATAATCAACATTGGCAAATATTTTTATCCGATACATCATTTAATGAGTACAAACTATGAAGCCCAATAAAATAAAAATAGCGATAGCCGACGACTATACGATATTCAGAGACGGTTTAAAAGTTGGCCTGGCCCAGCACAATGATTTTGAAGTAATTATGGAAGCCGGCAATGGCCAGGAACTAATGGAAGGGATGGAAAAAGATCTGCCGGATGTTATTATCATGGATTTAAAAATGCCGGTAATGGATGGTATAGAAGCCACCAAACTGGTGAAAAAAAGATTTGGATCGGTTAAAATTTTGGTGGTGACTATGTATGATGATGATAAATTCATTATACACCTGATGGAGATTGGCGCAAATGGGTATTTATTAAAAAATGCCGACTCGGACGAGATTGGCAAGGCAATTTATGCGGTGCACGAAAATGGCTACTATTTTAACGACATAGTAAGCAAAGCCCTCCTGAAAAAATTAGTAATAAAGGGCAATCTGAAGCCATCGTTTAATCAAAATATTGAATTTACCGAACGTGAGCAGGAAGTTTTAAAACTGATTTGTGAAGAAAAAACAGCCACCGAAATGGGTAAGCAACTTTTCCTGAGCCCACGCTCGATAGAAGGGATCAGGATAAGGCTGATTGAAAAGGTGGGCGTTAGGAATACCGCCGGCCTGGTAATGTTTGCGGTAAAAAACGGGATAATATAGATATGTTTTTCCTGAATTATAATGTGAAAAATAATGACACCGCCGCGGCGCCCATAATCACAAATGTTGACCATAACAGGGTTTTAGATAACCAGCCGCTTTTGTACACACCCATGATTTTTTCGCTGGCGGCGATATTTACAATTAGAAACAATAAAGGAACAGCTGCCACGCCATTTATCACTGCTGTATATACCAGGGCCTTCACCGGATCTATCCCCACAAAATTTATAGCCAGCCCCACCAGCGTGGCAACGGTGATTACGCCATAAAAACCATAAGCTTTGCGGAATTTTAGGTTTAGGCTGGCGCTCCAGTCAAAAGCCTCGGCTACAGCGTAAGCAGCCGAACCTGATAACACCGGTACAGCCAGCAGCCCGAGCCCGATGATGCCGATAGAAAAAATGAGCTTGGCCAGGAAGCCCGCATGCGGAAACGAGTGTACCAAAGGTTCCAGCGCTTTTGCCGCGTCGGCTGCATTTTTAATATCAGTTACCCCGCTGTTGTGTAAAACCGTAGCCGCCACCAGCAAAATGCACCAGGTGGTAAACTCCGAAACAATCATACCGAAGGTATTATCTTTACGCATGGCGTGGATGTGCGGCCAGCCAATCCTGGGTTTGCCGTAGCGTACCAGCCCCTTGGCTTGTTCTTCCTCAACCTCCTGCGAAGCCTCCCAAAAAAACATGTATGGTGTAATAGTGGTCCCGAATACGCCGGTAATGATAAACAAAAATGCAAAGCTAAATTCAAAATGCGGTACCAGGCTTGCCCGCAGTACTGTTGCCCAGGGCTGATGAACAATAAATACCGTTATAGGATAGGCTAGCAGTGTCAGCGCCAGCCATTTTAATATCCGGGAATACAGCTTGTAAGTGGTAAAAATTTCCAGCAGTAAAATGCCGGTGGTAAACAACAGCGTCAGTATGATAAACGGAATAGGTATCAGCAATTGAGCAGCGGCCGCCATGGCGCCAATATCGGCGCCGATATTAATAGTATTGGCCACCACTACCAGGCCCACAACTGCATATAATACCTTGCGGCTGTAATGTTCCTTTACAACGGCGGCTATGCCTTTGCCGGTAACCAGCCCGATACGTGCACAGGCCTCCTGAACGGCGGTCATAAAAGGCAGCATATAAAGGGCCGTCCATAACTGGCCATAACCAAATTGAGCGCCCGTTTGCGAATAAGTTGCTATGCCCGATGGATCATCGTCTGCCGCGCCGGTAGTTAAACCCGGCCCAAGCAGGCTTAACCATTTCAGAATTTTTCGCTTACGAAACTTGTTTTTGGGGTTAACAGACATACCCGGTAGACGTTGAATAAATAAGAGCAATAAGGTACGATATAAAGATTAAATTTCTTTTATGCTAAATAGCTTAACCATGGAATCATCGAAAGTTTAATCGCGAACTTTACCCCACATCCTGAATGGAACCCGGTTACGCCCAAATTTCGTTTGCTGCGGTAAGAATGATGGGCATACCATTAGTTACCATAATGGTGTGCTCATGCTGGGCTACGTATCCGCCACGGTTTCCTATTAAAGTCCAGCCATCCTCCTGCTGGTCTGCATAGCTGGAGTGCGTGGCAATAAAAGTTTCAATGGCAACAATTGAGTTTTTTTTGAAACGGGCGGTGTTATACTTATCATAACAGTTTAGTATATCATGAGGTTCTTCATGTAAGCTTCGCCCTACACCGTGCCCTGCAAGGTTCTTGATCACTTTATAACCAACTTGTTTGGCCTGCATTTCAATCAGCTTGCCGATATCTGCAATTTTTACACCTCCTTTAATCTCACTGATTGCCTTTTTTAAAATCTGTTTAGAAACATCAACCAGGGGTTGTAGCCCGTTTAAATCGCGGCCAAGTATAAATGAACCGCCATTATCGGCCCAGAAACCGTGTAGCTCGGCAGACACATCGATATTGACCAGGTCACCCTCTTTCAAAATCCTGGCCTCGGTTGGAATACCATGCGCTACTTCGTTGTTCACACTGATACAGGTCCATCCCGGAAAACCATAGGTTAACTTTGGTGCCGACTTGGCTCCCATTTGATTCAGAATATTACCCCCAAAATCATCAAGTTGTTTAGTCGACATACCCGGCACGGCATGCTCACGCATCTGCTTTAGCGTTTCGGCAACAGCATTGCTCACTTGTTTCATCCCAAATAGTTCTTCCTCAGATGTGATTGACATGGTATCCTTTTTTGCTCAAATATAAGGGTTTTACAGTAGGTTAGGGGTTAGGTTTTGTGACTGGCGGGTGGCAAGGAATGAGGGGGAGGCGCCCGGGATTATCGTCGGTTTAGCTTGTTTCTTTTTTTTAGATATAGACAACTCAATATTTATAGATTACCCTCTGCATTCGCTTTCATAATAATATCTCTCAATCGGTACTGGTGTTCGTCGCCCCATTTGCCAAGGGTGGTAATAATGGGTATCAGGCTTTCGCCCAAACCGGTTAAGGAATACTCTACCTTAGGTGGGAGCTGGGCAAATATTTTTTTGGTAATAAGCTCGTGTATCTCCAGCTCATTAAGCTGCATGTTTAGTACCCGTCTTGATGCATCCGGAATTTTACGCTGTAACTCGCCGGGCCTTTTATGGCCTTTGTTAATAAAATATAACAAACGTATTTTCCATTTACCATAAATAACCTCGGCTATCAGGTCGAGCCCGCAGTTTAGCGATGGTGTTAGTTTCTTTTTGTAGGCCATTTACGAAGTTAAAATATTAGCTTGATTACTGCCATACGGATAAATTTGTCCCTATTGAATCTTTTTTCCGTACTTGTTTGGGCCGCATATATGGCCCAGTTTTGTCTTATAAAAATTAAGACATGGATAAATACAATTTTAATAATGAACTGGCGGAGAAAATTGTTTTGGTTACCGGTGGCATAAAAGGGGCCGGTAAAGCAATTGCAGAAAGACTTGCCCAGGCCGGTGCCCAGATCATCGTAACCGCACGCAACCAGCCAGAAACTATAGCGGCCAATTTTACTTTTATAGCGGCAGATTTAAGCACCTCATCCGGTACCGACCTTGTAATAAGCAGAATAACTAAGGAATTTGGCGGTGTCGACATCCTAATTAATAACATGGGAGGTTCAGAAACTCCGGGCGGTGGATTTAGCGTATTAACCGACAAGCACTGGGAAGAAACCTTGCAAACTAATTTATTAGCCCCGGTTAGGCTGGACAGGGGGTTGCTGCCGTATATGCTTGCAAAAGCTTCGGGATGTATTATACACATCGCTTCTATACAAGGTAGTCTGCCGTTGCATGATTCTACTTTACCCTACGCGGCTGCTAAGGCCGGACTCATCAATTACAGTAAAGGCTTGTCTAACGAGGTTACACCGAAGGGCGTACGGGTACTCACGGTATCACCGGGATGGATAAAAACCACGTCGGCTATCCGGATGATGGAACGGCTTGCGGAAAGTTCGGGTGTTACGATAGAAGAGGCGACAAAGGGGGTAATGGACTCCCTTGGAGGAATCCCAATGGGCAGGCCCGCCGAGCCCGAAGAGGTAGCGGAACTCGTAGGTTTCCTGGTTTCTCCGCGTGCAGGATACCTAACCGGAACGGAGTATATAATTGACGGGGGCACCATACCGACCGTTTAACGCTATTGTGACAGCTACACCATAGTAACGGGATGCCAAACGTATTTCCGGCATCCCACTCCAACTTGATTCTGTCTTTAAAAAATCTTGATACTAACTACTTGATACCATCCCCCTCCAGCGGCTTGCGATGCCAGTAGTTAGCCAACAATGATCCGGTGACGTTCATCAGCGGGCCAAATACCGCGGGGGCCAGGCCTACCGTCGCGATTTTACCCATAGCTTTTGCCAGCCCGGAAGCAAGGCCGGCATTTTGCATGCCTACTTCTATGGCCATGGTGCGGCAATCGCGTTCGGGCATTTTGAATAACCGGCCTGCCCAATAGCCAAGGGTATAGCCCAATAAATTGTGAATAAGCACCAGTAATACCAGCATAGCGCCAATATTTAGCAAGCTGTTACGCCCGGCCGCAGTAATAATTACAATAATAAAAGCGATACCAAACATAGATATCAATGGCATGAGTGTTTCCAGCCACGCGGCCCGTTTCAGCAGGTATTTATTAAAAAGAATACCGGCTGCGATAGGTAAAACAACAATTTTTATAATATCCCACATCATGCCAAGCGTATCTATTTTAATAAACGCGCCGCCAAGCAGTTTCATAAGCAGTGGCGTAAAAAACGGCGCCAGCATGGTAGATACTGCGGTTATGGTAACAGACAACGCCAGGTTGGCCTTTGCCAGGTACGAGATAACGTTGGATGCCGTACCGTTTGGCGAACATCCCACGAGGATTAAGCCTGCGGCAATCTCTGGTGGAAAGCCGCTTAATTTGGCCAGCGTGAAGCCCAGCAGCGGCATAATCAAAAAATGGCTGCCAACGCCTATAAACACGCCTTTGGGCATTTTAATAACCCCGGCAAAATCTTTAATACCCATAGATGTGCCCATCCCAAACATGATAAGTTGCAGCAGCGGTGTAATAAGCCCCGACAGCTTAAAGTCGTTTACTTCAACAAAATATTGTGGATAGTATAATGCCGCGGTAACTGCCGCGAAAATAATAAGCGTAAAGGTGAGTCCCTTTAACAGCTCCCGTCCGCGACATGCTATAGATAGCATGATAAAGAATGAGATAATAAACGGGCCGGCATGCGCAATGCCATCCCGGTAAATTTGCCAGGCTGCGGCAAGCGCACAAAGCACGGCGACACCCGTAGCGAGTTTGTAGACAACTATATTTTTCAACTGTTTAAATTTAGCTTATAATTTGGTTACCAGGTGCGCTTTTCCATAAAGGCATCTAATTGCGCCCTGGTCATTTTCATTTTGCCGGGATTTTGATCAAGCCATTTCATGAATGCGTCTTTCACCTGGCTGGTCCACTGGCTGTCAATTTCGCCGGTTGCAAACCTGCCCGATTTAAGCATGGCATGTCCAAACTCGTCGCGCAGGGCTATGAATTCGGCGGTAGCCACCACTTTTTCGGCCAAATGCGCCGGAATAAAAAGCACACCTTCTTTTTCGGAGATAACCAAATCGCCGGGCAGCACTACCGCGCGGCCTATGCGTATGGGCGTGTTAAGCCCCATCAGCACCATTTCTTCCAGGTACGACGGATCAAAGTCGCGTACAAATGCGTTAAAGCCCCGTATTTCTTTAAGTCCCTGCAAGTCGCGCGCCGATCCGTCAAAAATAACGCCGTTGCCCGATTTGCTGAAAATGGAGTTGCCCAGGTTATCGCCAATAAGGGTTCCTCCTTTTACTTTACCAAAGCCATCGGCAACATAAACGTCACCTTTGGTTAAAACATCTATAGGCCAGGCATTGGTATTGCCTTTCCGGCCCTGTTTAAGGCCCCGCTCTTTAATGTTTTTTTCAATATCGGGGCGGCTTGGCATAAACATGGCTGTAACGGCGCGGCCAACAACAGGCAGGGTATCGTTAACCAGTTTCCACCCGCCTTCAAACTGGTTATTATAGCCTTCGTTTTTTAATACCGTCCAGGCTTCTTCAATGCCTATTTTTTTTGCTCTTTCAATAATATCATCCGGGATTTTAGGCCGGCCGTCGGCAAAACGCTCGCCCTTCCATTCCGATGTAAAAAACACCAGTTCGTCTCTTGAAATGGTTTGCGCCCTGGCGTTGCTGCAACAGCCAATGCCGGCAAAAAGCCCCAGGATTAAAAGCTTACAGTATCTCATAACTTTTATTAAAACAGGATAATATTAATTAATGATTTTCGGTTATTAGTACGGTTTGCGGATTTTTGGTGTTAATTTTTGGTTGGTATATGGGCGATGCTATTCCGTTAAGGTCATAAACTATTTTACCCGCCCTGATGGTGAGTTCGCACACAAATTTTTTGCTGGCCTCTACCTTGTAGCCTGTATAATCAAACAAACCAAATTTGCCATCTACAATACTTAAAATAGCTACATCGGCGCCCGAGCCTACCGATAAATTCCCTAATTCCTCGCGTTTTATCTCCTTTGCCGGGTTTGATGTGCATGCCTGTATTACATCGTGCAGGGGCATGCCCATGGCCAAAAACTTGGTCATGCAGGTAAGCATATCCTTCATGGCATCATTCATGCTGCCTACATGTAAATCGGTGCTGATGGAGCTGGGGAAAAATCCCTCTTTGGCGGCGGGCAGCGCCTGCGAATAGGCAAAGCTGATATTACCGTAACCTACGTCAAAAGCAATGCCCCGTTTCCGGGCTTCGTATACAAAAGGCTTTACCTTTTTAGTCGCCGGGTCAACAATGGGTTCGCGGTCATTAAACTGCCCGAAACAATGGGTAAAAATATCGCCCGGCCTAAGGTGTTTTAAAAATAACTCCTCAATAGGCAGTGGCGGGGTGCTGCCGCCAAAATCAATCATTACGGGTATTCCTTTTGCTGCTGTACCGGCTTCTACTGCGCGGTCGGTAGGTGTCCAGTCATGTCCTTCGTAATGTGCAAGTTTAATTCCTACTATAATATCTTTATACCGGCGGGCAACCAGGGCCGTCATCCGCGGGTCCATGTCATTCAGGTCCTGTTCGTAATCGCCGCGCATGCCTTCGCCAACAATGTTTAAAAACGCCAGCACGCGGGTCCGGGAATTATCAATAGTTTGTGTTTTAAAGGTCGGAAATGTTCGCCAGCCCGAGCTGCCTGCATCAACAACCGTAGTTACGCCATTCCTGAAGGTAAACCCATCCGGCGCCAGGCCCAGGTTCCCGTTTTCGTATTGATGATCGGGCTGGGTACCGCCAAAATTATGGGTATGGATGTCAATTAATCCGGGCACTACATACATGCCTTTGGCCTCAATTACATCTGCCGCCTGTTTGGCGTCGATATTTTTGGATACCAGCGCTATTTTATTGTTGATGATAGCAATATCCATTACGGCGTCGATATCATTTTTAGGATCAATCACGTGGCCATTCTTAATCACAATATCGTACGACTGTGCCATTACCGCCGGGCTTACTAAGCTTAACAGCACCAATAATAAGAAATAGGTTTTTTGCATTTTGGGTTAATATTTAAATCATAATAAAGTATTGCAGGTATAATTTTTGACAGGCAGACGTATTTGGGCGGATAATTTTATCAGACGGCTTGTTGCAAAATAGTTTTTACTTTTCCTGCAACAATATCAACCTGATCTGGCCGCAAAAGCACCACGCCGATAGTAAGGCGATCGCCCCGGCCGTTGGCTACTATGCTTGGCGTACCGTTTTTTAAGGCCGTTACCACCTGTTCGGGCGTAATCTTAATTTTGCCGGTATCCCAGGTAACATTAAGGCTTGGATAGGCATTAGCCGGGCCGGGGTCAACTACCGTTTCGGTTTTAACACTGTGCAGGCTTTCCAGCTGCGTGCCGATATATTTGGTGCGCTGTAGCCAGTCTTCCCACTCTTTTTTATGGTCCCGTTCCAGGTAGGCCTTTAGCGCGGCGTACATGCCAAACATCTCTTCCTTATTTACTTTCATAGGGCGACCAATAGGCGCCTCATTGGGGCTGTGGTTAAGGCGGGCGGCCGTAATAAGGTCCTTTCGGCCAAAAAGCAAACCTGCGCTTTGCGGTCCGCGTATCATTTTACCGCCCGAGAAGGTCACCAGGTCGAAACCAATTTTTTGAAATTTAAACAGGTTTTCAACCGGCGGCACATCTGCGGCGGCATCCAAAAAGGTTGGTATGTTGTGCCGTTTGGCAATTGCTACAAAATCGGCGTGCTGGATACTGCTTTTTTCGGCGGCGTTAAAAAAAAGCGCCATTACCGTTTTATCGTTAAAGGCTTTCTCCATTTCGTCCGGGCCTTCAACCTCAATAATTTTGGCACCAGTAGTGGTTACGGCCTGGTCAAACAGGTATCGGTGTGTTTTTTGCATAATTACCTCGGGCCGTGGACCTGGCAGGTTGGGCAGCAGCTTTATTTTTTCATGATCGGTACCGGTAATGGCGGCTGCTGTGCCCAGCAATATGGCGCTTGCCGCTCCTGAGGTAACCATGGCCGACTCCACATGCAGCATTTCGGCAATTTTCGCCCCAACTTTATCCTGCAACTCGTACATGTTGGCAAAATCGTGCGATGTTGAATTGATAGCCTCCAACACTTCCGGCAGCATCAGCGAACCGGATAAAAAAGTCATGGTTACAGATGCATTTATTACCGGTGTTACACCAAGCTCTTTAAACAAATCCCGCGCCGGCTTTTTTGCCGGGGAGGAGGGGAGCGTAACGGCTGCCTTGCTTACCAGGCTGCCTGTTAGCGGTAACAGGGTAAGGCCCTTAAGTATGTCTCTGCGTTTCATTTTTTTAATATTATATGTAAGCGATACAATCCATCTCAACCAGCGAGTTTCCAGGCACACCGCCCTTGGCTACCGCAACGGTGGTACGTACCGGAGGATTTTTGCCAAAGCGGCCTTTGTAAACCTCATTCATGCCCTGGTAGTCGGCAATATCATTCAGGAACACGGTTACTTTGAGTACTTTTTCCATCGATGAGCCTGCCTTTAACAGTTCTTTCTCCAGCTCTTTAAGCACAATCTCGGTGTGCGCCTTAATTTCGAAGGGTTCAACGTGGGCGCCTTTTCCGGCTACAAAAACCATGTTGCCCAATTTGGTCGAACCGGAAAACAATGGCACATCCTGAAACGATGTTACATTATTAACCACTTTTTCTTCGGCGGGCGCTGCTATGGAGTCTTTGCTTATGCCGAATACGGATATACCCACTGCCGAGGCCAGTATCCTTTTTAAAACAGATCTTCTTTTTTCCATGTCGTTTTTATTTTGTGTTACAGGGTGTTTATGTTGTTTTAGTTATTGTCAGCGGGATTTATCTGTAGGTGCCGTAGCGTTTTGGGTACTTAACGTGAGAATGTATTTCACCATCTTGTTAGCCTCATCGGCGCTTACCGCCGGGTGGGGTGCCATTGGTACAGGCCCCCAGGTACCGCTGCCGCCACTGATTATTTTTTGCGAAAGCATAGTTACAGATGCCTGGTCCTGCGGATACTTGCCGGCAATGGCTATGTAGGCAGGGCCTACCAGTTTCTCTTCAACCTTATGACAAGCCAGGCAATCGGATTTGGCGATGAGGGTTTTACCGTCCTCAATTTCGGGGGCGGTGGCAAAGGGTGGCTTTGGTATGATGGCAGGCGCGGCGGCTTTCTTTTTTAGCGTAGTTTTCTTTTTTACCTGTGCCCCGGCCTGGCAGCACAAGAGGGTTAAAGCAACGCAGAAAATGCCGGTTAGTAATTTATTAATCTTCATGTTGGTGTATTTGTTTATCCGCCATTTTTCGCACCGCGCTTACATCTGCCGGTGTTACAATATCGGGGATGTTGTTAAAATTGGATTTGATGTAGGTGAGCACTTCGGCTACCTGTTTATCAGATAAAAAGCTGCCGTGCGCGGGCATTACTTCGTTGTACGATAGCCCTTTTACCTTTACCGGGCCTTTTAGCCCATTAAGTATCACTTTAATTAACCGGGTTTTATTATAATTTACCCATTCCGACTGTACCAGCGGGGGAAACCGCTTGCCGTCACCTTTGCCGTCGTTTTGGTGGCAGGCCACACAATAGGTGCTGTATACAACCGATGTGGCAGGCATATCTTTAAACAGGTTATCTTTAATTTCATCGGGAGTTTTAATGTTGGATGCTGTTTGTTTTCGCGTTTCCATGGCGGCAAGCTGTGCCGGGCCGAAGGTTTTTTTGTCGCCGGTATATATAATGCGCCAGATCCGTCCTTTTTCGGTATCACTTACATACAATGAGCCATCCGGCCCTTCGGCCAGGCCCATGGGGCGGTATACAGCATTGCTTACGTTTACAATAGGATCAACCCTTGCAAAGCCATCGGCAAAAACCTCCCACGGGCCCGAAGGCCGGCCATCCTTAAATGGAACAAATACAATAATATAGCCCGCCTGCGGATAGGGTGCCCTATCTGTAGCGCCATGAAAAGCCACAAATGCGCCGTTTTTGTAATGATCAGGGAACTGCTTCCCTTTGTAAAACAACAAATCGTTGGGTGCAAAGTGTGCAGGGAAGCCAATAAGCGGCTGGGTTAGTTTAGCGCCATCGCCTTCTTTAATTTTATCGCCGCCAAATTCGGGGTTAAGCAGTTTTTTGTTTTTAATAGGATCATAATAATAGTAAGGCCAGCCGCCATCAAGGCCTTGCTGTACTTTAAAAAATTCTTCGGCAGGCTGCAACGCGCTTTCCCAGGGTGTGTACAGGTTGGGCCACAGCAGCCTGAAATCGTCGCGGCCATGGTTAATGGTGTATAACGATTTACTTTTGGCGTCCCAATCCAGGGCGACAATGCTTCGCAGGCCGGTGGCATATTTTACACCATCGGCCTGGTGCTGGTTGGTTTTATTGGCATCAAACATCCAGATGCCGCCATGATCTTTTAACCAGGGGTTGCCGTTATCTGCCGAACCGGGGCTGCCAATGCCCGGCGAACCAGGCTGCCGGTTGTTAACCTGCCCGGCATTTGACCCGGCCCCCCATCCCACAAAAATGTGACCCTTGTTGTCAAAGGCAATGGGTTTGGTTTGATGCTCATGATAGGGCGGATTATCAATAATAATGGTATCCAGTTTACTATCGGGCACCAGTTGCCCGTGTTTAAGCTTCATCCGGTAAACCATCAGCTCCGAACTGAAATACAGGTAACCATCATGAACGCGCATGGCAGTACCATAAGTTTGGCCATCGTATTTGCCAAAAGGGGTTATCACATCGGCGCGGCCATCGCCATTGGTATCGCGCAGGGCTACGTTACCATATCCGTCGTTGGCATAATGGTCACGGGCTTTTACATAAATATCGCCGTTTGAGTTTACAGCAATGTGGCGTGCCTGCCCCTTTAAACTATCAGCAACCACAAATGCGCCGAAACCTTTCGGTAAAAACAGCCCGCCATTGTCTGCGTCGGCCGCGGGGAGTTTTGTATCGGCGGCCATCCAGCCAAATCCCATAAATACAAACAAAGCTACCGCGCACGTAAACATCAATAAACGCGGGCCAAAATAACGCGAAGCAACAGCCGAAGCCTTCCTTGTGCCTTTAGTATTATTCATGCAAACAATAAATTTTATATACAATTCCGGATAACATATACAAGGCCTGCTATCAGATAAAACCCGGCAATCATCAGGGGGGATTAGCGATTGCCTGGCTTTTATCTGATTATATATTTCCTATTACACATGACTACCGGTAATTTATCCCTCCAAAAGGTTAAAATATTTACGCGCTGCCCGGTTTTTAGTTAAACAGAAGGGCTTTGGTGATATTGAATTAAATTAATATTTTGAAAATAAGAAACTTGTTGTATGTTTGTACTATATGTATAGTACAATAGTATTTTAGCATGATTAAATTTAAATTAGATCCTAAAACGGGTACCCCGTTTTACCGGCAGATAATTGACCAGATCACCTTTGGCATAGCTGCGGGAAACCTGAAAACAGGCGAACAATTGCCCACTGTGCGTTCGCTGGCTGTGGATTTAAAGGTAAACCTGAATACGGTGGCCAAAGCCTACAAAGAGCTGGAAATTCAGGATATTTTAGAAACGCAGCAGGGCACGGGCACTTTTATAAGCGAAATAAAGATCCAGATATCCGAAAAGGAGCGAAGCGCCAAATTAAAAGAGATCTGTAACGAATTTTCGTCCATTGCATTTAGCTATGGCTTTTCGACAGACGACATTATTAATCAACTTAAAAAACAATAATATGATAAGTAGTAAAAAGAATACCAAGTTGGGCGTTAACCCGATTGCAGCCGTGATATTTGTTGTGTTAACAGCGGGCGCTATTGGTTTGTATTATTTGGAATTCATTAACGCTTTAACCCTGGGGCTGTTGCTGATAGCCTCGCTGTTTTTGGCCAACGCGGTGCATATTGCCGATCAGTGGGAAAAAGCTATTGTTTTACGCATGGGTAAATATACCGGCCTACGTGGGCCGGGCTTATTTTTCACTATTCCACTGGTTGATAAAATAGATAATTATATTGATCAGCGGGTTAGGGTTACCGAGTTTAAAGCCGAGCAAACGCTTACCAAAGATACCGTGCCGGTAAATGTTGATGCCGTAGTATACTGGACGGTATGGGACGTCGAAAAAGCCGCGCTTGAAGTGCAGGATTATGAGGTGGCTATTGCCTACATAGCGCAAACGGGCTTAAGGGATGTAATAGGTAAACATGAATTGGCCGAGTTGTTGCAGGAACGCGATAAGGTGACGGATTTACTGCAAAGAATACTGGATGAGCATACCAACCCCTGGGGCATAACCTGCCAGAATGTGGGCATCAAAGATATTGTTATCCCTCAATTATTAGCCGATGCCATGAGCAAGGAAGCCCAGGCCGAAAGAGAGCGCAGGGCAAGGGTAATACTAGGCACCGCCGAGGTGGAGATTGCCGAAAAATTTGCGGTGGCAAGCGAACAATATATCAATAACCCGGTGGCCTTACACTTAAGGGGGATGAATATGTTATTTGAAGGCCTGAAAGAAAAAGGATCGATGGTGATAGTACCAAGCTCGGCATTGGATTCCATGAACCTGGGCGCAATGGGCGGATTGATCTCCCTGGCAAAATCAAACGAACCGAAGCAGGACGTGTAAACTTTTATAAAACTCAATGTTTAGTTAATTCCATAGCTACCACTAACGTGGGCTGTGGGTAGGGTTGGGGTTTTGTGCTTTACAACAAGATTGTGATTTGCATGCGGACGCACTGGCCTGGAGGCCTGCGGTAGCGGAAAGTGCTTGCAGTAGCCGGGTGTTTTTTACGCCGCCGCCTGCCTGTTGTATTTGTGCTTATAATCGGCGGGCGACAAACCGGTGAACTTTTTAAACACCGCCCTGAAAGCCTTAACATCATTATAACCCACCTGGTACATTATCTCGTTTACATTTTTTGATGAGTTTTCCAGCTGCTTTTTTGCCGCTTCTACCTTCACCCGCTGAATGTATTCGGATGGGGTGTTGTTGGTGGCTTTTTTAAAACGGCGTTCAAAATGGCGGCGGCCGATGGCAAACTGGTCGGCCAGGCCATCTACAGAAAGTTTCGCGGTGTAATTATGTTCAATAAATTCCTGTGCCAGCTTAATGGGTTCGTCCTCATGCTTTTTTTGCCCGTTAAACATGACAAATGGCGACTGGCTTTTCCGGTCGATCTCGATAGCGAAAAACTTAGCCGCCATAATGGCCAGTTCCCTGCCGGTATATTTTTCAATAATGTGCAGCAACAGGTTCCAGTAAGAGCTGGCGCCGCCGCTTGAGTAAAGGCCGTCAATTTCGGTAATGATGGTACCATCCGTCATGGCCACTTCAGGGAACATGGCCCTGAACTCGTTGCCCGACATCCAATGGGTAGAGCACGATTTTCCGTTAAGCAACCCGGTAGATGCCAGCAGGAAAGCACCAAGGCAAAGAGAAGCCACCTCGGCGCCATTTTTATATTGGTTGATAATCCAGGGCACAAAGTCCTTGTTCAGCTCAACCATGGCCTTCATATCGCCCGATAGCGCGGGGATGATCACCAGGTCGGTTTTTTTAAGGTCGCTTATCAGCACATCCGTATTAACCGCGAAAGCGCCGTTGTTGAGCGGTACCTGGGCGGTTAAGCCCACCAATTGAACCTCAAACGCGGGCTGTTTACCGGCGCTAACCAAAAAATGATTAATGGCGGTGAACATATACCGCGGATCGACGATTGCAGACGGGACGGCCTCATAGGGCACCAGTATCGAAATGTGTTTCATGTTGATCAAATCTAAGCAATCAAAAAATAAAAAGTCGCATTTACACCCTGCAGATGTCAAATACGTGCAGTACTTATTTATTTGTGCCACACTACCTTTGAATTAACAAAATCACCAACAAAAAAATATCATTATGGAAACTACAGTATCACCAATCACGGCGGCCACGCCTTCAAAATCATCGTTGTTAACCGGGCGTATCATCAGCGTTATTTGCATTTTATTCCTGTTGTTTGATGCTATCGCCAAAATCATGAGAGAAAGCCACTCAGTAAAAGGCACCATTTTTTTGGGCTACGGCGAAAATATGGTACAGATAATAGGTACCATACTGCTGGTTTGCACCGTCATCTACATCATTCCGCGTACTGCTGTTTTGGGCGCTATTTTAATTACCGGCTACCTGGGTGGCGCTATAGCTATCATGATAAGGGTTGGCCAGCCCGCCTATTTCCCTGTAGTTTTTGCCATACTGGTATGGCTAAGCCTTTACCTGCGCGATGGGAAAATAAAAAGCCTGTTCAACTTTGGCGGTAAGTGGTAAACCGGGGAAACCGGTTTTAAAATAATTCGGGCAAACACGCAAAGAAAATGACGCAAAGAAAAATAAGGAATCGCTTTGCGGCTTAGCGTCCTGGCGCGAAAAAATAAAAAAGCGGTTTCCTGGTAATATATGGCCTGTGAATAATTATAATAAAAAATGAGGGAGTTGGTGGCATCGGTAAATGTAACTTTAGATGGCTTTATGGCCGGGCCCGATGGCAGCCTTGACTGGCATTTTAAATACTGGGACAGCCAACTGTGCGAAAGCCTGTGCCGGCAACTGGCCCGGGCAGATACCATTTTATTGGGTGCCCGCACTTATGAAGCCTTTGCCAACTACTGGCCCGCAAAAGCCAACGACCTGCTGATGGCCAAAGAAGATATTATAATGGCCGAACTGATGAACCAACATACCAAAGCGGTAGTATCCAAATCAATCCACCTTACCCCCTGGCGCAATACCATCCTGCTAAAAGGAAAGCTAAAAAAAGAAATAGACCAATTAAAAGCCCAGCCGGGCCGGGATATCATAGTTTTGGGGAGCGGACAGCTGGTATCATCACTCATGAAGCTAAACCTGGTAGATAGGTACGAACTTTGGGTGCACCCGGTGGTAATTTCTACCGGGAAACGTTTATTTCCCATCCTCAGCCATAATATACAAATGCGGTTAGCCAACACGCAGGTATTTTCGTCGGGCATTGTGCGTTTGAGTTATTGCTGTGAAAAAGCGGGTGTGCAGATGCCTGTTGTTGGTTTGTCGGCATAAAACTTATTATTTGTATGCCGATATTTGTTGGTGACAACACCCAACAAAGCGCGGTAGGGGAAAGACCAACAAGGGGCGAGCATTTACTAAGGAAGTCACAAGTCACCCTTCGCACCCCCAGCCCGCAAGACTTGCGCCAAAGAGGCTTGATTTGCATGTGGGCGCACCCCGATTATCGGGGCGGTAATAGGAGGGCTTTGGGTGCCTAAGCGGTGAAAATGAGTAGTTTGCAAACAGAGTATGACTATAGCAAACGTATTGACTCAACTGACAACCAGAAATAGGGCAAGAACAATTGTATAGCTATTTCCGGACCGGTTATGCCCGCCATAAAAGCGGACGCTTGCCGTTCGTTTTCGATACAGCTTCAAAAGCAGAATTCTTGTAAATGGCTGATAATCAAAAAAATAACATTTGGCATTGTATTTATTGATTCTTTTTGTCGAATTTATTGTTAAGTCATTCATTTATAGCCTATTCAAATGATTAAGAACTATTTTAAGACAGCCTGGCGTATCCTTTGGCGCAACAAAACCTATACTTTCATCAACGTACTTGGACTGGCTTTAGGAATATGTGCCTGCGTAACCATTTACCTGATCTCCAGTTATGAACTCAGTTTTGATACCTTCCATCCCGATAAGGATCGCATCTTTCGCGTAATGACCACCGTTCATTTTGCGGCCGGTGATCAGGATGTCATGAGTAAAGTGCCGTATTCGTCGGTGGCCGCTACCCGTCGCGAACTTCCCGGCGTTGAGGCTATTTCAGCAGTAGGCATGTATTATGCCAGGATAAGTGTGCCTGATGGCAATAAGCCGGTCAAAAAGTTTGATAGTTCAATCGATGGCGCGTACTATCCGGGCACAATAGTAGCAGAGCCGCAATATTTCAAGATATTTAGTTACCGCTGGCTTGCCGGAAGCCAGGAGACCGCTTTGAACCAGCCTTATAAAGTTGTGCTTACCCTGAGCCGGGCACAAAAATATTTCGGTAATGTTAATCCGGGAAGCCTGCTTGGCAGGGAAATTGTCTATGACGATTCGCTCCATGTCCAGATTTCGGGAATTGTCGAAGACTGGAAGAAAAATACCGACTTCGCCTTTACCGAGTTTATTTCTTATAACACCGTCCAAAATAGTTTCCTGAAAAAGGCTTTTGCAGATGACTGGAACCATATGTCTACCCAAGCCTTTGTTAAATTGGCTCCTGGTACAAGCCCCGACAAAGTAAATGCCGGTTTTGCCGCCATCGTTAAAGCCTACGCACCCAAAAATCCGGATATTAAACTTAAACTGTGGTTGGAAGCCATTACCAAAGTGCATTTTGATGCAGACGTTGTAGAAAATCCGATCCGTACCGCCGACCTTCCCATTGTATACGGAATGATCGGTACCGCTGTATTTATCCTGCTGCTGGCCCTGGTCAACTTTGTTAACCTGGCAACAGCCCAATCCATTCAGCGCACCCGGGAAATGGGGGTCAGGAAAATTATGGGAAGCAGTAAGGCCGGTATTATGCTGCAGTTCCTGGTAGAAACATTCCTGGTAACTTTTTTCGCCCTGATCCTTGCTTTGTTATTGGTTAACCCGGTGCTTGCTGTATTTAAGGCATTTATTCCCCAGAGTGTTACCTTCAGGTTGGTAGAAACCAATGCCCTGCTTTTCATATTGTGTATAACCCTGATCACTTGCTTATTTGCAGGCCTGTACCCGGCAAGGAGCTTATCGTCACACGCCCCGGCCTTGAGTTTAAGAGGCACCTCAATCCCTGGTGACGGGCATTGGTGGCTGAGAAAAGGACTGATTGTTTTCCAGTTCACCCTATCGCTGGTTTTTATTGTCGGCAGCCTGGTGGTCCATCAGCAATTAAGCTATACCCGTGGCAAAGCAATGGGTTTCAATACCGATGCCATTGTCATCCTGCCAACCAGCCGAAAGGCTCCGGCAAAACAAATCAGCGTATTGGCGCAGCAATTGAAACAAATTCCGGGTGTTAGCATGGTTTCCGGTGAGCAATATACTCCTATGGACGGCAGGGATGGCAACATTGCGCTGAAATTGAATGGGGTAAACGGAACGGAGACACGCATCCCTGAATTGTCAGGGGATGAACATTATTTGTCTCTATACGGCATGAAGTTGCTGGCCGGACGAAACCTTTTGCCAGCGGACAGCCTGAAGGAATATGTGATCAACGAAACGTTTTTGCACCTGCTTGGGCTTCATGAACCACGGGAAGCTATCGGCAAAATGTTGCTTTATCAAAACAAACCTTATCCTATTGTGGGAGTAGTTGCCGACTTTCATGAAAAGTCTTTCCACGAAACCATCAAACCGGTTTGTATTGTGAATATTCCAAAGATGCAGCAGGATATTGCCATTAAGCTGACAGTGAGCGGCAAACAGGCTGCCGCGCTGAAAGTAACCCTGGCACAGATAGAAAGATCATGGAAAGTGATGTATCCGGGAGAGGTGTTTGACTTGAGGTTTTTTGATGAATCGATAGCGCTTTTGTATGAAAAGGACTACCGGACAGCAAAACTGATTAATGCGGCAACATTCATCGTGATCTTTATTTCCTGCATTGGGTTATTTGGACTCACCATATTCACCACCAAGAGAAGAACGGCAGAGATCGGCATAAGGAAGGTGCTTGGCGCAAGTGTAACCAACATTGCGCTGATGCTCTCCAAAGATTTCGTTGTGCTGGTGTTGGCGGCATTGGTAGTTGCTTCTCCCGTTGCCTGGTATTTGATGGACCGGTGGCTGCAAAATTTTGCTTATCGCATTGCAATAAGCTGGTGGATGTTTGCCTTATCCGGCGTAATGGCTGTCGTTATTGCGCTATTGACCATCAGCTTCCAGTCGATCAAGGCTGCCATGATGAACCCTGTTAAAAGTTTGAGAAGTGAATAATTGGCAGTAATATGTTGCGATAAGTATTCAAAGATTAATATCTAAATCCGTCGACGCGATAATCCTTCATCTGGGAAAATACGTTAACTACTGCGTTTTGGTGGCGTCGAAAGCTTTGTGCTTTACAATAACATCGTGATTTGTATGCTGGCGCACAGAACTGGCCTGCGATAGCGGTTGCGGGAAAATTGCTTGCGGCCGGCATCAGCGTTTCGTTATCCAGCTATTGTACAGGTCTGAAATTATATTTTAGCCCTTTTCTTTGATGCACGTTGTGGCCTAGCGGTTACTATTTTTGTACCATCGGCAGGCATGGCTGCATTTGACGAACCTTGTGTAGTTATTTGTACGCTAGCGGGTTTTTGCCCTGTTTTTTTATATCGTGCAATAGCCTGAGCAATGGTTTGCCTGGTAGCCTCAGTAAAAACCGATGGCCCCACTATTAGGTCAACGTTTTTTGGTTCTCTGATAGATCCCAAACTTTCACTGCTATTCATAAGGTCGTCAATAACTAAATTAAGGTGATATACGGAACCATCAGACAGTATACGAAATATACGGAAATTGTAAAAAATAATTGACTTTTTTAAGTAAAACCACATTAAAAAAATAACCAGTTTAATGGTAGCTTTATCAATATACTACACCATTCCCGCCCGCTGCCGCAAGCCTCCGGGATTGTGCGCCCGCATGCTAAGTATACGCCATGCCTTTAAGACAATAAGCTACACAACTTGTTAACCTCAATTTTTTTATAGTGCTCTTTCGCCCCGCTTAAAATAAAAATGCAGGATATGTGATAGCATCCGGGATTTGCGAGGTGTATACTTAGCATGGTGTTTACCAGTCAGTGGGCACACAAGCCTTGAGGCTTGCGGCAGCGCAAATAAATACTTGCGGTAGCAGGGGGGCCAAGAGAACTGTAAAGTTACCTGCATTTTGCCCTTGTCAGCCAAAATACTTTTTCCGGATATTAGGAAAAAGAAGTAATGCCCTTTCAAGATTATACACAGAATAAGATTACCTGTTGGCGGTATTAATAAATTAATTAATCCTATAAAATTAAATATAGTTCATTCAATAAAGTATTTTTACAAATCCATTTAAATAAAAATGCTTGATGTTCAATCAAGCATTTTAAGAATTAACAGAAAATATATTAGTAGCTGTAAGGAGTAATATTAAAATTATCCTTTAACATTTTTGCATCAAATTGTTTACAGAAGACATTCGCTAAAGTATCAATGTAAGCAGCAATTGTTCCATCTTGTACTACTGCTTGTAAAATTGGATTTACATTTACAGAAGTGATGTAATTGGTTATTCTTATTTGTCCGTAATTATCAGCTAAAATATAAAAACCTTCCACTTCTTTTAAATCCTGTGAAAGCGGGGTTTTGTGATATACTTTTAAGTATCCAATATCGTTTATAGTTGATTGTATATTTTTATAGATGACGAATGTACCACCTCTATATTTGAATGATAAACTATCATCATTTAATGAGACATCACTAATTTTTTCATGAACCATATTTGATAATAATACCAATAATTCAGATAACTTTTTATCCATAAGATTTGTTATAACTTGATTTATAAATTTTTTAATTGGAAATACTAAGATATCAATTATAAAAATAAGTTTACCCCCGATGTTATTAAGTAATTTTTTCATACTTAATAATATAACTCACAGTTATTTAGATTGAAATACTATTCTCTTTTCAATTTGCACTCATATCCACTTTATTGAAATATAACATGACATCGTTTCCATTTGTCATCATATGAGATTGTGCAGCCATATCGGCATCATCAAGATATGTGTAAAACTTCATATGTGCTAACTGGGCCTTATAATGTTCAACATACCACTCGTAAATATCCTTTTCAGTAGAATTCATGACACGATATGTTTTTTCCCCTTTTACTGCCTCAGAAGGATTGGGTAAATCATCTAATTTATCTATAACAATGGTATCTGGTTTCACTTTATTTTCTGTTTTTAGAACTTCAACAGGTTGAGAATTATTCTCGGGTTTATTATTAACATTCGATGAAGGATTAAGTGGTTTAATTGGACTTACATCTGCGATAGGAGTACATTCTGTTGCCCTAACAGTAAATGGTGAATTTTCAAATCCATAATCAATATTTGTGAAGTGAATAACTGCATCTGTACCATTTATACCCACTCCGCTCCATTTACACAACCATTCATCATTTTGACCATAATATTCTTTTTGGTAAGGTTCACCCCAATCTTTCACCAAATCTTTAAAATGTACATCTTTCATAGTTCGTGCAAGCTCATCACAAGCCTTATAATCTTTACGGTATTTACAAGATTCAAAAACTATAATTGTTAAAATAAATAGAATAATTGAAGTAATTGGCTTCATCAGATATATTTGGAAATTTTAAATGTTTAAGTAGACAGATATGTCGTTATGAATAGCGTTTTCGTCTTGTGAAGTTAATCCACTGCCATCAGCAGCGAACAATCCTTTACGTTTTACAGAATAATAAATTCTCCCATAAGTAAGAGCTTGTTGGGCTTCTTTTGATTTCAGTGCTTTCAAATAATTCTTTAAAGTTTTTAGGGTAAGAAAATATTTTAAAAGGAAGTAGGCATAAAAAAATATTCCTATTAAACATCCTACGAGAAGAAAGGACGTTAACTCATAATAATAAAATACAGTTTTCCATAATACCCCAATCGCAACTAAATAAAAAGGAACAAATCCATATAGGATTGAATTGAGTGTAATTTTTAGAGAAAATAATTGATTTTCTAACATAACCACATTATCGCTTAGGTGAGCATAAAGTTACGAACTTTAAACCACTTTACCAATACCTGTATTAGTATCATGTAATCGTTTTAAAACGTCCTT
Organism: Mucilaginibacter ginsenosidivorax; assembly: GCF_007971525.1. Taxonomy (NCBI): domain Bacteria; kingdom Pseudomonadati; phylum Bacteroidota; class Sphingobacteriia; order Sphingobacteriales; family Sphingobacteriaceae; genus Mucilaginibacter; species Mucilaginibacter ginsenosidivorax. The sequence continues at coordinate 5,058,645 of NZ_CP042437.1, forward strand.
GCAATTCTATGCAAGAAGTAAAAAAGACCGATTTAGACCTTTATATTATCAATAAGGTTAAAGAGTTACGTTTGAAAAATAATGTCTCACAAGCAGTGCTTGCTATTAAATTAGATGTATCTGATGCATTCATCGGTCAGATAGAAAATCCGAAGCATAGAGCTAAATATAATATTACTCACATCAATAAACTGGCTCAAATATTTAGCTGTAGTCCAAAGGATTTTCTACCTGATAATCCTATAATTTAGGCCTTAAAAACAAATTCCTTTTTGAATTTAAAGAATAATATTTTGATTTTATAGATTATTTAAACTATAAATCTGTATTTGTCATATTATTGAAATAATATTCTGTTATTTTCAATTTTATCAAACATATTTTCTCATATATAGTTCAGCAATCATGATTTTTAACACATTATGATTATGTCTGAATAAATACGAATCGAAAAGAGAATAAATGACTATCAGGATGATTGTCATTAAGAATTAATTTGTTGGTAAAAATAAAAGCCCCATCAAGTTTGGCGACCGAGGGGGCTTTTAATAAAAAAACAGGTGGTTAAGCCATGTTTCCTACAGCATCAAATGTATGGAAATTTTTGGCTATGCTCAAGCAATTCCTATGCATAATATTAAATCAAACTTCAATAAAGTAAAAGCTATTCTTTCAAAGTTTTTAGCAGGTAGCTTTTCTTCATCTGGTAACTTCTTACGCCCCGGCCCTAAACCAAAATTTACAGATTTAGATGTAATGACTTTAAGCATCACCGCCGAGTGCATGTGTCTCGATAGTGAAAACTATCTATTCCACTTATTAAGGTCAACCTATAAAGATGACTTCCCCATTTGATAAGTAGGCGGCAATATAACGATAGGCGCAAAGGTCTTTTCTTTCAGATAAATGAAATAAGACAAGTCATGGCAAATGAACTTAATGAACTCAAAGAGGTTTTTGCCCTTGACTCCATGCCCTTGGAGATATGTAAATATTCGAGAGCAGACCGCAATAAAATGGGAAATGGTAATTCCTATTATGCTCCAGATAAAGGATACTGCGCTTCTCAAAACAAATGGTTTTTTGGATATAAGTTACATGGTGTATGCTCACCCTATGGGGTGATTCAAATGTTTGATTTATCTCAGGCATCAGTACATGATATAAATTTTTTAAAAGATGTAAGTAACAATATGAAGAATTGCCTGATTGCTGGTGATAGAGGATATATAGGAAAAGACATCAAAGACAAACTATGGTTAGATAATAAGATATGCTTGGAGACACCATTACGAAATAATCAAAAAGAAGGTAAACCGATGTTGTATGTTTTACGCAAAGTAAGGAAACGGATGGAAACCGTTTTCTCACAGCTATGCGACCAGTTTTTAATTCAAAGGAATTACGCCAAATCCTTTTATGGATTTCGAACGAGAATTTTGGCGAAGATTACAGGTATGACAACACTACAGTATATGAACAAATTCATTACAAAAAGGCCAATAGGTCAGATAAAATATTCATTTCTATAAAATTTATAATAATGGACAGTTTCAACATAAAAATTAGTTACGCCATAATCAGTGCAATAAGAGCAGGGATATGTACAGATGTACCAGAAGAACTTAAATTAGGTTATGATATCGATACAGCAGAAATTGTGTATAACGAAACAATGGGGTATGAATTAGAAAGAACGGTTAGGTATATCGAAAAAATGATAGAGGATATTAATGCGGAAGGGAGTCTGGTAGATTATAATGGGAAGAAATAAAAAATTTATAGATTTGGATTATTATAAATCTAAATCAACTAATCACAATCATGGCAATAATATTTCCGACTCCCCCGAATTTTGATGCTAAGAGTTTTGTCGAATCAGTACACAGTCAAATTAAAATCAATAAAGATTTCAATAAATATGCAGTTGGTGTAACAGATGTAGTTGAGAAATACATTGATTGGAAATATACAAGACAGTATAAATTCAAGCAGTATTACAGCACCTTCAATTCAATTGATAATGCAGAACAAGTTTATCGGGAGTTTTTAACTTATGGTTATCAAGACTTAGAATTTGATTCTGTTGATATCAATGATACAGCAAACTGTAAAAGTGTATTTATCATCCATGTCCCAAATTCTTAAACAAGATAATGTTCTATAAATCTCATAGAACTTAATTGCTCTTGAGTATATCCCTGTATGATTGTAAAATAATTTGTAACATAATGATTTATTTTCTCAACGAGATTTCCATCTAATGATGATACTAATATTTGTTTGGTTTTAACTTTATAATAGAGGTTGTATAAATCTAAATTGGTGTTCATAATAATTATCTTTACCATAAATAGTTTAAACCTAAATTTTGATGGGTAATGTTAATTTTAATGAAGAATTTAAAGATAAGGCGTTTAAAATAGCGGCTGGAATTACCTTATTTGTTGTACTAACGATTTTATCTGTGATGACAGTTGTGACGGTTAAGAAAATTAATAAGGGTGAATATGTTAAAGTATTTGGATTGGAATATAACATACCAAAGGAACACCCTGATACCATTGTTAAAACGGTTAAGACTAAACCCGATACAATATTTAAGAATACTATAAAAACAAGTAGTGTAGCAAGAGTTTCTCTCCAGAGGACAGTTCCTAAAAAATTAATGATTAATCATGATACCGCTATTAAAGCTGTAGTTCCCCCAACGATACAAGCGAAAAATTATGCTGGTACAAATAATGGTGGTCATGTTGGGGATAACTACTACGGGACAGCCTTAGAATTTACCCAAGATTACGGCGACTTTTTTATTAATTACATTGAAAAATTCCGAATAGACTCAAATATTATAAGTAAAAGTTTAGTGCTGAATCCTTTTATCAATTGTAATAGTCAAAAATTTGGAACGGATTTAATGAACTATTTAAAATCGAAAAATTACCGAGTAAGCATCAGATATAATGTAATGACCAAAGAAAGCGTTGAGGGTATTGATGTAACTTTTGATAGAAAAGAAAATTGCTTTGAAATCGGAATTAACAATATGTACACAAACAAAGAACCTAAATTATAATAATCTTTAAAAATTATTCAGGGAAAATTTTATTAAGCTGTTCCTGAGTAAGGCCAGTAACATTAAACCTACTTAGTACTGAATCAAATTTCACTGAAAATTCTTTAATCTCAGGAAACTCATACTTTATCCTGTCGATAACTTGCCGTTCTAAAGACTCATATCCATCATTTGGAAATGAATCAAAGCCTGTTAGTTTAAAATCTGTCATAACTTTTTATGATAAATTTAATAAAAGGGTTGTAATATTCTAATCCTATAGTATATTTAATTTTATAGGATTAATTAATTTATTAATACCGCCAACAGGTTTAAGATTCTATTTTCATACTCTTGTTTAGTGCAAGCCGGTCAAGTTTGTCATATAAAGTTGCATCTATTACTACGTTGGTCATGATGCCGTAGCCGCGTGCTCCGAACTGATCTACTGTGTCGGAAATGTCCTGTACTTTTGTCGCAGTTAATGATGTTCCCTTTTTTAGAAGCTTGCATTGAAAAATAAACTTTTCAGGTTCGTACTGGAACCTGCGGTGTGTCCAAATTTCTATATCACGACCACCGTCTCTGGAACGCGATTTTCCCATTTTTCGCATAGTTGCCTGGTTAAAGCCCGGATTACATGATAATATATCTATGCACAGCTCTTCAAAGGCATCGTCGTCAAGGTCCTTCCAAGGACATTTAATATCCGCAGAAATGCCCGCGAGCCGTGTCGCGACCAGAAAGATTGAACTCAGTTTTTTATTCAGCAAAAGCAGTTCCTGCTGATTGGGCTTACTGATATTCCAGATGAGATACTGATAATCGTTGTCAATGACCAATGCCTGATCGCCGAAACTTGATACAAAATACTGCAGAGATGACCTCGATCTGAACATTGTCGGAAGTTTATCACCGCCTGGATCGAGATTTAACAATTCATAATAAGAGTTGTCTGCGGTCTCCGGCGGCGGATACAGAGGATTATGATGTGGTTCGTAGGTTAATAGCGATGTTATCCAATTGTTTTTCTCCAGCAGGTTTGGTCGTTCAATGGCTGAACAAACGCATGCCCTGGCCCTGATCAGCTCGTCAAAAGGAAAATGAATAAGTAACCCCCTGCTGATAAGGTAACTGATGTTATTGATCACAAACAACTCGGCTGGCTCAAATTTGATTTCGTCACTCTCCGAAAAATTAATTATCGTTTTTTGAATATCTGCGTTGGGAGAAATTATCCAAGTATTACGGGAGCCATAGGTTTTCCCTTGCTGCCCTGCTTTGGTCATTTCCCAAAACTGAAACTGCCGTTCAGGAAATTCATTGAATTCGGTGGTAAAGAAGCTACTGTCGGCTTCCTCTTCATCTCCAAAGTTTCCCTGTATCTCATAGTATTGTCCGTTAATATAGTTCGTCAGATAATCATTTGCGAGTTCGGGAAAAGCAATTGGAATTTTATGCAGATTTTCCCGAAAATTTTCCAAGCGGTCAACATGGTTAGACCATTCATCTGTATCATAGTCGCTACCCATAAGCTCTGCAAGGGAATGAATTTTTTGGGCCAGTGCACTGGTGTTGATGGGCTTTAACCCAAGGTCTGTGAAACCAGAACTGGTGGAATAACCTATACGTTCAGCGAACTCTGCGAACTCCTGACTCAGATAAGCAGCTTCCGCGCAGTTATAGGCCAGATCTGAATACTGCCGGGCGCCTTCAATATATATTCTCAGAATAAATCCGTCAGCATTTTCGCGAACAAAGTTTTTAATCGATTCTAACGCTGGTTTTTCTTCTTTGAGGCCTTCGAAATACAGTATCTCCATTCACAATGATATATAAACCTAAAGATAATATATTCTTTTAGGAACGGTAATTAATCAAATGACTTATCGGTTTATCGGGTGATAAAATAAGCAATTGTAACTTATAGTTCACTTAATTTGAAGGTTTAAACTTAAACACGCAGACACCTATTCAGGCGGGCCAGATTTGCTAAATATTACATTCGATGGACGATGAAAATCCGGAAGATGTCTACCCCGCTGCCGCAGGCCCATTCCCGTGATCCCGTATACCATCACGACGTTATAGTAAAGCACAAAGTCCCACCTCTCTCCACAGCCCGCGTTAGTGATGGCAGTGGATACCGGCCCAGCGCCTAAGGCCTGTGTAGTATGAACGAACAGCACGGCCCGCAGGGAACGCCATTTTTAAAAGTTAAAATTCAAAAGTCAAAAAGTATCAGGTTGTGAGTATCGGGACTTTTTAGCCGGAAAATTGAAATTATACACTCTCATCACAACTAAGTCCACACTTTTTTAACGCTGAAATATGTGTATATTTGGTAATAGAAAGGAGGCAAATATGAAAACGAACCTAACAGGTAAAGGCGCATCCCGGATTCACAAAAGCGTGTCTCCTGAGGAAATTATTGCCGCCGGAGGAACTACCGCTTTTGGGATAAAAACAGGCAAAAATAACGAAGAACTTAAGAAAGCGCTTAAGAATTCGGCTGAACCAGAGCCTTTTACTGAAGAAGAATGGGAGGGCTTATTAAAACAAATAGCCAACGATAAGTAATGAATTTATTACTGGATACCAATATTCTTTTGTTTATTTCGAGGACGAGGAACACAGATAGTTTTGTAGATTTTATTAATCCTGATAACTCAAGCTTGTATATATCGGTAGCATCTGAAGCCGAAATTAAATCATTAGCACTTAAAAATAATTGGGGTGCTAAACGTGCCGATATTCTGCATGGTTTTTTAGATGGGATCAATATTGTAGAGATTAGTCAATCTTACGTCGATATTTACGCAGAGATCGACGCATATTCGCAAAGGTTGAATCCGGATTTTAAGGAATACTCGTTTGAAACCCCAAGAAATATGGGCAAAAACGATCTATGGATCGCTTCGTTGGCAGCTTTATTAGGCTTGCAGTTAATTACAACAGATACTGATTTTGACCACTTGCATAATGTATTCTTTCCGGTAAGGCGAATATTGCCGGAAGATTTTCGGCAGTTCTTTTAATAGTTGTACCTATGCAGGCAAATCACTATTTAGGATTTGTTTAGTTTTCATATTGATAAATTTTTGTTGCAAATATTCCCCTCATCACCCCTTCAAATAATGCAACCCCACGCATCCCGATTTAAAAATCTTGGCATCTACCAGTTTCCAGTTTAGCTTTTCCTGCAGCGGGAAATCTTCCATCAACTTTTTTCCTTCGCCAATAATTACCGGGTGAATTACAATATGAATTTCGTCGATCAGGCCGAGTGCCATGAGTTGCGAACGCAGGCTTACGCCGGCGATGGAGATTTTTTTGCCGGGCTGCTGTTTCAGTTTTAGCATTTCGGCTTCCAGGTTGTCGCGCATAATGCGTGTATTGTCTTCCAACCTTTGAAGGGTGCGCGAAAAAACAATTTTATCAACGTCGACAACGGTTTGCGCAAATGCATTGCCCGCTGCCGTGCCCGACTGGGTTTCGGCCACCTCGGTCCAATACGGAACTATCAAATCGTACATCTTACGTCCGTATACCACCAGGTCTACGTCGTGCGCCAAGTCGGCAAAATATTGGTGAATTTCTTCATCGCCATTAAAATTGGTGTGTTCGTAACAGCCGTCTATACTGATATTCATGCCAAAAGTTACAGTTCTCATGGGGTTGGTTTTAGTGTTGATTTTTATGACTGGTTTTGCTAAATAAATATCAAAAATAAAATACGTCGTTCATAGCGGAGAGGGCCAGGTGCGACAAAAAAGAGGCGTTTAAGTCGGAAGTCTTTAGTCGGAAGTCTGATTTTTCAGGACTTAAGGCTTCAGACTCCACCCGTGCATAGTTGCTAAACGATTTAGTTGAAAGATAAAATTTATACAAAACTTAAAAAACTTTCCCGCCGCTTGGGGGCTGCACCCTGCTGACAGCATCTTACCATTATAAACCAATTGAAAAACAATACCATAAGCCGGGCTGCCGGGCATTTTTAGCCTTTGCAGCTGCCGGGGTAAACCAGCATTCATGATTTTTTTAGGACGGCAGTTTTTTACAGGCTGGGCGGGAGCGTGATCGTATAGGGGATGGTGGCTAAGACTCACCCGGCCAGGCTGCGCCCGCCACCCTCTCTCTTCACCTGCGGTGGAAAGAGGGGCTTGAACGGGGGCCAAACCCGGCATACTAAATTGATTCAGCACTTCAAGCCCCTCTTTCCGGCGAAGCCGAAGAGAGGGTGGCGGGCGCAGCCTCGTCGGGTGAGTCTTCGCAATTTCAAGGGGTTTTTAATATTGCAACAAACAGGGGCAGGCTTTATATAAACCAATTAAACAAAATCAATTTCTATGAAAATTATGAAAAACAATGTTAAACAAACCTGCGGCACATTGGGCGTGCTGCGTGCTTTTAAATTGATGGGCCGGGCGGGGTATGGCCTGCTGCTGGCGGTACTGGGCTGTATGGCGGTGGCATCGGGCTGTAAAAAGGAGGGGCGGTTGGCGGCCGGGGCGCCGACGGCTTCGGCAGCGGTGGCCGGCCGTAAGCTGGTAACCAATGCAACCCTGCCTACCCGTGCCGAGGCGCTGGTGGCCATGCAGGTTTACAATAATACTTTTTACAACCAGTACGGCACCTACGGCCCCAGCTTTAAGGCCTATTACTGGAAAGACCAGAACCACACCACCCGCATGGATTTCTGGACACAGGCCGAGGCTATTGAAACCCTCATTGACGCTTACAATATAAACCCCAATGTGGATTTGAAGAACAAAATCAGCTACCTGTACAACGGTATGCGCGATGGTTACGGCCTTACCTGGGAAAGCAATATTTATAACGATGATATTATTTGGGGCAGCCTGATGTGCGTGCGCGCCTATGCCATTACCAATGATGGCGGCATGTTGGATATGGCCAAAAACAACTTCGCCATTGTATGGAACCGCGCCTATGATACCTCCCTGGGCGGAGGTTTGTGGTGGACTACCGCCAAGCAAACCAAAAACGCCTGCGTAAACGCGCCGGCCATTATTTGTGCCATGAAATTGTACGCTGCCACCGGCGATGCCAGTTACCAAACCAAGGCCAAGCTGCTGATGGATTGGATGGTGGCCACCCTGTATACCAGCAGCGGCGAGGTTAAAGGCGCTATAAACGCGGCCGGCACCATTACCGAAGGCAGCCGCTCATACACGCAAGGCACGTTCATTGGCGCCTGCGATGCCCTGCGCCTGCAATACCCTGCCGTAAACTACGCCGCAATGGCCAACAACGTAATGAACTACAGCAAAAACAACATGTGCCAAACCCCTGGCGGCATATTGCTGGATGAGTACGACACCGCCGATACACAGGGCTTTAAGGGCATATTTGCCCGCTGGGCCTGTATTTACGTGCACTCGGCAGGTTTACAAAGCACTTATGGCAACTGGCTGGATGCCAACGCCACGCAGGCTTGGTCTATACGCAACAACAGCGGACAAATGTGGGGCAAATGGGCCACCCGCACCCCCGACGGCACCATCCTGAACGCATTTGAAACCACGCCTGGCGTAGCGATGGTGAATGGTATTTACTGGTACCGCTAAATTAATTTAGCCTGCCCCTGTTTGTTTTTGTGATTTTTGTTTGATGATGTTTTTGATATCCGGAAATGTTATGTGCCAGTTAACAGAATTTTAGCTGCAAATTTCGTTACAGAAAAAACATCTTGTCATCCCCAAAATTGTCAGCAGAGGGAGCTTCGGACGAAAGCGGCCAAAACGATGGCGGGCGGTGCGATGGCAGGGCATAGGATGTTTTTGCAGGTGGGTGGGGCCTGCCGAGCCGGGGCAAAATAAATCCAGCCCAGGTTTTGGCGGTTTTGCAGGGCAAAGGCCCGTGCGGCAAAGAAGCATTTCTGCTGACTTGATTTTTGGTTACTTTGTATCAAGACAAAGTAACAGCCCTCCCGCGGCGAATGAGCGGGCCGATGTTGTAGCTTCTACAAAGTAATTTCGTAAATCGGAATTTTCAGAATTTGAGAATGAGCAGAATTTTACGGTGCCCAACGAGTGCTTTACCGAGTCTGGCAGGGTGTTCACGGGTACAAAAATCCACAGGCCATCTACCTCTGGCAAAACTGGGCCAATTTACCTCGCTCTAAAATTGTCCGAACATTTAATTGTCTGATATCTAATACTTTAAGTGTTCGACTCCCGAACACCTGCTTATCTCCGTAAAAAACCGAACGCCAGGCGGTAATATCAAGACCTGAGTTATAACCACCCTGCCAAAAATCTTGCTACCTGATACTTGCTACTTGATACTAAAATCTTGCTGTTAAGTTTTACATTTGCAGCATGAGTAAGTTATGGCAAAAAACCACTAATGTAAATCAGCTGGTTGAAGATTTTACCGTAGGTAAAGACAGGGAGTTTGACCAGGAAATGGCCGCGTTTGATGTGCTGGGCTCGTTGGCCCACACCCGTATGCTTGAAAGTATTGGACTGATGGATGGTGCTGATCTTGAACTTGTTCAGCGTGAGCTAAAAGCTATTTATGCTGATATTGAGGCCGGTAATTTCAACATCGAAGATGGGGTAGAGGATGTACACTCGCAGGTAGAAATGCTGCTAACCCAACGCATTGGCGATGCCGGCAAAAAGATCCATTCCGGCCGCTCCCGTAACGACCAGGTGTTGGTCGACCTCAAATTATTCTTCCGTCACCAGTTGCAACAGGTAGTTGAGGAAACCGAAACCCTTTTTCGCCAGTTGATTACACTAAGCGAGCAGCATAAAGATGTGCTGCTGCCTGGCTATACCCACTTGCAGGTTGCCATGCCATCCTCGTTCGGCCTTTGGTTTGGCGCCTATGCCGAAAGCCTTGCCGATGATCTGGAACTGGTGTTGGCTGCTTATAAAATCACCAATAAAAATCCTCTGGGTTCGGCAGCTGGTTATGGCTCGTCGTTCCCGCTTAACCGTACGCTAACTACCCAATTATTGGGGTTTGAAAGCCTGAATTATAACGTAGTATACGCCCAGATGGGTCGCGGTAAAACCGAGCGAATCATTGCCCAGGCGCTATCGAGTATAGCTGCCACCCTTGCCAAAATGGCTATGGACCAGGCGCTTTACCTGAGCCAGAACTTTGCCTTTGTAAGCTACCCCGATACATTAACTACCGGTAGCAGCATTATGCCTCACAAAAAAAATCCGGATGTTTGGGAGATTATGCGCGGCAAATGTAATCGCCTGCAAGCCCTCCCAACGGATGTAGCTATGATGACCACCAACCTGCCATCAGGCTATCACCGCGAACTGCAGCTGCTCAAAGAACTCCTGTTCCCGGCCTTTGCCGACCTGAAGAAATGCCTGCATATGGCCACTTTCATGCTCCAGAATATAACAGTGAATGCTGATATACTGAAAGATCCCAAATATGCATACCTGTTTAGCGTTGAGGAAGTTAATCGCATGGTTTTAAGCGGAACCCCTTTCAGGGATGCCTACAAACAAGTAGGCTTAGCTATAGAACAAGGCGAGTTTAACCCTGATAAAACGGTAAACCACACCCACGAAGGCAGTATAGGCAACCTGGGTAACCAGCATATAACTGCCGCCTTTGATAAGCTGCTCATCAACTTTGATTTCGGGAAAGTTGAAACGGCAATAAAGGGGCTGGTGGCTTAGCAAAATGGTAATCCTGCTGGATATAGATGGAGTATTAGTAACCGAACCGTCCTGGAAAAAGGTAGAAATTGGTGCCGATGGCTTCATGCTGTTTAACAAACTATCGGCACAAAACCTGGCTGATATTTTGTTGCTAACAGGCGCCGAGGTGGTTTTAGCCAGTACACATAGAATTAACTTTGCTATTGAACGTTGGCTGGACATCTTCAAAATCAGGGGGGTAACTATTAATAAATTATCTAAACTTAATGATAAGAAATCCCTAACGGATATGCAGGATCGTGGTAACGAAATTCAGGAGTGGATACATAAAAACGGCGAAGTGAACTACGTTATTATAGACGATGACTTGTCAATAAATAACCTGCCTGAGGCTATAAAACAAAAGTGGGTTACCATCAAACCCCATATTGGAATTGATATTGAGGCCAAACAAAAGGCCCTGGATATTCTTTTAACTAATCGGTGAAATTATCTATAAACCAGTGTAATCCTTAAAAATGAACGGACAAAACAGAAGCGATATTTACCCAGGCCTGGAAGTGGATATTATCCTTAAAAAAGACCAGCGCACGGGCACGCTTACCCGCGGGATTGTGAAAAGGCTGTTAACCAGCGCATCATACCATTCCCGTGGTATAAAAGTGCAGCTGGACGACGGCCAGGTTGGCCGGGTGGCCTGGATTGTTGATGAAGAAGATTAATTCATGATTTCTACACAATTGTTTACCATATTTACCTTGTACTTACCATAGTGCAATCCAATATGCCTGCAAGCCCTCAACGAAAATCGAAATTATGGTTACGGTTAGATACGCATCACCGATTGTTAGTATCCTTACTTGTTGCTACAGCTACACTTATTTTCATATGGGGCCGATTTAGCATACCGGCAACAACGTTGGTTACGTGGTCGGCATTTGGGTTAAGTGTTATAGTGATGGATTGGATTATCATCCTGTCATCGCATCCAATGGAGGTTAGGCACATAGCCAAAATTGAGGATTCCAGCCGGGTATTGATATTTGCTTTTGTAATTGTAGCATCAATCATAAGTCTCCTGGCAATTTTTTTCCTGCTCAAATCATCTAAACAGCTGTCTCCTGCCGTAGTTACCGGCCATGTATTATTGGGGATGACATCGGTAATTATCTCCTGGATATTGGTGCATACCATATTTACCCTGCGTTACGCACATATGTATTACGCTACAGATACCGATGGCGATAACAAGACCAAACCTTTGGGCGGGCTGGAATTTCCCGGCGATGAAAAGGGTTTTGAGCCCGATTATCTTGATTTTGTATACTTCTCCTTTGTGTTGGGGATGACTTTCCAGGTATCGGATATCGAGATCTCGTCCCGGCAAATCCGCCGGCTGGCATGGATCCACGGTATGATATCTTTTGCTTTTAATACTGCTATTGTGGCATTAAGCATTAATGTAATTTCGGGACTGGTATCAAACTGATACAAAGTCGGCAGTCTTTAGTTGGCAGTCTCGAGTCATATTTTCTTTTTGACTTAGAACTTGCGGCTTCCTACTCAAGACTATCCTTTAATTTAAGTTGGCAAGGCATTAAAACAAACCGCCCTGCTGATCAATGAATTTGGGGCGAAGTAAATTTGTGCCAAGGGCCGCATTTAATTTTTTGGTTACATAATCTGACAGTATGGGCGAAAACCTTTCATCATGCTGGTGCATAAAGAACCAAACCGATTTTAAACCTTCCTGCTGCCATTTTTTTATCCTTTCTACCCACATATCCAAACGGGCCTCATCAATGCTGTATTCGCCCATTTTATCAGTACAGCCCACAAACCGGATAAAGGCGTGAGGCGTGGGCAAACTCATGTGTATTACGTCGCGGCGTCCGGAGGCGTCGGTTATTACGGCGCCAATATTAAGATCGCGAAAAAGACTGAATACTTTGTCGGCGTTTTCCTGTTGGGCAAACCATTCTTTATGCCTTAGTTCTACAAAAACGGGTACATCTTTGGGCAAAGCCTCCAGGTATGCTTTCAGTTCGGGGAAGCTTTTGGGGGTGTAGTTATCGCTCAATTGCAAAAATAACGGTCCCAGCTTTTCGCCGAATGCCATGATGCCTTCATAGTAAGTTGTAGTAATATCGTCGGCATTTTTTAGCCTGCGTATGTGGCTGATGCTTTGCGAAAATTTGGGGCAAAATTTAAAACCGGGGTTGCTTTCGGCTTTGGCTTTCCATTTGGCAATGGTATCGGGGCCATAAACGTTATAAAATGTGGCATTCAGTTCAATGCAATCAAAGTGTCTTACATATTCATCCAAAAAATTAGCTTCCTTGGTTTTAGGCGGATAGATTTGCCCAATCCACTCCTTGCGTCCCCACTTTGCACAACCAACGTGAACCTGTATTGGCTCGTTGTTTTTAGCCGTTGCTAATACCGAAGTAGTGAGTTCTGTATCAGGCGGAAGTGTAAAATCTATTAAGGGTAATTCTTCGGGTGCTACTTTGCCAAATTCCATGGTTAGTTGATTAAGTATCTGAATCAGAATTTTCAGAATTTAAGAATTTTAAAAATAGCAATATTGATAGAAAGTTTTCTATTCTGCTAATTAAATAATTCTGTAAATTCTGATTCTGACAAAATTACCCCAACAAATCCACTTTAAACAACGGCTTCACTCGTTTTTTGCTCGCCTGCTCATATGCATACCCCAGCTTAATAATATCGCCTTCTTTCCAGGCTGTGCTGAAAAACGACAGGCCGATAGGCAAACCATGTAGCAATCCCATGGGTACAGTAATGTGCGGGTAGCCCGCCATAGCTGCCGGGCTCGAGAAGCCGAAACCGTTGTCGTAATCGCCATTTACAAGGTCGATGCACACTGCCGGGCCGTTAGTGGGGCCTATGATGGCATCCAGTTTGTTATCGGTTAAAATTTTATCTATAGCCTTGCGGGTGCCCGTATTGGTTTGCTTTACAGCTTTTAGATACTCTTCGGTGTTTAAGTCGCCTTTGGCCTGGGCCAGTTCAAGGGTTTCCTGTTTAAAAAAGGGCATAGCTTTGGCTTCGTTTTGCTTGTTATAGGCAATTACATCGGCCAGGGTTTTTACTTTGCTGTTAGCATTGCTTAAATACAGGTTCAGCCCATCTTTAAATTCATATAATAAAACCGGGAATTCACTTTTGCCGATATCTTTAAGCTCTTTATTCAACTCAACTTCAATCACGGTAGCGCCTTTACTTTGCATGGTTTTAATGGCGTCTTTCAGTAAAGCTACCATACCTGGGTTGCCATCCATTGCTGATTTTTCGACCCCGAGGCGTTTGCCTTTTAAACCATCTACATCTAAAAACCTGGTGTAATCAGCCTCTGCCTTGCCCTTGCCCGCCAGGGTAAAACTGTCTTGTGGATCAACGCCGGCCAGGGCTCCTAAAAAAATGGCCGCATCTTTAACGGTGCGGGCCATAGGCCCGGCAGTGTCCTGTGTTTTGGAGATAGGAATAATGCCCGATCTGCTCCACAACCCTACAGTAGGTTTAATACCCACCAACCCGTTTACTGATGATGGTGATACGATTGAGCCATCCGTTTCGGTACCAATGGCTATGGTGCATAAATTGGCCGCTACAGCACTGCCCGATCCTGCGCTTGAGCCGCTGGGGTTACGATCGAGAATATAGGGGCATTTGGTTTGGCCGCCCCGGCTGCTCCACGCGCTGGTAGAGTGTGTTGAACGGAAGTTGGCCCACTCACTTAAATTGGTCTTGCCCAATAAAACGGCCCCGGCCTCGCGTAGCTTGTGGATAATAAAGGCGTCTTGTTTGGCAAAATTGTCACTCAGGGCCAGCGAACCGGCCGTGGTATGCATATTATCGCCGGTGTTTATATTATCCTTTATCAGCACTGGTATGCCATGTAAGGGGCCGCGTACTTTGCCTTTCTCCCGCTCTTTATCCATAGCATCGGCCATGTTTAAAGCATCCTTATTTAATTCAATAACGGAGTTTAACTTTGGGCCATTCTTGTCAATCTCATCAATACGTTTCAGGTAAAGCTCGGTAAGCAGGTGCGATGTATATTGCTTAGCCTTCATTTTTTCCTGCAAATCGGTTATAGTGGCTTCCGAAAGTTCAAACAGATCATCCTTACTATCCGTGGCGGTGGTATCTGGTTTTTTATCATCTGTTGCTGGCTGGCTGCATGATGCAGCAACCAATGTTGATAACGTAAGGCCAGCTAATGACCCTGTTTTAAGAAAATTTCGTCTGTGCATAACCGGTTGTTGAAAAGCATCTACAAATAACAAAATATTTGCCGGATAAAAAATTATCAACCTAAAATGTTACAACATGTATTTATGTACAGCCGGTTTATGCACAGACGTTTAGCAGTTAACGTTTGGCATATATAATTAACGATGCTTTCGCGATAACATTTTGGTTTAGCATAAAGCCAACTAATGCAGGCGATGCCTTATCGCCAACACCAAGCTTGTCTGTTTTTAAGGCAAAAATGGTAATGACATAACCATGGGCAGCATCATTTACCGGCGGGCAGGGGCCGCCATAACCCGGAACACCAAAATCGGTGTTGCCTTGTGTGGCACCGGCGGGCAACTCATTTGCCCGTTGGCTGCCCGCGCCTTGTTTAAGTTGGTGAACGCTGGCAGGGATATCTAAAACCACCCAATGCCACCAGCCGCTGCCGGTAGGGGCGTTGGGATCGTACATGGTAATGGCGAAACTTTTGGTGCCTTGTGGTGCATTTTGCCATTCCAGTTGGGGCGATTTGTTGAGCCCCGTGCAGCCAAATGTATTTGATGCAAATTCATTGGTGAATTGCCCGCCCAGATCGGCGCTTTTTAATGTAAAGGTTTGCGCTTTGGCGCTTAAGCAGCTTATAACTGCAAATAAAAATAAGATGAACTTTTTCATGATATTGGATATAAATAATACCCAAATGTGGTTTGTTTTCGCGGCCAGGCGTTAATGCCGGCGGCTCAAAAACTATTGAAAAAAGCTCATATTTCTTGTGCGCTCATTTGGTACTGTTTTGGGCTTACGCCAAATTTTCTTTTAAATGCAGATGAAAAGTTCGAAAGGTTATCGTACCCGAAATCGATGTAAAGCGATGTGGCGTTTTTACCTTGTTCAAGCTGCTGCCGGGCTACCTCAAGCTTTCTCTCGCGGATGTATTTGCCGGGGGGCATGTGATAAACCTTTTCAAAGTCGCGTTTAAATGATGCCAGGCTCTTGTTGGCCAAAAAGGCCAGCTCATCAAGCGTAAGGTTATTGAACAGGTTGTTCTCCACTACGTTTTTTAACAGCAATTCGGGCAATGGGGTATTACTTCGCAACAGGCTGGTCAATTGGCTGCCATAACTATGCAGTAAAACTAAAAGTAGTTCTTCTACTTTGTTGGCGGCCAATAAATACGGCAAATTTTGCCCTTCCTGTATCAGCGTTTGTATGCTTTTAACATAGCCGGCAATGTAATTAGTTTGCCTGAACTTAATATAGTCTGGTGTTACCGTGTTTGGCCGCGAGGTCAGTTTATGCCGGTTTAAAAAATCCTGGGCGAAAGCTGATGAAAAGAATATCAGTATACTGCTGTATTGACGATTGTTTAAAGTATGCTCGGCCATAATGGAGTTTCCTTCGGGAATCACAATCCCTTCGCCTGTGCCCACAATGGTATTATTGGCCGGGCGAAAAATTGCTTTCTCGCCATTAATTACAAAGCTGATAGCATAACAATTAAATACAACCCTGCTGTGTTGCAGGCTATCCTTTTCGGCATAATGTACAAATGAAATGTCACCTGCGGTTATGCGCCGTTGGTTTTCGGTAGCCTGGGGTATGTAAATGTTGGTCATTATTCGTTCCTTCACAGGTTAAATCTGTGGGTATAGCAGTTAAGCCCTGTTAAAGTATTTGCTCGGTAGTAGATTTGGGGATTTGCAAAGCCGGGTTAAAATTAGGGATTAGCTGTTTTACCTTATCGCTCGTAGAGTTATTTAAATCTAAAAAGGACCATGTTTTGCCACCATCCTTACTTATTGCCAATAGATAACTGTGGCTGATTATATGAGCATTTGGGAGTTTGATGGTTAAGTTCTCGGGCACAATGCAATGGGTTTCGGCACCTGCTTTGTAAAATTTTCCGGGAGAGCCTATTGTGGCTCTTTCAAAAATCACTCCCTGGGTTTTCATTTGTACCATACCCTGGTTAACTATCGATATCATTTTTTGCTTACCGCCCGCCATTTGTACTGCTTTAGGATAAGTATGGTTTATAATAGTTGCGTAATCGCCGGCTATCATGGCCTGTGCCAAAATATTAGCTTGTTGTTTTACCGCAGTTGTATCCTGGGCTAATACGTTTAATGGCAAAATAGCAATGGCGAATAGGTAAATTATGATTTTTTTCATGGTATATATTGATGATCTTTTCCGGGTTATTAATGTAACCCTGAATCTAATATAAGCTTTCGACAGGTTATAAAAAATATATTTTAATTTGGATGCGGTTTAACGTTATTACCAATATCGAAACAGGTTTGCCAATACAGCAAAACGGTACTTCACCTAAACGATAGTAGCAGCAAAAGGGCAGCGGCACTATATCTGTATAAATCCCATTACACAATGCAGGCATCGTTAATTTTAGGTAACTTCATGTTAAAAAACATAATTGTTTCCGGATGATGTTAAAATGCCTGATCAAAATAGTATCTCCGGTCATTTTAATGGCAGGTTTGCTGGGCTGTAGCCATGGTAAACAGGTATTTAAAAGTGATTGCAATGACGATTACTCGCCCGTTTATAAACGTGTTCCTTTTACCGAGCTGGTAAAAAATCTTAAAAAATACGACGGGCAATATGTAAAGGTTACCGGTAAATATATAGAAGCGCCGGAGCAATCCGCTTTGTTTAATGATAGCCTTTTTGCCGATCGCTCGGCAGAGCACGCTATCTGGATAAATTTTAACCCCGATTGCCCGCTTTACCTGGAGGGAACGCGAACAGGTCTTTTTCAATATAATAATGGCCAGTTTACACAAATAAATGATAAACATGTAACTATAAAGGGGCGGGTTGATGCCCACGATACCGGGCACTTAAACCAATATAAAGGGGCTATTGAAAGAATTAGTTATATCAAGTTATAAATAGGCTCTTTTTTAAATCTCCAGTTTTAAACCATCGTAAGCCAGCCGGATATTAGGTGGCAACTCGGCAGATATATCCTGGTGTTTGCCCAGGCGGTGACTTATATGGGTAAGATAAGTAGTTTCGGCACCAATTTCGATGGCGAAATCAATAGCCTCATCGAGTGTAAAGTGCGAGATATGGGTTTGCTTTTGCAGGGCATTGATCACCAATATTTTTGAGCCTTTTATTTTTTCTTTTTCGGCCTCCGATACGGTTTTGGCATCGGTGATATAGGTGAAATCATTTATCCTGAAGCCCAGTACCGGTAGCCGGTAGTGCAAAACCTCGATTGGGATAAATTTTACACTGCCAATATTAAATGGATCTAAACCGATGGGATGTACGGTAACCTGCGGAATACCCGGATAGCCTGTACCATCAAACACATAAGGGAATTCGCGGGCAAGCGCGCGTTGTACCCTAAAATCGGCGTAAACATCTACAGGACCTTGTTGAAAATAGTTGAATGCCCGGATGTCATCCATCCCGGCTATATGATCTTTATGCTCGTGGGTGTATACAATGGCATCCAAACGTTTTACGCCTGCACGCAGCATCTGGTATCTGAAATCGGGGCCCGAATCAATTACGATGGTTTTATCTTCGGCTTCAATTAAAATAGACGTGCGCAAACGCTTATCGTATGCATCGGCAGACGTGCACACTTCGCACCCGCAGGCAATAACAGGTACGCCCTGCGATGTTCCGGTACCTAAAAATGTTATGGTCACAGCTGCAATTTTGTTTGTTTTATTTCCTGTAAAAATGCAACCTGTTTCTCGTCAAGCAATCTAAAATCTACTTCCAGTTCGCGGAGGAGTTCAACCAGGGCCAGAATTTTACTTTCCAGGTTCGAAAACCGGTTTACAATCACCATACGGCTGTTTAATAGCAGGCATGCCCCGGTTTTAAAGTTGCCTTTCTCGTACCGCACCTTGTAGCCTGCTGTTTTGAGCAGCATTTCTAATTTTTCGAGTGTATGGTTGGTAGCGGGAAGCATTATTTCAAAATTAGTAAATTAAGTGTAATTACAGGTTCATTTTTGGATATGCATGCCTTTGGTTTAAATAGCTTGTATGATTATATTTATAAGCCATTTATAATCCTGCACCATCATGAAAAAAATTGTATTTTTTGTTGTTTGCCTAATTTGCGGTGCTGTTGCTTTTGCACAGCAAACAAAAACCTATGCCGAAAAGCTGGGCTGGCCCAAAGGCGCACGTGTAATTATTTTGCATGTTGACGACGCCGGGATGTCGCATGAATCAAACGATGGCGTGCAAACAGCCATAGAAAAGGGCGTGGCCACCTCAACCAGTGTCATGATGCCCTGCCCCTGGGTACCCGAATTTGTAAAATACCTGGATAAGCACCCCAATACCGATGCCGGGCTGCATTTAACCTTAACATCCGAATGGGATAATTACCGCTGGGGGCCGTTGGCGGGTAAAAGTGTGGTACCCGGCCTTACAGATAAACAGGGATGTTTGTACCCCAGTGTTGTGGCTGTTTATTTTAATGCATCGGCAGATGAAGTTGACAAGGAAATAAGGGCGCAACTGGACAGGGCTTTAAAAATGGGTTTTAAGCCTACGCATCTTGATTCGCACATGGGCACCCTATTTGCCAAGCCGGCATATACCGAAAAGTATATTAAGCTTGGAATTGAAAAGCAAATTCCGGTGATGTTCCCCGGCGGCGATGACCTGTTTTACCGTGCCGAAGCCCGTGCCGCTACCATAGCCGAATTAAAAAAACAGGGTAAATATACCGAAGGCATGACGATACCTGATCCCGCAGTTTTGGCCAATGTGAAAGAAACCGGAGCTATGATCTGGAAGGCCGGGCTGCCCGTTCTCGACGATCTGCATAACTCAAGTTACGATTGGCAGATGCCCGATATCGATAAAATGACCGACGCCCAAATTCAAAAATGGTACACCGATCACTATATCGAAAGCATTGGTCGCCTTTCGCCGGGATTAACCATGGTAATTATGCATTGTACTAATCCCTCGCCAAATTTCGATCAGATATCGGATACCGGAAAAAAACGTAAAGGCGATTTGCTGGCCATGCTCGATCCACGGTTAAAAGCATTCTTAAAAGAGAAAGGATTTATACTAACCACCTGGCGCGAGGTAATGGAAAGAAGGGTGAAGGCGGGGATAGATTAATTATTGAATTATTGAATTATTGAATTATTGAATTATTGAATTATTGAATTATTGAATTATTGAATTATTGAATTATTGAATTATTTGTTTTAATTCCATTTTCAAATTTTCAAATCATCAAATTTTCAAATTAGTTTTAATTCTGTATCAGCTTATACTTTCCTGATTTAATTAGCTTTTGCTGATCGGCCGAAAAGGAGGTACGGCCGCCAAAATCCTGTACCCAGTAGCTTTTATATTCTGCTACGCCAACTTCTTTAAAGTCGGGATTCATCAGGTTTTGGCAATGGCCTTCGCTTTTGAACCAGCCATCCATTACTTCGGCTATGCTTTGCTGGCCCTGTGCAATGTTTTCGCCTATGGCAAAGCTTTTATAACCTTTAAACTTATAACCGGCAAAAACTATCCTGTCTTCCATACTGCGGCCATCTTTACTGGTATGGCTAAAATAATTGCGTTTGGCCATATCCTTTGCATGGCCGGTTGCTGCATCAAACAGTTTATCGTTCCAGGTTAAGGGAGGAGCGGGCGGGAAATACTTATCTCCACAATTGCAGCCCCTGGCCCGGGTTTGGTTTATCCGGGATAAAAACTCGCTTTTAAATTCCTGTGTTTGCCCAAAGGCTTTGCCGCATATTAATAATATGGCAACTAAATATATAGTGCTTAAAAATGATTTACTCATATACTTATCAGACAAACAAAACGGAATGGGGTTTAGTATGGTGTATCTAAGAAATTTTTTAAATAGTTGAGGCGGTGTTATTGATTATTGGAATAGTCCTTATTAGATTACTGAACATAAACTATTGCCGGGGTTTCCGGAGCCTTATACGCCAACGGCTTCGCTTTCTACGTCGCAGGTAATAAATCATTACTGCTATTGCCATAACTGCAAGCGCAATGATAAGCGTTACAACGAGACTGTATGCCGTGCCGAGGCGAGTTTGGAGCCGCGTTTGAAGCTGGAGGTATATACTTTTTTTTTGACGATGATTGAGTCTTGCTTTTTAAGCTGAACGGAGTCTTTTTTAGCAATCATTGCCAATTTGGTTTCCTCTGCTTTTCGAATGCTATCGTCTAAAAATTCATGTCGTTTTATGGCAACGGCGGCTTTGTCGTAATTCTTCATGTGCCGGTACAAATCAGCATAACCTACCTGCACTGCCGATTCATTCCTTGAATCCTTGTTTTTTACAGCAATTTTTAAAGCTTCGTTTAAATCGCCCATGGCAAGTGTGTAATCCTTAATGTCGCTTTTTATAGCCGATAGCTCAATTAACGATGCAATGATATTAGGAACATCATGTTTTAAACGGGATATATTGTTTGATTGCAATATGAACCATTTGGCCTGGCTGTAATTATGCTGCGAGCGGTAAATTTTTGACAGGTTGTTGTAACAGGTACGTAAACCTAAAGAATCATTCATGCTTGAGTAAACATGTAGCGCCAGCATCGAGTAATTTAACGCTTCGTTTTTGTAATAGTGTCTTAAGTTCCTGTTGCTAACCGTATCATAGTGCATGTATTCTTCGGCTATAGCGTTGTAAATGGGGCCTTTTAAAGAATCGCTTGTGAGCTGTAATTTTTGCTTAAGACTATCCAGGTCACCAGTGTAAGCTGATAATTTTGATCCGGCTAATAACGTAAAGATGAGGCAAGTAAGCAGTTTCTTCATATAGGGGTTACCGAATATAGCAATATATTTTAATAAACGTAATCAAATAATGTGCCTGATTAGGCGGGCCATGCGCCTGAAGGAATAACATAGATGTGAAATGTTGTTTTTTGCGCTGCGATGGCCTTTTTGAGGCTAAACCTAAGTGTTGTTTTTTTTTAACAGGGCCCGGTTTTTTTTTGCACATTTTATTTGGTACACAAAACTGGACAGGATTTTTACCGGTTACAGCTATTATGTACTAAACAATAGTCTGTTCGTACCTGGCGATAAAATGTTGCAGTGCCTTTGATCGCTTTAGCAAAAAATTGAAAAGCAAGATGCCGATAGACGCGCAACTGATGCCTGCCAATACATCAAGCACATAGTGGTGGCTGGCATATACCGCAGTAAACCAGATGCCCAGCATTACCACGGCAAAAAACAAGTTTGCCTTACCAAGCCGGTTTTTAATACCGTAATATAAAACAATAACCGGGTATGATGAATGTAATGACGGCATGGCCGCAAACACGTTTGAGCCCTTGGCGTAAATAGATTTGAAAACGCCCGCGTGAAAAAATTCGTCAAACTTGGCCAGTCCTGCGGTATTACCCTGGGTTAACGGATGAAATTGCAGGCCATGGTACTGTACATACCAGGGCGGGGCCGCCGGGAAAGCGTAATAAACTACAAAACCCAATAAATTAACCAGTACGAAGGTGAGTGAAAATTTAAGGAACTGCTTTTTGTTTTTAAAAAACAAAAAAGTTGCAAAAGCAAGCGGTACCGGAATCCAGCACAGGTAAAATATACCTGCCATAACATCAATAACAGTGTTGCCGTTTGCCCGCCAGTATTCATTTGGGGTAAGCAGGCTGCCTTTGTAATGGATGCCGAACAAGCGTTTTTCGAAATTATAGATATCGGCTATGTGTACGGTATTGAAATTGTAGTTGGGGAAGGCCTTCATGTAATCAAATATGATCCAGTATACAATGAAGATGCTGAAGCCGAGGATAAATTTGCGGGTAACCGCCGAAGCGTAAAAAAGAGAATTAAATATCAGTACAAGCGTTAACTCATCGCTTTTGTAACCGATTAAAAAGTAGGAGAGCACTAAATACCCTATCGAGATGAGCGAAACAATAAGTACCGTTTTGGTATTAATTGTTACACTGTTATGCGCGGTAGTATTCACCTTATTTTTTTAAGAAGCCGGAACGGAATATTTTGTCCCACAATGGTGAACTCACTCCGTAGCCCCTGTCGGGATCCTGGTAGTGGTGCAGCATATGGTGTTGCTTTATTTTTTTAAACAGGCCGCTTTTAAAGTTAAAATGATGCATAGCATAGTGCGATATATCATAAAACAGGTAGCCTAATATAAAGCCCGGAAAAAAGCCAAAAACATTATCAGCAGGCAGTATCCATTTAAACAAAAAGAAGAAGCCGGTAGCCAGCGGAATGCTCAATGATGGTGGCAATACCAAACGTTTGGCATCACTCGGATAATCGTGGTGTACGCCGTGCATAATAAAATGTAGCCTTTTCGCCCACTCCCAATTTTCGTTGGGTTTAAGGTGAAAAACAAAGCGGTGCATAATATACTCGGTAATTGTCCAGATAAATAAGCCCAGGATAAACAATTCCGTGTATTTTATAAAACCGATACCAGCGTTAAAGGCCAGGTAGGTTGAGTAAATGATAACCGGTACAAAAATATACAGGGGCACGGTATAATGCACCTTTGATAAACTCTCTAAAAAGTTGCTTTTAAACATCCTCACAGACTCCTGCGAGTTAGATACATAATTCTTTTTTGCCATAATATATCAGGTTTAAAATTTTTAAGGATTTCTTCGCCTGTTATTTAATGTTTTGTTTTGATATAATTTATTACAGTGTTAAGTCTACAGTCTTTAGTTGGAAGCCATAAGTCGGAATTTGCCTTTGTTCGGCTTAAAACCAACTGTCATTTTACCATTGGCACAACACCCGGAGCATAATTCAACCGCTGAGCGAAGGTACGATATTTTAACCGGGGTCTCAAGTTGTAAGTTCAAAGCCTTAAATTGGAGAAATCTTAATTTTTCATCACCAGTGCTGAAATTGAACTTGTGGCTAAAGACTACTGACTTAGAACTTATAAACCTTCTTCCTCTTGTTTTATCAAGGCCTTTTTTGCTTCTCTTAACCGGTTAAACGCGGTAATATTGGTTAGCACCGCCAGCAACACCAAAGGAAAGGTAAATATTGATATCGGTTCAAATATGTGAAATTTAATACCCGGTACAAATAATTTATAATTACCGCCGATATATTGCGCAACTATACCGCTTATTAACGCGCATACGCCAATAGTAACCACACGCTCGGGCCGTTGCATTAAACCGCCTTTTACCTCAACACCCAAGCCTTCGGCACGTGCCCTTACATAACTTACCATCATAGAGCCTATAAGGGCTATAAACGCTGCTATCGAACTTATAAAATAGTGATGCCCAACCAGGTAATAACAAATACCCAGGAACATAATTAACTCGCTGTAACGGTCAAGAACAGAATCATACAAAGCGCCGAAGGTTGATTTCATGTTGCCTAAGCGGGCTACCTGGCCGTCAAGCATATCAAACAAGCCGGCAAACAGTATCAAACCACCTGCCCAGCCTACATATCGCAAATCGCCGCGGTTACCTTCTTCGGCACCTAAAATAAAAATGGCCGCAACACCAACGTTCAGTACAAAACCAATTGATGTAACTGCGTTTGGCGTTAATCCAACCTTGATCAGAATTTTTACAACGGGATCAATCACCCGGTAAATACCTAATTGCAGGTTTGTTCTAAGCGATATTTTTTGTTCCATTTTTGTAATAGTTTGATGTACAAAATTAAAAATCAAATTTAATTCTGGTGCGTATACCCCAATTTGCTACGTTCGGATGATTAAGGTAGTTAAACCTTTCCACAAAATCAACACGAATTAGTTTAAATATGTTTTCGATACCAACGCTTCCCTCAACATAAGGAGTGCGGCCTAATGAATAAGTTAGCGGTACCCCATTATCATCAACCGGTAACTGGTATAATGATGGGTGTATAGATGGATTATTACCGTCGCTTAAGCCGCCCCATAATACTTTAAGAGATGCTGTTTCGCGCCATTTTAATTTTTTGAACAACGGCACTTTATTAAAGAAGAAACCCATAAAGTGCTGATCAATCCTTACACCTTCATAATGATCATAAACAAACTCTAAAAAGTTCATCAGGTTATAGGAATCGATATCATAAGCATAAGTTTGGTTGGCACGCGGAATTGATAGCAGCGGATATGGTACTGTGCCGAACACCTTGCCGCCGTATACAGCTACATCGGCATAACCCAACTGCGATTCGTATACACGTTTATCAATACGGGCATCAATTTTTTGGTAATTGTATTCGCCGCCAAAAACGTTTTTCAAACCAGCGGTAAATTGTACCTGGTAAATAGGATACTTATTAGGGAGCGGAGTACGATAAATTTTACCCTGGTAAAACTCTTCGTTTGGCGCGTATCTTAAACCCGCAGTTATTTCGGTCGACGTTAAATCATGAACAGGGTGTGTAAGATCATCCATCGGCCTGAAATATAACGATCCGGCTGGCTCCTGTTTCCAGTTGTTAAAACCGGCGCTGTATGAAAAATGGCTTTCAAACTCGTGTACATAATCAATTCTGTAATTATCGTTGTACAGGTATTTGTCATTTACCCCACGCTTAAATGATAACAGGAAGTTATCCTCCTGCACAAACTGAAGGTTAGCGCCCGGGATTTTAGTATCACGCTGAAAGCTGGCCCTCAAATAGTTTTGCGGAAATTTATAGATCGATTTATTATTAAGCGAATAAGTTGCGCTCAGGAAGTATTTCCAGCGTTCGTCTTTAAACCCGTAAGCCGCGTAAGTTTCAAAATAGTAACGCTTGCTTAATGCCGGTGTGGTACGGCCACCAAACCTAAGTTTGAAACCTTCTACAGGGTTAAAACTATAAAAAGTGTTTGCCGGGCCAATTTCAAATTTGCCAAAGCCTTTGTAACCCGCCAGTAACAGCGTAGCAATATCAACCGTACGCTTATAAGATGGCATATCTTTTAAGCTATCGATGTTTTTATAAACCTTTGATTCGGCAGTGGTAAGCGTATCAAGCCTGTTTTTTTGCCAGAAAGCGTCCGATCTGTTTTTTGCTTCATCAGATGCCTCTTCCGATTGTTTATTGTAAGCCGTATCGGGCCGGGGTTTGTTTACTACATAGTTGCCCAGGGTAATGGTACGTGTACCAAACAAACTGCTTTTTGCATCTTTTTTAGATGCACCAAAGTCGGCCGTAGTGGTACTCTTACTCATGTGGTAACGCCCGTCCGGATTTTGTTCAAATGTTAAATCTACCTGTATCGACCGGATGAAGTTGATATTGATATTCTTATTTACAATAAGGTTGGCCTTTTGAACGGCATAATTACCATCAAGGGTAATATAAATCCGTCCCTCAAACAACACATCTGTGGTGTTTCTTGGGGTAAAGCTCAACTCAACCAACTTGTTATTATGATCGTCGGTAATGGTATCCGTAATGAAAAATTTATAGTAGTTGGGCGAGTTGTCTGATATCGGGCTTAAAAACTGGCTGGTTATTAAAAGTACATTGTTATCGTAAATATTAACCTTGGTATACAGGTGTTTAAAATATTGGTTCAGGCCTGCATTATCAACAGCAGGGCCAAAGTTTACATTTTTTTCGCCCAATACAATTTCCCTGTTTTTTTCGGGGTTTTTACGATAGTAGTTTTGCGATATTTTCTCGTTCAGGAAAATAGGTAATATGGATTTTCCGGGGACTGTGGTTGAATCCCTGTTATCAAGGATGAACTTGTATTTCCTGAAAAATTTACGATCCGAAAACTTTGCCGAAACATTGGCTGCCCCAAACATCATTTTATCATACTCGCGGTACTCAACGTAATCATAGGCTTCAGGGCGGTTTTTTTCTTTGTTTTCAATAACCTTACGTATCAGCTCAACAGCGGGGTTATCTTTATTACGGTATTTGGGTTTTTTACCGGCTTTAATAGTAACCTGGGCCAGTTGCTGCGCCGATGGAAAAAGCTTCACATTAATAACCTGCTCTTTACCCGGTACCACTGCCAAAAAAGCGTCTTTATACCCTAAAAAGGAAATTTTTATTTGCTTGTAAGTTTGGTTGGTAGTTGACAGGCGATAATTTCCATTGTTATCGGTAGTAACTCCGGTTGTGGTTCCGGTAAAGCCAACTACTACATAAGGAAGGGTTTGTTTATTGCCCGCATCAGTAACTTTGCCAGTAATAATAGTGGTTTGGGCAAATATTGATGTAACGGAAAAAAAGAATATTGAAAAGAATAGACTTTTGTAAATTTTTTTAAACTTCATGTACTTTATGCAATTATGCAAATACAAACCTTTTTTTGATTGATAATATAATCCCGCCCCGCTATTTAGCTAACCTTTTGGTTACCGATATTATTAATTATCGGTTTAAATTATCACGCCGATCAATCATACTCCCTGATCCCACTTTTCGGCTTGTTTTAGGCGGTAAACCTGTTTTAAACGGGTTTAATGCACCTTTTATAACTTCTATATCACGCTTGTAACTGCGTTCCAAAGGTAAAAAAAATCCCTACAGACTAATGTGGTCAAAAAGTCAAATATTGCCTGTGGCATTTACAACAACGGAAATCGTTGAAATAAATTACCTTGAAATTATACTAATAGCTAAATAATGATAATAATACATAGCAGGGCATACTAATCAGTATTTGCATACACATAACCTGTAGAATTACAGGCTTAAACAAAAAATTCTGTTACAAGAGTACTAAAAAATGCCAGCCCGCTGTACAGCCGCTATAAGTATTTAACATTTATTAACAGCTTAATTGATATTTGGCAGCTTAGCAATTAATAAACCTTAGGTTTAAGAGATACTTTATAAACAAATCAGCCGCATAAAGATGGGACTTTATACGGCTGATTTTTATTTTATTACAATTTATTATGCTTCCTGTGCAAACATATCGTCATAATAATCTAAACCAAGGTGGGTTATCAAATCTTCGCCCATTAAATAACGAAGTGTGTTCTCTAACTTGATCAATTGTTTAAATATATCATTCTCGGGATGTAAGCCCTCTGCAGTTTGAGGGGATTTAAGATAAAATGACAACCATTCCTGTATTCCGCTCATGCCTGCGCGTTTGGCCATATCGCTAAATAAAGCCAGGTCAAGCGCGATAGGGGCGGCAAGGATAGAGTCGCGGCAAAGGAAGTTAATTTTGATTTGCATTTTGTAACCCAACCAGCCAAAAATATCAATGTTATCCCAGCTTTCTTTGTTATCGCCATGGGGAGGGTAGTAGTTGATGCGGATTTTGTGGTAAATGTTACCATAAAGCTCCTGGTTATCTTCTGGTTTAAAGATATCTTCCAGAACGCCTAATTTTGATACTTCTTTGGTTTTAAAATTATCCGGATCATCCAATACCAAGCCGTCGCGGTTACCTAATATATTGGTAGAGAACCATCCGTGTACGCCTAATGAACGTGCAGCAAGGCCCGGTGCCAGAACTGTTTTCATTAAAGTTTGGCCGGTTTTAAAATCTTTACCTGCAATAGGTGTTTTGGTTAATTTTGATAACTCAATTAAAGCAGGGATATCAACGGTTAGGTTAGGGGCACCGTTTGAGAAAGGCACACCTAACTTCAAGGCCGCGTAAGCATATATCATGCTTGGTGCTATCAGCTTGTCGTCATCTTTTAAAGCCTGTTCAAAAGCTGCAAGCGACTGGTGAATGGCCGATGCTTCGTAATATATCTCTGTTGATCCGCACCATACCAATACAACACGGTCTAAACCGTTTTGCTCTTTAAAGTTTTGGATATCCTCCATTACCTGCTGTGCCAGTTCATACCGTGTTCCGGTTTTAACGTGGGTTCCTCTTAGGTTTTTAGCGTAGTTTTGATCAAAGGCAGCTTTCATCGGCACTATCGCTTCCAGGGCCGGTTTTACAGCATCCAATAACGACGATTCCAATACCTTGGCGTTTGATGCAGCCTGGTAAACATTATCTTCATAAACATCCCATCCGCCAAACACAATATCGTTTAGCTGGGCAAGCGGCACAAATTCATTGATTTTAGGGTTACGGTTTTCGGTACGTTTGCCTAAACGGATGTGCCCCATTTGTGTAAGAGAGCCGATTGGTTGCGAAATGCCTTTTTTTACAGCTTCAACGCCGGCAATCAGCGTGGTGGCTACTGCGCCCAAACCAGGGATAAGGATACCCAGTTTACCTTCGGCTGGAGAAATTTTGATTTTCATTATACTTATTTATTGTTTAATTGTTGGAGGAAAAGGGCTGCTTAGATGATTTTTAGCCGTTTTACCTTTTTGTTGTTTTATTGTTAACTTATTGATTATCAATTTACTTAAACGTTTAAGTAAATTGCTGTGATTTATGTTTTAGTCAATTTTAATGTTATATGTAATCATGCTTTTTGCCGGGCGTTACAACCAGTCGTTGGCCCTATACCACTTTAGGGTTTCAATTAAGCCGGTTTGTAAATTGTAGGCCGGATAAAACCCCAGCTGCGATTTTGCTTTCTCGATATCAACCGACCAGTTAACGGCCATGAGTTCGTCAAGCTTCTCCATATTTATAATGGCGGCTTTATTGCTCAAAGAACTCACTTTTTCTGATACAAAAGCTATTATTTTTACAAATATTACAGGTAAATGAAATTTAAAGGTTTTTAAACTTAATGCTTCCTTGGCTAAGTTAGCCAACTCATATTTGCTGTAAAAATTTCCGTCGCTTAAATTATAATCTGTATTGTTTCCGTCGTACAACGATTTTATAGAAGCTTTGGCTACATCCTTTACATATATAAAGGTTAGTTTTTGATTGGCCTTGCCCATATACGGCTCAAGGCCGCGGGTAAGCTGCTTAAAAAATATAAATATCCCTGTATCCCTTGGGCCATAAATGGCCGTTGGCCGCAATATAGTATAGTTTAAATTTTCAACCGTCCTTAACTGTTCTTCGGCCAATAGCTTGCTGCGGCCATAGGCTGTAACCGGGTTGGGGTTGATAGTTTCGTTGATTGTGCCCGATAATGTTTTAAGCGGCCCAAGCGCTGCAAGGCTGCTGATGAGCACAAACTTTTTTAGGTTAATGCCCGCCTCTATCGCGGCAGAAGCCAGGTTGAATGTATGGGTTGCATTAACATAGTTATAGGTGGCCTGTGATTTGGCTGCCGTAACACCGGCCGCGTGGATGATATAATCGGGCTTAATATCGGCAAGCTGTTGTTTCAGCGCTGTAAGGTCGCGGTAATTGAGGTTAACAAATTTGATATCGAGATTTTTAAGGTGCTCTGTTTTACTGCTTTTGCGAACAGCAGCATACACTTCAAAGTTGTTGTGTAATGCCTCTTCAATAATATGAAACCCCGCAAAACCGCTTGCCCCGGTTATTAAAACCTTTTCCCTCATATTGCTTTTTGGTACAACCTGTATGTTTTATACGGATCGCCTTTGATGGCTTCTATAGCCCGGTTTACCATGTCGTTATGCTCTAAAGTCCAGCCGGCCTCGGCATGTTTAAAGCCCTTGGCTTTGTATTCCCTTATAATAGTGCCGTATAAACAGGCTTCAATACCCATTTTGCGGTAACCATCTATTACCCCTAACGCATAAATGCGGATGCTTTGTATGTTTTTTTTACCAAACAGCAGTTTAAAAATGCCGGTTGGCAACAAACGGCCACGTTTTATTTTCTGAAAAATTTCGTTATAGTTTGGCAGGGCCAGGCCAAAGGCTACTATTTTGCCATTTTGTTCGGCAACCAAGGCAAAATCAGGATCGAGGATAAGTTTAAGATCTTTGGCCAGGTAATCAAATTCCTCATCGGTTAAGGGCACAAAGCCGGTATTGCTATCCCAGGCCGAGTTATACACTTCGCGAAGCTTGGCTGCTTCTTCTTTGAATTTTTTTAAATTTACTTTACGGATAATGATATTGCTCCGTTTTAAACGCTCCTCTAAAGAGTTTAATAACCTTACCGATTTATCATCATATTCCTGCCCGTCCCAATGCCATGCTATCAGGTCAACATCTTTACCAAAGCCATAACTTTCAATAAGGCTGGCGTAATAAGGCTTATTGTAGGTGTTCATTAAAAACGCCGGGCTATCAAAGCCTTTAATTAGTAACCCGCAAGGCTCATTGGTGCTAAAGTTTACCGGGCCTAAAAGCTGGCCGGTTATACCTTTGTTTTTAAGCCAGCCGGTAACTACATCAAACAGCAGGTTTGAAACCTCGGTGCTATCTATGCAATCAAAAAAGCCAAAAAAACCATCGTTTTTATGATTGTATTGGTTGTGGGCGTTATTCAATATGGCGGCAATACGGCCTACAATTTTATCGCCATCATAAGCTAAAAATGGCTGTACTT
Source organism: Mucilaginibacter ginsenosidivorax (assembly GCF_007971525.1). Classification (NCBI taxonomy): domain Bacteria; kingdom Pseudomonadati; phylum Bacteroidota; class Sphingobacteriia; order Sphingobacteriales; family Sphingobacteriaceae; genus Mucilaginibacter; species Mucilaginibacter ginsenosidivorax. The sequence continues at coordinate 5,089,960 of NZ_CP042437.1, forward strand.
TGTTATGCTTATGAAAAGGGTGAATAGTTAGCAGGTCGCGCTGGGCTATAAACAGTTCGGGAACATAGTTTGGGTCGCCCTCATACAAATCATGCGGAAAATCAATAAATGAAGCCAGTTCCTTTTTAGAACTAACTGTTACAATTTTTATCATGAGTGGTTTGCACTAATTGGTTGCCCTGAGGCTATATGAACGTAAAAGTCCGTGTGTACAGGCTTGCTTTTAATAAAACAGCAGCCAGTTATACACACGGACACTTTATATATGATTATATTTTTTCTTTAACAGAAGTAACGCCTACATCCTTAAATACTTTAGCCAGCTTTTCAACGGCTTCTTCAATTTGCTCAAATGTATGGGTAGCCATTAATGAGAAACGTAATAACGATGAATCTGAAGGTACAGCCGGCGAAACAACAGGGTTAACAAATATACCGGCCGCTTGCAGCTGTTTTGTTACCAGGAAAGTTTTCTCGTTATCGCGTACGTAGATAGGCAATATCGGACTTTCGGTTGGGCCGAGGTCAAAGCCTTCGTCAAGCAACAGTTTCATGGCATAATTGGTGTTATCCCAAAGTTTCTGAATCCTTTCAGGTTCTGATTCCATGATATCCAATGCTGCAATTACGCTGCCAACAGATCCTGGTGTCATACTCGCGCTGAACATTAATGAACGGCCGCGGTGTTTAATAAAGTCAACAGTGTCCTTATCGGCAGCTATGAAACCACCTAACGAAGCTAATGACTTACTAAAGGTACCCATAATAAGATCAACATCTTTGGTAAGGCCAAAGTGCGATGCAGTACCTGCTCCATTATGACCGATAACCCCAAGGCTATGTGCATCATCAACCATGATGTTTGCACCATATTGGTCGGCAAGCTGAACTATTTCAGGTAACTTAACAATATCACCTTCCATGCTGAAAATACCATCAACGGCAATAACCTTTACAGCTTCTTCGGGCAATAATGCCAGTTTGCGCTGCAGGTCGTTCATGTCATTGTGAGCGTATTTTAACACTTTTGAAAACGAAAGGCGGCTACCGTCAATGATGCAGGCATGATCGTATTCGTCTAAAATAATGTAATCATTGCGTCCGGTAATGCAGGATAGTACGCCAAGGTTTACCTGGTAGCCTGTGCTAAATAAAACGGCGGCTTCTTTGCCAACTAAATTGGCAAGCCTGTTTTCTAACTCAATATGAATATCCAGTGTACCATTTAAGAAACGCGATCCGGCACAGCCTGTGCCATATTTATCAATCGCTTTTTTTGAAGCTTCTTTAATTTTAGGGTGGTTGGTAAGGCCTAAGTATGAGTTAGATCCAAACATTAATACCCTTTTGTTGTCAATTAATACTTCAGTGTCCTGAGCAGACTCAATAGGCCTGAAATAAGGATACAATCCCTTCTCCCGGAGCATATTTGCAACCTGGAACTCGGCGATCTTCCCATGTAGTTTTTTAACCATGTATTAACTCTGCTTTAATTTTGCGTAAAAATACCATGAATAAGTGTATAACTTATACGGTAAATGTAATTTTTTTTAAATAAGCCTTCCCAAACGTGTAAGTTCTGACAAAGCCGTATTAAACCACATGGCAAATTAATTAAAATTTTTATTTATTTGCTATCCCTTATTTTCATTTTTTTGTAAAAACGGCCAAAACACGTTTTTTGTAGCATTTTTATAAAGTTTACGTAAAATTTTTGTGGTTGATGCTAATTTGCTAATATTAACCACATATTCGCACATTCCCTTTATAATTTAGCTAAAACTAAGTGCTGCTGCATTTGTAGTTTAGGTCGGCGACCATTGACATCTATTTCCTCTGTATGAAAAAACTAAAGTACTTATCCCTCTTAACGATAGTTCATTTAACATTAATTTTACATTCGCAATCTTTCGCGCAAACAGGTGCCGATACAATTACCGGGCCAGTTACGCTAAAGCAGGCTGTTGATTACGCGTTGCGCAATCAGCCCGCTGTAAGGCAGGCTTCTATTGATGAGCAGATAAACGAGCGTGATATCAGGATCGGCTTATCGGGATGGCTGCCCCAGGTAAATTCATCGGGCCTTTATAACTACTATTTTAAAGGACAGCCGCAGGCTGGTTCGTCAGGAGCCAACATTCCGTCAAACGCGGGTAGTATCCGTAACCTGTCAACCCTGGGTGTTACAGCATCGCAGGTAATTTACAATAATGATGTGTTACTGGCTTCAAAGGCTTCAAAATATTCGCGGGAATACTATAAGGATAATACGATAAGCAGCCAGATAAACGTGGTAACGGATGTAAGCAAAGCTTTTTTTGATGTGTTGTTATCGCAAAAGCAGCTGGATATTACTAATGAGGATATTACCAGGCTGCAACGGAGTTTAAAGGATGCCACCAACCGGTACCAGGCAGGCGTATCTGATAAAACCGATTTTAAGCAGGCAACCATCGCCCTCAATAATTCGATAGCCACCCGTAAATCAACCGAGGAATCTATCAAGAGTAAAACTGCTTATTTAAAACAAATTATGGGTGTTGCGGGGCCTAATACACTCACGCTGGCTTATGATTCATCGCGCTATGAGCAGGAGGTTGCTATTGATACCAACCAGGTGCTTGATGTAAATAACCGTATTGAGTACCGGCTGCTGCAAGCCAGCAAAGCGCTAAAGATTTTAAATGTTGATTATTACCATTATGGCTTCCTGCCTTCGTTATCGGCAGTGGGTAGTTATAATTATGCCTACTTTAACCACAATTTTAGCCCGCTGTATAGTAATGCCTACCCTACAGGTTATGTAGGCCTGACATTAAACCTGCCCATTTTTCAGGGTGGTAAGCGACTTCAAAATTTAAGCAAGGCGCGTTTACAGGTTGAACGTACCGACCTTGACATTGTAAATACCAAAAACAGCCTTAATACCGAGTATGTACAAGCGCTTGCGGGTTACAAAAGTAATTTTACCAGCTATAAACTGGTGCGCGAAAATGTTGACCTTGCCAAGGATGTATATAAAATAGTAAGCCTGCAATACCGCGAAGGTGTTAAAACTTACCTTGATGTTATTGTGGCACAATCGGACCTGCGGACGGCCGAACTGAATTATTATAACGCGCTGTTCCAACTGCTGGCCAGTAAAATTGACCTGCAAAAAGCATTGGGTACATTGCCCCTGCAATAAATAAGATTAACACTCAGGATATTTTTTTTAGAAAGACACTCAAACGAACAAATCACTATAATGAAGAACAGATATATATATTGGTTGGCCCCTGCAGCATTATTGGTATGGGCATCATGTGGCAAACAGGATAAAAAAGGCGCGGCCGCCCCACCGCCAACCCCGGTTTTAATTGCCGATGCCACCGTTGGTAACGCTACCTATTATGATAGTTACCAGGGAACGGTAATATCCATTAATACGGTTGAGCTACGAAGCCAGGTACCAGGATTTGTAACCGGTATATTTTTTAAAGAAGGCGATATTGTTGAAAAAGGTAAAGTGCTTTATGAAATTGATAAGCGCAAATACGAAGCAGCTTACCAGCAGGCTGCTGCCAATGTTTTGAGCGCGCAGGCCAACCTTACCAAAGCACAAAAAGATGTTGACCGTTATAACATGTTGTTGAAAAACGATGCTATTGCACGCCAGACTGTAGACCAGGCCGTCGCCGCTTATGAAACCAATAAAAGTTCGGTTGCGGTGGCCAAAGCAGGCCTTGCATCGGCAGCTACCGACCTTTCGTACGCTACCATACGTGCACCATTTACAGGCCGTATAGGCATATCGCAGGTAAGGTTAGGAGCACAGGTTGCCGTTGGTACCACGCTGATGAACACCATATCTGCCGAGCACCCAATTGGTGTTGATGTGGTAATTAACGAGCAGGATATTAACCGCTTTTATGGCCTGCAAAAATCAAGCAGCGATACCACATTTAAATTGCAGCTGCCCGATGGCACAACTTATAATAAAACAGGTAAAGTTTTAGCTATTGACAGGGGAGTAAGCAGTGGTACCGGAAGTATAAAAGTAAGAATCCAGTTCCCGAACGAAGATGATGTGCTGAAGGATGGTATGAGCTGTGTTTTGCAGGTGCTCAACAGCCAGTCGGGCAAGCGGGTGCAAATACCTAATAAAGCGGTTACCGAGCAAATGGGCGAGTTTTTTGTTTTTGTAACCAGGGATACTACGGTAAAAGACACCGGCCCTGATAAAACAGTAAAAGACAGGCGCGATACTATTGCCAAACAAATAAAAGTAAAGCTTGGCCCACGTGTAAATACCAGTATTGTTGTAATGGATGGTATTAAAGCCGGGGATAAAGTGGTAACAGATGGTTTCCAGCGTTTGCGCGATGGTGGCCGGATTACCCTTGGCGCAGGTGGCCCTCCAGCTGGCGCGGCTCCCAAAAAATAGTATGAATAGATAAGGAAACATTTAAGCGATTGGCAGGATAAATCCCTGCAAAACTTAATAATAAAAAGAATGATTGCAGATACTTTTATAAAACGACCGGTTACCGCGATAGTGATCTCATTGGTGATTGTTATTGTAGGTTTACTGTCAATGAGCAGCCTGCCTATCGGGCAATATCCTGATATAACCCCGCCCACGGTTTCTGTTACCGGTACTTATACCGGTGCCGACGCGCTTACGGTTGAGCAAACCGTGGCAACCCCTGTAGAGGTGCAGGTAAATGGTGTGCCCGGCATGACCTACCTGCAAAGTAATAGCAGTAGCAACGGCCAGATGAGCATGACTGTAAACTTTGATGTAGGTACCGATATTAATATTGCCGCGCTTGACGTGCAAAATCGTGTAGGCATTGCCACGCCTACTTTGCCGCAGGAGGTACAGCGCCTTGGCCTTGTGGTGCGTAAACGTAATCCCAGTATATTAATGCTGGTGGCTATGTTTTCGCCAAAGGGAAGCCATGATGTTACTTTTACAGATAACTATACCAACGTTTTTATAAAGGATGCCATATTGCGTACCAAAGGTGTCGGCGACGTGGTAAGCCGCGCAGATGATTTTAGTATGCGTATCTGGCTCAACCCCGATAAGCTTGCAGCCCTTGGGATGACAGCCGCTGATGTTACCACTGCCCTGGCCGAACAAAATGCCCAGGTTGCCCCCGGTACCGTTGGTGCTACGCCGCAACAAAAAGCACAAACCTTTGAATACTCGGTGCTGGTTAAAGGCCGTTTAAGCAAACCCGAAGAATTTGGGAATGTAATCATTAAAACTGTACCCAGTACCGGCGCCATTGTACATTTAAAAGATGTAGCACGTATTGAACTGGGCAAGTTTAACTACTCGGGTAATTCGTTTGTTGATGGTAAAAGGGCATCGTACCTGCTGGTTTACCAGGCGCCAAACAGCAACTCGCTGGAAACTGCCGAGAACGTTTATGCCACCATGAACGAGCTTAAGAAAAGCTTTCCTGCCGATATTGACTATGTGGTGCCGTTTGAGGCGGTTACCGTAGTAAAGGTATCGGTAAGCGAAGTGGTTGATACCTTGCTTATTGCTTTAGGGTTGGTTATTGTGGTCGTATTTTTATTCCTTCAAAACTGGCGCTCAACATTAATTCCTGTTTTGGCTATACCGGTATCTATTATAGGTACGTTCATTTTCTTTATACCCCTGCATTTTACTATCAACACCTTAACCTTGTTTGGTTTTGTACTGGCTATTGGTATTGTGGTTGATGATGCCATTGTGGTGGTTGAGGCTGTGCAGCATTATATGGACGAGGAGGGGATGACGCCGGTTGAAGCTACCAAACACGCCATGGCCGATATATCGGCACCGGTAATTGCCATAGCGTTAATCCTTGCGGCGGTATTTGTGCCGGTGGGCTTTGTACCCGGCATTGTAGGGCGGCTTTACCAGCAATTTGCCATCACGATAGCTATATCGGTACTGATCTCGGCTTTTGTGGCGCTTTCGTTAACACCGGCTTTATGTACTCTGCTGCTTCGTCCGCATAAAATAGATAATAAATCAAAAGGGCTTAATAAGTTCTTCTTTGTATTTAATGAATGGTTTACCCGCGTAACAGGCAGGTACCGCAATACGGTTGATAAGGGTATAAAAAACTCCAAATTTGTTATTATTATACTGGCATGTATCATTGTTGGCGCGGTTTTGCTCTTTCATAATAAACCATCGGGCTTTATTCCGCTGGAGGATGACGGTCGTGTTTACATTACTTATGACCTGCCCGAAGCTTCATCAACCGTACGTACCGTTGATGTACTGCACCAGATGATGAAAACACTTGACAGCGTGCCTGAAATTGCACATTACGCTGCTTTGGGAGGCTTAAACGCCATTAGTTTTGCCAGTAAGGCCAACAGTGCAACCATGTTTGTGCAGCTTAAACCCTGGGACGAGCGTAAAGATAAATCGCAGCAAATTACGGCCCTTGTTGGTAAGCTAACCAAAAAACTGGCCCGGTTTAAAGAAGCCAACGTAATTGTTATTCAACCGCCTGCTATACCAGGTTTGGGCAGCACCGGTGGTTTTTCATTTATCCTGGAAGAAAAACAAGCCGGGGGAGATATCAAAGTGTTTGAAAAAACACTGAAAACCTTTGTTGGTGAAGTTAACAAACGGCCGGAAATTGCCAGGGCCTTTACCTTTTTTACGGCAAGTACACCTGCTTATCAACTAACTATCGATAGAGAAAAGGCCAAGAAACTTGGAGTATCAATAGCCGATGTTAACAGTGCCCTGCAAACGTACCTGGGCAGTACCTACATAAACGATTTTACCATTTACGGGCGAAACTTCAGGGTGCTTGCGCAGGCCGATACCGCATTTAGGAGCAATGTAAGTAATATTGGCCAGTACTTTGTGCGTAACCAGTTTGGTACTATGGTACCCTTAAGTACCCTTACATCTTATAAGGTTATTGAAAATTCGCCGTTAATTGCGCATTATAACCTATTCCGTTCGGCCGAGATAAATGGTAGTACCAAACCGGGTTACAGTAGTGGTGATGCTATAACTGCCTTAAAAGAAGTTGCGGCCAAATCATTACCCCAGGGTTTTGGGTACGAGTTTTCGGGCTTAAGCCGCGAGGAATTACTATCCGGATCAAAAACGGTTTACATATTTGCGCTGTCAATCGGGTTTGTATTCCTGTTCCTTGCTGCTTTGTATGAAAGTTGGTCGGTTCCATTCTCGGTATTGCTATCGGTACCATTAGGCGCGTTTGGGGCTATCCTTTTCCTAAGTTTCTGGCCCGATCTTACCAACAACGTTTACGCCCAGATTGGTTTGATAACCTTGATAGGGCTGGCCGCCAAAAACGCCATTTTGATTGTGGAGTTTGCCAAAGAGCGGGTAGATAAGGGGATGAACCTTGAAAAAGCAACTCTTGAGGCTGTAAGGCTAAGGTTAAGGCCAATCATCATGACATCAATGGCCTTTATATTGGGCGTTGTGCCACTGATGATAGCTTCCGGTGCCGGTGCCGAAGCCAGGAAAACCATCGGTTGGACGGTATTTGGCGGCATGCTAACCGCTACATCGCTGGCTATATTTATTGTGCCGGTTTTATACTACCTGATTACCAAATTTGCTTACGGAAAAGAGAAGCTTGCAGAAATGGAAAAAAATTACAAACCCGAAAAAGGGCACTAACCACAAGCTTAATTTTTAATTAAATTGTAATAAAACCAAAAAGAGAGGCCGAAAAACCTCTCTTTTTGGTTTTTGGCAAGCTGCCCAATTAATTATTGTCCGGCGCATTTTACACCATTTTAGTTTAAACCAAACAGAATTTCTTCATTTGAATACACTATCGTGAACAGTAGTGTTCCTTTTTTCTGTACATTAATTTGATGTTAATTTAATTGTTAAAATTGGTGTAAAATTGTTGTTTAAAGATAAAATAGGGCATTGATAATCAATGTTTAAGCATCTATTTTTTGTAACATACTTGTTATGAATCTCCCGGTTTTCATTCGTCATGCCAATCTCACAAGCGCCAAAAATGGCTACAATGGCAAAGTATTTGTAAAAGGGCTATCAACGCGGCCAAAATTTTAACCGCAGACTATTTACTAAAAAATACAACTATGAAAACAATGACAAAAATTATAGCCGGTGCTTTTACAGCAGCAGCTATTTTTATCGGATCAAATGTTAATGCTCAAACTACTCCAGCCAATAAATTACGTTTTGGTATTGGTTTAGAAGCTGGTATACCAACCGGCGACATTCATGATTATTCAAAATTTGAATTAGGTGGTACAGGACGTTTACAATATGGAGTAAATAACAACGTAGCCTTAACGCTGACTTCGGGTTACTATAATTTCTTTGGTAAAACTTACACTTCGTCGGTAACTACACCAACGGGTACAGCCACATCTACATTTAAAGCCCGGTCGCTGGGGATGATCCCTGTTAAAGCCGGTGTTAAAGCATTCGTATCTGATGGTTTCTATCTTTCGGGCGAGGCTGGCGCAGGCTTTGAGGTTCACCCAACAGTTGCAGGTGGTGATAAAAATACCAAACTTATTCTTTCACCAGGTTTAGGTTATGCAACCAAATCATGGGATATAGGCGCTCGTTATGAAAACTTCTCTGGCCAGGGTAATAACTACGGTCTGGTAGGTTTACGTTTAGCTTACGGGTTTGGATTGTAACATTGTCTGAATCAGAATTTTCAGAATTTGAGAATGAACAGAATCCACAATTCGCTTTTAATAAGCTGTTTACCCTGTTCAGTAAAAAAGGGAGAATGCAAAAGGGATCGTCGTGACGATCCCTTTTGCATTATTATATTATTTCAGATTCTGAAAATTCTTTAATTCTGTGAATTCTGATTCAGAATTTACGCCAGTTTTCCCAACGCTTCTTTAATCCTTCTTACCGCTTCAATCAGCTTATCTTCAGCTGCGGCATATGATAACCGGATAGCGGTAGGATCGCCGAATGAATCGCCGCCAACGGTGGCAACGTGGGCTTCTTCTAAAAGATAAATGCTTAGTTCATCAGCATCTTTAATGGTTTTGCCATTATAGCTTTTACCAAAGAATGAAGTTACTTCGGGGAAGAAATAGAAAGCACCATCGGGCAGGTTAACTTTTAACCCATCAATTTCGCTCAATAACTTATAAACTATATCGCGGCGTTTTTTAAATGCGGCGCGCATTTCCAGTACTGTTTCTAAACCACCTTCGTAAGCGGCAACACCGGCACGCTGTGTGATTGAACAGGTACCAGAGGTTATTTGTCCCTGCATTTTATCGCAGGCAATGGCTATCTCTTTATTTGATGCAGTGTAACCAATTCTCCAACCCGTCATAGCAAACGCTTTCGACCAGCCATTAATAATAATCACACGATCTTTAATGTAATCAAACTGGGCTATTGATTCATGTTTATCAACATAGTTGATGTGCTCATAAATCTCATCGCTTAAAATGTATACATGCGGGTGTTTTTCAAACACCTTTGCCAAGCCTTCCAGTTCATCTTTACTGTAAACGCTGCCTGTAGGGTTACAAGGCGACGAAAACATAAACAATTTGGTTTTAGGGGTGATGGCAGCTTCTAATTGCTCAGGGGTAATTTTAAAGTTTTGCTCAACGGTAGTGTTTATAAAAACGCTTACACCTTCGGCAAGTTTAACCACCTCGCTGTATGATACCCAGTAAGGGGTAGGGATAATTACTTCTTCGCCCGGGTTAACCAAACACAGCACCGCGTTGGCGATCGCTTGTTTAGCTCCTGTCGAAACTACAATCTGGCTAAAATCATAATCAAGGTTGTTCTCATTCTTTAGCTTGGCAACAACAGCCTTGCGCAGTTCAGGATAGCCCGCTACAGGAGTGTAGTAGGTAAAGTTTTTATCCATGGCCTGCTTGGCAGCTTCTTTGATGTGTTCTGGTGTATGAAAATCAGGCTCGCCAAAGCTCAAACTGATCACATCCACGCCTTTTGCGGCAAGTTCACGGCCTAATTTGGCCATTTTAATTGTTGCTGATTCGGACAGATTATTTATCCGGTTACTTAATGCGCTCATATAAATTATGTTATCGCGGCAAATATAGAAAATAACTTTACTGCTACTTACGCTTGTTATTTATAAATTTGCGGCCTAATAAAGATTGTTTTGAAGGAACAAAAAAGGATCATATTAATTTCGCTGATTACGGGTATAGTGTTGATGATGGCGAAATTCGGGGCTTACTTCTTAACAGGTTCCAATTTTGTATTAAGTGATGCGGCCGAAAGTATTGTTAATGTAATAGCCAGTTCCTTCGCTTTCTTCAGTATATACCTTGCAGCACAGCCACGCGATGAAAATCACCCTTATGGGCATGGCAAGGTAGAGTACTTTTCGGTATTTATTGAAGGATCACTTATTGGCATTGCCGGGCTCATCATTATCGGAAAATCTATTTATAGTTTAATTCATCCCGAAAATATTCATGATTTGCTTACCGGTGCGGTTATTATTGGCGCCACGGGTGCTATTAACGGTGCTTTGGGGTATTATATGATCCATAAGGGAAAAGTGTTACGATCGATAACGCTTGATGCAGACGGGCATCACCTGATTGCCGATATGGTAACCAGCATTGGCCTGGTGGCGGGTTTATTATTGATCCACTTTGTGGGCCTGGTATGGCTCGACAGTGCTTTATCTATATTGGTAGCCTTGTATTTAATTTATAGCGCCTACAAATTGGTAAGGCGTTCTGTAGGCGGCCTTATGGACGAAGCCGATATTGATGTAGTTAACGAAGTAATAAAGGTATTAAGCGATAAGCGCCGCGATGCCTGGATAGATGTGCATAACCTGCGCGCCCAAAAATATGGTCATGAGTTGCATATCGACTGTCACCTTACGCTACCCAGTTATTTTGATTTGACTACGGTGCATAACGAGGTATCGCTGGTTGATAAAATGATTAACCAGGAGGTAGGTATAAAAACCGAATTATTTATCCATACCGACCCATGTTTGCCCAATTGCTGCCACTATTGCAGCATGCCCAATTGCCCCATCAGGAGCGAGGCTAAAACAGAAACAATTGAATGGACGATGGATATTGTAGTGCGAAATAAAAAACACTTTGAATAATGGCAGCGTATTTTAATGTAAGAGTTTACGGCCTGTTGCTTAATGATAACGACGAATTGCTGGTAAGCGATGAGCAGGAATACGGCATGCAATTTACCAAATTTCCTGGCGGCGGCCTTGAATTGGGCGAAGGCCTGGTTGATGGGCTGAAGCGCGAATTTATGGAGGAGTGCAACCTGGAAATTGAAATTGTAGGACATTTTTATACAACTGATTTTTTTGTAAAATCGGCCTTTAACAATTCGCAGGTCATCAGCGTTTATTACCTGGTACGTAGCGTAAGCCCGGTAAATTTAGTTGCCAAAACCGTAGCATTTGATTTTGACGGGGAAGGTGAAGTGCTACAGTCGTTTAGGTGGATAAACTTAACTGCGTTGAGTATTGCGGATTTTGCATTCCCTACAGATAAACGGGTAGTTGAACTTTTACAGGATGAGTTATGAGCCTTACCGAACGCGACCTAAAAGTAATATGGCACCCCTATACTCAAATGAAAACCGCGGCGCCCCCCGTGCCCATAGTAAGGGGAGCGGGCGCTTTATTGTTTGATGAAGAGGGTAAGCAATATATTGATGCGGTATCATCCTGGTGGGTAAATATCCATGGGCACGCGCATCCGTATATCGCGCAAAAAGTAGCAGAGCAACTGCAAAAACTGGAGCATGTGATCTTCGCGGGGTTTACCCATGAAGGTGCTGTTGAATTAGCCGAGCGGTTATTGATCCATTTGCCCGATAACCAGCAAAAAGCATTTTACTCCGACAATGGCTCAACAGCCATCGAGGTAGCTATAAAAATGTGCCTGCAATACTGGAATAACCAGGGGCAGCAGCGTACCAAAATATTGGCTTTTAACAATGCCTACCACGGCGATACCTTTGGTGCCATGGCTGTAAGCGGCCGCAGCGCATTTACCAGGGCATTTGATAGTTTATTGTTCGAAGTAGAGTTTATTGATACCCCCAACAAAGAAAACATCCAAAGTCTCAGATCTCAAATCTCAAATCTCAAATCCGACCTGGCTTGTTTCATCTTCGAGCCCTTGGTGCAGGGATCTGCGGGCATGCTGATGTACGGGGCCGACTATTTGAACGAACTAATGGCCCACTGCAAGCAGGAAGGTGTGCTGATGATTGACGACGAGATTTTCACCGGGTTTGGCCGCACAGGAAAATCATTTGCGTGCGATTATCTTAATGTACAGCCCGATATTATGTGCTTTTCAAAAGGCCTGACGGGCGGTACTATGGCATTAGGTTTAACAACCTGTACCCAACACATCTACGATGCTTTTTTATCTGATGACCGCCTGAAAACGCTTTTTCACGGCCATTCTTTCACGGCCAACCCTATAGCCTGCGCGTCGGCACTGGCAAGCCTGGATTTGTTTGAACAGCCCCAAACAGCGGCAAATATCCAGCGGATCGTCAACGCGCATGCGGCATTTGCGGGGAAAATTAAACATCACCCTAAAATAAAAACCGTGAGGCAAACCGGTACCATACTGGCCATGGAGTGGGAAACGGGGGACAACACCTCTTATTTCAGCTCCCTTCGCGATAAATTATACCATTACTTTTTAGCTGCCGGTGTTATATTACGCCCCCTGGGTAACGTAATTTACATTTTACCGCCGTATTGCATTACTGATGATGAACTACAGTATGTTTACAGCAAAATAGAGCAGGCATTACAAGAAATATAACATGTTATTAAACAAACTTCTACCGCAAATAATAGCCGATAATCAGTTACACTCGCGCTGGCTGAATACGCTGTCGCTGATGGAAAACACCGGAGCCCGCAAAATTTCGGCCAGTGAAGATCCGCTTACGGTGACCTATATTATATTGAAGCATGCTGCCGAAGAGCACCGTCATGCCTTTTATCTCAAAAAACAACTGGAAAAAACAGGAGTGGAGCTGCCAACCTATGCCGCCGAATACCTGCTGGCCCCCGGCTCAAGTAAATACTATTTAAACCAACTGGATATTGATGTTTGCCGCTACCTTAAAAGCGAATTAAGCCTTACAGGTGCCGAACTTCGCTTTGCCGCCTACCTGCTGGTAACCTATGCCATTGAAGTACGTGCCGATGAACTTTACCCCATTTACCAGGCAGCCCTTGACGAAGCGGGCAGCAAGGTAAACGTAAAATCAATTATACTGGAAGAAGAAGGCCACCTGGAAGAAATGCTTAACCAGTTGCACAAATTCTCGCCCGATTGGGAAAAATACGCCAATAAAGCTGTCGCTTTTGAAACCAGGTTGTTTGAAATGTGGGTGGAACAGTTGGGAGCGGCGATCAGTTAAAACTGTCAGAATCAGAACTTACAGAATTAGAAAATTTCTAGAATTTTTTTTCATTCTCCTTATTCTAAAATTTTGTAAATTCTGATTCAGACAATTAAAAACCCATATACTCCGTATACACCTCCTGCAAAAAGGCCTTGCCGTATAAAAGCACGTTATCGGTAGTCTTCGCATCCGCGTTTTTATTGCGGGTGTAAACTACCCTGCGGCCCGAGTTATCGTATGATACCACCTGCCGGGGTGTCATAAAACAAAAGCCGTTGTCCCAATCAAAAAAAGCGAAATCTTTGGTGGTGGGGTTAAGCAAATCTTTCGACCATTTGAACTGCTGATGGGGTAGTCCAAGCTGGGTAAGCAGGGTAGCGGCAATATCTGTTTGCCCGCCCAGTTTGTTAATCTTTTTGCCCCGGTATTCGGGTTTTATCACTTCGCCCAAAAACAGCAGCGGGATATGGTATTTTACAGGATTATAAGCTTCAGATACATTGCGCGGCAGGCGGTGGCCGTGGTCGGCTACTAAAATAAACAGCGTATTTTTATACCAGGCCTGCTTTTTGGCTTGTTCAAAATATGCGTTGAGGCACGAGTCGGTAAAGTAGGCTGTACTCCTGAACTTGTTGCTGGCATCACCCGCATCGTCGTCTTCCGGAAAATGACCTTTTACGGGCAACACAAAAGGCTCATGATTAGTAGATGTTTGCAGGTAAGTAAAAAAAGGCTGCTTTTGTTGTTGGGCAAAATCCAGGTGTTTAGCAAAAAGCACATCGTCATAAACCCCCCATTGGGTTTTAACCTGGCTTTTGTCGAAGGCCAGTTCGTCGGTAATATGATCAACCTGGTGGTTTTTCATAAACAGGTCAAAATGCATGTAATTGCTTTTGCCGCCATAAAAATAGGATGTTGGGTACCCCGCGGTTTTAAGCGATGACGCTATGGCCGGCAGCTTTTTGTTTTTTAAAGTATCGGCAACAATAGTACGAATGGCCTGCGAAGGGAAGCCGCTCATGATAGATACAATGCCTTTATCGGTCCTGTCGGCAGATGAATAAATATTGTTGAACAGGATGCCGTTTTTAATAAATTTTTCAAAATTGGGGGCCACGCCTTTATCGCCGCCTAATGACTCAATCACATCGGCAGTATAGCTTTCTATCTGGATAATGACAATGTTGGGCCTGTTGGTGGTAAGTACGTTTCGTGTGCTGTCGGTATTATAGCTGTAGGCCTCCTGCACAATCCGGGTAGCACTGCCTGGCTGCATAAACACGAAGGGGTTATAAGGGCGACCAAGGTTTTCAACCACATTGTTAAACAGGTTCCATTCGGTATTAAGCGCTGCCTGGTTCAAAAATTCATGGTCAGAAAAATAAGCCGAATTTTGATCGACAGGTACCGGTTGCAAACCGCCCCTCATCAGCAAAAAATTGACGAAAAGGAGTAAGGCGATCAGCACCGCTTTCAACCGTGGTTCAACGGCGGGCTTTTTAAACTTAAAATCGATGATTTTTAATGACAGGAAAACCCCCGATGCCAATAATATAATACATATAAAAACACTCCTGCCCACCGGCGATGAACCTGTTGAGGCAAATGCTTCGGATGGCGCATCGTACAACGATTTAAACACCCTGAACACCACCTTGGTGCCCCATTCGCGAAAAATGTTGAAATTAAGCCCCGTATTTAACGAGATAAAAAACAGGCAAACCCAAACATATATTTTTAGCCAGATAGGTTTGATGTGTGTATTTGGTATGCACCAGTTAACCAGGAAAACCAACAGGGGTATGGCGCTGATGTAGGCTGCTGCCGACGCATCAAGCCGAAGGCCATAAAAATAGGTTTGTATGATGTCGCTTAGGTCGGCATCTTTAAGTTTAGGCAGAAAATATAGTTCGAACGCCAGCCGGGTTATTGCGAAGAACAATAACCAGAATAAAAAGAAGCGCACTAAACTGAAAAGGTTTCTTAACATACAGGGGTACAAAAGTAGTACTTTACTGCAATGTTAAGAAACCTTTAGTTAATTGTTAAAGCAATGGCTTACCTGCCGCCGCGCATGGCTTTCAAATCGTCAAGGGTTATCTTTTCAAAATCGGCAGGGATGCCAAATGTACCTGCAGGAACTTTTTGCTCGGTTACACCGGTAACAGTTACCTCGGTTGATTGGCCCTGGCTGAATGATGTATATTGAACCGGGAAACCGCCAATGCCCTGGTAGTATTTAGCTACACCAGCCAATGGTATTTCAATATCATTGGTGATCCAGATATCGTAAGTTTTGCTTGTTTTTTTATCAGTAGCAACAACTTTTTTGCAGTTAAAGCCATTGATAACCTTAGTTTCGGTACCTGGTGCAAAAGTAAACTGAGGTAAACCAGCCATTGCCTGGTCAATATCATCTGGTGTTGCAACGGCTGCCTTTTTGATATTGGCAACAGGAACATCAACCAAAATTACCATAGACTTAGCACCGGCATCAGTCAAAATTTTGATGTTGGCGGGGCCGTTTGAAAAAGCGAAGGCGTTTGAATCTGCCCGGAAATAACTTTTAGCATTTATTTGCTGCCCCATCATGGCTGTAGTAAAGTTTACTACACCTTCGGTGTATTTTTTTTGTGCGCTTGCACTCATTACAGTTGCGGTAAGGGCAAGGCCTAAGGCAACACTTAAAAATTTTATCCTCATTGTTTTAATTTGATTATACCAATTTACCTGTTTTCAACATAAAGACAAATTTATTGGTAGTTAGTTTAATGTTGTTAATTAGATACTATAATAAGCGAATTGTTACGTTTTAAAATTTTAAAGTTTACATTCAGTGCCTTTGCACCGGCAGAAAACCTTTCGACAGTTTGGTTGCTGTTGCTGCCATCAATAATCAATGTTTGGTAGTCAAAGTTACTATTTACCGCTTGTAAACTGACGTGCGGATTGCCGGTAATATATAAATAACTGGCTATCAGTTTACCCGGTTGCCGTTGGTTTTGTAATTGCTTATCAAATATAATTATCCTTTTATTATAAAACTGCATTAATGCTCCCTGTTTTTTAAACCATGTTAAACTGATGTTTTGGTTTAAACCTATAATGGTAGTATGCGCCACCTGCGAACTATCTAAATACGGCTGCACCGAATATTTGTAATTTTTATTGGTATCTGCAAGGTTGGTAAGTACAACCGCACTGTTGCCATTTTTAAATACAATGCCTGTGTTTTTGCGCAGGTTTAAAAACGCGATAGAATGAGCATTTTCGGCCAGGTATCTTTTCAGGCTGATGCTTGTGGCAAAAAGCAACAGGCTGGTCAGGCTAAGTTTTAAAAGCCATGTTTTTTTGTTGTACAAATAATAAAACCCACTTATAATAATTATGTAAAGCAATAAATACTCTGGCACTGTAAGCCATATTTTACCAATGCTGGCGAAAGGCGCATATTCAATAATTGCCAGCGCTTTGTTCATGAACAATATGGCATATTCCAATAACCGCGCCAGTAAAGTTGATAGCAGGGGCACCGATGAAAGCGCCAGGTAAGCAACCCCGCTGTACATAATAACCGATGTAGGTATAATAATGAGCAGGTTGCTCAGTGAAAAATAAACCGGGAACTGGTGAAAATACAATGCGCTTAGCGGAAACGTAATAACCTGCGCGGCTATAGATACCGAACAGGCCATCCAAACTTTATCTGCCCATTTATTTTTAAACGTCAGCCATTTGTAAACAACCGGCTGTAAAACCACCAGTCCGGCCACAGCCAGGTACGATAGCTGGAAACCAACATCGGTAATTAAAAGCGGATTATACAATAACAGCGCGAATGCCGATACGGCCAGGATATTAAGCAAATTGATATACCGGGCATAGGTTTTGCCGATGATAACCATGCTGATCATCGCCGCCGCCCGGCACACGGCAGGCGAGAAGCCGCTGAGTAGCGAATAATACCAGATGAGTGCGATAATGATAACCGCTTTTATTACCCGGCCATGCCGGTAGCCATTCAAAAAACCAAGGGTAAATTGCAGCAAAATATAAATGATGGCCACATGCGCGCCCGAAACGGATAATACATGAATGGTGCCCGTTTTGGAATAGGCCTGCAAAATATCGCTGCTCAAATCGGCTTTGTAACCCAGTATCAAGGTTGATGCTACTGCTATGGCGCCGGGATCGTGCATTTGCTGTTTAAAGCGATTAATCATTTGCTGTCGTAGCCGCAGCGAAAAGGCGATGAGCGGGTTGCCTGTGCCATGTTTTATAACCCGATACATACCCGGGTATAAAAAGGCCTGGTAGTAAATATTTTGATGCGCCAGGTATTGTTTATAGTTGAATTCGCCGGGGGTAAAGGGGGGATCGATAGGAGTGTACTTCGCCGGGATAACCAACTCATCGCCATATTGCAGGGATATGGTTGCACTGTCTTTAATGGTCACCAAGATTGTGCCGGTAACAGGCATTGATTGTTTATTGTTGACGCTTTGCCCAACCGTTGCCGTAAACCTTATCAACCCGTTTTTGAGCTGCGGTTCGGTATTGATTTTTATGGAAAGATATTGCGCCGGTGACCTGGAAAAATGCCTTGCATCGTTCAGTTCGTTATTATTCACGGCGCAGATACAGCCTGCCGAAAACAGGATGATTGTGATTAGTAACCCGCCAAGCCACCTGGTTTTATAAATGGCCAGCCGCTGGTAGCTTAAATTCAGCAGGATAAAGGCAATACCCAGACCGCCGAAAATGCTCCAAAGTAAAGGCAGGTATGCGGCCGTAATAAAGCCGATACCTGAGGCTATCCCCAGTAAAAAGGGCAGGAGCAATACAACAAAAGGGATCTCGCCTTTATGGTTCGCGATCATTTATGATATGGTGAAAGCAATAAAGATATGTTTTAGGGGGATATTTATATAGGTGTCCGGGGAATTTTTAATCCCCTAAAACGATACTGCAAAAAGTATACAAATCTTGATAAAAAGAAAATGTCATCTCGATGGAGCCTGGGCGGGAAGAGCGAGGTGCGACAGAGAGATCTTAGACGCCCTACATTTCACCAGTTTATCGGAATACAGGGCGTATAAGGTTTCTCCTCACTCCAACGCCCAAATCCACCCCGGTTCGTTCGAAATGACAATTATTATATCAACCGACATAATACGACTACAACTGATCCCTTACTTCCAGCAGGAATTTTTTGATATTTTCGAGCGAATCGATTACCCGCTGGTTTTCTTTGTGGTCGCCGAGGTTGCTTTTCAGGTGTTCTTTGGCGCCGTTCAGTGTATAGCCTTTGTCGCGAATGAGGTGGAAGATTATCTTAAAATTCTCGATGTCCTCGGGAGTAAAATAGCGGTTGCCTTTTTTGTTCTTTTTAGGCTGCAATACATCAAATTCCTTTTCATAAAAACGGATAAGCGATTGGTTTACATCAAACATGGCCGATACCTCGCCCATGGTGTAATACATTTTGCTTATTTCACGTTCTTTGTAAGCCATATATGCAAAGGTATCTTTTTGAAATCGGAATTGGCAATTTCGATTTCGGATTTTTGTCAGCAAAATGTAGATGCATGTGATACGCTTCAACAAAACATCTTGTTAAGTCAGCAGTACTAAGTCGTAAGTCTAAAATTGAATTTTTCTTTTTGGCTGCGAACTTACACAGACACTATACCCTCCAGTAAGTCTTGCGCTTAACCTGCGTTTTTAAAAACCACTCTAAAACGTGTCTCAGTTTTATTTCTCAAAATATTTTGAAATACAGCTTGACTTATTTAACTTTATATTTCAAAGTACTTTTATTTGTAATAAGAGTTCAACGAAAATCAGATAATATAACTGATATGAACAGACTTGAAGAACTATACTACGAGGCGAAGACCGACAAATGGTTTAAACGCTTTGCTGTTTTTTGCCGCATTGCTTTGGCAGCCGGATTTTTGATAGCGGGCATCGTAAAGATCATGGGCGAACGATTTGCCGCCGGTCTGCCCCACAATAATCCTTTAGGGCATTATTTCGATGCCTTGCAACTTACCGGATACTACTATACTTTTATCGGGATTGTCCAGGTTATAACAGCTATCTTGTTACTTATCCCCAGAACTTCCCTGCTTGGTGCATTGATGTATTTTCCTATCATCGTTAATATTTGTGTGCTTACTTATGCCACCCGTTTTGATGGTACGCGGGGCACCACGATGATGCTATTGGCAAGCCTGTTTTTATTGATTTGGGATTATGACCGCTTAAAACACATTTTGCCAGTTAAGCAGCAGCCCAAAACAGATCCTCATGTGGTAAAGAAGCCCCTGGGAATGCGCCTTCGGGTGATGTTTTTTGGAGGTTCCTTTGTATTGGTGGCCTTTATCATCATCGGTACTTTTTATTTATATGATATTGTACCGGGCAATGCCGAAGATGAGTGCAGGAATCAATGCGCCTCCAGCAAAAATCCCCAGGCTTGCCAGGTTTTTTGCGACTGCATTTATAAGAAAGGCCAACCGCTGGATAGTTGCCTGGCAACTTTTGATAAGGCAAAAGATATACGCAAACCGGGCAGAAAGTAGCTAACCTTTTATTAAATTATTCCCCCCATTACTTTTACACGCATCCAAATTCCCAAATCCAAATAATAGTATTATATTTCATCCTCTGATTATAATATGATTTTTAAACGATTGATTGCGTGCGCTTGCTGTACGTTGTTTACCCTGGGGGCGTTTGCTTTAGAAGGCGATTCGCTGGTAACCATAACCGCCTTAAAAAATGAATACCAGTTTAAATGGAACGGCCAGACCAGCAGGGTCGAAATAAAAGAGAAACTGAGTAATACCTACGTGAGCAATAGCTACGGCGTAAGCTACCCGGTATCTGAATTTTATAACGATAACACCAGCATTGATGCCGTAACCTGCAAGGTTGATGGCCATAACTTACGGTCGTTTAAGCCAACCTACACCTATTACAGCCAGGACGATGTCTTTTATTCGGATGCAAAAATTTGCTACTTCCCCATGGATATGCCCAAAAAAGGAAGCATCGGCACGGTCACTTTTGAAGAAACCCTGAATGACCCGCGATATTTTACCTCTATTTATTTTTCGGATGCGGCAATAGTGCAACAAGGCGAGGTAAGCCTTAAAATTCCCCGCTGGATGAAGGTGGATATCAAGGAAATGAACTTTAATTCCTTCGGCATTAAAAAAACTACCGAATATGTATCTGGCGAAGATGCCGATGTTATCACCTATTCGTTTGCGAATATACCGGCCATGAAACGCGAGGCCAATAGCCCCGGCCCAACCTATATTTATCCGCACCTGTTGGTGTTGTGTAAATCTGCGGCGCCGGGCGGCAAGCAGATCACCTATTTCGGTTCTCTTGCCGATCAGTACGCCTGGTACCGCGAACTGGTGAAAAATGTGGCGGGCGATCAAGCCGTAATCAGCGCGAAGGCAAAAGAGTTAACCGCCGGCCTTACCGCTGATATGGACAAGATAAAAGCCATATTTTATTATGTACAGGATAACATCAGGTATATTGCCTTTGAAGATGGTATGGCAGGCTTTAGGCCCGAAAAGGCCGACGAAGTGCTGCGCAAAAAATATGGCGATTGTAAGGGGATGGCCAATTTAACCAAGGCGCTGCTGGTATCGCAGGGTTATGATGCCCGGCTATGCTGGCTGGGTACCAAGCACATTGCCTATGATTACCAAACCCCGTCAATGGCGGTTGATAACCACATGATATGCGCCTTAAACTACAAAGGGAAAATATATTACCTTGATGCAACCGAAAGCTACCTTAGCCTTAACGAATATGCCGAGCGCATACAAGGCCGCCAGGTTTTAATGGAAGACGGCGATAAATACATCCTGAATAAAATACCTTACGCCCCGCCTTTACAAAACTCAACCAACCAGTTAAGCAAGCTAAGTGTAAGTGGCACCAGCCTGGTAGGTAAAGTAAATTATACGTGGAAGGGCGAGGATAAGGAAAGTATTTTAAGCGGCTTAAACAGTATTAAACACGAAAATACGGATAAGGCTATGGTGAAATACCTGGCCGATGATAATAACGATTACACCATTAACAACCTGAAACTAAGCAGCACCGCCAACCCCGATAAGGATTTGACAGCCGCGTTTGACCTGGAGCATAAGAATGCGGTAAACGTGTTTAGCAAGGATTATTACATCAATATCGACAGCCAGAAAGAACTGGCCGACTTTACTTTTAAACCCGCCGTGCGCAAGCTTGATTATTGGTTTGCCTATAAAATGAACATCAACAGCCAAACCGAGCTGGATATTCCGGCTAACTATAAAGCCGCAACTGTACCTGCAGATTTAAACATTGTGAACCCCGATTACGAGTTTCATATAAGCTACACCCAATTGCCCAACAAACTGGTGTACAAAAAAAAACTGCTTATTAAAAATACCAGCCTGCCCAAAAAACGGTTTGAGCAATGGAACCATGATGTGGAGCAGTTGAGCAAAGCTTACAACGAAACCCTGATCCTAAAACCTACAAACTGATATATTAAATGAAACCACTTTACCTGTCACTATTTTTTTTATTCACCACTACTTTAACCTTCGCGCAGGACAATGTGCCTTATGCCGAAAAGGCCGCCCAGTTACAAAAGGAAATCTGGGGCACAACTGCGCCCGAGTTTAAAGTTACCAAAGTTCCCGATAGCCTGAGCAAAGAGAGTGCTGTTGTGCTGGCTCGCTCGTTTAGCCTTAACCGTACATCAAACACCAAAATAAAATTTTTGATTATTACCGCCGCCGCAAGCCTGCGTACCGTTAAACTAAAAACCTTTCACGAGCGTGTAAAAATTAACGACAAAGTATCGCTGGAAGATTACTCAACCCTGGAGTATCAAAAAAAGCTGGATAAAACGGTGTCCTTCTTCCTTACCAAATTTGTGAGTACCAATAACACTTTTATCGGTGCCAAAATTGTTAAGCCAAACGGCAGCGAGGTAATTGTTAATACCGGCGAAGAGGTATTAACCAAAAACGAAACCAAAGACCAAAAGGGCAAACTGGCCATCCCCGGTTTGCAGGTGGGCGATATTTTAGATTATTACGTGAGCACCGTTGATGTTGACGAAAATAGCAAAAACGCATCCTATAAAAACAACGATGATGTTTTTATACTGGCCGATGAGTACCCTGTGTTGTATTACAGCCTCGATTTTCAGTACAATAAAAAAACCGATGTAAAATATATTTATGCCAATGGCGCCCCGCATTTTGATGGCGGCCGCAATGCAGATGGCGACCTCGTGCTGAGCCTTAAGCTGCACAATATGCCTAAGTATAAAACAAACATCTGGGTGTCAGCCCTGCGCCAGTATCCTTATATCGAAATTGGCAGTACGTTTAATAATGGTGCCGATGCATCATATGATACACGGGCGTTGGCCATTAAAAAGGCGTTCAAATATTCGTTCGAGGAGTACTCCGGCTTTAATGAGGCCGAAAAACGCACCAAAGATTATTTTAACACCGGTAAGCCATTTAAAAATAATGCTGCGGATAGTGTGCTGAAGGTGTTGTATGACATATGGAAATTCCAGGTGTTTTGTAATTACGAGGGCGATGAGCTTGACAATATCGATGGGATGAATTACCGTACCGCCCGCAGTGTGCCGGCTGCCATAAGTATGAGTATGATGCTTACCCAATTGGGTATTAGTCATGCTGTATTAATGGTAGCGTCGCGCATGAGCAATACCCTCGATAATATGTTTACTTTTAACGATTTTGATGCCATCATCCGCATAAAAAGAGACAAAACCTATTTTATGAGTTTTGATAATGCGGTTACCCATTTTGGCGAGGTGCCGGAGCGTTTTGAAGGCGAAAAAGTAATTGCCCTGTACCCCGACCGAATCACCAACAAGTACTACACTTTTACCGAAAAGGACGACTCGTTGTCAGTTTCAACCAGCGATAAAAATTTTATTGACGAACAGCTACAGGTAAACCTGCTGCCAGCGGATATGCAAAAACTAAAAATTGCCCGGCAGGTAAGCGAAACCGGTTCAATGCGTCTTGAAGATCAAAAATCCCTGTTGCCGGCCGGCGATATTGACAAAGGTTTACAAGCCCTGATAAAAGGCGAAGAACTATCAAAAAGGATAAAAGGCAAACACAAAGCCGATGAATACTCGAGTGCCTTTGAGCAACAACGCAAAGACCAGTTAAAAGCCTTTACCACCGAAATTAAGGGTAAATACGATCAGGAGCCAACCGAAGTAAAGGATTGCAAAATAATCGACCCGGCGATTGAAAACACCAACCCTGCGTTTAAATACAGTGCGTCATTTGTGCTCAACAACCTGGTGAAAAAGGCAGGTAACAACTACCTGGTTGATGTTGGCAAACTCACCGGCGGTTTTTACAAACTGGACGATACCGAACGCAAGCGCACTATCGACGTTTACATGCCCTGCGCCCGCAGTTTTAAATATACCATATCGCTGGCAATCCCGCAGGGCTATTCAGCCAAAGGAGTAGAAGAACTGAACGTTAAAAAAGAGAACAAAACAGGCTCATTCTCATCAACCGCAAATATAAGCGGCAACACATTAAATATTGTAGTAACCCGTGCCTACGCCCACAACTTCGAAAAAGCCGCCGACTGGCCCGCACTGGTTGAAATGATTGATGCAGCCGCGGCTTATAACGCTAAGAAGATTTTGCTGGAGAAGAAGTAGCGTTTTAGTTAGATGAAGTCATAAAATATCTTGAACCAACTTTAAAAAAGAATCGTCACGAGCGATCGCTTCGTGTCTTATAATGACGTGTTTGTAAGTTGTTGACTGTCAATGCTAAATATTCGTCATTGCGAGGTACGAAGCAATCCCGAACTATGTGGGACTTAGCATGTAGGGGATTGCTTCGTACCTCGCAATGACGGTAGATTGTATCAATAAAAGAGCGCTGATAATCAGTGCTATGTAACGGTATTATTATAGGAAAATTTGAGAAAACTCTGAAGGGGAATGGTACGTTTGCGAAAGACTAACGAAGTTTTAAAACTTCGTTAGTTTGGGATTTTCTTTCACAAAAGTTAAAACCCAGATGATCAAAAATATTTAGGCCTCCTGCTTGTATGGAAAATAGAAGTTATGAAAATTTTATGGTCGATTTCGTCAACCCAATAAATTATCAGAGATGGAAACTTGTTTAAGGAAGCAGCTCGCAGTTCCGATTTATATTTAATAGGGAAATGGAATGGGTCTTTAGCTATCCGGGATAAATAATAATCAATTTCTTTGAAAAACTTCTTTCCTAAAGCAGGGAGTTGTTCTTCATACCAATCGTAAGTTTCAGAAAGTTCGTCTTCGGCCTGTAAAAGCAACTCAATTTCAAACACCTTCGTACTTTTTCCTGATTTCGCTCCACGGACGGGAGGTGGTTTTACCAGCTAAAAAATCTTCTTTTCGTTTAACCATCTCTTTTTCCTGCTCATCAGTTAACTGGTAATCATCGTCGGTATGATATTGATAGTTTAAGCTATCTAAAAAAGCCAGGAGTACTTTTTTTTCCTGTTCATTTTGAATGTCAATTGTTAGCGTCTCCATAATCAAATTTAATCTTTATTTGGCCATTCTCCAAAATTACCAAATATCAAAAAAGATCGCGCGTATCTATGAAATCCATAGATCAGAGGCTGTCTAAAAATAAAAAAACACAACCTCGCTGCTTTATGCCCACCCATGCCGTATTGGAATTTACATAGACATTTAGTTGAACGTGAGCTAAGACTCTCCCGGTCGCCCCGTTGAATAACGTCCGACCATTTTCTCTTCACCTGTCGTGGAAAAAGGGTCTTTGGCGCTAAATATCAATATATTAGAAAGGGAATAAATAATAAATTTTCGAGCCCCTCTTTCCGGCGAAGCCGAAGAGAGGGTGGCGGGCGTAGCCTCGCCGGGTGAGTCTTAGCCAGCGTTCAACTGAATGTTTGTGTAACCCAACACGTCGTGTTTAGTTACAACATTGGCAAACTCTGGCGGCCCCATAACATTTATAGCATGCCCCGGTAAAAGCCCCCTCATTTTGAACAAATCATATAAATCATTTGTTTGAAAAGGTACTCTTCTCAGCAACACGAGGCGTTTTAAAATTGTGACACTTCTCATTTTTTCTCATTTTCAGACTTGCAAACTTTCCGACTTTCCGACTAATAACTACATTTGCACACTATGACAGCTACCGAAATACGCCAGGCTTTTCTTGATTTTTTTGTTTCAAAGGGACACGTTATCGTTCCTTCGGCGCCAATTGTAATTAAAAACGATCCAACCCTGATGTTCACCAACGCGGGGATGAACCAGTTTAAAGATATATTTTTGGGTGAAGCAGCGGCCAAAGCAACCCGTGTAGCCGATACCCAACGCTGCCTGCGCGTAAGCGGCAAGCATAACGACCTGGAAGAAGTAGGTATTGATACTTACCACCACACCATGTTTGAGATGCTGGGCAACTGGAGCTTTGGCGACTATTTTAAAAAAGAAGCCATAGCCTGGAGCTGGGAGTTACTTACCGAAGTTTATAAACTACCTAAAGACCGCCTGTATGTTACCTATTTTGAAGGCGACGAAAAGGAAGGCCTTGAAAAAGATACCGAAACTTACGACCTATGGAAGCAGTTTGTTGATGAAGCCCATATACTGCCCGGCAACAAAAAAGATAACTTTTGGGAAATGGGCGAAACTGGTCCGTGTGGTCCATGTTCCGAAATTCATTACGATAGCCGCCCCGATAATGAGCGTGCCGAAGTAAGCGGTGCTAAGCTGGTTAATGCAGATCATGACCAGGTGATAGAGATCTGGAACAATGTGTTCATGCAGTTTAACCGCTTAAAAGGTGGCGCATTGCAGCCATTGCCTGCCAAACACGTAGATACCGGTATGGGCTTTGAGCGTTTGGTGCGCGTGTTGCAAGGCAAAACATCCAACTATGATACCGATGTTTTTCAGCCGATGATCCAGTTTATTGCGGAGAAAAGCGGTAAAGCCTACAACAGCGCGGCCAAACCCGGTGATGCCGACTGGAACGAAGCCGTTGCCATGCGCGTATTGGCCGATCATATCCGCGCCATCAGCTTTGCCATTGCCGATGGGCAGTTGCCTGCAAGCAATAAAGCCGGTTATGTGATCCGCAGGATCTTGCGCCGTGCTGTGCGTTACAGTTATCAAACATTAGGTTTTAAAGAACCATTTTTTAACCAGTTGGTGCCTTTGTTGGCCGAACAGTTTAAAGGTGTGTTTGATAATCTTTACAGTCAGAAAGATTTTGTGCAGAAGGTGATTTTGGAGGAAGAGACAGCTTTTTTAAGAACCCTTGGTAACGGGATTGCGAGATTTAATGAACGTATAAAATTGCTTACTCATTTAGAGGCGGGACAAAAGGCAACTGGGTTTTATGAGAGCTTTGAACCGAATAAAATAAATGGGGCTTTTGCATTTGAATTGTCTGATACATATGGTTTTCCAATTGATTTAACCGAATTGATGGCGCGTGAGTTAGGCTTTTCTATTGATATAGAAGGATATGAGCTTGCTCTGCAAGAACAAAAAACTCGTTCCCGCTCCGCTGGTGCAATTGACACCGGCGATTGGATCACCCTAAAAGACGATGAAACCTCCATCTTCACCGGCTACGATGAAACCGAAACCATTGCCCATGTGGTAAAATACCGCAAGGTAACGGCAAAAGGGAAAGAGCAATACCAGATTGTATTGGACAAAACCCCTTTCTATGCTGAAAGCGGTGGCCAGGTAGGGGATAAAGGTGAGTTGGTTTTCCCGGATGGCACCATTGTTTTGGTTACCGATACCAAAAAAGAAAACGGCCTTACTGTTCATTATGTAGATAACCTGCCCGAAGATATTGACGATGCTTTAACCGCCATTGTCGATCCTGCTTTGCGCGGACAAACCAATGCCAATCATTCGGCTACGCACCTGCTGCATGCCGCCATGAAACAGGTATTGGGCAGCCACGTAAACCAAAAAGGTTCGTTAGTAAACGACCAATATTTGAGGTTCGATTTTTCGCACTTCGCCAAAGTTACCGACGAGGAACTGGCGCAGATTGAAGCTATCGTAAACCAAAAGGTACGCCAGAATATCCCGCTGAAAGAAGAACGCAGCGTACTGTACGCCGAAGCCATCACCAGCGGCGTAACCGCCCTGTTTGGCGAAAAATATGGCGAGTATGTACGCGTCATCACTTTCGAAGACGAGTTTAGCAAGGAACTTTGCGGTGGTACCCACGTACAGGCTACCGGACAAATAGGCTTCTTTAAGATCATTGCGGAAAGCGCTGTAGCCGCAGGCGTGCGCCGCATTGAGGCCATAACCGGTGTTGCCGCAGAGGTGTTTATCACCAACCAAAGCCGCATGGTTGATCAGCTTAAAGATTTGCTTAAAAACCCTAAAGACCTGCCAAAAAGCATTGAAAGCCTGTTGGACGAAAACAGCAAGCTAAAAAAAGAAATTGAAAAAGCCATCCTCGAAAAATCGTCGGGCTTAAAAAACGAACTGGCGCAAAAAGCCGAGGCTATTAATGGCATCAACTTTATTGCCCAAAAAGTAGCCCTGCCCAATGCTGAGGCCATTAAAAACCTGGCCTACCAGTTAAAAGATATCGTGCCCAACCTGTTCCTGGTACTCGCCGCCGATTTTGACGGCAAACCCAGCCTTACAGTTATGATAGCCGAAAACCTGGTAAAAGAAAAAGGCCTGCACGCCGGCAACATCGTCAAAGAACTCGCCAAAGAAGTAAAAGGCGGCGGCGGTGGCCAGCCATTTTTTGCAACCGCCGGTGGTAGTGATGTAAGCGGTTTGGATAATGTATTGGTAAAAGCGAAGAGTTTTGTAGAGTAGCTGATGCCCTAATCAGACTTACGAAGTTTTCAAAACTTCGTAAGTCTTTCAATACGAGGCTTGCCAAACATGCTGCTTTTTCCTCAAGTCAACCCAACTTTACTTAGTATAAGCGAATAACATTAGCCCGCTCAATCGCCGCGGGAAGGGGCTTGTCACTTTTTTCTTGATAAAAAAGTAACCAAAAAATCAAGTCAGCAGAAATGCTTCTCTGCCGCACTGGCCTTTGCCCTGCAAAACTGCCAAAACCTGGGCTGGGATTATTTTGCCCTCACCCTCAAGGCCCCTGCCGCAAAAACTCCCTATGCCCTGCCACCACACAACCTCGCATCGTTTTGCCAGTTTTCGCCCGAAGCTGTCCTGCTGACACTTTTGGGAAGCAAGTACCCTCTACTATATTTGGACTTTTTTACTTGGATAACGATTTACAATGTCGACATCACAAGGCTTGTAAAATTACATGGTAAATATCAGAGCATTAGCCCCTAACCCCCAGGCGTGGATCTGTAACGATCGGTGTCTCATTACATCAATTAGCAAAAGCAAAAAGCCAATAGGCAATACCAAAAGTTCTGCTATAAATGGTAACGGTGGTGTATGAGAGCTTTTGTACCCAAACAATTGCCCTGAAAAAATACAGAGTAAAATGAATACTCCATAAAATATCCCATAAACGATTTCTCTCGTTTTTACCATCGCTTTTATTTGTTTAGTTGCAATCTAAAAAAAAGTTTGTGAAGTCGAAGAGTGAGTGAGCAAAGAGTTAATCACCCCTGCCAGGTTTCGCCCGAAGCTGTTCTGCTGGCATTTTTGGGAAAACGAGAGGGATTTGAAAAATTGTAGTTAAAATCATGTAATCCTTTAATCTGATAAATCCCGGTTCAGAAAACATTCTGCCAATTCTTAAATTCTGAAAATTCTGATTCAGACCAACCCATATCCCCAAAATCTTAATACTTACTACTCGATACTTACTACTAATTACCCTACCAATCACACCTGCTTAATATTTTTTAGCCCCTATTAAACCCCAAAACCTACCTATACTGTATTAACTTTTATATATTTGACCTTACAATCAGCAAATCACAGCTGAATTTATTTTTATGACAGTTCTCGCAAACGGGATAGGTGAAAAGTACGAATTGGTTGTAGGCCTCGAGGTACATGCCCAGCTATCCACTTTAAGTAAGGTTTTCTCGGCCGATTCTGCCGCTTTTGGTGCCGGGCCTAATCAGCATGTCAGTGCTATATCGTTGGGGCACCCGGGTACTTTGCCTTTTTTAAATAAACGCGCGGTGGAGTATGCCGTTAAAATGGGCCTGGCCTGTAATTGTAGTATCAACCTGAATAACAGTTTCGCCCGTAAAAATTATTTCTACGCCGATTTGCCCAAAGGTTACCAGATAACGCAGGATCATGCACCCATATGTCTGGGTGGTTATGTACCTGTAAAACTGGCCGATGGTACCGAAAAAAAACTTGCCATACACCATATCCACATGGAAGAGGATGCGGGCAAAAGTATGCACGACCAGCACCATGCCGATTCGCTTATCGACCTTAACCGTGCCGGTGTGCCCCTGCTGGAAATTGTTACCCAGCCCGATATGCGCAGCGCCGAAGAGGCCGGCCAGTTTTTGACCGAAACCCGTAAAATACTGCGTTACCTTGATATTTGCGATGGCAATATGGAAGAGGGCAGCATGCGCTGCGATGCCAATATCTCCGTCCGCTTGCGTGGTGCTACCGAATATGGTAACCGTTGCGAGGTAAAAAACCTCAACTCTATCCGTAACGTACAGCGCGCCATTGAGCACGAGTTTGCCCGCCAGGTAGCTGTTATTGAAGCCGGTGGCTATATCGATCAAAACACGCTTAATTTTAATGCCGATACCGGCGAAACATCGGTGTTGCGTAGCAAGGAAATGGCCAACGATTACCGCTATTTCCCCGAGCCGGATTTAATGCCTTTGGCACTTACCGAGCAATACGTTGATAACATCCGTAAAAGTTTGCCGGCACTGCCCAGCCAGCTTTATCATAAATACCTTGACCTGGGCTTGTCGGCCTATGATGCATCGGTTATTACTGCCGATAAGGATGTGGCCCATTATTTTGAAGAGCTGATAAAAGCTACCGACCATTATAAAGCAGCAGCCAACTGGATTATGGGCGCTGTAAAATCATACCTGAATGATCATGACGTAGCCATCAGTAACTTTGCTGTTACCCCGGCCAACCTTGCAGGCCTCATTAAACTAATTGACGCGGGCGTGATAAATAATTCTGTAGCTTCGCACAAGTTATTCCCAGCTATGGTTAAAGAACCAGGCAAAAAAGCCGATGAACTGGCCCAGGAGCTTAACCTGTTAATCAGCGCGGATAATGACGATGTAAACCAGTTTATTAAGGCCGCCATTGCCAAGTTTCCGGATAAGGTAAAAGAATACCAAAAGGGGAAAAAAGGCGTGTTGGGCTTGTTTATGGGCGAGATTATGAAGCTGTCGAAAGGCAAAATAGATCCGCAGAAAACAAACCAGTTATTGATTAAGGAATTAGAAGTAAAGTAGTAATGAAATTAAAAAATCTGGCAGTTTACAGTTTGCTGTTTTTAACTGCATTTGTTTATTCATGTAAAGATAATTCGCAGTTTACCATTAGCGGTACCATTAAAAATCCAGGCAGTATAAAGCTGGTTTATTTAATTGAGGCCGATAGCAGCCAGCTTAAAGTGGTAGACTCAACCACGCTGAGCGAAGATGGTAAATTCAAATTTAAACACGTGGCCCCTTATGCCAATTTATACAAGCTGCGGATAGGCGGCGCGGGCGGAGGCGATCAATCGGCAGCGGCAAACAACGTTTACGACCTGATTGCAAAAAACGGCGATGATATTGATTTTGAAACCGACAGCAAAGATGCCTCGCACACGTATATCATCAAAGGCTCTGATGATTCGGACAAGATAAAAGAGTTTAACAAGATCAGTAATTTTTACGGCGAGAAGAATTCAAAGCTTGTAGCCGAGTACCAGGAAAAATCACAGGCCCTGGGCAAACAATCAGATTCATTGCTGAAAGTTTATATGCCTACCTTCCAAAAAAACGTGGCCGATTATGGCGCTGCTGTTTTAAAGTTTGTTAATGATAACAAATCGTCGCTGGCGGCATTTTATGGTGCAACATCATTAGATGTGTATAAGTTTGAACCGCAGCTGGTGGCCTATGCCGATGATATTAAAGATAATTTTAAAGATAACCCTGCGGTGCAGTCGTTCGTCAAACAGATGAACAAAATTAAGCCTGTATCCATTGGTCATAAAGCACCCGATTTTACAACCACCGGTATAGATGGCAAACAGGTAAGCCTGGCCGATTATAAAGGCAAATATGTAATGATTGATTTTTGGGCATCATGGTGCGCGCCTTGCCGCCAGGAAAACCCTAACGTGGTAAAACAATATACCGCATTCCATTCAAAAGGCTTTAATATTTTAGGCGTATCGTTAGATAAGGATAAAGCTGCGTGGCAAAAAGCTATTAACGATGATAAGCTGGAATGGGCTCACGGATCGGATTTAAACAGCTTTGAAGGGCCAACAGAAAGGCTGTACAATATCGAGGCTATCCCATCAAATTTCATCATCGACCCGGCCGGAAACATCGTTGCCAAAAATATTACCGGCGCCGATTTGGAAGCTTTTTTAACCAAAACGTTCAAATAGGTTCAATTTATCGTTAACAAAAGGTAACCATTAACAATTTGTTAATATTTGGGTAACTTTGTGATGTTGTAAAGTGTATACTTTTATACAAAAAAATTAACGCATCATGAGCAGCTCTCCAAAACAGAAAATTCTTATTGTTGATGATGAACCGGATATTTTAGAGTTGATTGAATACAACCTGAAAAAAGAAGGCTATCAGGTGTTTTTGGCCCGCAATGGCCAGGAAGCCGTAGCCGAAGCCAAGAAATCACTACCTGATCTTATTGTACTCGACATTATGATGCCTAAAATGGATGGCATCGAGGCTTGCCGCATTATGCGTACCATGCCCGAGTTTAAAAATACCTTTATGGTGTTTTTAACAGCCCGCAGCGAAGAATATTCAGAAATTGCAGGCTTTAACGTAGGCGCCGACGATTATATAGCCAAACCCATTAAGCCCCGTGCCCTGGTAAGCCGTATAAACGCCATTTTGCGCCGCAACTCGCCAACCGAAGAAACACCAGACAACAAACTTGAAATTGGCGACCTGGTTATCGACCGCGAAGCTTACCTGGTTTACCAAAAAGGTGTTAAAGTGGTGTTGGCCAAAAAAGAGTTTGAACTGCTATACCTGCTGGCCTCGAAACCCGGTAAGGTATACACCCGCGAGGTGATCCTGAAAAACATTTGGGAAGACTCGGTAGTAGTAACCAACCGTACCATCGACGTTCATATCCGCAAACTGCGCGAAAAACTTGGTGATGAAGTAGTTGCAACTGTTAAAGGCGTAGGGTATAAGTTTGAAGCGTAAGCCCGGCCCCCTAACCCCCTGAAGGGGGAACTTTTGATTAAAATATTTAAAGTCCCGGTTTTTGAAAGAAACCGGGACTTTGTTTTTATTTACGAAACGCTTTTGAGTTGTTTTGGGTGTTGCCTGCGGCCGGGCCATCCGTTCATACGCGCACAGGGCGTTAGGCGCTGCCTGCGCTCATGGCCATCGCGCAGGCCGGTATCCACTTTTGTCCCTAACGCAATTGTCTGAACTGGAATTTACGGAATTAAAGAATTAACAGAATTTAAAAAAGCCAATTCGAGAAATTCTGAAAATTCGTTTAATTCGAGTTCAGACCCCTCCCCAAATCAAAAAATAAAACTAATTGCCGCCCAATTTGTATACCAGTTAACAAAATTTCTCGCGATGAAAAAAATAGCCCCCGTAACCATAGCATTTGTGCTGATATTTAGCGTTTGTTTTGCTGCAATAAACAGCCTTACAGGCAAATGGGCAGGGCCGGTTACATTGCCGGGGAACAAGCCCTTTCAGCTTGGTTACAATTTTAAAGTGGATAGTGGCAAACTTACCGGTACCGCGTTAACCCCGGCCGGCGAGGTGATTATTACCGACGGCATGATAAACGGCGACGATTTTTCGTTTAACGTACCTGTGCCCAATGGCAACGCCCCGCACACCGGCAAACTGTATGCCGATAGCATAGCACTGCATTTTGTGTACGAAGGCCAACATTTGGCGGCTACATTAAAAAGGACTAATTAAACTCATTGTATAGAAACTAACACCGCGACGTGTAAAGTTGGCCAATCTATTTTTGATGATAAAATGGGCCAGTTTAAATAAACAAGGCCCGCAAGTTACCCTGCGGACCTTCACCCTCCCTGATCAAAAAAAATTATTTTTGTACCACTTGTGCTTTCAGGCTCACAATAATTTTGCCCAGTGAACCTATTAGGTTTGATGGCAGTTTATTTTTATTAGCACCTTTAACAACATCGTCAACAAAGGCGTCGAAATCGGCAGCGGTAGCTTTACCATTCATGCGCGGATTTTTTGCCGGGTCGTGGGCGTCAACCATGTTGTCACCAGTGTAAGTGAAGTTTTTTGCGCCTGTGGCAACAGCTACAAAAGTAGTGAGGTTACCGCTCAGCTCGGTAAAACCCGATAGGTTGCCTTTAGTTACTT
This sequence comes from Mucilaginibacter ginsenosidivorax, assembly GCF_007971525.1. Taxonomy (NCBI): domain Bacteria; kingdom Pseudomonadati; phylum Bacteroidota; class Sphingobacteriia; order Sphingobacteriales; family Sphingobacteriaceae; genus Mucilaginibacter; species Mucilaginibacter ginsenosidivorax. The sequence continues at coordinate 5,124,005 of NZ_CP042437.1, forward strand.
CTGATAGCAGCACAGTAAAATGGCCGTTTATCCTGCTATCACCGGCAATAACAAATATGGTACTATCAATAACCGAGCGGATGCCTAAGCGGCCTTTTTCGATGGTGGTACCTGGTTTTGCCGGGTCAGATACCATTACCGACCCGCCTAACGAATCATATAAAGTTGCTTTTACCGGTGTTACCGACGAATTACTGCTGCAAGCCTGCAGCGTGAACATTGCACTAACAAATAGCGCGATTAACATAGATGAGTTTAGTTTTTTCATGTTTTTTAAAGATTAGATTACCTGGGTTATTAGCTTGTAAATTTTATAGGTGTATGATGATTTGGCTACCGGGCAGCCGCTTTTTAAGCTCTGAGCATCGGGCATGTAGCGGTCGGCTTTCAGGTTAAATGCTTTTTTAAGGTTATCAACTACCTGCGTACCGTTGGTTTTAACCGGGAAAAAAGTAAAAATAACCGTGTTCGATTCCGGGTTAACCATTACATGGTCAATTCCCTTTTGCTTGTACATCCAGCCGGCAATGTTATTGGCATCACCGGGTGTTATTGGCTGTTTAATATCAATGCGGGCCATAACTTTGGTAAAGGCATCGGGCGCCGGCCGGTAAACAAAGTAAATGTGGATGGCCAGTACAAAAAACAGGAACACGAAGGTTGATAAACCATATATGACAATTTTTTTTACGGTGCTTTTTTTCATGAGGATGGGCTTTTGATTTTAAGTATCTTGAATATGATTTATAGCGAAATTTTACATTTCTATTATGAAATACGGCGCTTTAATTCCCGTGGTTTTCAGATGTCGATAAATAACCTACTTTAAATTAGAGTACTCCGTATAGTGGTAAAAAGATGTTTGGGAAAGTAGCTTGGAAAGGGGGATTGGTAGCTGCGTGTTTTTACAGAAGGCTAAGTATGCAGTTGTGCAGGTGAATTGTTAGCGATAAATTCGTTATCAGTTTTTAACACCTGAGGTGAAATAAAGTACCAAAAATGCCTTTAGTACAGGCTATTGATCTGTGGCTGATGATTGCCATTAACCGGGTAATTTGTTTATATGAGGTTAAGCAAGGCGGCTACCCGGTTTTGCCCTTCTTTAAGTTGATAATAGAGTTAACTGTCCCGTTAATTCAATCAATGGATTATTTTTCGTAATCTTCTTTTTGCTTTATTTGTTATAGTCAACATTTTATTAGCGTCGCTCATATCCATGTTGTTGCAGCCTAAACTAAACGTTATAAAACCTGTTATTACATGTTTTTCATTAAATATAACTACGCCAAATTCCGAGGCAAAGCAATCTTCAAAGCGGGGCCTTTGATAAGAGTTCTTGTTCAGTAAAATTTCCCTTAGCGTGTTTATGTCCGCAACGCTTAATGCCTTTACCTTATGAAAACAAGAATCAACCTTATTGTTGGCAATAATTGGTGGATCTTTTGAATCGAGGCAGTCATGCGTATCGCGCTCCATTTTATATAAATCAATAAACCTGGCTTGTTTTAAGGTGTTTTCGGCTTTTGTACCCAATTGCTGGCCAACACAAAAGTTGACAAAAACGAAGACGAAGAATATCGCTAACAGATATTTCATTAAACTTTAATAGTTAAGATTGTCGGCGGGTTATACGTTCATGTAGTTTATTTCTTTACGGTAAGCGATGTTAAAATCGCCCTCATCTCTACCGAATCGGCACTGCTGCAGGCTACTTTTGACAGGTGTACATTTACAAACAGATCTTTACCTAACATGGCATAGCCATACATATTTTTTTGTGCAAAGTTGGCGCCATCCATCACCACATTATTTTGCCGGTACATGAAATCGTCGGTTGGGGCGCCCCAGTCCTCATTATTGCGCTCCATGGCTTTTAGTTTGGAGTAGTTTGAAAAATAAGCAAACGGATAAGCCGAGCTGATATCAGGGCCGCCAATGGCCACTTTTAGCGCATCAACCAGTTGCAATTTTTCATCGTCATTAAGTTTGTAATACAAAACCGAACAAATAAAACCGTCCTGTTCGGCGTAATAGTAGTAATCGGTACCGCGCCATTCTTTTTTGAATTTTTTAAACCGGCTGCTTGCCAGGGTAAACGTGGTGCCGTTTCTTTTGGGGTAGGCAAATTCAAACAGGGTACTGTCGGCTATTTTAAAGGCAAATAACCCTATAACAAGAGCAGTTGCTAAATAAAAAGTATTTTTTTGTTTCATGGTGTTAAGGCTATAAGTACGGTGCTGTAGTCAAATATAGGTTTTATGTTGGATTATGAAATACTGCACGCTTATTGATGGCTAACTGAGTAATGGCTGATAACCGCCTGCGTTGTAGTTTCCCTGTAACCAGGTAATTTACGCGGCGAACTTAAGGTTATGCTGTATTTTTTTAACTTTAATCGTCATGGAATTCATTATAGCACAACTATCACATCACCAGATAATATGAAAGAAGCCAGGATACAAACCCTACACCCCGATAAGGAAAAACAAAACAAAATTATCTCGACCGAAAAGTATGAAGTGATTAAAGCGGCCATATTGCAAATTTTACAGGAGCAAAGCCTAACTCATACACAGCTGATGCAGGCGCTGCATGATAAGGTGCATGTCACCTTTGCGGGCAACGCCCACTGGTACGGCGAAACCGTGAAGCTTGACCTTGAAGCACGCGATATCATAAAACGGAATACAGCCAGGCCACCGGTTTACAGTATTCAACAATCTTAAACCCCTGAGGCTGCGCATTAAATTAATATTGCAGCTTTAAGCTTTAGCATTTAGGTTTCCTATCGATACTATTTTACCAAAATGTGCTCAAATACTTTCACAGGAGCTGTTTTTTTAGATAGCTGTGTTTTTAACATTTATTTTTAGGGGCATATTATAATCCCAATTAAAATCAGTGCTTATCCAATATATATGAAAACGTTGCGCCTTTTGTTATTGTTATTTGTTTGCCCTTTAATTGTATCAGCACAAACGGCTGGTAGCGGGCAAAAATCGAGGGCCCATATTTGTATAGATACAGGCTGGCGGTTTGCCTATGGCCATCCGTTTGATGCCGCTAAAGATTTTAACAACGGCACCGGCTATTTCTCTTATTTTGCCAAAGCTGGCTATGGCGATGGTGCTGCCGCCGCTGATTTTGACGACAGACCCTGGCGCAAGCTTGATTTGCCGCACGATTGGGCCGCCGAACTTGGTTTTAGCGAAAAAGGAAGCTATAGTCATGGTTTTAAAGCCCTGGGCCGGAATTTTCCGGAAAGCAGCGTGGGCTGGTATCGTAAAAAGTTTACCATTCCACAGCAGGACTATGGCCGCCATATCACCATTGCATTTGATGGCGTTTTCCGCAACTCCACCGTTTGGGTAAACGGGCATTACCTGGGTACCGAGTTAAGCGGCTATAATGGTTTTGAATATGATATCACGCAGCTTTTAAATTACGGCGGCGATAATACTATAGCGGTAAGGGTAGATGCCACCATGGAAGAGGGCTGGTTTTATGAAGGGGCCGGCATTTACAGGCATGTGTGGCTCAATAAAACATCGCCACTGCATATTGCTGCCAACGGTACATTTGTGAGCAGCACCGTTGGTAACGGCAAGGCGCAATTAACCATTAAAACCGATATAAGCAATTACGATATCGGGGCAGATAATTTTGCCATTGTACAAAAAGTTTACGACCGCCAAGGCCATTTACTGGCCACCAAACAAACTGACGGCCATGCCCTGCAACCTTTTAAAACGGGGGAGTATAGCAGCCAGCTGGACATAGCGCATCCTAAATTATGGTCGGTTGATACGCCGTACCTGCACCGTTTGGTTACCACCATTTTGGTAAATGATGTGCCTGTTGATGAATATGTAACACGCTTTGGCATACGTACCCTGCGTTTTGATGCCAACACCGGCTTTTACCTGAATGGTAAGCGGCTGGAGATAAAAGGTACCAATAACCACCAGGAGCATGCGGGAGTGGGTACAGCCATACCCGACGAACTGCAATATTTCAGGATTGCCAGCTTGAAGCAGATGGGCAGTAACGCTTACCGCTGCTCGCACAACCCGCCTACGCCCCAATTGCTGGATGCCTGCGATAGCTTGGGCATGCTGGTGATTGACGAAAACCGGCTGATGGGCATAGATGAGTACCACCTGGGTAACCTGAAAAAAATGATTGACCGCGACCGCAATCATCCAAGCGTGATCAGTTGGTCGGTAGGGAACGAGGAGTGGGGGATAGAAAACTCGGAGACAGGTGCACGCATTGCAACCACCATGCAGTCCTTTGTAAAAAGCCTGGATACCACCCGTGCGGTTACGGCGGCGTTTAGCGGTGGCTGGGGCCAGGGTTTATCGGGTGTGATGGATTTAATAGGCTTTAACTACATAGCACAGGAAAACCCCGACGCGCAACACCAGAAATTTCCGCAGCAAAAGGGTTGGGGTACCGAGGAAGGGTCGACCTTTGCTACCCGTGGGATTTACTTCACCAACGATTCGCTCCATTATAAATCTGCTTACGATGCCAAGCCAAGGCCCAATGCCTACAGCATTGAAGAGGGTTGGAATTATTATGCCAAACGACCATTTTTGGCAGGTATGTTTATCTGGACGGGATTTGATTACCGGGGCGAGCCTACGCCTTATGGATGGCCATCAATCGGGTCGTACTTTGGGATGCTCGATCAGTGCGGTTTTGCTAAGGATGATGCCTGGTACCTGCAGGCCTGGTGGGGCAATAAACCGGTGCTGCACCTGTTGCCGCACTGGAACTGGAAAGGTAAAGAGGGCCAGCCCATAAATGTTTGGGCATACAGTAATTGCGATGAAGTAGAACTGTTTTTAAACGGCAAAACCCAGGGCAAAAAAGCAATGGCCAAAAACGGGCACCTGGAATGGACGATTCCGTACAGCCCCGGAACGCTAAAGGCCATTGGCTATACCGGCGGCAAACAGGTATTGACCGAAACCGTGCAAACTACCGGTACCCCGCAAGCCATCTCCCTTGAAGCCCATAAAAATACACTGAAAGCGGATGCGCAGGATGTAGCTGTAATTAAGGTTAGCCTGCTTGATAAAAAAGGACTGGCTGTACCCGATGCCGGCAATGAAATAAGTTTTAAAATTGAAGGCCCCGGCAGGATCATCGGCGTAGGCAACGGCAACCCAACTTCGCTTGAGCCCGATAAGTACCTGGAAACTATAGTAAATATGCCCATAGAAGCATTGAAAGAGTTGCCGGTACCAGATACCATTCGCAAAAGCGAGACAGCCGAAAACTTTGATGATAGCAGTTGGAAAAAAGCGTTTACCAATATCAGCGATACCAGCGTAAAAGCCTGGGTTTATCGCGGCAGTATTAATTTAACCGATGATTTAACACAGAGTCCTCTCTCCTTTTTTTACAAAAGTATCGGTCGTAAGCAATCGATATATTTTAATGGTCATTTGCTGGCTGCCAATGTTGATTATCATAAAGACCAGGATGTGTTTAACATCAGCAAGGCCTTTTTAAAGGCGGGAAAAAACAGCATTGTTATTGTTGCCTTGCCCATCAAAAAAATACACCCCTGGGATAACCCTAACCAGGACCCCGGCGTAATTCAGTTTAAAGCCCCGGCTGCAGCCTGGAAAAGAAAGCTGTTCAATGGCCTGGCCCAGGTTATCATCCAATCAGACGGAAGCCATGCCGGGCTAATCACTCTAACAGCAACTTCGGCAGGGTTAAAAGAAAAGAAAATAGTTATTAATGCGGATAAGTAAAGATAGTTTGGAGTCGGGAGTCTTGAGCTGTGAGAGTTTGTTTGCAAGTATCTGATTGCCAATATTAAATAGTCGTCATTGCGAGGTGCGAAGCAATCCTCTACATGCTAAGTCTCACATAGTTCGGGATTGCTTTGTACCTTATAACGACATGAATGTAAGTTGTTGATTATCAACAATGCTTTTTTAAAATTTCAACGTAGAGACGCATAATTGCGTCTCCCGTGTGCAAATCACATATGCAAATTGATCTTGCAATCGGCCTTGCAAATCCTGAATATCCTGCAGGAGACGCAATTATGCTTCTCTACAACAGCCCCATTTGCAGCGATGTCAATACTGTTTTTTCCAGGATTATCCTGGTAGTTACTCGCAATGACGGTAGGTTAGAACATTCGTTTACCTCAAATGCTCGTCAACGATTTTACCTGAGGTATACTCACAATGACAGTCTCGCTGGGCTGTGGTATCTAAATAATGCTTTGTTCTGCCGGGTGCTCCTGGTAAAATTGTTCCAGTTGCTTCAGTACTTCAACCTGGCTTTTGCGTGGGTTAATAAATGTGCGCACCTTTTTCACCATCGCAAGGGCATCATCAAAAGTTAAACCTGTTTTAAGCAAATAGGCAATAGTCATGGTTGGGCCGCGGCCAAGGCCCTGGCGGCAATGGATGTATACCTTGCCGCCGTTTTTTATGGCTGCATCGGCAAAGTTGGCTCCTTCTTTTAACACATCAAGCGGCGGTGGGGTATTATCGGGCGTGGGCAAATGCAGGTAATGGAAGCCCTTGTATTGGGCGCCGGTGTAAATAGAATGCATCCGCATGTTTATAATTGCTGTAACCCCCAAAGATTTTAGTTTGCGCAAACCCACCAAATTATATTGGCTGCCTAAGTACAGGTTGGCAGTTATCTGGCAGCGCTTAAGCTGAGGAAGGCCGGTTATTATGCGGTATGCATTATCATAAGCCATTTGGGCCGATAAATAAACCACTTTTAAAATACTTTTAATTTTTGCAAGCATATTGTTTTGCTGTTTTTAACGCGGCACAACTATATTGATAGCTGCCGGTACAACTTTAATGGTTAACTTTTTTGCCTGTTGTTCGCAATCATCACGTATAAAAGCCTGTTCGGCATCCATTTGTATAACTATGTTTTTGCACCGCCAATGCTTTAAAACTTCGGTTTGGTTTTGCAGTAAGGTGTTGCCTGCTATTTTTAATACCGAGCTTAAATCGTTATCGCCCATCAGTATTACATCCAGCAAGCCATCAGTTATGCTGATGCCGGGCAGCATATCTAAACCGGCAACGCCAATATTGCCCGAATTGGTTATTGTAAGCGAAACGGCCGTTTCTTCTATCTCCTTACCATCTATTTTCAGCTTGTATTTTACCGGGTTGGCATTTACCAGGGTTTTAATAGCAGTATAACCGTATGCCAGCTGGCCAATGGTATCTTTCAGCCCCCGGTCGGCCTGCAAAATCATATCGGCCATAATACCCAGGTTAACTCTTAATAAAAAAGGATGGTCGTTTACCAGCCCCATATCAACAGCTTTTAATTTGTGGTGGCTTTTTATGAGTTCAAGAGCAGAAATGCTATCCAACGGAATTTGCAGCTGTTTGGCCATAACGTTGGCCGTGCCGCCAGGAATAATGGCCATAGGTGTATCCGTTCCGTGTAAAGTGCGGGCCGTATCTGTTACAGATCCATCGCCGCCATACACCACAATTAATTCGGTTTTGCCGATAAGTTTTTTTGCAATATCACCGGGATTTTTGTGGCGCTGGGTAACAGATACGTCCCATTTGGTAGCACTGCCATCAAAAACCTGGTTAATGTAGGTGAGTATAGGCTCTTCCTTACCTGATGCCGGGTTGATAATAAAGTGGATGTGTTTAAATTTCATTGCTTAACCCTCGGCTTTTCAACACGGAAGATAGGTAATAGTTTGATTTATTTGAGGCGACGCTGAAACAGAAAAGGCATCAAAGGCATCCAGGCAATTATTTTTCAATCTCCGATTCGGCCTGCGTGGTAAAAGCTACTATTTGCCACCGGCCATTATTCAGCAAAAGCTGAATGTTATCTATACCCGGCTTACGTTTATGACCTTCGTTGGGCACGCGGGCCTTAAAAGTAACAGTTGCATACGCTACGGTATTAACCCTTATAATGGCCGTGTTCAAAATTTGTTCGGTATAGCCGGTTTTTTGAATAGGCGAGTTAGAGATATACGATTTATAATCGGCTATAAATGATTCGATACCTGTGCCGCCGCGTATAATCCCGGTAGCTGGCGCAGATACAAAAACAGCCCCCGGTAACGAAAGCCTGCGCATAACATCCCAGGCCGGCTGGCCTCCAGGCGGGAAACCAAACGCCATGTATAAGGAGTCGAGGGTTTTTCTTACCCCTGTTGTATCGGCACTAACAGCATCTTTTGGTGATCTGCTTCCGCAGGCGTTAACCATCAGCGCGGTGCTTACTACTATCAGTAATCTACCTGCGATAAAAAGGTGGGGCTTTAGCTTAGGTAAAGTTTTCACAATGGAAGGTAATAAAAAGGGATGGTTTTGTAAACCACCCTTTTCATAACATGCTTTAATTTTCAGCAGTTGCTACAAACATCTTAAACCTGTGCAGTAGGACGCACCACAATCTCGCTTACATCAACATCGGCAGGCTGCTCTATGGCGTAGGCCATGGCCCGCGCAATGGCATCCGGCGAGATGGCGATGTTATCCATCGCTTCGGCTATTTGCGCTTTGATGCCGGGGCTGGCTATCGAATCAACAAGATTGGTTTTTATGATGCCCGGCGTAATTATGGTGACACGCAAATTGGGGCCGGCTTCCTGGCGTAATCCCTCCGAGATGGCGCGCACGGCAAATTTTGTCCCGGAGTAAACAGCCGCCGCAGGCGTAACTTTTAGCGCGGCTGTGGAGGCTGTATTTATAATATGGCCAAAGCCTTGTTTACGAAAAACAGGCAGCGCCGCCGCTATACCGTATAACACGCCTTTAATGTTAACGTCTATCATCATATCCCAATCCTCAACCTGTAATTCATCCAGCAGCGAGATGGGCGCAATGCCTGCATTGTTTATAAGCACATCCAGCTTGCCGTAGGTGGCAAGTGCCAGCGCTACAAGTTTTTCCAGGTGTTGCCGTTGGGTTACATCAATAGCTGCATACATGGCCTGGCCTCCTTCGGCTTTTATTTGGCTGGCCAGTTGCTCAAGCTTATCAACGTTGCGTGCGCCAAGTACAACAATGGCGCCTTTTTGGGCAAGCAACAGGGCGGTTGCATGCCCTATGCCGCTGCTTGCGCCGGTAATTACAATTACTTTTCCTTTAATATGATCCATTATTTTTTGTTTTGATCATACAAAGGTCGCCACTTATTAAGGGCGAGTGTTAAAGGTTATCAAACCGGAAACTAAGAAATTCAAACCAAATTTGGCTGCCTTAATGAGCTTGGCGTTACCCCGGTTTGCTTTTTGAAAAAATTATTGAAATAAGTAGGGTACTCGTAACCCAGGCTGTAAGCAATGTCATTAATGCTCCAATCGGTATGCAGTAACAGCGCTTTGGCTTCCATCACCATCCGTTCTGTTAAATGCTCCGTTGTTGTTTTGCCGGTTACTTCTTTTACAGCGCGATTCAGGTAATTGACGTGTACGGATAAATGCAGGGCGTAATCATTAGCGGTACGCAATTTTAACTGGTACTGCGGCGTATCAACCGGGAATTGCCGCTCTAATAATTCCAAAAAAAGGGATGCTACACGCACTAATGCATTTTGCGGCTTAAAATAGTTAACCGATGGCTGCATTTTAAGGGCCTCGTGCAGTAACAAATTCAGATGGTTACGTAACAGGTCTAATTTATAAACATAGTCTGAGTTAAACTCCCGGAGCATATTTTGAAATATCCCGCTGATATAAACAAGCTGTGCATGGTCGACAAAGAAAACCGGGTCGGTACCAATTTTAAACAGCGGCGTATCCTGCAGGTTTAAATCGCGGTTATTTCCTCTTAAAAAATCTTCGCTAAATAAACAAAAGAAACCCTCCTGAGATTCGCAAATGCCTTCCCAGGCATAAGGCACCCTCGGGTTAGAAAATATTAAGGCAGGCCTGTCTATGTTAACGGCTTTGTCTGCATAGTACAATTTGCCGGTACTTAACGTGAGCGATACCTTATAAAAATCCCTGCGGTTATACGGTACCGTTTTGCGCGCAAATTCTTTACGTTCATATACGGTAAACTGGTCGGTTATTTTTAAAGCGGGGATAAAATCACTAAAGGGCTGGGTTGTAATTTTAGTTTTGCTCATGATGTAAAGCTATTGACTAATTTATGAAATTCAAACCAAAGCGATATCGGCTATTTGCCGGTTGATAGGGCAGGCCCTACATCCTGAACAGCTCCGACTTAAGTTTTGTCATTTGCCCTAATAAAGTAGTAACCGGAACTTTAATGCTGCCAGACAGCTGCGCTACTTTGGCTACTGCAAAATTCAGCGTTTCAATCTCCGTTTCCCGTTTGTTGAGTATATCCTGGTAGGTAGATATCTTTTGCCCGTCGGACATGTTACTTATTGTAAGCACATTTTCCAGCACATCATGCTCCGTTAGCCGGATGTTGTTTTGGTTGGCTACCGCAACGCATTCAGCAATTACAGTTTTGGCTATCTGTAAGGCCGCCCCATTACGGTGAAATACTCCATTATCAATCTCAAGCAGTGGGCATATGGAATTAAACACGCAATTACTGATCGCTTTTTTCCAGATCACCGTCTGGATATTCGGCTCGGCCCTAAACGAAAACACATCGGTATTCAGCTCATCAACAATAGCATCCAGGTTATCAAATGAGCTTATAATAACCCCTATGGGTGATGATGCAACCGGCCTGAACCTTACTTTATTAGTTGATACCGATTGGCTGGTTACAAATAGTACACACCGGTATAATTCGGTAAAGCCCGCACCGATAAAACTATCTTCAATATGAAGGCCGTTTTGAAGGAATACGATAGGTGAATGTTTGGCTTTGAATTTGAGCTTTTCGGCCAGTTCCCGGTTGCCGAATGATTTGTTGGTTAACAAAATAAGCCCATCAAGCCGGGTATGATTATTTAGGGTGCTGATGGTTACTTCGGCCTGCAGGGTATTATTATCCGTTTCTATCTCCAGCAATTCGCGGCTGGTCGGCTGATCATCAACACTGCCGCGCAGGATGGTAACCTGTTTACCCCTTAGGGTTAGGGCCACGGCCAAAGCCTTGGCAATAACGCCATTGCCTATAATGTATATGTTTGTATTAACCTTTATGGTTTGGTCAGATACTGATTCCATAGCGTTTTAATTTGTATAGTTTTAACAGATCATCCTCATTAGTTATTGAGCTGCAATTCCATCTGGATATTGCAACGCTCGTAAGGCGTAAACCGGCCAACCACTTTTTTAAATCCTAACTTTTGATACAGGCTGATGGCTTGTTTAAGCATGGTATTACTTTCCAGGTACAGTGTGTTGCCGCCCCGGGCTTTGGCGCGCTCTGCAATTGCCTTGCCCAACAGCCAACCTATGCCTTTGCCGTGTGCTTTGGGCGAAACGGCCATTTTTGCCAATTCATAATCATATTCGGGATCGTCCATTTTAAGCAATGCACATACGCCCACGGGTTCGCCTTTGTACAGGGCAATCAGTATTTCGCCGCCCTTATTTAAAATGTATTCCTGTGGATGGTCGAGCGATTGATAGTCCTTTTCTTCCATTTTAAAGTAGGTGCTTATCCACTCCACATTAAGCTCGCGGAATGCCTTACTATATTGCTCTTCAAAGGGCACAATGGTAACGTCGCGGCTCTCTCTTAATTTTTTCTCATCCTGAACCCTCTTTAACAGCGATTTTTGTTCGAGCATAAATTCCCACTCGCCGATGGCTTCCCACAGGTTGTGCCGCGTATTATCCAAAATGCTTTCTACCGCGTTTTTAACATCAACCAACTGGTATTGCAGCTTTTCATTAACCTGTTTTCCCTTGCCTGATAACGACAGTACATTCCTGCGCCCGTCATTGGCGTCTTTACCTTCGGTTACTAGCCCCTTCTTCACCATCTCGGATACAATTTTGCTAACAGAAGGGTGGGAGTGCCCAATGTGCTGGGCAATTTCGGTTATGGTAAAGTTGCCTTGTGATAAAGTATAAAAAACGGGAAACCACTTAGGCTGCATGTCAATTCCGAACATCCGGTAAATGTTTGCGGCATCGTCTGTAATCTTTTCCTGGAGCATCCGCAGCCTGCTGCCAATGCCCGCTTTTCCAACTGAATTAAAGAATGAATTTTCCATTAATAACAAATTACGTAACTAATTACGTAATTAGCAATAGTTAATTGATAAAATAAATAACTATGCTGAAAATGTAGTTTTTAAACAGTGAGAGTATAAGCGGGCAGCGGTTGAAGAGTTAATTAACTAACTAACTATTTCCTTCTGTAACAAGCTGACTACCATGTTGATTTCGGTGACGATTTGCTTTAAGAGGATCTCGATATCTGCCTTTACAAAAACAGGCGCATACTCCAGCTCCCTTGCCAGTTGGGCCAGTTGGTTTAAACCAGCGGTTACCGCGGTGCCATAAAGTTTGTGGCCATGCAAGTTTAATTTTTTCAGATCTGCCGGCCCGATGTTTCCCTGTAACAGGGAAAGTGATTCGGTTAATTCTGTTTTTGTAAGGCTGAGCAACTCTTTTATAGCGTCTTCATCCTCATCAAAATAACTTTTTACCTGTTGTATATCAAAATGTACAGGTGTGCTTACCTGGAAATCCTGACCTTGTTTTGGTGTTTCCGGAGAATCAAAAGAGCCCAGCCATTTATGAAATACATCCAATATAGTTTCTTCAACAACCGGTTTAACAATAAAATCGTCCATACCGGCTTCCAGGCATTTTTCCCTTTCGCTTTTTACATTACCTGCCGTTAAGGCAATAATAGGTACCTGGCGGCCCTGCTGTATTGCACGGATTTGCCGCGTAGCTTCGTACCCATTCATCTCCGGCATCTGCACATCCATTAAAATCAAATCGGGCCAATGTAACCGGCAACAGGCCAGGGCTTCCAGGCCATTACCCGCTTCCTGGATCCGGGCATTCGGCGCAATCCGCCGAATGATAGTTTTAGCCAGTAACATGTTTACAGCGTTATCCTCGGCAACCAGTATGGTTAGGTTGCCCATTATTTCGGCAACAGTTGCAGCGGGTTCATCGGGCTTAGTTTCGATGGTAGTTTTCTGATGCAACCGGGATAAGGCGTTGTATATATCCTCGGTTTTGATGGGTTTAACCATCCGGTGGTTCACCTTCAATTCTTCGCATGACCTGATCACCTTTTCGTCGTCGGATGAGCTGTGTAATAAAATGATGGGCTGGCCGGTAGCAGAATCGTTAAAGCTTTCCCTGATCTTTTTAATAGTTTCCAGCCCGTCCATATACGGCATGTGGTAGTCTATCACAATTACATCGTAATGCTCGCCTGCGGCCAGCAGTTGCAGGGCTTCGAAACCGTTTTTTGCCTCGGTAGTTGCAATTTGCCTTAGCAACAGCATTTGCTTTATAATTAGCCGGTTGTTATCGTTATCGTCAACAACGAGCACCCTTTTTACCATGCCGATATTTTCCCAGCTAATGGGCTCGCCTTGCTCTGCCCGCAATTGGATATCAAAATAAAAGGTGCTGCCCTTGCCCGGCCAGCTTTCCAGTTGCAGTTTGCTATCCATTAACCCAAGCAGTTTATTGGAAATGGTAAGGCCAAGGCCGGTGCCGCCATATTTTTTTGTAGTCGACCCATCTTCCTGCGAAAAGGCCTCAAATATTTTGTCCTGTTTTTCGGGTTTTATCCCGATACCCGTGTCCCTTACGCTAAAGCGGAACATGGTTCCGGGCAGGGGAGCCGACGCTGCAATTTCTTCTATTTTTAACTCAATCTCGCCGGCTGCAGTAAACTTGGCAGCGTTGCTGAGCAGGTTGATCAGGATTTGTTTTAGCCGAACGGAGTCGACCCAAATAAACCTTGGTAAATTGTAGGGGATGTTCAGGAGCATTTCCAGCCCTTTTTTCTGAACCTGGTAGGTAATAATATCTGTTGCCTGCGAACCGATATCGTATAGGTCGCATTTTTCAATATCCAGTTCCAGTTTCCCTGCCTCTATTTTTGAAAAATCCAGGATATCATTGATAATGCTTAACAGCGCGTTGGCCGATTGATTGACAATAGAAAGATACTGGTGCTGGGTTTCGTTGAGCTGTGTTTTTAAAACCAGGTCGGTAAATCCGATAACACCGTTCAGCGGCGTCCGGATTTCATGGCTCATATTGGCCAGGAATTCCGATTTGGCAATACTGGCCTGGTCTGCCAGTTGTTTGGCGTCCTGTAGTTCGTCCCGTTGTTTTACAATGGAGGTTATAATCTCGGAGGAGGTCATGATACCGCCTATTGTGCCATCAAACCGGTACCAGGGCCGCATTTCAATGTTCAGGTATTGTTCTTCCTCCATGCCCGGCAATTTAACCAGCACTTCCTCGCGTCTTATTATGTCGCCGTTTAAAACCCGTTGATGTGTTGCCCGGTTGGTTTCGCTGGCAGGGCCAAATACTTCATAGGGTGTTAAGCCTATAATGTTCCGGTCGCCTAAACCATAATCCTGCAAATATTGCCTGCTTACCGCTATAAACCGCATATTTGTATCGGCCATAGCAATAGGTGAAGGCGAATGTTCAACAAAGGCCGATAAAATGGCTTTTTCGTTCAGTAATTCGGTTTCTGCTCTTTTTTGTTGTTCAATATCCTGGATGGTACCAAACAGCCGTTGGCAAACACCGTTTGCAAATTCGGCCTGGCCTAAACTCCTTACCCAAAGCTCTTCGCCGGCGGGGGTTACAATTTGTATCTCCAGGTCCCAGGGGGGGCCATCTGCCATGGCAAGGTTAGCAGCAGCCGAAATTTTATCGCGGCTTTCGCCGGCTTTATAAAAATTGATGATACCACTCAAATCAGGCTCGTAATCGGCGGGCACGCCATATATCTGTTTAGTAACTGTTGTCCATTCAATTTTTTGGCGCTGTACATTATATTCCCAGCCGCCTATTCGGGCTACTTTGCCGGTTTCTTCCAGCATTTGCCGGGTGCGCTCCAGGTTTCTTTCCAGGAAGTGTTTTTCGGTAATATCAATGGCATTACCTATTACGTAGGCCTGGTCTCCCTGTTGCTCAAGGATGTTGTTAAACATCCATATCCGGGGGCTGCCATCCTTGTGCCGGGTAACCATCTGGCCCCTGGCGCCCCCTTTGTCCCTTATCTCTTTTAAGTACCCGGTTAACTGCGCATGACGATTGGCCGGTACGATATCAAACAAACTTAAAGTTAAAATTTCGGCAAGGGTATAACCCAAAAGCGAAGCCCCGGCCATATTTACCGACAGGAAACGGCCAGACAGGTCATGGGTGCACATGAGCCCTTGCGAATTCTCAAAAAAAACACGCAGCCTTTCCTCGCTTACGGCCAGTTGCTGTTCTTTTAATTTCTCGTCGGTTACATCGCGTCCTATGCAAAACAGGTTGCCGGTATTAGGGTCGGGTGTGGTTTCCCAGCGAATGGCCTTGTATCTTCCGGATTTAGTCCTGGTGCGGTAGGTTACCTGCCGTACTTTTTTATCCGATATCATCCCGGTAACATCCTCCTGGGCGGCTTTCAGGTCGTCTGGGTGTACCAGTTCCAGGTAGGGGATAGCCAAAATATAGGTATCATCCCATCCAAAAGTTGATTTAAACGCGGGGTTAACTCTTTTAAAATATCCATCTGTCCCCGCAATGCAAATCAGGTCGGCCGATAAATTAAACAGCTTTTCGAAATTTTGAAACTCCTGTTTTTGCCGGCGTTCTGTAATTAATGTTGTTGCCTCCTGCGCCAACAGTTGCATCGATTCATGCTGCGCTGCTGATAGCTGGCCCGGTTCATATCCCATCACACTTAAAATGCCAAGCGTATTCCCTTCATTATTGATTAACGGCAGGCCAGCGTAAAATTTTACCGGGTGCAGCCTGGCGGCCAGCGGGTTTAGCTTAAAACGCTCATCGTTCTGGGTGTCGGGTACTTCAAACAGTGTTTGTTCTTTTACGGCATAGTCGCAAAAGTCCGAGTATCCGGGGCTTTCCGGCGCTTCGGGGAATGTTTTAGCATGCGTCCAGGCATTATTTTCATCAAGCAGGGAAACCATTGCTATCGGCGCCTCGCAGGTGAGTGCAGCCAGCCGGGTAATAAACTCAAATCCTGGTTCGCCAAAAGAAAGCAATGGCTCATTCCGGGCCGGGCCGTTCAATTGGTGTTTTTTAAAGTCAGAACTGGGCATGCCGGCTATTAAGTTTATGAGTATGGTTCAACAAGTGGAATACAAAAATACTAAATTTAGCAGTAGATGATTTGTATTAATTTGAAGTGAAGCCTGAGGTGTTTGGGCCAGCCTGCCAAAACAACCGGAATTGATTTTTCTTTTTTATTTTCGCCCCAAATTAATCTGAATGAAAGAGCAATTGCTTACATTAATTAACTCATCCAAACAAGGATCACTGCTGTTTAACGAAGTTATAAATTTGATAGAAACTTATTATAATCATCAGCCAACTGCCTTTAAAAATGGCGACGCGTATAACCAGGCCACGCAAAACCAGGGGAGTGCAAAAGTTTTTTACTGTGCCCAACTGAATAACATCAGCGCGGCAGACACCCTATGGTTATTTGCCGAACATTACCAGTCGGTATTGGCTAACCCGGATGCAACAGACCACCAAAATATAAGGCAGTTTATGGCTCATGGATGGGATGGTGTTGTTTTTGAAGGTGATGCGCTGAGCGCGAAATAGTGGAAGTTCTGATACCCGGACTGGCTTAACATTTGAATAGCTGTTCAGTACGCTTGCATCAGCAAAAGAATTGCTTGTGCGCCTGCATGGTGGGCACCCGTGGCCGCTATTGCAGCAACCGGCAAAACAAGTATATTGCAAAACACTTTTGTTTTCATAGATGAGCGACCAACAATCCGAAACCCGCCGAAACCGGGGCAAAGACCCGCACGACGAAGCGCTTTTTGGCAGGCCAAAAGAGCTTGAAAAACTGTTGCAGGCTTTGCAGGATATGCATTATTTGCTCAATAAAGATTACCCTCCACGGGCAACGCTGGCATTGGTAGGCAACAGGTACCGGTTAAGGCAGCGGCAGATACTGGCACTGCAGGGTATGGCTTGTTCGGCAAAAGATATCCAAAACCGTAAAAATAAAGAAGTAGCAGCTACCGGTATACGGAATAAAACCGTTTATGTAGATGGATTCAATATTGTTATTATACTGGAATCTCTTTTATCGGGCGGATATGTTTTTAAGGGGTTAGACGGCTGCTACCGCGATATTTCGTCGGTACACGGATCATATAAACGGGTAAGGCAAACCGAAGAAGTACTTATTATGCTGGGTAAAGCATTGCATGAACTTGGTGCCGAACGGGTGAACTGGATATTTGACGCGCCGGTATCTAACAGCGGCCGGCTTAAAACTCTTTGTTATGAAATAGCGGCGCAACAGGGCTTTTTATGGGACGTTTATTTAGACAACGCCCCAGATAAATTTTTAATTGCCGAAAATCGGCTCATCGTAAGTTCAGATGCCTGGGTGCTTAACGGTTGCTACGCCTGGTTTAACCTTGCCTCCTACATCATTAACCACTTTATCGATAGTAACGTGACGGTGAATATTATTAACCAGGAGGGTGGGTGAGGCGAACAATTGCCTGGAGACAATGAGTAAAGTAAATCAGACAGCGATTCTTCGAACAGCTGTTAATTTCTATCCTATTTGGTCTTTTACATATTCAATACCTCGCGCCAACTTATATTTAAACCATTCCTCGCGCAAACCAGGATGGTATTGCAGCAGGTGATTGAAATTGGCAAACGGCTTTTTGCGCGATATAGCATCAATAAACTTGTTGTGTGTAGGTATGTGATTAATACCGGCAATAAAATCTTCCATAACTTTAAATGACTCACGGCTGCTCATTCCCTCAAATCGTTGGTACTCGCCATAGTTTTCGTCAATTTTATCAATAATCTCTGCCAAGGGCTCTTCGTCATAGCCCGGATTCTTCATTTCATCCGGGTAATAATCCATAGTACCTGTGGGTTTATGATAAAAACAAATCATACCCATATCCAGCATCTCGGCAATATCTTTTATAATTTCGGGTGTTATTTCTTTTACTAAATGCATAAGTTTAGTGTTTTAAATAAGTTGTATAGCTATCATAAGCAATACAAAAATAAAAGTCTATATAATAAACCCGTCAACCGCGATAAAGTCAGGCTGAAATATGTTTACACTGCAAAATTTTGAGAAACAACTAAATGCCGTAATGCTGCAAAGAGGAAAGCAGTATCATGAAGAAGGAGCAGTTGCCGAGCTGGAAGAAAACGCAGGCCGCTGGGCCGCGGAAGTTGAAGGGACTGAAACATACAACATATCGGTAATGCTGAAAAACGATAAGGAAATTGTAGCCTACCATTGTGATTGCCCCTATGATGGCGCCATTTGTAAGCACGTAATAGCGGTTCTTTTTGAAATAAGAGACGAATTAGCAACACGTATAATAGTACCAAATAAGGGCGCAAAGAAAAATCAGTTTGAAGATTTACTGTTGAAGATTAGTGCCGATGAATACCGGGTTTTTATTAAAGATTACGCGTTAAGCAATAAAGATTTTAAAAGGGCACTTGAGTTGTTTTTTGCCGAAAAAGACGGCCGCATTGATACCGGTAAACTATATGCCGATTCAATTAAAAAGCTCATTAAAAAACATATGGCCAAAGGTTATATGGACTACCGTTCTGCCGCCGGTTTAGCCAAAGAAGTAAACCAGCTAATTGATAAGGGGTTTGATTTTGCCAACAAGCGTAACTTTGTAGAAGCTTTTGTAATAGCCGGCGTTGTGTTAAAGGAAATGATGCAGGTAATAACTTATGGCGACGATTCAAGCGGTGCTTTAGGCGATGCTATTTTTGGCACCATCCAACTTATAGACCAAATAGCTTTATCTGTTGATGCCGTTATGGATATGAAAACGCGCGTGTTTAAGTTTTTACAAGCGGAGCTCAGCGATGCGGTATACTTTGATTATGGCGATTTTGGATATGAGTTGATGGATATTTTTCAAACTTTAGCAATTGAGCTAAACCTGCACCAGGAGTTTTTAGCCTGGATTGATGCCTGGTTGCCCCGGTTAACAGGGGATTATGGCAGTTACCGGCTTGAGCATTTTAAGACAACCAAAATTGAGTTTTTGGAAGCTATAGGAAGGCACACTGAAGCCGAAGCGCTGATTGAGCTAAATATGGAAATTGTGGAAGTGAGGCAGGCCGAGGTTGATAAAGTAATAAGCAGCCAGGACTATGAGCGGGCAAAAAAACTGATAAACGATGGTATAAAAATAGCAGAAGATAAAAGGCATCCGGGTACCGTTTCGCAGTGGCAGAAACAACTGTTGCGCATAGCATTGTTAGAAAATGATGTGCCCTTAACGCGTAAATATTACAGAGCATTTGCTTTCGACCGTCAGTTTGATGTTAAGTATTACCGGGCGTTAAAAGCAACTTATGATGCGGAGGAATGGGGGAAAATAGTTGAGGATATTATCGCCGGCATTAAAACCGAAACCACAAAAAAGCATGGTAAAAGAACCTGGCACCCGTTTGACAGCTATTTGCTTTCGGCACTATCACCAATTTATATTGAAGAAAGGTTTACCGACCGGTTGTTTGAACTGGTAAAAAATGAAAAAGATATTGACCGGCTTATGGTATACCATGAACACCTGGTGTTTTCATATGCCCACGAGTTATTACAGCTTTATATCCCGGCCCTGGAACGGCAGGCTGATAAAGCCGACAATCGGAGCCATTACGCACAGTTAGCCGGAAATATGAAAAAGATCATGAAAGCCCTCGCCTTCGGAAAAGAGCAAGTAATTGAGCTTGCAAAAAAACTGAAGCAAAAATATCCCCGCCGCCCCGCTATGGTTGAAGAATTGAACAGGGTGATTAATTGAAGGCGTGGGGTGGTGAGGGTAATTACGTCCTGTTGGGGGCTTTTTGCAAAAGGGGCCCTGAGGGTTTCGGGAAGCAGATAATGGTCGGAAGATTGATTTCGGAATTGAGGACAGCAATTTTGCCAGCTGTTAGGCTGGTTAAGCTTTAAATAAAAATTGGAATGAAGTTAAAAACTATTGATGCATCATCACTGACACCGGCCGAAATGCAGGTTTATTTGCACTATGCCATTGCACCCCGGCCAATATGCTTTGTATCCACTATTGACAAAAACGGCCAGGTTAATTTAAGTCCGTTTAGTTTTTTTAATGTTTTTAGTATCAATCCACCGATATGTGTTTTTTCGCCAACAAGCAGGGCGCGGGATAATACCACTAAACACACGCTTGAAAACGTTTTGGAAGTGCCTGAATGCGTAATTAATGTTGTGAACTACGATATGGTGCAACAGACGTATTTAACCAGTATGGATTACAAAAAAGGCGTAAATGAATTTTCGAAAGCGGGGTTTACTGAATTGGCTTCGGAGACGATAAAACCACCAAGGGTAGCAGAATCGACCGTTCAACTGGAATGTATAGTGAATGATGTGATATCCTTAGGGAAAAACGGGGGAGCGGGTAACCTGGTTATTGCCGAGGTGAAACGGATGCATATCAACGAAGCGATTTTGGATGCCAATGGCACAATAGACCCGCATAAAATAGACCTGGTGGCCCGTTTAGGCGGCGATTGGTATTGCAGGGTAACCAGCGATAACTTATTTAAGATTGCTAAACCAACAGGCAGTGCCGGAATGGGTATTGGTGTGGATGCTTTTCCTGAAGAGGTTAAATACTCCAAAGTATTAACCGGGAATAACCTGGGATTATTGGGACTTGTTGAAACGCTACCATCCGATGAGGAGGTAAAAGCTTTTAGTGAAACCGATGAAATGAAAGAACTGGCTGATGCCTCCATCGCTGACAGCCACACCCGCACCCTACAGCTGCATTTAAAAGCCAGGCAATTGTTAGATGACGGCCGGGTAATGGATGCCTGGAAGGTGTTGTTGATGTAGTTTATTCATTGACCTTTCATTTCCCTGCTGTTCGATACCCTGACTTTCTTTTTGCAATTCAAAACCGAACGTACAGTGTCCGTTATTGTTACATTCAATTGAAGTAAATAAAATTCAATTCGCTTTATATTAATTAGTTATAAATTTGGAACAAGCGTTGAGGTAATCAACCTGTTTGAGCGCATATACTTTCCATATCACCCCTTATGACCTGGCCTTCCTGGGAATAATTTTTACCGGGCTTACTTTTATGCTGTTGTTATGGTTTGCCCAAAAAATCAACCGGGTCGCAAACCGCTTTCTCTCGCTTGCCCTGCTGGTAATTGTTTTATGGATGGTTTGGCTATTAGGGACCGACATCCGGTTAGCAGTCTATTTCCCGTACTGGAGTTGCCTGCCATTGCAGTTTTCGCTTGCATTTGGCCCTTTTATATTTTTTTACGTGCTTAAAATAACCAGGCCTGAATATAAATACCGCTGGAAGGACCTGTTACATTTGGGCCCATTGTTGGTTGAGCAGGTTGTTTTTCTGCTCGAAATTAAGGAGGGCATCAGGACGGGCGCAGCTACTTATGACACGCAAATTTATCATCATATCAGCCCGATACTACGCCTTGCTGCATTTATTTCGGTTATCACGTACCTGGGTTGGTCGGTTAAGTTGATAGCGCACTTTTACCAACGGTTAAAATTTAATGATATGAGCGACAGGTACCGGTATGAATTCCGGTGGCTGTATCGCTTACTAACCGGTTTCGGCATGTTATGGTTGCTATGGGTTCCGTATGTGGCAACAGATTATTTTTATTACCATAACCAGTTGAAGATAGATGCTTATTACCCCCTGTTCCTCCTTTTAGCAGCGCTTTTTATCCGGATTTCGGCTGTATCTTTCTTAAGATCAGAAGTGGCGGTACCGCTGCCTGCTGTATCAAAACCATTATTGCCTGCCGAACTGAAGCAAAAAGCAGTGTGGCTGCGTAAAACGATTGAAGCCGGCCTGCTCTATCAGGATGCCGACCTCACGTTGGGCTCGCTGGCTAAAAAAGTTGATTTGCACCCTCATGAATTATCCCGGATAATTAATACAGTGCTCAAAAAAAACTTTAATGATTTTATCAATGAGTACCGCATCAGGGAGGTGACCCGCAAAATGCAGGAGCCGGCTTATGATCGTTTAACCCTGTTGGGCATTGCCCTTGATGCAGGGTTCAGTTCCAAATCAACCTTTAACAGAACTTTCAGGCAAATGACGGGCATGAGCCCCGCCGAGTATAAGAACCAGCTAAAAAAAGAGCGCCCAAATTATCATTTGAGACCTTACTACCGCCGTGCCGCTGTAATTTCGGATCATGAAGCCATGCCTATGTGGTCGTCTGATAAATTAAACCGAAGTTATATGTTTAAAAACTATTTGAAAATTGCCTGGCGCACTATGCTGCACAACAAAGTTTACAGCGCGCTTAATATTGTTGGCCTTGCTACCGGCATGGCCGTTGCCTTGCTTATTGGCTTGTGGATATATAGCCAGTATGATTATGACCGGTTTTTGCCGGGCTACAACCAATTGTACCTGGTAAAACTGAATTTTAATTATAACGGTGCAATACAAACACAAACCGGCTCGTCATTACCCCTGGTCGAAGAATTTCGCAAGAGCTACCCGGAAGTAAAATACGCATCCGAAACCGACTGGGGATCGCAGCATAGCCTGGTTGTTGACGATAAAAAGCTTAATCCGCAGGGATTAACGGTAGGCGAGGATTTTTTGAAGATGTTCCCTTATCCATTAGTCCGGGGAAATGTTAATACTGTTTTTAAGGAGCCGAGTTCTATCATTTTAACCGAATCAGTTGCAAAGGCGCTGTTCGGTAACCAGGATGCTGTTGGTAAACTTATCCGGATTGATAATAAAAATAATGTTGTAGTTACAGGTGTAATGAAAGATGTAACAGCTAATTCAACTTTACAGTTCAGCTATCTTTTGCCATACAGCTACCTTGAGCAAACCTATCCCGATACTAAAAAGGAGCGCACAAATTGGAGAAACCATTCGTATCCCGAATATGTGGAACTACAACCGGGTACAAATGCTGATGCTTTTGAAAGTAAAATAAAAAATATCATTGCAAAACATGATCCAGGCAGCAAGATTGAAGTGGTTTTGCAGCCTGCAAAAAACTGGCGTTTGCTTACGGAATTTAAAAATGGCAAGGCAACGGACGGTTTTATCCAGTATGTGCGCATTTTCGGTATAATCGGCATACTGGTATTGGTGATCGCGTGCATCAACTTTGTTAATTTATCGACCGCGCGGGCCGAAAAGCGCGCACGCGAAGTTGGTGTGCGCAAATCAATCGGCTCAACACGCAAAGACCTCATTATTCAGTTTTTGAGCGAATCGTTGTTACTTACTTTTGTAGCTTTTGTGGTATCCATACTGATAGTTCAGTTGGCGCTGCCATATTTCAATAGCACTACGTATAGCAAAATCAGCGTGCCTTATACCAATTGGTTATTTTGGTGTGTGATGATGGGCTACGTGCTCGTCACCGGGTTATTGGCCGGGAGCCGGCCGGCATTTTATCTGTCTTCTTTTAATCCTGCAAAAGTATTAAAGGGCGCCATTCAGTTAGGCAAAGGCGCAGCGCTTCCGCGAAAAATATTGGTTGCAGTGCAATTCACTTGTTCAATTGCCCTTATTATCAGCACACTAATTATTTATCAGCAAATAAAATATGCTAAGGATAGGCCCAAGGGATATAATGCTTATGGCCTGGTAATGAACAATAATAGCGACGACCTCCGAAAAAATTATACAGCGCTAAAAAATGATCTTTTACAAAGCGGCCAGGTGGTAAGCGTTACCACCGCAGGAAGCGGGATGTTATCTTACCCCGCTTCGTTCACTATTTTGAACTGGCCAGGTAAAAGACAGGAAGAATCACTTGAGATGAATGTTAATGCCATTTCGCAGGATTATTTTAAAACGGTTGGAATGGAGTTGAAATACGGCAACGATTTTGAAGGCAACACCAGCGCAGACACATTAAACATTGTTTTGAACGAAGCCGCCGCCCAAAGGCTGCGGTTAAAGGATCCGTTAAACCAGCTAATTACGTTTGAATATTCTAAAAACCCCATGCGGGTTATTGGTGTAGTGGAAAACGCTGTTGTCGGGTCGCCGTTTTATGCAGCCAGACCGGCTATTTATGTTTATAACCCGGGCTGGGCGGGCAGTATTATGTACCGGTTGAAGCCAAACGTACCTATACAGCCGGCCATTGCAAAAATAGCCACGATATTTAACAAGTATAACCCATCATTCCCGTACGATTACCGCTTTGCCGACGAGGCCTTTAATATGACATTTAATGTAGAAGTACTGGTAGGTACACTGGCCGGTATTTTTGCAGGCCTGGCTATTTTTATTTCATGCCTTGGTTTGTTTGGCCTTGCAGCCTACGTAGCCGAACAGCGAAAAAAAGAAATAGGCATCAGGAAAGTATTGGGTGCATCGGTGTCGCAGGTATGGCTCCTGTTATCGGGCGATTTTATATTGCTTGTAGTTGTTAGTTGTGTAATTGCATCGCCTGTGGCCTTTTATTTTTTACATAGCTGGTTGCAAAAGTTTGATTACCGCATTGTTATTGGCCCGGCAGCCTTCCTGCTTTCGGCGGCGGCGGCCATTATAATAACCATATTTACAGTAAGCTATCAGGCTATCAGCAGTGCTTTGGCCAACCCGGTAAAAAGCCTGAGGAGCGAATGACCTGGTAAGCTGCTAAAAGAACTTAGGTTTATAAATATGAAACCTGAGATTTAGTTGAACAAAATGTGGTGCATTCCGTAGTGAGATACGGAATGCACTTTTAAAAGGAAAGAATATTATTTACCATGGCTTTCGAAAAACGGGGCGCTACGGATAACGGGGGTTCAGGTGATTTTTATAAGATAATACGTCCGTTTTTAAGAAGGAATAAGCAATCTCCGGGCGGTATGCCTGGCGTATACTTATCATGCGTATCGCAAGGGGCAGACCGTCCCGGTAGCGTGGGGTGTACGCTGCAACTGATAATTTTCTTGTTTTTATATTTATATTCTTAAATTTCATACATTCGTTATCAACTTCTTTAAAATGACCACCCTAAAGCACTTTTCGGACAGCGAATTGGTTGACTTGTTTAAGTCGGGGGATCAGGCCGCTTATGTAGAAATATACGATAGGTACACGCTCACCTTATTTAATCATGCCTATAATAAAACCAGGAACCGGGAAGAGGCCAAAGATGTTGTTCAGGAAGTTTTCACAACCTTGTGGGCCAAACGGGACCAAATTAATTTTCAATCTAATCTTTCGGGTTATTTATATACGTCATTACGTAACAACATTTTGAACAGAATTGCGCGGCAATCAATACTTGATAAATACACCACCTCTTTAATACAGTTTATTCAAACCGAAACCAGTCAGATTATCACAGATCACCTGATCCGTGAACACGAACTTGCGGCGCTTATAGAAAAAGAGATTGCCGCTCTTCCGTCAAAAATGCGCCAGGTATTTGAACTTAGCCGCAAACAGCATCTCTCCCATAAAGAAATTGCAGCGCAACTGGATATTTCCGAGCAAACAGTAAGTAAACATGTTACTAACGCCTTAAAAATATTAAGGGTTCGCCTCGGTTTTTTTATCTATCTATTAATGCTTTTTCATCTCCTATAAAATATTTTATTTTTATTTACCTGTACGGTACGCGTTGTTTGTCTTACTAATATTAAGCCAATGGTACTAAGTCGTTAAGTTAATAGCATGAAGTCATAAGTCTAAAGTTGTTTTTGGGGCTTGGAACTTAAAACTAAAGACTATCCGTCAATTTATTGTTGACATGACACTAAAATAAAGGGAAATAAATAGTAGTATGAACGATCAGGAGCTCAGGGATCTATTACATAAATACGGGAACAATACGGCCACTGAAGATGAGAAATCGCTGCTTGAAAGCTGGTATTTACATCATCAGGAATCGGAATTGCCCGATTATACACTTGACGAGCGCCTTCAGGATGCTGCAGCCGTTCGTGAAAATCTGAAACGTCAATTCGGGATAGGCAGGTTAATATCACTTCCGCTGCGGATAAGCGCGGCTGCATGTGTTTTAATATTATTAAGCCTGGGTGGTTTTTATTTTCTCAGAAAAAATGTTGCTAAAAGTCAACTTAGTGCAGCTATACACCACGATATTCCGCCGGGGCAAAATAAGGCCGTGCTGGCCCTTGCCAACGGGCAAAAAATTTACATAACCGGTATAAAAAAAGGAGTTATTTACCGGCAAGGTGCCTTACAGGTAACCCGTAACCAAAACGGGGTTCTTGCCTACACCATAAACAAAAGCTTGATTGAACCCGGGAATGCCGATAACCAGGGCCCGGCAAAATACAACACGCTTTCTACGCCGCGGAGCGGCCAGTCGTCCATTACTTTAGCCGACGGAACAGTAGCATACCTTGATGCTCAATCATCTGTAAGGTTTCCGGTTGATTTTTCTAAATCTAAAGAAAGGCGGGTTGAAGTAACCGGGCAGGTGTACTTTGATGTAAGGCACAATGCCTCAAAACCTTTTAGGGTAGATGTAAAAGGTCAAACCATTGAAGATATTGGTACCGTATTTAACATCAACGCTTACGATGATGAGCCGGCTATAAAAACTACATTGATTAGCGGCAGTATAAAAATAACAAGAGGAAACTCAACCGCTACATTACGGCCGGGTCAGCAAGCTATAACTGCTCCTGATAAAGCCAATATCCGGATAAAAGAAACAGATACCGAAGAAGTTACCGCCTGGAAAAATGGCTACTTCCTTTTTAATAACGAGAAACTGGAAAGCATAATGCGGAAGATTTCACGGTGGTATGATGTTGAAATTGTTTACCCGCAAGATCAGAATACCAATGTTGAATACTGGGGCAGCATCACCAGGTACGACAATGTATCTAAGGTTTTAAAGATGCTGGAAATAACCGGCGATGTAAAATTCAGGATTGAAGGAAAGAAGATTTTTATAGAGAAAAAATAACTGACTTGATTATTAACTAATTATAAATTAAACCCGCAGGAATATGAAGAAACAATAACTATAAACTCCAGAAAAGTGAAAAGGAAAAAATAGCAGAGGCATTCGCTGTGCCCCTGCTTAATAGCCTGCTCACACCGTTTGCCGGCCGGCAAACGATAAAATTGCTTTGAACCAATATTTCACGTAAAACAGACATTCAAATGTATAAAAAGTTCAACGGATTTTTTTGTACCCGGAAGGGGTATATCCGCAAATTCCTGCTGATTATGAGACTTACCTCTATTATTTTGACGGTTACCATCTTACATGTTAGCGCATTGAGCATTGCTCAAAAAATTACCTACAAAAATAACTCCGCATCGCTTGAACAAATTTTCAAGGAGATAAGGAAGCAAACTGGCTATAATGTTCTTGTTGCATCCAATAAAATTAAAAACATCCAGCCGCAGGCGGTAGATTTTATAAACACGCCACTGGCCGATGTTTTAGATAAAGTGCTGAATGGGCAATCGCTAACTTACAGTATCGACGATAAAACTATATTGATCCGATACGAGCAAAAAATAAAAAAAGACGCGGCGGATGAAGCTCCGCCTATTACCGGAAAAGTAGTTGATTCAACCGGGATGCCCCTTCCCGGCGCTTCCGTCGGCCTGAAGGGAACAACCAATGGCACGCAAACCGATGTAAATGGTAACTTTAGCTTGAACGCGTCGCCGGGCGATGTTTTAATTATAAGGTATGTTGGCTATGAAGGCAAGGAAATAAAAGTAGGCACCAGTACAAATTTGGTTATCGAACTTAAAAAAAGCGCAGGTTCGTTAAATGAAGTAGTTGTTACCGCTTTGGGTATAAAACGCGAAGCAAGGTCATTAGGCTACGCAGCGCAGACAATATCAGGTGCTGATATGAATAAAGTTAACCCGCCAAATATAGCATCCGGCTTAATGGGCAAAATAGCAGGCTTGAATATTACCCAGCCAAACGGTGTGGAAGGTTCTTCAAACCGCATCGTTATCAGGGGTAATAACAACCTGGCCGGGAATAACCAGGCGCTGATAGTGGTTGATAATGTTATTATTGATAATGAACCCGTACAGCCCAAAGGAGGAGTACAATCTTTCAATGATGCCTTATCACTAAGTAATGGCGGTACCGACGTTTCGCAACCGCCCGTAGATAACGGATCTTTTTTAAACAGCCTGAACCCCGACGACATCGAAAGCCTTGATGTGTTGAAAGGCCCAACCGCGGCAGCATTATATGGTGCACGCGGCGCCAATGGCGTAATACTTATCGTGACTAAAAAAGGCAACAAAAAGAAAGGTTTTGGGGTTGATTATGGTTACACCTATCGTGCTAATGATCCTTACCGCTTTATAAAAACGCAAAGTGAATACGGTAACGGCATGACAGAAGACCTTTACTCGGCAAATCCTTTCTTTTATAAAGATGCCAATGGTAAAGACAGGCAGGAACAAATAGGCGGCGACCCGTATGGCCCCCTGGGCAATATACCTGGGGCTTATGTTAGCCCTGGTGTATCCAGTGCTGCCGGCGGTCCGTTTTATAATTATATCGGTTTTCCTGGCGATGGTGCATCATGGGGGCCCAAAATGGAAGGGCAGCCGCTTGTTTGGTGGGATGGTACAACCAGGCCTTATACCGGCAATTCAAATATTTTTAAAAGCTTTTACAGAACCGGTAATACGCAAACCCATAACATAGCCCTTTCGGGCGGTGGCGAACTCGGAACCCTGCGCGTTTCCTATACCCGCTCAACAAATGAGGCTATTACTTACAATAGTCATAACGCCACTAACACATTTAATATTGGCTCATCAATAAACATCAGCCCTAAAGTTAAGGTTGATGCTACAGCCAGTTATATTAACCTGACCAAATTTAACCCACCAAATATATATGGTGAAAACGGCGGCGCAGGTAATATAGGCCTGGGCTATATGACTGTGTACAATTTACCTGCAGATTATAAGCCAATTGAAAGAGGGCTGACTACCCTGCCCGACGGATCACAAAATCCGATACTAAAGCAATCGCCGTTTGAGTATGGGCAGCAATATTACTGGTGGAATACTTTTAATGATATTACAACGCTTACACAAAACCAGTTTGTGGGCTCCATATCATTAAATGCCGAAGTTACACCCTGGTTAAAGGCAGTGGGCAACGTTGGTTTGGATTATTACACCAACGAGTACGTAACTAAAAATTATCCTACAGATGCCGCAGGATTAGTTGGCAGCTACGGATATGACCTGGCCAAAAATGCCACCAACAACCTCGACGGTCGTTTGATATTTCATAAAAACAGGTTACTTCCCGATTTTAATGCAAGTCTTTCGGTAGGTGCAAGGCACTACTACCGTAACATGTATGATATTGCTCAAACTAATCCCGGGCCATTTAATTACCCGTTTTTATTTAACCTGAGCAACTACGCCGGCAATTCAGCAACGGCACTTAATGCGTCAGAAAACAGGTATGTGCAGCAAATAAATACAGTTTATGGCTTGCTTAACCTTTCTTACAAAAATTACCTGTTTTTGGACCTGGCCGGAACAAATGACTGGTCATCTACCTTACGCCCAACAAACTGGAGTTATTTTTACCCATCGGCAAGTTTAAGCTTTGTGTTTACCGATGCGTTTGATATGAGTTCGGTAAAAAGCTGGCTTACTTACGGAAAGATACGTGTAAGCGAGGCCAAAAGTGCAAATGCCTATTTGCCTTATCAAAACGGATTTACCTACCGTCCAACTTCAGGCACGCCAGGTTTCACAACCGGGTTGAATTTGCCAGGTTCGTACCCTACCAACATCCAACCACAACGCTCCCGTTCGTTTGAAATCGGGCCCGACCTTGGTTTTTTTAATGACAGGTTGGATGTAAATTTCACTTACTATAACACCTACTCAGACAACCAGGAAATAACCATTCCTGTAGCCGGTTCGTCAGGAGTTCCAAACGTTTTAATAAACTCGGGCGCGTTACGCAACAGGGGTTTTGAATTAACCGTGAATGCGAAAGTGATTAAATCAAGTGATTTTTCATGGAATGTAACACTGAACGCGGCACATAATCAAAATAAAGTTGTCGCACTTGAGCCGGGCCTTAACTCATTGCAGTTAGGTTCGTGGTTTGGCAGCAATGGGGTTTTGATGAAAGTTGACGTAGGCCAAAATTATGGCAGCATTTATGGCTTAGATTATAAATATACACGTGATGGCCAAAAGATTGTTAACCTGATATACGCCGATGGCACCAACACCGGCAATGGCGCCGTACTGGGCTCACAATACGCCACATCAGACAATATGGTTAAAATAGGCGATGCTACGCCAAAACTTACAGGCGGTATTTCGCAGAGTTTCCGTTACAAAAACTTTAGCTTATACGTTTTGACAGACTTTAAAGTGGGCGGACAGATCTGGTCTGGCGACTATGCTACCTTGATGGGGCAGGGTATGGCTCCCGAAACTGTTTACGAAAGGGACGGACACGGCTTAGCTTATACCTATCCCGATGGAACAAAGGCCAACGTTGGTGTAATTTTACCTGGCGTGGTGCAGGGCTCAACAGCGGGTACCTATACACCAAACACCAATGTGGTAAATGCATGGTGGAAATACGCGGGTAATTATCAATCATGGGATAATGATCCTATTGTACGCACCAACTCTATATTCAATGATTCATGGGGTAAGCTGCGTGAAGTGTCAATCACTTATAACCTGCCGAAAGAATTTGTACAAAAAACAAAAATGCTCCAAACCCTGTCGGTATCGTTAATCGGCCGCGACCTGTTTTACTTGTTCAATACCTTACCCGACAGGATAAACCCTGAAAGTGTTGTAGGTACCGGAAACGTTCAGGGTATTCAGTTTGGTGGCTTACCTGGCGTACGCTCCTACGGTTTTTCGGTAAAAGCGGGATTTTAATAGGATTGTTAAAAATTAAGAACGAAACTTATGATTAAGTATCATGATATAAAACGATGGACAATGGTGGTAACTACTATATTGTTCATTACTGCAGTTCTTGCGTCATGTACCAAGAATTTTCAAAAGGAAAACGCGCCTTATAGCGGTCCGGCATCGGCCACCCTGCAACAGCTTTACACAGGTATCGGCGCTAACCTCGATCGTGCGGCTAACATCGGCAACTGGGCCGAAGCAAGATGGCTGTACCCCGTAACCCAGCTGGGCGCAGTATATGCCGTATCTGATTTCGGTTTTGTAGAAGGGCAAAACTGGAGCCTGTTTTACTCCAATTTACCGGCTATGGATCAAATGCTTACCACCATGGCCAGTAGTCCCGATTCGGCAACATACACAAATGCTATAGGTATGGTAAAAGTATTGCGGGCTTACGAGGCGCTTGAAGTATCCAACCTCTATGGCGATATGCCATATTCTAAAGCAGGAAAGGCATTTTCGGGCTCTACTGCCGATCTTAAAGTGCCGTATGATAAACAGCAGGCTGTATATTTATCCTGCCTGGCCGATCTTACCTGGGCTGCAAACCACTTTACTAACAGTAGCACCCAGTTTTCGTTTGGTTCGGAGTTTCTTTTAAACAATAATATCGACCAATGGAAAGCGTTTGCCAATTCGCTGCGTTTGCGTTACGCGCTTACCATGTATGATAAGGACAATACAGATGCGGCGCCGATAATAGCCGATGCCATAGCCAAACTATCCAGCAACCCGCTCACCGATGTTGTTGGCTTTAAACAAGCCAATGTTCCGGGCATATCCTTTGATATCGACGGAGCAGGAAGAGGGTTCTTCTTCCACCAGGAAAGCCGCGCAAGAATGGGCAGCACCCTATGGAACTTATTCAGCAACAATAATAACATCAATGGCAGCGGAATATTTGACTTAAGGTGTAAAATATTCTTTGAAGCCAACGGGGCAGGTAACTGGGTGCCTTACCCGCAAAACCCGGCTACCCCTATAACAGATGGCGGCGACCCTTATAATGTCGAAAGAGATGCTGATAATAAAGGTTGGGCAGCTCATAAAGATGGCAATTTGTACTCCGATTATAATTATTACTGGGGCAGGGATGGCATTGTTTCCGGCTCAACCGGCGCATGTCCCGAAATTTTCATTACCCCGGCCGAGGTACACTTTTTAAAAGCAGAAGTGTACGCACGTGGCATTGCGGGTGTAGCGCAAAGCACATCGTCGGCACAAGCTGAATATAATGCAGGCGTTACCGCATCACTTACCTTCTGGAATAGTGTTGCGTACAATTCATCCGTTTGGGTTGTAAACAAGCCTGCTTCAGAAACACCATCTACAGCAACAATCAACGCTATACTGGCCAACCCGAAAGTTGCTTTTAACTCCGCAAATGCGCTCAGTTTGATCTATGCGCAGGAGTGGGTTGACATGTTCCGCCAGCCCTGGTTAGCATGGACCCTGCTAAGAAGAACGGGCGGCGCAACGCCGATGGATACCAGTAACCCGGCGGGCTATAAACAAAATTATGGCAGCCTGCAACGTTACCAATACCCGGCTGATGAAGCGCAGCTGAACACCGCCAACTGGAAAGCAGCAACCGGTGGCAGTGATCTTACCAGCACAAAAATCTGGATTACCAAATAAGAAAATGCAAAACTGCATTACACCGAATAACACCAATGTGGTTGTAGTATTTGATACATCTTTATCACTTTAGCATGTGTTTGGTGTAATAAAAATTTGATTTAGTTGACTATAATGTATGAGCCGTCCTGTTAGCAGGGCGGCTTTTTTAGTTTGAAGTAGCTGTAATTGCGCCAGCTACTAATGTCCAAATCACCCCGCTATAATGTCTAATTTGCACCCTTTTAATTGCAGGAAACAACATAAGTTTGTATATATAACAAATAAGGTATGACTCATTACCAAACCTTTTACCAGCTGCATCATCAGCCGGTTCCTTTTTTATTAGGTAACGCCTGGAACGCCAAAAGCGCCAAGCTAATACAACTTGCCGGTTTTGAGGCGATAGGTACTTCAAGTGGCGCAATTGCCGATTCAATGGGTTATGCCGATGGCGAGCAAATTCCTTTTAATGAATTGCTCTACATTGTTCAAAGGATCAAAGCCGCAACAGATCTTCCACTGTCTGTCGATTTTGAAAGAGGGTATAGTAATGATCTCGTGGTTATCAATCAACAAATTCAGCAACTGCTGGATATTGGGGTTGTTGGCATTAATCTGGAGGATGCCCAGGGCCAGGATATTTATTTGCGTAAACTGGACAGTATCAAAAACTACCTTGCCAAAACCAACCAGCAGCTATTTATAAATGCCCGCACCGATGTTTACCTGCAAAAACTGGCCTCGCCGCTCGAAACCGTTATCCTTAGGGCAGGGCTTTACCATGATGCCGGCGCCGATGGCCTTTTTGTTACCGGCATAGGCGATGCCGCAGTTATTAAACAAATCAGCATGGCGGTTTCCCTCCCTGTTAATGTTGTTGGTAACCCAAATCTGGCTACGGTTGAGGCATTGCAAATGGCCGGTGTAAAAAGGATCAGTATGGCAGTTTTTCCTTATAGGGCGGCTTATGGACACCTGGAGCAGGTAATTAAACAAGTAAATACTTCGCAATCACTCATGCCCTTATATTAGGGTAAAAATTATAAATTTTATACTTCAATCCATGAAACGTATCATCATCCTCACTTTGCTGTGCTTTACAGCATACCAATGCAGCGCGCAACAACAAACAAGCAACATGATAACCTCACAAGAAAGAGAAAAAGCTATGCAATTGCTCACCCAAACCGAATCTGGCGTTTTTGATGCCGTTAAAGGCTTGAGCGAGGCCCAGCTAAACTTTAAGCCGGCTGCTGATAAATGGAGCGTGGCCGACTGTATTAAACATATTGCCGCTGCCGAAAAAGAACTCTGGGCCATGGCCGAACCAACCTTAGCGCAACCGGCCAATTCCGAAAAAAGGGCCGAAATTAAATTTACCGACGACGACCTGATTAAGGCCGTGGAAGACCGCACACATAAATCCAAAACTTTCGCCGCGCTTGAGCCGGCAAATTCGCCCTACAAAACCGTTGCCGAAGCGCTCACCGCATTCAAATCCAATCGCGAAAAGCTGATAGCATTTATAAAAAACACTAAAACCGACCTGCGCAACCACGTGCTGGTATTGCCTGTTGGTACTTACGATAGTTACCAGTTCATCCTGCTGATAGCCGCCCACAGTAACCGCCATACCCAACAAATAAACGAGGTAAAGGGGGATGTTGGGTTCCCTAAATAACGGGCAGGTGCTTTAGTTATTGCCGTGTTGAAACGGACTATCAATGAAGCAATTTTGGATGCCAATGGCACAATAGATCCGCATAAAATACACCTGGAGGCCCGTTTAGTAAAAGCTTTTAGTGAAACCGATAAGATGAAAGAACTGGCTGATGCTACCATGGGTGACACCCACACCTTGCCCCTGCATTTAAAAGCCAGGCAATTGTTAGATGACGGGCGGGTAATAGGTGCCTGGAAAGTGTTGTTGATGTAGTTTATTTATTGCCCTTGTCATTGCGCTGCTGGCCAATTCTCTGACCAACCCTTATTACTATAGTTGGCAACTGTTAGGCCAGGCCTGCATGGACGGTTTTTTTGCTGATTTGCGACAACCGGATATCCCAATCCTATATATACGATAACCACCACCCGCTGTGGGTTTGCTTATATCGGCCATACTGACGGCAGGGGTAATACATCAGCGCAATAACGGCTATCCAGCACAGGTACACCCCCCAAAGCGGAATACCGAAACCAGGCGCGGCCCATACCGGTGCAGGCTTCTGAAAGTCAAGCGGAATGCGGGCGAGTATAACGCCCGCTACATTGATTATGCGCAGCAACACCAAATGTGCGATAAAATAAAAGTAAGGCACATTTCCATATACAGTGCAAAACCGGGTAACGCGGTTGCTTATGCCCTCCGTAACCGACAACAATAGCAATACCGGCCCAAGCGTCATCAACATAAACAGGAGCGAGGGCGTTTGCTTACTCACGTTCAGGAACGAAAGCAGGGTATGCGCGGTATTCTGCTGAACGGCCCAGGGTGCAGGATCGCCGTAATGATTGATGAGGCGCAAGGTAACAAACAGCACAATCAAGGCGCAGCCCGAAAGCTTTAATATTTTCTGTCGTTTTGCCGCATTATAGCCCTTTTTATAAAGATGGCCAAAAACGTAGCCTAACAACAAAGCCCCTGTCCACGGAATGGCGGCATAAATAGCAAATATAAACCGGTTGGCGCCAATAGGGATCAATGCCCCTACCCCATTCAGTAATAGCGTAGTAAGGTTGCCAGGAATGCCGTTCTTAGGCAAATCAACATTGTCAAGTAAATTATGGCCGGCAATAATCAGTATTGCAACCACGGCAATAAATTTTTTAGGTGCGCGAATGAGCAAGGCCAAAATAATCATGCCAAAGCCAATGGCCCATAAAACCTCCAGCACCGGGAAATGGTAATGCACATCAAAGCTAAAGATGAGGCTGATAATCAGCAGGTCGGATAATATGAGCCAGGTGCCTCGTTTTAGTAAAAAAGTGGTCATCTGGCCGGTTGTTCGGCGTTGCGCGGCAAGGCATGCCGATACGCCGCTCAAAAAAACGAAGGTGGGTGCGCAAAAATGTGTTATCCAACGGGTAAAAAACAGTATCACCGTGGTGCGCTGTACATCAAGCGGGGGCGGCCCGGCCAGGTGCAAAAAATCGCGGGTATGGTCAAGCGTCATGATAATCATGATTAATCCGCGCACAATGTCTATCGATTGTATCCGTTCTTTCATCAAAATAAAGATAGTACAAAACGTTAGCTTTTTTCCATAAGGGGAATGCGCCTTACCTTGATTTTAAACAAGTATTGTATGACGGCTTTTTGATACTTAATTATGTAAGCGGGAATAGGCATCTTAGCGTGGAGACTAAGGGCATCGTAATTTGAGGCAGAGAATCGACAGCGGGGGGACGCAATTCGGCATTGGAAAATTACGTATGAGCCAGCATATGGGCTCATATATTTGCTAACTTAGGAGGGGAATACAGGCGTAGTAATCGGTTAGTCATGAAAAATAAAGCGTTAATTGAATCTGGGGCAAAGACACTTTTTAGTTTGGTGCCTTTTGGTAGCCAATTGTTAAGTGAAGTCTTTTTTGACTATCGTAGTAGGGTTAAGCAAGACCGCTTAAATTCTTTTATTGAAGGAATAATTGATTATTTAAAAAGGAATGATATAGAGGCGATTTCAACAGAAATTCAAGAATCGGAAGATTTTGGCGATTTATTTGAGTCTGTTATTAGAAGAGTTATACAAACTAATTCAGCTGAAAGGATCTGTCGGTTCCGGAGTGTTGTTACTGACTATATAGCCAATCCTGTTAAAATTGACTACCGTGATACTTACCTGGACATCATTGAGCGGATCAACGGAACTCAAATAAAAATCCTCAAGGCACATGTCCAGATAGAGAATGATATTCGGTTGCTGCTTAGGCAACGTGATGGTTTGAGGGAAGAAATGCTAAAGCTAAATAATAAACTTGAAACCTTAGGCGACCTAAATGGAGACACAATAGGCGATCATTTTGATATTACCAGTTCAATAACATCAACAGACCACCAGCTGAAGAATGTTGAAAAGGAAATTGAACTTGATAGTATATTGAGGAAGCCAGCATATTATGGGGTTGAAAGTGGAGATTACTTGTTCCTAATACAAGATTTGTATGGCAAGGGTTTAATGGTGGACGAGGGTATCGGAGCATTAGATACGAAGCCCTTTGATAAGATGGCAATAACCGATTTTGGTAAAGGCTTTTTAAAATTCATAAACGAAACAGAATTGAGCAGCCACGGATACCCAAGCTGAGATTTTGAAAATCTCACCAGTGAAAAAACTTCTGCTCATTTTAATTCACTTTTACAAATTGCAACTTGACGCAAGTCTTGTGTAGAGCCCGGTGGGATGGGACTTGTGATTATCTCAACGTTTGCCAAGTCACAACTCAGCCCCGCTCAATTTGATTTCGAAAGCCTTGCGCCAAACGGGTAATTGTAAACTACAGGCACAGTGATTAGCCAGAGACATTCGAATAACGGAACTGTACGGAAAATGGGGCACCCGCTGCACTCTTGAGTCAACGGAAAGAATTCTACGGACAGCGAGGGACATCTGCCCAACCGAATACTATATGGTTATCGTTCTTTCAAAAGATTTGCTTCATGAAACAACTCACTACCAGAATTTATTTTTGAATGCATATTATCAATGTAACTGTGAATATCCTCAATTAACGTATTATAACCGAGATATTCCGCTGTTAATATTAAGTCATCAAGATCATTCACACTTAATTGACTCGGATCATTTTGATATGTAGTATATAAGGTATCAAAAGGGCCGAGAAGTTCAATTCTTGCTCCCTCATTTCCCAGTTCGATTTTATGTACAGAAATGATGACTTTTGCTGCAGTATTACCGAGGTCCGCTGCGATCTGCATATAATAGAAATATTCTGACGATTCAGGAGTCAGTGATTGGGCAACATTAAATGCATTAGTGTCGTTGGGATTGTTTTGATAAGCTTTTACTACATAATCATGCGCGATTTTTGTATACCCTGCATTATTTGCAAAGTATGAAATATCCGAATATTTATTGGGGTAATATTTAATAGTCGTTTCCATAGCCTCTTTGTAATTATTTGCTGATGTATGATATAATATTAAACTATCCACCAAATTAGTGATTTTTCTATCAGTCTTTTTTGCTCCTGCAGCTAAAAAATTATTGATTTCCCGTTCGACCTCTTTAACTGCACGTTTATATGGAGATAATACTTCATTAGCAAAAGGTGAAAAATGACGTACTTCCATTTGCTGATTATTACAAAGTACTTTAATAGTTACTATTTTATTTTGATTAATTTCTGCACTGATGGAAAAAATATCCTGTCTTTGAAAGCCATTTGGAGATTGGATAATGACATTTTGTAACATTTTTTCTTCCCCTGAAACATATAACGGTATTTCTATAATCCGCTGACCATTTATTTGTACGCCCAATGGATCTTTTATTGATTTGAACAGAGGAATTTCATCCCCTTGTTGTATCAAATTTAGGTGTTTTTTGCCTTGTAGAACTATCGAAATAGATTCGCTCACTATTGGTGCAATTGGTCGCTTGTTTAATCCTTGCGACAAAAGCGAATGAATAGTAGCGCCCTTAGAAACTTGTACCTGAATATCTCCAGGTATAAGAAAATTCGTAATTGGAAAATGTTCCCTTAGACTTTTTTCGATAAGAGGGTTTTTACATGAACCACCAACCAACAAAATATTATCGACATCGTTGGGTTGCATTTTCGCTTTTCGCAATGCAGAATTTATGACGTAATAAATCGAACTTTCATTTTTACCTGACGTATCAAGAAATTTCGTCATAATATTCTGAAACTCGTTTGTTGATATGCATTGTGACTCATAATTATATGATTTACCTTTATAGGTAAGAACTATCGGCACATCATAGCATAATGTCACATCTTTTCTTAGATAATCTTTTGATCGTTTTAATTTTTCACAAACTTTAATCTTTAATGCTTCGGCTGCAGGTTTTAATTTACCTTCAAAGAAATCTTCATATTCAGTATCGGTAATAATTTCAGGATCAAGGTTATGGCTTTCACAAAATTCAATAAAAAGTAATTCTTGTGCTATAGTACGATCAATGTCATCACCGCCAAGATGCTCAAACTTCGAGATAGCGATATTTTTTGAATAAAAACCTTGATTTTTTTTCCCGTATTCGAGAATGGAAATGTCGCAAGTACCTGCACCAAAATCAAAAACAAGAGTATGTTGGCGGTCTGGTTGGCCACCACTAAAGTCTTCCACTATGTTGTTTTCATGTAGATAATTTAAAAAGGCAGCATTTGGTTCGTCGATGAAGAGTTCTTCATGCTCTTCAAACCCCACTTCTTTGATTACCTCCAACAACTCTCTGCGTTGATTAGCTTCAAATGAAGCAGGAATACTTACTGAGAGTTTCAAATCCATTGAATACTGTTCCTGCTTGATATATTCAAAAATCCAATTTTTTATATTCTTTAAGAAAACAAGCGTAGCGTCTTTATCATTCAATATTTTCCAACCCGAAATTTGTCCTTTTAGGAGCGAGTTAGTGTAAATAGCCCCTTCATCTTTGCCGAGCCCCATTTTGAACGATGACCAGTAATTAACACCAGGTAACGTCGTACCTGCAAATTTTTTTATTTTAGCTTCCATGCCAATGGATAATTGATTTCCATGTAGGTCATAATATACAACTGAAGGTATCAAGTCAGTCCATTGTATACCGATTGGCGGCGTGGAAAACGAAAAAGAAATAGTTTCAATCTTTAACGCTTGGGTTTGTTCGTCGAGTTTTGCAATACTAACAACTGTCGTTGATGTACCAAAATCAAGTCCGATAAAAGTATGATTTCTTAAAAGGGATTTCTTAACATAATAATCATATCCTCCAATGTCAAACCGTAATTTCGTAATTAAAGGTTTAGAAGCTTCAATGTTTTTTCGCTCCCTTATAACATTAATTACTTTCTTTATGCCATCCACAACATTTAAAAATGCGGCATCCTCATTCTCCCAATAAGTACTACATATTGGTTTTGCGTCTTTAGGTAAACATTGCAATGATTTAAATTCGGCTAATTGCCAGTCACAAAATCGAAGGATTATCGGAATCACAATTGATTTTTTTTGACGATGAAGTTCGAGCCCGCGTTGAACTTCGATATCAAGGCAGTAAGATGACGCTAAAAAGTCCGGGCTAATAAGTAAAAGAATGATATCTGCATTTTCAAGTTCAGAATTAATTTTATAATCCCAATTCTCTCCCCCTAAGATTTTTCTATCATGCCAATCTGTTATGTATTTGGCATTTTTTAACATCGCAAGATGGATTTCCAACCGTTCTCGTAATGATTCATCTCTGTGACAATATGAATAGAATATCTTTAGCATGTAATTGGAATATAAGGTTTATTATTTCGGGCTAATAGTAAAGAAACAAAAATAAACTTGATAATTGATTTTCAAATAAATAAACGCTATTATTAAATATTTTCGTTTTAATCCCGTTTTTAGAAGTCTCCGACTTTCTACTTCTATGCCTGTAGTTTACAATCACAATAATCTGGTTATATATTCACCCCACCAGCAAATCACGATTTTGTCGTAAACCCTAACCCTCAATTCCCCCATCCCCGTTAGCGATTGAAACGGATACCGGCCTGCATCTAATGCCTTGTGCGCGTATGAGTGTAAAGCGCGGGCCGCAGGCAACGGCGGGAAAGAGTCAAGAGATTAGAATCAAGAATCAAGAAGCTGCTGCCCGGCGTTAGGTACGCAAGGATGCAATTATTTCCTTTGTTTTCCGGTGGAAAGGTTCATTAATAGATGCTTCCTTCGTCAGCATGACAAGTTAAAAAACAGAAGTCATCCCGAACTTGTTTCGGGATCCCATAGGACAGGTGACCCACATGAAGTACACTTAGCATGTGGGATGCCGAAACAAGTTCGCCATGACATTGGAAATAAGTCGTTGTCATTTCAGCTTCATAATTTCGCGAAATTTTACGGGCTCACCATGACGGCCCTTTTTTACAATGTCATACCTATTGCCCCGCCTTCTTCAAACTATCGGCCTTCGCCTTTTTGGCTTTGTCCTTAAAAAAGCCTTTCAGGAAAAAGTTGTGTTGGGCGGCTTCCAGGTCGTCGTTGAGTTTTATGGAGCTTTGTTGCAGGTTATCAAGGGTGGTTTGTACTTTAACGGCGGCTTTGGGGTCGTTTAGCAGTACGCCGAGGGCGTTGTCGGTACGGTTGAGTTTGTCGCTGGCTTTGTTCAGGTTGTTGGTGAGGGTGCTGGCGTTGTTGGCTGCTTGCTGCAGCTGGTTTACGGCCTGGCGAATGTGGTTAAAGGTAGCCGTATCGGTAAGTATTTTATCTGCTAAACCGCCTTTGGTGTTTAGCTTATTGCTAAATGCGTTTAGCTGGGCGGCCATTAGCGCGGCGCTTTGGGTGGCTGTTTGCAGGTTTTTCATGGCGGCGCGCAGTTGCAGGGCCATGGTATTATCGGCCATGAGTGCGCCAACGGTGCCTTTGCCTTGTAAAATCTGGTGGCTAAGGGTTTTAAAGTCGCCGGTTATGGCCAGCAGGTTTTGGTTGTTATCCTGCAGGGTTTTCATGATATCATCTGTGGATAGCAGTTTTTCGGCTTGTAGTACATCGCCATCCTGTACTTCGGGGGCCTGGGGGCTGCCGCCGTCAATCACGATGATCTTGTTGCCTATTAGTCCGTCGCTGCTTATTTTGGCCTGCGCGTTGCGGTGGATGTATTGCTGGGTAGCCTGGTCAACACTCATGGATACCCGCACCTGCGACGGGCCTTCAAAGCGCACGGCGCTGATGGTGCCCACCTTTACGCCCGAAAACCAAACGTTGTTGCCTTTTTTAAGCCCGGCCACATCGCCAAAAACCGAACTAAGGTGAATGTTTTTTACAAACGCTTTTTGCTGGCCGCCAAGCGTGAAGATGCCGAGGATGAACAGGATAAGACCGAGGCCCAAAAACAGGCCTACGATGATTGCTCTTTTATTTTCTGATGCGTCCATAATAATGGTATAATATCTTTTTTGTTATTGGATAAAGTTATAGTCGTAAAATGGTTTAACACGGCTGTCGTTGGTATCAAATACCTCGTCGAAACTGCCGGTGCGCTGAAACTGACCGTCTAAGAGCATCGCAATGCGGTCGCCGGTTTGTTTGGCGCAGGTTAAATCATGTGTAATAATGATAGACGAGGTGTTGAAGCGTTGCTGTACCTCGTTAATCAGGTCGTTAATCTCGATGCAGGTAATAGGGTCAAGGCCGGCGGTAGGCTCATCATACAGCATAATTTCGGGGTTCAGGATAAGCGTACGGGCAATGCCTATGCGCTTGCGCTGCCCGCCCGAAAGCTCGGATGG
Source organism: Mucilaginibacter ginsenosidivorax (assembly GCF_007971525.1). NCBI lineage: Bacteria > Pseudomonadati > Bacteroidota > Sphingobacteriia > Sphingobacteriales > Sphingobacteriaceae > Mucilaginibacter > Mucilaginibacter ginsenosidivorax. The sequence continues at coordinate 5,166,163 of NZ_CP042437.1, forward strand.
CATCTGGTTAATGGTTTGCGACAGGCCGACGGCATCAAGCACGGTTTCAACCGCGGTATCAATTTCCTGGCGGCTGATGCCCTTGCGGTTGCGTACCAGCGGGAACTCGAGGTTTTTGCGCACCGTCATGCTATCGTACAAAGCGCTGTTCTGGAACGAGAAACCGATGCGGATGCGCAGCTCCTGTAATTCCTTTTCGCTGATGTTGGCGTAGTTATGGCCCAAAACGCTTATTTCGCCTTTATCGGGCGTTAGCAAACCGGATATGATTTTTATTAATACAGATTTACCGGTACCCGAGCGGCCCAATACCACCAGGTTTTCGCCCTGGTACAGGTCCAGGTCGATACCGCGCAGCACGTGGTAATCTTCAAAGGCTTTTTCAAGCCCCCGGATGGTGATAACAGGGTTGTTATGGTCGGCCTTTACAATTTTCTTTTCCATGCTAAATCGATTAACGGAACCAGCTGGTTATCTGTACAATAATTACTTCTTCAATAAACACCAGGAACATGGCGGTAACCACAGCGCCGTTGGCGGCCTTGCCCACACCCTCGGTACCTTTGCTGCTGTTATAGCCCTGGTAGCAGCCCACAATGCCTATGGTAAACCCAAATACAATGGATTTGATAAGCGAGGCCACAAAATCGGTATACGTGAGCGGATCAAAAAACTCCTGTATAAAGGTTGTCCAGGTGGTGCCCTCGTTTTGGGCAACATTTAAATAGCCGCCAAACATGGCAATAAAACCGGTATAGGTAGATAGAATAGGGATAGTAAGCGTAGTGGCCAGTACCCGGGTGCACACCAGGTATTTAAAAGGTTTGGTGCCCGATACCTCCATGGCATCAATCTGCTCGGTTACCCGCATAGAACCCAGCTCGGCACCAATGCCCGAACCTACCTTGCCCGATGCAATAAGCGCCGTCACCAACGGCGCCAGCGCCCGCATAATGGCTATAGATACCAGCGATGGCAGCCATGATGTAGCTCCAAACTGCGACAGCGAGGGGCGCGATTGCTTGGTAAATATAAGCCCTACAATAAAGCCGGTTACCGTAATAAGGGTAAAGGAGCGCACGCCAACTTCATAACACTGGCGCATAACCTCTTTAAACTCAAAAGGGGGCATAAAGGCCTCCCTGAAGAAGCGCAGGATAAACTGGTTTATGCGGTACAGGCTTATCAGGAAGTCGGTAATGCTTTGCTTAAACTTGTTTACCCTTTTGCGTATGGTAGGTTTGGTGCTTTGTGCGGTATCCATTAATTATGTAATGATTTGATCCATCTTTGTTTATACCGTGTTCTACAACAAATATCCGGTAATTGTTTTGATAGTTGTGAGTTCTGAGTCTTGAGTTTTAAGTCTTAAGCCTTAAGTCAAAAGTTCTAAGTCCTTAACATTTATCAAAACACTGCAAGTTTCCGGCCCGGGACTTCGGACTCAAGACTCAGAACTCAAGACTTAAAACCGAACCCTTAAACAAACTGACCCAAAAGGTTAAAAGTTAAAAATTAACCCGGATGCAAACCTAAAAGTTAAAATTTATACCTGTGTAAGTTAGGTTTAAAAAAAGCGTTATTTTTTTGTAATTTTTTGTCGCTTTTTTATGGCTTTTGTAGAAACTAATTACGCATTTGTATGAATTAATTAAACATTTGTAAGCGGTTTTTGATGGATACCGGGCCTTTTAAGTCGGTTTTGAAATAATTTTTTAACCGGTAGCAAACTTTTGCTGGTGTCTGAGGCGATGAATTTTGTAGTAAACAACTACCAAAAACTTATAAAAATGTAAAATATTTGATATCGTGATGTTAAATATGTATCATTGAACGCCTTTTTATAACCGGTTCAAATTATGATCACCAATAATGTAATGCGCGAGATTACGCCGCTAACACCCAGCGATTGTTTTACCATTTTTTCGAGGGTTAAAAAGAAGTTTGATTTTCCGCTGCATTACCACGACGAGTACGAATTAAACCTGATTATCAATGCCAAAGGCGCCAAACGTGTTGTAGGCGGGCATATTGAGATGATAGACGAGCTGGAGCTTGCATTAATAGGCCCCAACCTGTACCATGCCTGGTTTACCCATCAATGCCAAAGCGAGGAAATTACCGAGGTAACCATCCAGTTTCATAAGGATTTGTTTGATGAAAAACTACTGAAACGCAACCAGTTAAGTTTTGTAAAAAGCATGTTGGAGCGGTCGCAGCGGGGCATCGTATTTTCGCCCGATACCATCATTGCTTTACGTGAGCGTATCCAGGGACTTGATAAAAAGAGTGGCTTTGATTCGGTGCTGGAGTTGATGTCGATACTGCATGATCTGTCTATCTCCCGTAATATGAAAATGTTATCAGATCCCAGCTTTGCCAACGATAAATTTTATTACAACAGCCGCCGTATTGAGAAAGTGTTTGAGCACATGAACATCAACTACAACAAGCAGGTAACCCTTGCCGAGGTAGCTAAAATAGCCAATATGCCCGAGGCATCGTTCAGCAGGTTTATTAAAAAACGCACCGGTAAAACCTTCATTGACAGCCTGAACGAGATTCGCCTGGGCCACGCCTCCCGTATGCTGATCGACTCGACAGCTACCGTGGCCGAGATTGCTTATAAATGCGGTTTCAACAATATCTCCAACTTTAACCGCATTTTTAAACGCAAAAAGCTGTGCATCCCCAAAGAATTCAGGGAAACTTATACCGGGAACAGGGTGTTTATTTAATTTGAGAATTTGAAAATGTCCTGAAAGTAACTTGGATAGATTTTGTAATTTTGGTATATTTGTATATATCCTAAGGTGGTTGTTCTCCGCCGGTTTATCATAGTCTTTTTTTTGAAAAACAGCATTTGTGCTTCATCGCGTCAATTGGCCGATGTATCTGTCTCGATACAGGCCTGCTTAACCACGATTATTTGCGATAAATAAAATAATAGGTTAAAAAAGTATTATAAAAATAGCTTTTATAAACCCACTTTTGAATACACCAATTATGATCAGGATTTGCAGAATTTGAGAATTTATAGAATTTGAAAATATCGAGGTTTTCAAATCATCAGTATTCTGAAAATTCCTAAATTCTGAAAATTCTGATTCCGACAAAAAAATGAAGCTACACTTAGTAGATATCGCCATCATCGTTCTGTACCTGCTGAGCACCATTTTTATTGGTTTATGGTACCGTAAAAAAGCCCGCGAAAACAAGGAAAGTTACATGCTTGGCGGCAAGTCGCTGCCCTGGTACAAGCTGGGTTTAAGCGATGCCTCGGATATGTTTGATATCAGCGGCACCATGTGGATGGTAAGCCTGTGCTTTGTATACGGCATGAAAAGCATCTGGATACCATGGTTATGGCCCGTATTTAACCAGGTGTTTTTGATGATGTACCTGTCGCGCTGGCTGCGCCGTTCCAATGCTGCAACCGGCGCCGAATGGCTGGCCACCCGTTTTGGTAAAACGGGCACCTGGGTGGCGGCCTCACAAATGGTAGTCATCGCCTTTGCGTTGTTAAGTTGTTTTGGTTTCCTGGCTTACGGGTTCATCGGGCTGGGTAAATTCATCGAAATATTTATCCCCTGGGACTTGGTGAAAAGCTATGTGCCCTTTAACGTGGCCCCGCAATATGTACCGCATGTTTATGGTATCATATTCACGTTGTTTGCCATGTTTTATTCCATTTTAGGCGGAATGCATAGCATTGTTTTGGGCGACATGGTTAAGTATGGCGTGATGACGGTTGCCTGTATCTGGATAGGGTTCATCGCTGCCCATAAACTGACCGACCATAGCCTCAATGTACCCGATGGTTGGTTTAGTCCGTTTTTTGGCACCCACCTGAATATGAACTGGTCGGGCATTATTACCGAGGTAAACAAAAAGATAAAAGACGATGGCTACTCGCTTTTCGGGTTGTTTTTTATGATGATGACCTTCAAGGGCTTTTTCGCGGCCCTGGCGGGGCCTGCACCCAATTATGATATGCAGAAGATATTGTCAACCCGCTCGCCCGAGGATGCCAGTAAAATGAGCGGTTTTGTCAATATTGTTTTGCTGCCCATCAGGTATTCGCTCATTGTAAGCCTCACCATTTTAGGTTTAATCTACTATCACCAAATGAACCTGAAGGATGCCACCGGCGATATCGATTTTGAACGGATATTACCGGCAGTTATCAATAATTTTTTACCGGCTGGTCTTGTAGGCCTGTTGCTGGCCGGTTTATTAGGCGCCTTCATGAGCACCTTTAGCGGCACCATGAACGCGGCACAGGCATATATAGTTAACGATATATACCTCAAATACGTTAACCCGGCTGCATCCAACAAAAACACTATCACCATGAATTACCTGGTGGGCATCATTGTGGTAGCTATAGGGGTTATCCTTGGCTTTTTTGCACATAACGTAAATACGGTGCTGCAATGGATCGTTTCGGCACTATATGGGGGCTATGTAGCATCAAACGTATTAAAGTGGCATTGGTGGCGCTTTAATGCCGGCGGCTTTTTCTGGGGAATGCTTTCAGGCATTTTGTCGGCAATGGTATTCTCTTTGTATATATCCAATAACGAATTATTGTACTGGTTCCCGGTATTGTTCCTTATCTCGCTGGCCGGTTCGGTTATAGGATCGCTGGCAACGGAGCCTACAGATATAGTGGTGTTAAAGGCCTTCTACAGCAACGTACGTCCCTGGGGTTTTTGGGAGCCGGTAAAAAAACTGGTAATGGCCGATGACGAAAGTTTTGCACCCAATAAAAACTTTAAGCTTAACATGTTCAACGTAGTTATAGGTACAATTACCCAGCTATGCCTCACTATATTGCCCATGTACCTTATCCTCAACCAAAAACTGCCTTTGGCGGTTACCATAGGCTTACTGGCAATCACGATGCTGATCCTGAAAAAAACCTGGTGGAATAAACTAAAAGAATATTGATAAACTAACCCCTATGACCCCTGAATTTAAACAAAGGCTGGCCCTGCTACAACAAGAACAGCAACAACTCATAAACCAGCCAAACCAGGTAGCCGGTACCGGCAATGGTGTTTTTAACCGCTATAAAAACCCGGTGCTTACCGCCGCACATACCCCCATCAACTGGCGGTATGATTTGAATCCCGAAACCAATCCGTACCTGATGGAGCGCTTTGGCATTAACGCCGCGTTTAATGCCGGGGCTATTAAATTCAATAACAAATACCTGATGGTGGTTAGGGTAGAGGGGGCAGACCGTAAATCGTTTTTTGCTGTAGCCGAAAGCGCTGATGGCGTCAGCAATTTTACTTTTTGGGATTACCCAATCAACCTGCCACAAACCCGGGAGCCGGATACCAATGTGTATGATATGCGCCTTACCCTGCACCAGGATGGCTACATATACGGCTTGTTTTGTACCGAAAGACGCGACCCGGCCGCCCCGGCTTATGATCAATCAATGGCCATAGCGGCCTGCGGTATAACCCGTACCAAAGATATGTTGAATTGGGAGCGCCTGCCCGATTTGAAAACCAACTCGCCCCAGCAACGCAACGTGGTATTGCACCCCGAGTTTGTGCATGGAAAATACGCCCTGTACACCCGTCCGCAGGATGGTTTTATCAGCGCGGGTACCGGCGGCGGCATCGGCTTTGGCTTAGCCGAAACAATGGAAAATGCTGTAATAGACCAGGAAACCATCATCGATAATAAAAACTACCATACTGTTTACGAAGCCAAAAACGGGCAAGGCCCAACACCCATTAAGACCGACAGGGGCTGGCTGCACCTGGCACATGGTGTACGTAACACTGCTGCCGGCCTGCGTTATGTACTGTACATGTTTATGACCGACCTAAATGACCTGACCAAAGTTTTGCACAAACCAGGAGGGTATTTGTTGGCACCCGAGGGTGGGGAACGTATTGGCGATGTATCAAACGTGGTTTTTTGCAACGGTTGGATTGCCGATGAAGATGGTTCGGTGTATATTTACTATGCATCGTCAGATACCCGTATGCACGTGGCTACCACTACGGTTGATAAGTTGATTGACTATGTAGTGAATACACCGGCAGATGGCTTTAAGTCGTCAACTTCGGTAGATGCAATTTATGGGATTATTGATAGGAATAAAGAGATCGCTTAGAAACCTGGGCTTTAGCCTCGGTAACTTAGCGGTAGATTACAACCGATGAAAATACATATATACAGGGATGGCCCCGAAATACTATTGCCTATTCTCCAGGCCGAGCTTATCGCCGAGTTGGATAACATAGTTACCTACTGGCAAAAATATACACCCGACGAAACGCACGGCGGCTTTTTAGGTCGGGTAGATAACAACAATAATGCTACCGCCCATGCACCCAAAGGGTCCGTATTAAACGCAAGGATACTGTGGAGCTTTTCGGCGGCTTTTAACCTGCAACATGATGATGCAGCGTTGCAAATGGCGCACCGGGCTTATGAGTACATCTGCAGGTATTTTATCGATCCTGAATTTGGCGGGGTATACTGGTTGGTTGATTATAAAGGCGAAAAATTGGATACCAAAAAACAGGTGTATGCCAGTGCATTTACCATTTACGCGCTGACTGAATACTATAAGGCTTCGGGCTTACAGGAAGCCAGGGATCGGGCTATCAGCCTATATCATTTACTGGTTAAAAAAAGCTATCATGCTGACAAAACGGGCTATATGGAGGCCTTTACCCGCGACTGGCAGCCCATTGCCGACCTGCGGCTGAGCGCTAAGGATGCCAACGAAAAAAAGACCATGAACACCCATTTGCATGTATTGGAAGCTTACACCAACCTATACCGCATTTGGCCGGATAAGAAGCTGAGGATTCAAATACAAACGTTGATAGGCAATTTTTTTGATCATTTTATCAACCCGGAAACCAATCACCTGGTGTTATTTTTTGATGAAGACTGGAACCAAAAATCAGCCACTGTATCATACGGGCATGATATTGAAGCTACCTGGCTTTTGCTGGAAGCCGCCGAAATAATAAATGACATTGAATGGGAAGAAGATATTGAAGAAATTTGCATACAGGTAGCCGACGCTACCATTGAAGGTTTGGACACAGACGGCGGCTTATGGTACGAATATGAACCAGCCGAAGATCGCCTGGTTAAAGAAAAACATTGGTGGGTACAAGCGGAGGCGATGGTAGGTTTTTTTAATGCGTGGCAGATAAGCCGGGATCAGAAATACCTCGATATAGTTGTAAAAAACTGGGCATTTGTAAAAGATAAGATCCTCGATCATCAAAATGGCGAATGGTTTTGGGGACTAAAAGCCGATGGCGGTATAATGCCCGGCGAAGATAAAGTTGGCCAGTGGAAATGCCCCTATCACAATAGCCGGGCTTGTATACAGATTATTAAACGAATTAACCATAGTACTATCATATGAAAATATATAAACAATTAACGGCTGTTGTACTGCTAAGTATTGGAGCTTGCGGAAACGCGATAGCCCAAACATCCGATGCCGCGGCCCCTGTCGCGATAGCAAAAGATGCCTCAAATAAAGCCGGTAATTTGGCGCCAACGCCGCCTATGGGCTGGAATACCTGGAACACTTTCCAGACTAATATTGACGAACCATTGCTGAAAGGCATGGTTGATGCCTACGTATCATCGGGCATGCGCGATGCCGGTTATAAGTATTTTGTGCTGGATGATGGCTGGATGACCATGGAACGCGATAAAAACGGCGACCTGGTGGCCGACCCTAAAAAGTTTCCGAACGGCATGAAAGCCTTTGCCGATTATGTGCACTCCAGGGGGCTTAAGTTTGGTATTTACAATTGTGCAGGCAGCAAAACCTGCGCCGGTTACCCCGGCAGCCGCGGGCATGAATACCAGGATGCCCGTTTATATGCATCGTACGGTGTTGATTTTTTAAAGTACGATTGGTGCAATACCGATAGCCTGAATGCACGCGAAGCTTATATCACCATGAGCCAGGCGCTAAAAGCATCGGGCCGGGAAATTACGTTTAGCCTTTGCGAATGGGGCAACCACCAACCATGGCTTTGGGCAGGCGGCGTGGGCGAACTTTATCGTACCACCGGTGATATTACCGCCAGTTTTGATACGGATAAACACCACGGCACCTGGACGGCACTTAGCGTGATGTCTATAGTAGATAAACAACCCGCCATTGCCAAATATAATGGTCCCAACCACTGGAATGACCCCGATATGCTGGAAGTAGGCAACGGTATGAGTTTTAACGAGGATAAAGCACATTTCTCGCTTTGGTGTATGCTGGCTGCCCCCTTAGCCGCCGGTAACGATCTGCGCAAAATGTCGCCCCAAACACAGTCAATCCTGACTAATAAAGCAGCCATCGCTATTGACCAGGATGCATTGGGTATTGCCGCATCGCGTATTTACCAGGCCGATAGTTTAGAGGTTTGGGCAAAGCCGCTGGCTAATAATGAGGTTGCTATTTGCTTTTTAAACAGATCGGCATCTACAAAGCAGGTAACTTATAACTGGAATGACCATGCTGTAAAGAACGAGGCCAATCATATCGATATAGATTTTACAAAAGCATCATACAAGTTGCACGATATCTGGGCGAATAAGGATATGGGAACTACTAAAAAGGAATTTAAGCAAACCTTAGCAGGTCATAGCGTAATTGTGGTGAGGCTGGCGAAGTTGTAGATGGGCAGATTAACTTCGTCGAGGGTTTCGCCGTTTTAGATGATTGTTGGATCCGGGATTGCTATATTGTATATATGTAATACGTTATATTTTATCAGCCCGGTTAGCAGGTTGCGATTGGTTTTAGCCTGGCATTGACTAATTTTGTTGTAGCGGCGAATTAAGAAATAACGGATGATGGCTTGCTTCCGCTTAAACCTTAAAAGGATTCTTTAAAACAAAACAATGCTCTATATTTGGCTATGCCTGATTATAAACCGCCTGTCACCGGAAAATATATTGATCCTTTAGTTGATTTTGCCTTTAAGAAAATATTTGGCAACGAGCCTAATAAAGATTTGCTGATAGCTTTTTTAAATGAAGTGTTCAGGGGGCGCAAGCATATTGTCGACTTGGTTTATAACAAAAATGAGCACCCCGGGGATTTAAGGGATGAAGGGTCAGCCATATTCGATTTGTTGTGTACAGGTGATAAAGGCGAGCGTTTTATAATAGAAATACAACGTGGCAGGCAAGGCTACTTTAAAGAAAGAGCGTTGTTTTATACCAGCCGGCTCATAAGCAACCAGGCACCCAAAGGAAAGCGCAGCGAATGGGCTTATAACCTTACGGAGGTGTACCTGGTTGCCTTGCTGGAAGATTTTACGCTGGCAGCAAGCCCTGCACATGAATACCTGCATGATATTTGCCTGTGTAACAGGCATACGGGTGAAATATTTTACGATAAATTAGGCTACACTTATATTGAATTGATTAATTTTGTAAAGACGGAGGCCGAACTGGAAACCGACCTTGACAGATGGCTATATGTTTTAAAGCACCTTAGCCAAATGAATAAGATCCCGGCTTACCTGCGGAAACCCATATTTGAAAAATTATTCAGTATTGCAGAATATACTAATCTGACAAAGGAGGAAAAAGAGATGTACGATAGTAGCTTAAAATACAAGTGGGATAATAAAAACGTGTTGGATTATGCCGTGAAAGAAGGTATGGAAAAAGGCATAGCACAAGGTATAGAAAAAGGTATATCACAAGGCATAGAAAAAGGTAAACTTGAAGAAGCTATGGCCATTGCACGTGAACTTAAAAAAGAAGGCTTAGCCATTGAATTTATTGCAAAAATCACTAAACTTTCTATCGAAGAAATAGAAAAACTCTAACGTGCTATCTAAATAGTTGCTCAAATACAAGTGAGGTGTAAGGGAAATTAAGTGCCAATCTTGTAGAAACCATAAATCGTGTTAAGATCTACGATCTTTTCAAAACTACCGCCCCAAAAACACCCGCTAATAACGAAGCCAATAAAATTCCATATTTAGCCTGATCAACCATCTCAACATGGCTAAATGCCAGGCCTGATATAAAAAGCGACATGGTAAAACCAACACCGGCCAGTAAGGCTACGCCGGTTATTTGTTTCCAGGTGGAGTTTGCCGGGAGCTGGGCGCCAAACTTTACCATAAGCCAGGTGGCCGATAGTACGCCTATGAATTTGCCTGCTACCAGGCCAATCATCACACCCAGGCTTACCGGATTGAGTAACGACGAAAAGAAATCCGCCCCAATAATGATACCCGCGTTTGCCAGCGCGAACAGTGGCATCACCACAAAAGCTACCCAGGGGTGCAGCCCATACTCTACTTTTTGCAGTGGGGTTTCGGCATCGGTAGTCATTTTTTTTATTTTTTCAATGGTATGATGTTGCTCTGGAGTGGTAAGTGTGCTGTTATTGGGAATTTGCGCCTCAAAGGCCACCAAAAGTTTGCGCAGGCTTTCAGCATAGTTTTTTTCGTTAATGCGCGTACGGGCGGGGATGGTAAACGCCACCATTACACCTGCAATGGTAGCATGCACACCCGAAAGCAAAAAGGCTACCCATACCGCAAAACCTATCACCAGGTAAAATATAATACTGCGGATACCCAGCTTATTGCCGATAAGCAGTATGGTTAACAGGCATACACCAATAGTTAAGGGTGCAAAATCGATATGCGAGCTGTAAAAAATGGCTATCACCAATACAGCGCCCAAATCATCGGCCACTGCCAATGCAGATAAAAACACCTTAACCGATGATGGAATATGTTTGCCTGCAACAGATAACAATGCCAGCGCGAACGCTATATCCGTAGCCATAGGGATGCCCCAGCCATGTTCGGATGCTGAGCCTTTGTTGATGAAAAAGTATATCAGGGCGGGCACTACCATTCCGCCCAAAGCGGCTACCATGGGCAGGGAAGCTTTTTTTATGGTCGATAACTCGCCGGCCATAAACTCGCGTTTCAACTCCAGGCCAATCACAAAAAAGAACACGGCCATTAGCCCATCATTAATCCACAAGTGCAGCGGGTGATTAAGTGCGTGATTGCCAAAACCCAATGATACTTTAATATCCCAAAGTTGATGGTACGAATGAGCAAACGGCGAGTTTACCCAGATTATAGCTACCAAAACACCTATAAAAAGCACAATACCGCTGGTATGCTCCTGGTGTATGAACTTACTTGCCGGCTCGGTAATTTTATCTATAGGTAGTTTTTTTCGCATCGTTTTTTGTTAGAATCAAGAATTAAGAGTCAAGAATCAAGATAGCTGCATTTTCGTATTTTACAATTCGTATCGACGATCAAAAAATCTTAACTCTTGATTCTTAACTCTTGACTCTTCCTCACGGTTTCCAAACATTATTACTCTTATCCGAATCTACATCATAGGTAGTTCCTAAAGTAATTTGTGTTATAGGGCCTTTGGCTATAAAATTAAGTGTTGTTGTTTTATTGCCCTTTGCCCATGCGGCTATGCTGGTTCCCACTGCCTGTTTGCTGCCGTCTGTGTAAAATATAGTTAAGTGTACCGGCACCGCCTTATTCCCGATGCTGGTAATGGTAACCGTATATTTTTTTGCTACATGCGCTACTTTGCTAATGGCCAGGTCGGGGATGCCGTTATCAAAGAACCAGTTTTTCCAAAACCAGTTCATGTTAATGCCCGCGCCGGTGTTCATGCAATTAAAAAAATCATAAGGCATGGGGTGCTTGCCATGCCACAGGTTAATATAGTTGTGCAGCGCTTTGGTAAAAAGTGCATCGCCAAGCATTTCCTTTACGTACAGGTAGCCAAAGCCAGGTTTAGGGTAGTTATCGGTGAAGCCTGCAATGCCTGTAAGCGCCGGGGTAAGCGTCATGATAGGTACATCCTGCTCGCTGCCTGCCGAGTTTTCGACGGCTGTGATGCCATACAGATCGGTTATTTTAGGGTCGATATCGGGGCTGATAAGCCATTCGCCAATGGTGGCCCAGCCTTCGTCCATAAAAGCATACTTGGTTTCGTTTATACCCATGTAAAAAGGGAACATGGTATGGAAAATTTCATGGTCGGTTAATTCTATCGCGTCTTCGCTATTTTCCAGCGGGTTGTCATTCACCATCATGGGGTACTCCATTTGGGCAAGGCCATCAAAAACGGTTTCGTGCGGGTAGGGGAAAGGCCATTTCGGGAATTTATAGCTCATGGATTCCACCGTTTTGCGGGCGTAATCTACCACCGCGAAGTAATCCTTATGTGCCGGGTTAAATACAGCATCTACACGTGTGCGCCTGTTTGTTTTCGGATCGACTACCAGGCTGCTGGCTTTCCATATATAGTGGTTACTGGTAGCAAAGGCCAGGTCGGTAACACTGTCGGCTTCAAATTTCCAGGTGTTGGTAGCATTCTTTTTGGTGATATCGCCTGCGGCTATATCAGCTTCGGTAACAATATCTGTCACTTTATCGGCGGCTGCTGCGGCGGCTATCAGTTTTACATATTTGGGGTTGTAAACTTCATCTGCATTTTTCAGATTGCCGGTTGCCCATACCTGGTAATCGCCGGGAACGGTAATTTCGGCGTTAAAGTGGCAAAAATCGTTATAAAACTCCTGCGAACCAGTGTACGGAAATTCATTCCAACCGTCTATATCATCATAAACAGCCACCCGTGGAAAAAAGTAAGCAATAAAAAACGCTCCCGGATCAACCTGCCCGCCGCGGATATGCGATGTTTTGTTGAGCATGAATGCATAAGCAATATCCAAATGTACTTTTTGTTTCGGGTTGATGGCTTTAACCCGTAACGACATATTGGTACCCCTGATGTTAAGTTTTGTGCTATCAACCGGCTGATTATCCAAACTGATCGATGTTATTTTAACACCATCACTTACATCATTTGCTGATATGGGAGCATCCCGCTGGGCTCCTTTTTGATACAGGTTGGGGTACAGTTTAAAGCCAAGTTTTTTAAGCGTATCAGGACTGTTGTTGATATATTCGATACCAACAGTGCCGCTAAGTTCCAGGCTTTTAGGGTCGAAGTTTACTTTTATGCTGTAGTTGGCTGTGTTTTGCCAGTAATTTTTGCCGGGTGCGCCGCTCCGGGTACGTGTGCCTTTAGTGTATGTTTTTTGCAGCGTAGTATTGATAGGTAAGGTTATTTGTGCCGATGCCATTGCGCTACCAAGAAGCAAAGCAACCGGAAGTAATTTTTTGAGGTTGATCATGAAGGTAGTTTATATCTATATTTGACGTAAATATAATAAACAGGAATATAAACCGGTTGGCGCAGCAGCTTTAAGGTATAAATATCAGATAACTTAAAACCATTTGCACCCGTTTAAGTAGTACCAATTATAATAAACACATGACCGCAGAAAAAATGATTATCATAACAGGGAAGCAATACCTGGCGCTAAAACAAAGTTTGGAAAGCGGCGAAGGCCTTACCTATAATATAGGCACCGATAAGCACCCCGAAATTGTAAAAATTACCAACATGTACATGGATACTGATCCTGATTTTACGCGTAACTCGGGCCAGTTTGCCAAAATGAACGAAAGCCTGAATGTACAGGTGAAAATGGAGTACCTGGCGGAGTAGGTTGTTGGGCGAATTGCGGCAAGAGGTTAAACTTGTTTCAAAAACTTACAATTCCAATTTCACTGTCATCCTTCGTACCTACCCATGCCCAGTTAAAAAACGGAAGTCATCCCGAACTTGTTTCGGGATCCCACAGGAGAGGTGCCCCACATGAAGTACACTCAGCATGTGGGGTGCCGAAACAAGTTCGGCATGACATTGGGTTAAGTCGTTGTCATTTCCCCCTTCAGAATTTCGCGAAATTTTACCACTAAGGATGAAAGTCTTTTATTTTTGAATGCCATCTCTCCTCCACAGTATCCGGATTTTACCACTCAGCATGACTACGAATAGGTTCTTCCTTAAGGTACAATTCACTAAATCAATAGTTCAATAGTTCAATAATTCAATAATTAAAACTTACCATCCGCCTTTAAAGCCCTCTGTAAGCGCGTGTTTATAACCTTCTAAATCAAACGAATATAGGTAGGGTGCTTTATGGGCACCTCCCTTACGGGGCTGTTCGGCACGGTTAAGGATACCAAAGCCCAAAATCCGGCGCTGAAAGTTGCGGCGGTCCAGCTTTTTATCAAGGATGGTTTCGTATAGTTTTTGCAGCTCGGGCATGGTAAACTCCTTTGGCATCAGGTTATAACCAATAGGCTGATAGTTTAATTGCAAACGCAGGGTATCTAAAGCGGTTTTAAATATCAGTTCGTGGTCAAGTTCAAGTTTGGGCATATCATCCATATCCCGCCAGCCGCATAATTCCGAGAAGCGATCGGCCTGTGGTGTTACTTCAAAAAAATCGACAAGCGCGTAATAACCTATTGTTAAAAAACGACCCGAGAACCAGTTTTTTTCAGGGGGCAACATCCCATCGTACATATCATTATGAACTTTTGACCTGTCGGGATCGCCAAAAACGTGAAATTGTTGCAGAAATATCTGGTCGAGACCGGTACGTTCTTTTAATATCCGGTTGGCAGCCATTTCAATAGGTTCGCGCTTAAGCACAAAGCCGCCCGGTAGGTACCATTTTTCTTCGCCAATATTTTTTAGCAACAGTACTTTCATCTGGCCTTCGTGAAAGCCAAAAACAACACAATCAATAGAAATATGCTCAAGGTAGTTTTTACGGGCCTCGTCGCTATACTCAATAAGTTCTTCTCTGGTCAACATTTTTGCTATTCTACAAAAATACTTTGATTATTTAATTATAATAATTACAATTGTGTACTTTATACACAATCAATTTGTTGTTGTGTTATAGCCAATTATAAGCGATGATTTTTAATTAATTAGTTTGGTAAGGGCTTAATCGCGCTTTTACCTATCCAAATTTGGTTAATCAATCTGCCTACAACGTAAATTTAAAAAATGAACAAATATTTTTCAACTCAACTTATAGCCAGGGTTATTCCGCTTTGCGTAGCGTTATTGCCTTTTAACAAGGTGTCGGCTCAAAACAAAACCGAGGACGCCAAAATGGATGTTTTTGTGAGCGGTTTAATGAAAAAAATGACCCTCGACGAAAAAATCGGCCAGTTAAACCTGGTAACTATTGGTGCCCCAACCACAGGATCGGTGGTTAATAAAGGCGTGGAGGATAAAATAAAAAAAGGCGCTATTGGTGGCGTGTTTGGCATTTGGGGTGTCGATCATACTAAAGAAGTGCAGGAAGCGGCTGTTAAAAATTCCCGTTTACATATTCCGTTAATTTTTGGATTGGATGTTATACACGGCCATCGTACTATTTTCCCAATTCCTTTGGGGATGTCGGCAACGTGGGACCTGGATCTGATCAAACAATCGGCACATATTGCAGCAAAAGAAGCAACCGCCGAAGGCTTAAGCTGGGTATTTTCGCCTATGGTTGATATAGCGCGCGATGCACGCTGGGGCCGTATTTCGGAAGGTGCCGGCGAAGACCCGTGGTATGGCGGGCAGGTGGCAAAAGCTATGGTACAAGGTTACCAGGGCGCCAGCCTGAAAAATGCCGATGCGGTTATGGCCTGCGTAAAACACTTTGCTTTATATGGTGGTGCTGAAGCTGGCCGCGAATACAATACTGTTGATATGAGTCGTATTAAAATGTACCAGGATTACCTGCCGCCTTACAAAGCGGCCGTTGATGCGGGTGCAGGCAGTTTCATGAGCTCTTTTAATACAGTTGACGGTGTACCTGCAACAGGTAACCAATGGTTACTTACCGACTTGCTGCGCAAACAGTGGGGTTTTAAGGGTTTTGTTGTATCTGATTACACCGCCGTTAACGAAATGGAAGCACACGGCCTTGGCGATTTGCAAATGGTATCGGCCCTGGCATTAAAAGCCGGGTTGGATATGGATATGGTTGGCGAAGGCTTTTTAACTACGTTAAAAAAATCATTAATAGAAAAAAAGATAACCCAGTTTGAAATTGACCAGGCTTGCCGCCGGGTTTTGGAGGCCAAGTATAAATTGGGTTTGTTTGATAATCCTTACAAATCGATGGATGCCGCGCGCGAAAAAACGGATGTAATGTCTGAGGCGAATCTTTCTGCTGCCAGGGAAATTACCAAACGTTCATTTGTATTGCTAAAAAACGATAATCAAACGCTTCCGCTTAAAAAAACGGGTAGTATAGCGCTTGTTGGCCCGTTGGCAAATAACCAGCGCGATATGCTTGGCACCTGGATTTTGGCCGGCGAATGGCAAAAATCCGTCAGCGTGATGCAAGGTATTAAAAACGTTGTCGGCGATGGCGTTACCATCAATTATGCCAAAGGATCAAACATCACCGAGGATGCTGAATTTATAAAACGCCTGAACTTTGGCCCCGGAATGGTTACCGTTGATCCCAAACCTGCCGATGAACTTTTGAAAGAAGCTATTGATGCCGCCAATAAATCAGATGTGATTGTGGCGGTGGTGGGGGAGTCGCAAAGTATGTCGGGCGAATCATCCAGCCGGTCGGATATTGATATTCCTGAGCCGCAAAAAAACATGTTGAAGGCTTTATCCAAATTGGGTAAGCCAATGGTTGTTGTGTTGTTTAACGGCCGCCCGCTTACCTTAACTTGGGAAAATGAGCACGCCAGCGCTATATTGGATGTTTGGGCACCCGGTACCGAAGCTGGTAATGCAATTGCCGATGTTTTATTCGGCCAGTATAATCCTTCAGGAAAAATAACAGCAACTTTTCCGCGCAGCGTGGGCCAGATACCTATATATTATAACCACAAAAACACTGGGCGCCCTTACAGCAGCGGACCAACAAAGTTTAAATCAAACTACCTGGATATTTCTAATGATCCGCTTTATCCTTTTGGGTACGGCTTAAGTTACACAACTTTTGGCTACAGCGACGTTAAGTTAAGTAAAACCACGCTTAAAGGCAACGAAGTGCTAACCGCAACTGTTACAGTTACCAATACCGGCAAATATGCGGGCGAAGAAGTTGTACAGTTGTACGTCGGCGACCCTGTTGCAAGTATCAGCCGTTCGGTTAAAGAACTGAAAAATTTTAAAAAGATTAACCTGCAGCCAGGCGAAGCCAAAGAGGTAAGTTTTTCTATTACACCAGAGCAATTAAAGTTTTACAACAGCCAGCTTAAGTACGATTGGGAGCCAGGCAAATTTGTAATTGAAGTAGGTACCAACTCAAGCGATACCCATTCGGCATCAGTGTGGTGGAATAAGTAGTAGCCAAAGATTTTTAAATAAATTATAATAAATAATATATAAAATTGAACTAAAGGTAGTTTAGAAAATTACTTGAACACGGTAAAAAGCACTGCGCATTTTTAAATGCACAGTGCTTTTTTGCTTAAGGAACGAGTTTTCGGTTAAATTTTCCGGTGTTTTGTAACCCGATAAATGTTGGTGAAACATTTATTATATTATTTATAAATGTTTGTATTACAGTTGTAAATCGGCAAAATAATAAATGTTGTAGTGACATTATTACAAAATCATGATGATATTTTAACACTAAGCCAGCTTTACCTTTGTAACATTCCTATAGCATCAATAAGATAAAAAAAATTGAGGTTTAGCCCCTGTAACAATAAACATGTACCCATAAAGTATTGTATCGATTGCATTTTACCATTGCTGCTGCAATTTTGACTTTGCAAAATTTATAAACAAGCCCTCAGTTTATTAATGATTTATTAATAAAATATTCACAATTTGTAATTTTAACGCCTTTTTGGTTCTATAAATAATTAATTTGTAAATCTGCATTTTTCACTTGTGTAAACAATACACTCTCTTTACATTAGTTGCATAGCCAATATAAATTTCTGGAACGCCAGAAACCATACAAATTCTGATAGTATTATAACATAGTTCACGTACACTTAGTTTTTAAGTCGCGTGAAACCAAGGTAACGGGGATAAATTAAATTTGTTACAGGAAGTTCATTTATGATAAAACTTTTACATTCCAACATTTTAAAATCTTCAAATTTTACCGGTCAGCATTATGCTGCCAAGCCTCATGATTTTTTTGTTCTCACCAAAAAAATTGTAACGAGGCATGTTATGGTTCAACTGCAAACTTAAATAACACCAAAACCGCCCAAGATCTTAAATCAAATATATTAATCAACTAAATCTCAATCTCATGTTTAAAAGTTTACTCCTAAAGGGAAGATTCCTTGGCGTGCTACTATGCTGCCTCGTATCTTCATTGGTAGTTACAGCCCAAACAAAGTACAAAGGTAAAGTTATCGGCAGCGATGACAAATTACCGATCATCGGAGCGTCAGTACGCATCCAGGGATCTACTACAGGCGCAGTAACTGATGTTAACGGTGAATTCACCCTTACATTAAGCCCGGGCCAAACGCTTGTGGTTTCGTACATTGGCTATCAAAGCCAGGAAGTTAAAATTGGTGCAAGCACCAGCATCACAGTTACCCTTGTTGCAGGCAGCAATGCACTAAACGAGGTGGTAGTAACAGGTTACGGTTCGCAACGTAAAAAAGACATCACCGGTTCGGTAGCTGTTGTTAACGTTGCCAACTTAAAAACTGTACCAGGCGGCCAGGCAGCAGCATTATTGCAAGGCCAGGCAGCGGGTGTTACCGTAATCAACAACGGCCAGCCAGGTGGTGGTAGTGCTGTACGTGTACGTGGTATTACGTCAACGGGTAACTCAAGTCCATTGTACGTAATTGATGGTGTGCAAGGTAATTTTAACGATGTGAATGCCAATGACATCGAATCTATCCAAGTATTGAAAGATGCTGGTTCTGCCGCTATTTACGGTGTTCAGGGTTCAAATGGTGTGGTTGTAATTACTACCAAAAAAGGAAAATCTGGTCGTGCAACTATTTCATACGATGCGTATTATGGAAGTCAGAAACCGTTAAAAGATGGTTTTCATATGGCGGGCAGTCAGGAATATGCTGATGCAATACAACGTTCAGTAGGTAGCGTGCAATATCCTGGTACTACAGGCGCAGTTTTAAAGGATTATATAACTCCGACTGCTGCTAACGCAGGCGATCCGGGAACAGATCCAGCAACCTATAATATCAACAGCAACCAAATTACCAAAACTAATAAAGTAGGTACAGATTGGTTTCATGAAGTATTCAAATCTGCGCCCAGAACTTTCCATAATATTACCGCAAGCGGTGGTAGCGATAAGTCGAATTATTTAATGTCAGTTAACTACCTTAACGAACAAGGTACATTGCTTAATACTTACCTTAAGCGTTATGCAATGCGTGTAAACACCAACTTCGCAGTGGGTGATCATGTGCGTGTAGGTGAGAATGCTTATTTGTATCACAAAGATAATCCTACAATAGGTAACCAAAACGAAGGCAACGCAATATCTTATACTTATCGTCAGCCTCCTGTTATCCCGGTTTATGACATCGCTGGTAATTTTGCAGGTACAAAATCGCAGGGTTTAAGTAACTCTTCAAATCCTGTGGCTATTCAAACCAGGGCCGGAAATAACAAAGGTTATAACTGGACGATGCAAGGAAATATATTTGCCGAAGTTGATTTTCTAAAGCACTTCACTGCCCGTACAAGCATCGGTGGTGAATTTACAAACTATTATTACTGGAGCTTTAATCCTACATCAGTTGAAAATGCTGAGGGTAATACTAACCCCAATACATTTTCTGAAAGCGCTGGCTACAGCAGCACCTGGATCTGGACAAACTCAGTTACTTACAATCAGAAATTTGGTAAACACGATGTTAAATTGTTTTTAGGCGAAGAGGCTAAAAATTACAATCAAAGAGGTTTGCGTGCTGGTCGTTCAAATTACTCAGTTTCTACCAGTCCTATCTATGTCGACCTCGATACAGGTTCTCCACAGGGAGAAAGCAACCAGAATATCGATATTAACTACTTAAGGCTTTATTCTTATTTTGCAAAGTTAGATTATGCCTATAATGACAGGTATTTATTGAGCGGAACTGTACGTCGTGACGGTGCATCTGTATTCTCGCCTGACCATCGCTATGGAACATTCTTTTCTGTAACAGGTGGTTGGAGAATTTCTCAGGAATCGTTCCTGAAAGATGTAAGCTGGCTTAATGACTTAAAACTTCGTGGTGGTTACGGTGAGTTAGGTTCAATTAGTAACATTAACAAACTTAACGCAACTAACTTGTTTGCTGCAAATCCTCAAAACTCTTATTATGACCTTAACGGCTCAGGTAATAGTGCTTTGTTAGGTATTTACCGCTCACAAATTGGTAATGCCCTTACCTCGTGGGAAACAGATAAGGTTACCAACGTTGGTTTTGACGCAACAATACTTAACAATAAATTAGAGATTGGTTTTGAATTGTACAAAAAAGACATTTCCGGATTGCTTTTCCAACCAAGTGTTTCTAACGCAGGTGGCGGTGCCAACCCAGCCTTCGTAAACGGCGGTAATATCAGCAACAAAGGTGTTGACTTTAGCCTTACATACCACGGTACTATAGCAAATGATTTTAAATTCGACGTTACCGGCAATATCACCAGTTACAAGAGTAAAGTTATCAGCGTACCTGAAGGTAAAAAATATTATGATTTTAATAGTGCCGGTTCAACCCGTATTGGGTCATTCACCAGGTTTCAGCCAGGTCAACCAATGGGCGAGTTCTTTGGTTACGTAGTTCAAGGACTATTTAGGGATGCTGCTGATGTATCAAGCTCTCCGACACAGGAAAGTGCCGCACCAGGCTTGTTCAAATACAAAGATGTAAATGGCGACGGAAAAATTACAGATGCCGACCGTACCTTCTTTGGTAATCCAAATCCTAATTTTACTTATGGTCTTACCCTAAATGCAACTTACAAAAATTTTGATTTGAATGCATTTTTCTATGGTTCACAAGGTAATAAAGACATCAACTACGTAAAATACTGGACTGATTTTCCACAAGTGTTTAAAGGCGGTGTTATCAAAGGTATCTTAGCTAACTCCTGGACTCCAACTAATCAGGGTGCATCAATTCCGAAATTAACTGCTGCTGCTAACTTCAGTAATACAGCGGTATTTAATTCATACTACATGGAAGACGGTTCTTATCTGAGGTTGAAAAATTTAACTCTTGGTTATAGCATTCCGAATTCACAAGTTAAGAAAATTGGTGTATCTAAAGTTCGGGTATATCTGCAAGGATCAAATCTGTTTACTATTACCAAATATAAAGGCTTAGATCCTGAAATTCAGCCATCTGACCTAAATAATAATACTAACTTTGGTATTGATTTTGGTAACTATCCGGCCAATCAAAAAACTTACCTAATAGGTATACAGGCTACATTTTAACAACTATTTTAAATAGATAAAAGTCATGAAAAGAATTCAATTTAAATTAATCATTCCACTGTGTTTGCTGCTTATTTGTGCAGTTTATGCGTGTAAGAAAAGCTTTTTGGATAAGCCGGCACTGGGTCAAATAGATCCTGCGCTGTTATCAAATAAAGCAGGTGTTGAAAGTTTGCTAATAGGTGCATATTCCGAGTTGGATGGTTATGGAGGTAATGGTTCTGGTCAGTCGGCTGCACCTTCAAACTGGATGTTTGGAAGTATTACTGGCGGTGATGCCTATAAAGGTTCTGATCCTTCTGATGGCGCAAATGATCAAACGCCGGTAGCTACTTTTAACCTGCCTGCATCAAATAGCTTTATCGTTGGTAAATATGCTTCCCTGTATGACGGCGTACAACGTGCAAACGATGTTTTGCGCGGTATCCCGAATGCAAAAGATTTAACAGCAGATGATATTAAAAGGATAAGCGGCGAAGCAAGGTTTTTAAGAGCCTATTTCTTCTTTGAGTTGCGTCGTAATTTCTTTATGGTTCCTTATGTTGATGAAACCATTGAACTTAAAGACGCAGGTTCTGTTAAAAATGATAAGGATATATATCCAATGATTGAAGCAGACTTCAAGTTTGCTATGGATAATCTTCCTGAAACACAGCCACAACGTGGCCGTGCCAATAAATATGCTG
Source organism: Mucilaginibacter ginsenosidivorax (assembly GCF_007971525.1). Taxonomy (NCBI): domain Bacteria; kingdom Pseudomonadati; phylum Bacteroidota; class Sphingobacteriia; order Sphingobacteriales; family Sphingobacteriaceae; genus Mucilaginibacter; species Mucilaginibacter ginsenosidivorax. The sequence goes on from NZ_CP042437.1 coordinate 5,188,210, forward strand.
CGATGGCGTACCTTGCAAAAGTTTACATGGCGCAGGCAAAATATGGCACAGAAACTAAAGCGCTTTTAACAACACTGATGACCTCAGGCGAAACAGCAGGCGGACAAAAATATGCGCTGAACGATCACTTTCAGCAAAACTTCAGTCCAGAAGCAGGTCAGAAAAACAGTGCTGAGTCGGTGTTCGCTGTTCAAGCCTCTGTTAATGACGGTTCTTTGGGTAACAATAGTAACCAGGGCGATAACCTTAACTTCCCATACAATGGTGGTCCTGGCGGTTGCTGCGGGTTCTTTAATCCATCACAGTGGTTAGCAAATTCATACAAAACAGATGCTGTTACCGGTTTACCGTTATTGGATGACTTTAACTCGGGTTCTCCTGTCACAGACGTAACTTACACCGGAACATTAGATCCACGTATTGATGTTACTATGGGCCGTAAAGGCATTCCTTACCTTGATTGGGGACCACACCCTGGTGATGCATGGATTCGTAACCCTGGGTCTGACGGTCACTTTAGCCCTAAAAAGAACGTATATTCAAAAAGCGAAGTTGGTACCAACACAAGTACAGAAAATACCTGGACCTCTGCTTTAAGTACTTCAAACAACGTAAATCTTATTCGTTATTCTGATATCATTTTATGGGCAGCAGAATGCGAAGTAGAAACAGGTAGCCTTGCAACTGCAATGTCACTGGTTAACCAGGTACGTACCCGTGCAGGCATCACAAGTGGATGGGTTTATTTAAACTCTCCTTACGATGCTTCAAAATCAATTTATACTAATCAAACTACACCGGCTGCTAATTACAAAGTAGGTCTTTATACTGTATTTCCAGACCAGGCTTATGCACGTAAAGCGGTACGTTTTGAACGTAAAATTGAGTTAGCTATGGAAGGTCATCGTTTCTTCGACTTACAACGTTGGGGTAGCGCTTACCAGGCTGCCGAGATCAATGCCTTCTTTGCAAGCGATAAATCTATTGACATTACCTTGAAGGATGCTCATTTCACTCAAAACAAGAGCGAATATCGCCCTATTCCTCAGGCACAAATAGATATTGCCAACTCAAAAGGGCCAATCGTATTAAAGCAAAATCCTGGCTATTAATTTTTGATAACCCGTTTGATTATTCTAATTTAGGTGGAGATAATTTTCTCCACCTTTTTTTATAGCCTACTGTCCAAAGTTCATGAAGTACACCTACATATTTATTAGCCTGATTGTGTCTTTATCTGCTTGTAAAAAGTCGACGCTTTTTCAGCAAATACCCTCATCGGAATCGGGTATTACTTTTAGCAATACCATTGTTGAAGATGATAAAATAAACCCACTTACAAAGCTTAATCTTTACAATGGCGGTGGGGTAGGTATAGGCGATTTTAACAACGATGGTTTGCAGGATATTTATTTTGTTGCCAATACACTATCAAACAGGCTGTACCTTAACAAAGGGGATATGAAGTTTGAGGATGTAACTGCAAAGGCAGGTGTTGGCGGCAAAGGAGGCTGGGGCAGGGGAGTTGCTGTTGTTGATATTAACAACGATGGCCTTGCCGATATATATGTTTGTAATACGTTGCTCGACGATTCGGTTAAGCGGACTAACCTGCTATATGTAAACCAGGGCGTAGGCAAAGATGGTGTGCCGGTTTTTAAAGAAATGGGCAAAGAGTACGGGCTGGATATTAAAGTACACTCAACCATGGCGTCGTTTTTTGATTATGACAACGATGGCGACCTTGATATGTACGTTACCGTAAACGAAGCTTTAGCCAGCGATAATCAAAGTACCTTTAGGCCTACAATCAAGGATGGCAGCCACAAAAGTACAGGCAGGCTTTACCGTAACGATTGGAATGCTGCACTTAAACATCCGGTATTTACCAATGTATCAAAGCAGGCGGGCATAACGATTGAAGGCTATGGGCATGCTACAACGATTGTTGATATAAATAAAGATGGGTGGAAAGATATATATGTAACAAACGATTTTTTACCCGATAATATACTGTACATCAATAATGGGGATGGTACTTTTACAGACAGATCGAAGGAATATTTTAAGCATACTTCATTTAGTGCCATGGGGCAGGATTTTGAAGATGTAAACAATGACGGGCTGGTTGATGCTTTTGAAGTTGATATGAATCCCGAGGATAATTATCGTAAAAAGATGTTTATGCCCGGCAATAATTACCAGGTATTTCAAAATTTTGATAGATATAACCAACAATACCAATACACACGCAATACCTTACAAATAAATAAGGGCCCGCGCCTGGGGCAAAATGATTCAATAGGCGCGCCGATTTTCAGCGAAGTAGCTTTTTTAAGCGGCGTTGGCCAAACCGATTGGAGTTGGGGCCCAATGCTTACCGATTTTGATAATGATGGCTTACGCGATCTTATCGTTACCAACGGATATCCGCGCGATGTTACTGATCACGATTTTATCACCTTCAGGAATACCGCTTTTGCAATCGCGTCAAACAAACAGATTCTTGACCAGATCCCGATTGTAAAAATACCCAATTATGCATTTAAAAATACCGATGGGCTGCAATTTGCCGATGTAACAAAAGAATGGGGCCTTGGCACACCGTCATTTTCAAACGGGGCGGCTTATGCCGACCTGGATAATGATGGCGCTATGGACATGATTATCAATAATATTGATGATGAAGCCTTTGTTTACAGGAATACAGCCCGCGACAAAAATAAAACAGGCAGCAACTATTTACACATACAATTTAAAGGTGGCCCGCAAAACCTGGGCGGTATTGGTGCATTTGCCAATATTTATTACAACCACGGCCAGCAACAGGTATATGAAAACACGCCGTACCGCGGCTATCTGTCAACCATACAAAATATAGCCCATTTTGGCCTGGGTAAAGTATCCCAGTTAGATTCGGTCGTAATCAGGTGGGATAATGGAAAAAAACAGGTGCTGAAAAATGTAAAGGCCAACCAAACCCTTAAAGTAAGTATTGCCGACGCAAGGGAACCTTATTCATTTAAACTCCCGGTTCAAAACACAGGTGCGCTTTTCCGCGAGATAACAAAATCGGCAGGCATTACTTATAAGCACCAGGAAAAAGACTACATCGATTTTAATGTTCAAAAATTAATCCCCCATAAGTTATCGCAATATACCCCTGCAGTGGCAGTTGGCGATGTAGATGGCAATGGCTTTGACGATATGGTAATTGGCGGTACAACTTTATACCCGGCACAATTATTATTGCAACAAGCCAATGGTAAGTTTAATCAGCGCAATTTGCTGCCGCAAGCAAAAACAAAGGTCCCTGCTTTAAACCCAATGGATATGGGTTCATATTTGTCTCAGGTAGCGGGTAATAAGGATGAAGGTATACTATTGTTCGATGCCAATGGCGATGGCCACCCTGATTTATATATTGCCAGTGGCGGGTTTGAAACCCAGCCCGGGTCGGCCAATTACCAGGACAGGTTTTACCTGAATGACGGCAAAGGGAATTTTATATTACAGCCAGATGCATTGCCCAAAAACCTCACCAGTAAATTGTGCGTAAAGGCGGTTGATTTTGACCATGATGGCAAGCTCGATCTTTTTGTATCTGGCCGAGTTGACCCATGGAACTATCCTAAACCGGTATCCAGTTTTATTTTGCGTAACGACAGTAAAAATGGTGTTATCAAATTTACAGATGTATCTGCAACAGTAGCACCTGCGTTAAAAAATATCGGGCTGGTATGCGATGCAACCTTTACGGATTTTAATAATGATGGTTGGCCCGATTTAATACTTACCGGCGAATGGATGCCTATTACCTTTTTGAAGAATGACAAAGGCGTATTTAAAAATGTTACAGGCAACACAGGCATAGCGGATAAATTAGGCTGGTGGAATACCATTGCCGCAGGCGATTTTGATCATGATGGCGATATCGACTACATTGTAGGTAATACGGGACTGAATACTTTTTACAAAGCATCAGACCAATACCCTATTTATATAACAGCTAAAGACTTTGATAATAATGATAGTTACGATGCTTTTCCATCGGTGTTTTTAAAAGATCAGGACGGCGTAAAACGGGAGTTCCCGGCATTTGGGCGCGATGATATTGTGAAGCAAATGATTAGCATGCGTATAAAATTCCAAAATTACCACTCGCTTGCTGTGGCACCTATGGATTCTGTAATCACTCCAAAAATGCGTGAAGGAGCAATCCGGCTTAAAGTAAACTACCTGCAATCGTGTTATTTGCGCAACGATGGCGGTGGTAAGTTTACTATTATTCCACTACCAATTGAGGCCCAGCAATCCGAGCTTTGCGGCATCACTGTTGATGATTTTGACGGAGACGGTAACCTTGATGTAGCCCTGAGCGGCAATGATTACGGTACCGAGGTTGCAACGGGCCGGTACGATGCATTTAATGGACTATTGCTTAAAGGGGATGGGAAAGGAGGCTTTAAGCCTTTAAGTATTTTACAAAGCGGCTTGTTTATCCCAGGCGATGGCAAAGGCCTTGTTAAGTTAAGAAGCGCAAAAGGGGGCTACCTGCTGGCGGCAACCCAAAACCGCGACGCGCTGAAGTTATTTGAGCTTAACCGCAGTGTTAAAACAGTTGCTTTACAGCCATTAGACGCTTTTGCAACCATTAAATATAAAAATGGAAAAACTACCAGGGAGGAGTTTTATAATGGAAGTTCTTTCTTGTCGCAATCAGGCAGATTCTTTAATATTGAAAGCAATATGGCATCAGTAACCATAACTGATAGCTATGGCCACCAACGAACCGTACAGCTTAATTAATTACTTGTTTATGAGATGTTTTAAAATATTTTTAGCCGTTACATGCTTATTTTTGATTTATAGTTGCGGGCAAAAAAAAACAACGCCCTTGTTAAAAGATGCGGATGTGCTGCATAACAACGTTGACCAGTTAACACAGGTTATCATTTATGATGTGTTTACGCCTCCGGTTGCAAGCCGTATTTACGGTTATACTACACTGGCGGCTTACGAAGCTGAGCGTTACGCAGATACCAGTTATAATTCAATAGCAGCCCAGTTAAAAGGCTTTGGCAAACCGCCTAAGCCCAACAAAGATTTGAAATACAATTTTACACTGGCCGCAACCAAAGCTTTTTTTACGGTGGCCCACAAGATCACTTTCTCGGTAGATACCTTGCAGAAATATGAGGATAAGGTTTATGCTATGTATAAGGATAATCTTGATGACTCTACTTATTCGCGTTCAATGGCGTTTGGTACCCAGGTAGGTAAATTTATCCTTAAACGCGCATCTGTTGATAATTATCCGCAAACCCGTGGCAAACCTCGTTTTTTGGGTAACGACGGCCCTGGTCAATGGCGCCCAACAGCCCCCGATTATCTTGATGGCGTTGAGTTTTGCTGGGGTACCATGCATACGTTTGCTGTTGATACTTCAACACAATTTAAATTGCCGCCTCCGCCAGCGTTTAGCGACGACAAAAACAGCCCCTACTTTAAGCAGGTTGTGGAAGTATACGAGTTAAGCAAACACATAACCCCCGAGCAAACTACCATTGCCCGCTTTTGGGATGATAACCCTTTTGTAATTCAGCACAACGGGCACATGATGTTTGCCAATAAAAAAATAACCCCCGGTGGCCACTGGATTGGCATTACGGCCATTGCCTGTAAACAAACTCATGCTGATGGTATAAAAACGGCACAGGCTTACGCGCTTACTTCTATTGCCTTATTTGATGCTTTTATAAGCGGATGGCAGGTTAAATACCAAACCAACTACATTAGGCCGGTTACGGTTATTAATGATAAAATTGACCACGACTGGCTGCCTATGCTACAAACGCCACCATTCCCAGAGTATCCAAGCGGGCATAGCGATATCAGCGCAGCATCCGCCGTAATGCTTACCCACTTGTTTGGCGATAATTTTGCTTACCAGGATACCAGCGATTTAAAATATATTGGGATGCAACGCCATTTTGATTCGTTTTTAAAGGCGTCCGATGAAACATCTATAAGTCGTTTTTATGGTGGTATTCACTATCGGAACAGTGTTGACCAGGGGGCTGTGCAAGGCAGGCAGGTTGGCGAATATATCTGGAAGAAACTTAAACTAAAAAAATAACGGTACTTAACGCTCTATATGCACTTCAAACCCAAATACCTGGCTACTACTTACCTGCTTTTATTTATAGTTTTATTATCATTTGCTACGTTGATTTATGGCTGTAAACCTAAAACAGGTCAGTACTATAAGTTAACCGGTAATGTAAAGTTAGATGGCGAAAACCTGGTACAATTAAAGTGTACAAGGTGCCATGCATTAACCCCCATAAATGCTTTGCCAAAAAATGTTTGGATAAATCACGTATTGGTGAGCATGGCGCCTATGCTAAAAATTTCCACCTACGGAGGTCAGTTTTTTAAGCAGGATGCTAAAGACACTACTGGCGCAAGTATAGTTGAGTGGTTGGCTATTGTTAATTATTACAAAAAGTTTGCGCCCGATACGCTGTTGCCCGTCAGGAAACCTGCTCCGTTGGTTGAAGACTGGACCGGGTTTACGTTAAAAAAGCCTTTGCCTTTTAATTCAACCAGTTTTACCACGGCCATAAACTATAACCCGGCTACCAGGAAGTTGTATAGTGCCGATGCGGTTAACGAAAAATTATATAGCTGGGATAGCAATTTAAAAGCCGATTCGCTGGCGTCGCTGCCTTCGGCGGGCGTTGATATCAGCTTTGATAAAGAAGCTGGTAGTAACATTGGTTTTGTATCGGCCATTGGTCGTATGGCGCCGGTTGATTTCCCTAACGGTAAAATTGTTAAGCTTGACCTTGATGCTAAGGACGTTAACGCTTCCGAAACTTATATAGCATCAGATTTGCCCCGGCCGGTTCAAACCATTGTGGGCGATTTTAATAAAGACGGCCTGAACGACATTGTAGTATGCGGGCAGGGCGATAAAAAGGGTGGAGTGTACCTGTTGGTTCAAAATAAGGACAAAACTTATACCCAACAATCTATTTTGAATAAAGCGGGATCGGTGCAGGCTTTAAAAGGCGATTTTAATAAAGATGGATGGCTTGATTTGATGGTGTTAACAGGTACAGGCGACGAAGGCCTGTGGTTGTTACTAAATGATCAGAAAGGCGGATTTACAACGAGAAAATTGCTTACTTTCCCGCCAACAAACAGTTCAACCAGTTTTCAGTTGGTTGATATGGATCACGACGGCAACCTTGACCTGGTTTATACCTGCGGTTATAATTACCATGACTCGCGCATTTTAAAACCATACCATGGCCTGTATATTTTTACCAACGCGGGTAATTGGAGCTTTAAACAAAAATATTTTTACCCTATAAATGGCTGTACCAAAGCAATTGCGGCTGATTTTGACGGCGACGGTGACGTGGATATTGCCACGATAGCTTTTTTTGCCGATATGCAGAACACACCACAGGAAGAGTTTATCTACTTTGAACAAAATAAACCGTTTGATTTTAAACCGCACGCCGTACCTGTAAGTAAATATGGCCGCTGGATGTGTATGGAAACAGCCGATTTGAACAACGATGGCAAGCTTGATATTATATTGGGTAATTATGCCGACGGGTTTAAATTTATCCATGGCCTGCAACCGCAATGGGATAGAAATTTGCCGTTGATTGTGCTTGAAAATCATACAAAAAAATAGATTTTACTATAATAGATTAGATAAGCGTCTATCTTCAAAGCTTTGAAAACTGCTTCGGAAAACGGGATAAGTGTAAATGATTAATAAACAAAAGTTTTTTTTCTATTCATTATTCATAGGGCTATTTGCTACACTCACAATGTGTGGCAGCTGCAATAGGGATAATGGACAGGCAGACGATGAAAGGTACATTGAGGAGGGCAAGCAACTGGCTCAAAAGCATTGTTCAACATGTCACCAGGCACCAGATGCATCTTTGCTTGATAAAGCAACATGGGATAAAGGTGTTTTACCCGCCATGGCGGCTAAGTTTGGTATAAGGCCCTTTATGGGCGACTACCTGGTATACTCATCCTCGGCCATTTCAAACGCCGATTGGCATAAGATTGTAATGTATTACAAGGGTGCAGCGCCCGATAAATTGCTTATCCCCAAACCCAATGCGGTAAAAGATTGGGCTATTTTTAGCTTAAAACGACCGGCAAAAGTAGATACTACCGATGGTATGGCCATGACCACCATGGTTGCTTTTAACCCCAATGATAAAAGTTTTTATACCGGCGGAGCCGGCGATAAGCTATATAAATGGGATAGCAATCTCAACGCCACAGTCGTAAAAAAATTCCAGTCGCCGGTAGTTGACGCCGATTTTTTTAAAACGGATGCAAATCCAAATGGCGCTATTATTACTTGTATTGGGGTATTGCCCCCCAATGATCAGCTTAAAGGGAAACTAATAAGCATTAACCTAAGCAGTAAATTGAAAGGTAAAGATTCGGTTTTAATTACTGATAGTTTGCCACGACCCGCGAAGAGCGCTTATGTTGATTTTAATAAAGATGGTTTAATGGATTATGTATCCTGCGGATTTGGCCACAATAAAGGTGGCTTATTCCTGGTGCAGCAGCAACCGGCACATCAATTCACAAAAAAAATCATCAGGGCAATGCCGGGGCCAAGCCAGCTGTATATTGATGATTATAACCACGATGGCTGGCCCGATATTGTATGCCTGTTTGCCCAGGCTGATGAGGGGGTGTGGTTGTTCTTGAATGACAAAAAAGGAGGGTTTACCACGCAAAACCTGGTGCATTTTCCATCCGTGTATGGATCAAGCAGTTTCCAGTTCATTGATTTTAATAACGATGGAAAACCCGATATTTTGTATACCTGTGGCGATAACAATGATTACTCGCCTATATTTAAACCCTACCATGGGGTATATATTTTTACCAACCAGGGCAATTGGAAATTTAAGCAAACTTATTTTTACCATATCAATGGCTGCTCAAAGGCCATAGCTACAGATTTTGACCATGACGGTGATCTTGACCTGGCTGTAATAGCTTTCTTCCCCGATTTTAAATACCATCCTACCGAAGGTTTTACCTATCATGAACAAACAAGCCCGGGCAAATTTAAAGTACACGAGATACCGGTTAACCCTTATGGCCGCTGGCTTGCAATGGACGTTAACGATATTGATGGTGACGGTAACATGGATATTGTTTTGGGTAATTTTTCGGTAGGGGCAAAAGGTCTTATCAACCAAAAAGATTACAATCCTAACTGGGACATGTATTCGCCCATCACTGTGTTACACAATACCATCAAAAAGAAGCACTGAGAGTTGTATTTGTATCATTTGTATGATAAAATGATAAATAAGTACAATATCATCCTGCCGATTGTTAATTAGTTTTACCGTTGTTAATTATTGCCCAACGGGTGTTTCCATGCTATTCATTGAATGGGCGGTAGGCATCCCTGTTAAAAAATCATTATGATGAAAAAAACTATTAATGCGGTATTTGGTGTTGTTGCAGCCTGCGTTTTGCCCGTCTTTTTGTCGGCGCAAACGGCCCCTGTAAAGCAGGTTAAACTGGTTAACTTTGATTTGCAATCTTCGGCGTTGATTAACGCCAGCGGTGTCGAGCTATCAAGTACCCAATACCATTCGCCCATATACTGGTTCCCGGTTAAAGTGCCTTCAACCGTGTTAACGGGACTTGTAGCCAATAAAATTTATCCCGATCCTTACCTGGGGTTAAATAATATGCTGATACCGGATGCATCAGATCAGTTTAATAAAGAGTACAACCTGGAGCAGTATAGTCATTTACCCAATGACCCTAATCCATGGAAGAAACCGTACTGGTACCGCACCACATTTAAAGTAGCCGCTGCAGATAAGGGAAAACAGTTTCAGCTGATATTCAAGGGCATCAACTACCGCGCTGCGGTGTATTTAAACGGCAAACAGATTGCCGATAGTACCCAAATGGCCGGCATGTTTGCCGAACACAATCTGGATGTAAGTAAAGCCATAAACGCAGGCGGCGAAAACGCGCTGGCTGTAAAAATTTACCCATTGGATTATGCAGGTTATCCCGCAAAAGAACAGTTAAAAGCCCTTGGCCCATTTTATGAAAACGGCGGCCCTACCGGCGATATTGGCAAAAATGTAACCATGCTTTGCTCGGCCGGTTGGGATTGGATTCCCTCGGTTCGGGATCGCAACATGGGTATCTGGCAGCCGGTTTTTTTACGTACTACGGGCGCGGTAACCATAGGCAGGCCAAAGTTGGTAACCAATTTGCCAAACCTGCCCGATACAGGTATTGCTAAACTATCTTTAAAACTTACTTTATCAAATAACACATCGGTTGCTAATGCAGGTAAGCTAACCATCAGCATAAAACCCGAAAATTTTGCGGGTTTACCTGTGCAGTTTACGCAGGCGGTTTCCGTTGCTGCAAATACGGGAAAAGTTGTTGATCTGAACGCAGACCAGATTAGTCAGCTGGTAATTCATCAGCCTAAATTATGGTGGCCAAACGGTTACGGCAAAGCCAACTTGTACCGCATTCGCCTGCAATATGCCGACGCAAAAGGCATAAGCGACGATACTACTTTTGTCTTTGGGGTGCGCACTGTATCGTCAAAAGCCGAGAAAGTGAACGGCTTTGTACGCCGCCAATTTTATGTAAATGGCAAGCTGGTTCATTTGGTAGGCGGCGCCTGGGTACCCGATATGATGGTGAACCGCGATTCGGCCCGGTATGATTACGAGATGCACCTGTGCCGCAATGCCAACGTGAACCTGGTACGTATTTGGGGCGGGGGCGTAACCGAGCCGGATGCGTTTTGGAACGCAGCCGACAAATATGGTCAGATGGTATGGTCGGATTTTTGGATCACAGGCGATACCCAGGGCGAGTTTAAAGGCTCACCGGATTGGCCTTTGGAAGGCAACATATTTACAAAAAACGTTCAGAGTACAATCTATCGTATCCGCAACCACCCAAGCCTCCTGGTTTGGACTGGTGGCAACGAAGGGCACGCCCGTAAGGAATTGTACGACAAAATGCGTAACGACATTATTGAGTTGGATGGCACCCGCCCGTTTATACCAAGCTCATCGGGTTTTGCCAAACTGCCCGAAGGCTGGAAAGGCTCATGGCCCGATGATATGCCATCAGGTGTATACAGCGGCGGCCCTTATGCCTGGAAAGATCCTAAAGACTATTACAAACTGGCCAACCTTGCTCATGACTGGGTATTTAAGGACGAAACAGGTTTACCATCGCAACCACCTTACACCACGCTGCCTAAGATAATCCCTAATTTAACGTGGGATAAAACTTTACCTTTCCCCTTAAATAATACCTGGGGATATCATGATGCTGCCACAGGCGCAGGTCAGTACGATAAGTACTACGACGAAATGGTAAAACGCTATGGCGCGCCCAGCAGCATCGTCAACTTTTCGGATAAGATGCAGTTCCTGAATTATATTGGCTACCAGGGTATTTTTGAAGCCGATGGCCACAAACTAAACGAAACGGGCGGCGTAATGCTTTGGAAACTCAATGCGGCGCTCCCAAGTGTTATCTGGCAAATTTATGACTGGTACCTGGAGCCAAACGCGGGCTACTACAGCATGCAAAACGCCTGCGAGCCGGTGCATATCCAGTATAACTACGATAATTCGAGCGTGGCTATTATCAACCGCACGCACCATGCAACAGGTAGTTTAACCGCAACTGCCGACGTTTTTGATATCTTTAGCAAGCTCATTAAATCTATTAAGTTAGATCATGTTGGTTTGGCTACAAACGGTGTGCAGGAAATTATTCAGCTTAAGGATGTTTTGGCGGGTACACAAGGTGTAAGTTTTGTAATACTTAACCTGAAAACTTCAACCGGCAAAGCGGTATCGCACAATGCCTACTGGCTATCTGCAACAGACGAATTTAAAACGCTTAACGACATGAAACATGCACAGGTAAGCGTCAAAGTTGTTAAAACAGAGAAAGGCGCTGTAGAAAGCAAGTGGACTGTTCAATTTACCAATACCTCGAATAAACTGGCATTCTTTGTTCGCCCGCAACTCATGAAAAACGGCGAAGAAATTATGCCAAGCTACTGGACAGGTAACTATTTTACCCTGGCCCCGCATGAAAGCATAACCCTGTCGGTAACTGCCCCGGCTGCCAAATTAGGCAACGTAACCCCAACCATATTACTCGAAGGCTGGAATTTAGATAAGCAAACTATTGCCCTGGCCTCAAAATAATACAAATGTCGCTTAAACAAAACCGCCTGGCTCAAAAAGTAAGGTGGTTTTGTTTTTATATCGTTTGTAAACCCGCAAATCAAAAACTCCCCCTTCAGGGGGCTGGGGGGCTTGGTTCCTGCTGGCTCAAGCAATGGAAGCTGCCCAATCCCCAGATAATATCTGTCGAATCGATGCCTACAACCTCGCGGTCGGGGAAGCATTGCTGGATTATTTGCAACGCTTTATCATCATTTGCCGAACGGTATGTAGGAACTACCACCGCCGAATTAGCAATATAAAAATTGGCGTACGATGCCGGCAAGCGGGTGTCTTCGTAAATCACTTCGTCGGGCATTGGTAATTCAACCACATTAAGTTGTTTGCCGTTAAGCAGGCGCATGGTTTTAAGGTTTTCAAGGTTCTCCTGCAACAGGTGGTAGTTATCGTCGTTTTTGTTTTCTTCAACAACGGTCACTACGGTGTCTTCATTTACAAAACGGGTTATATCGTCAATATGGCCATCGGTATCATCGCCAACAATGCCGTCGCCCAGCCATAAAATTTGTTCGGCGCCGTAAAAATTACGCAGGAAGCCTTCAATTTGGTCCTGGTTAAGGTGTGGATTACGGTTTTTGTTAAGCAGGCAGGCGGTAGTGGTTAGTATGGTGCCCTTGCCATTAAAATCGACAGAGCCCCCTTCCATTACAATTCCCGGGTTAAATACCGGCAAACCAAAATGCTGGCCAATTTTTGTAGGGATTACATCATCCAGATCAAACGGTGGGTATTTGCCGCCCCAGGCGTTATAGCCCCAGTCGACAATAGCTTTTTGATTGGTATCGGGGTTTATCAAAAATGCCGGTCCGTGATCGCGACACCAGGCATCGTTAGTAGCAAATTCAAATAGCTCAATTTTGCTCATATCCACCCCGGCATTTTGCAGTTGAAAGGCTACCGAAGCTTTCATGTTTTCATCAACCACGTTAATGCGCACCAGTTCGCCTTTGGTTAGCACTTTGATGAATTCAATGTATGCTGGATAAACTAAATCAATTTTACCTGGCCACGAGGCTTCCTTGTGCGGCCAGCTTAACCAGGTGGCAGTATGTGGCGCCCACTCGGCTGGGAAGGAAAAGCCCTGCGAAGCAGGGAATATGGTTGTGGAAATGTTTTGACTCATAATTGGTAATAGCAATTGGTATAGCCCACGCGTCATTGCGAGGTACGAAGCAATCTCAAATTTGCAAGTTAGCCCTGCATTGTCGGGGATTGCTTCGTACCTCGCAATGACGCGTGGTGAGACATTGATTAATCCTCGTCTAATAGTCGTTTAGTTATCGGCTGATAGCTGTCAATCCTTCTGTCCCTTAAAAACGGCCAGTGGCTTCTATAGTAATCAGATTTATCTAAATCTAACTCCTGCACTACAACCTCTTCCTGGTCATGTGATGTTTGATGAATAATGGCTCCAAAGGGATTGGCAAAAAATGATCCGCCCCAGAATTTTACGCCGGCCTCTTCACCTACGCGGTTTATGCTTACAACGTGTATACCATTGGCAACAGCGTGCGAACGCTGGATGGTTTGCCATGCGTTGTATTGTTCAATATTTGTAGCCTCGTCCTGAGTGGTGGCCCAGCCAATAGCGGTTGGATAAAACAGGATATCGGCACCCATCAACGCGGTAATGCGTGCTGCTTCAGGGTACCATTGATCCCAGCAGATCAATACACCTAAACGGCCGTATTTGGTATTGAAAACTTTGTAACCCAGATCGCCGGGGGTAAAGTAAAATTTTTCGTAAAAACCCGGATCATCGGGGATATGCATTTTTCGGTATTTGCCAAGGTAACTGCCATCGGCATCTAATACAGCTGTTGTATTGTGATACACACCTTGTGCACGTTTCTCAAAAAGCGATGCAATGATCACCACATTTAACTCAGCAGCAACTTTTGACAGCTCATCAGTTGATGGGCCGGGGATAGCCTCGGCCAGTTTAAAGTTGTCGTAATCCTCTACATCGCAAAAATAAAGCGAGGTAAACAGTTCCTGTAAACAAACAATCTGCGCGCCTTTGGCAGCAGCTTCCCTTACTTTAACAATAGCTTTTTGCAGGTTCTGCTGTTTATCTGCAGTGCAGCTCATTTGCACAATGCCAACTTTTACTTTGTTCATACCTATAAAAATTTGCGCAAAAATAACAATTGAAATCAGGATTGTGCCGATTTATGTTATTGATTACACTTATTTGAAACTCTGATTACATCCGCATTATATTCACTACTGTTAAAATAAGTTAGCTGATGTTGATTTTGTACCTTCCTCATACAATTGATACACTTTTGGTATACTTTTACTATACTTTTTAACACTTTTGTGTACTTTTTTGATACATTTCAACAACCTCTGATATCTTTTGTTTTTTGTTAAATTGTTTATATAGAGAGTCTTATGTGTTATATGGGTGGTTTGCGGTTTTGTTTTTTTACAAACGAGGGCAGCTATCTTTGATCTGATAGCTGCCCCGCCGGTTATATTCAAAGATACAAAAAAACGGCCAAATAATCCAATAAATACAATGCTGACAGTACAATTGCTTTTAAAATTTCGTTGGAGAACTTTATGGGAAAATTACATTGAACGAAACCGGATTTGATGGAATTGGTTGGTGCGGTTGTATTAAAAGCAATTTTACCGTTAAATAACGTGCCGGTTATTTCCAAATAAAAAAATACGCATAGCTTTGCGGTGCATGGCATTAAACGAACAAGAAATACCCGCTCCCAAAACCTTTAAGCAGCAACTGTGGAATGTTGCTAAATTGGTGCTTAAAATTGCAGTTACATCGGGATTACTTTACTGGGTTTTTACCAAAGTAGATTTTAGCAAGGTAAAAGGCAGGCTGCTGCATGCCAATTACTGGTGGATGCTGGTTGCTGTTATTTGTTACTTCTGTTCTATGCTGGCATCATCATGGCGTTTGCTTAGCTTTTTTAAATCGATAAAATTAAAGTTAAACCCATGGTATAATTTGCGCCTATACTTCCTTGGCCTGTTTTATAACATGTTGTTACCCGGTGGTATCGGTGGCGATGGCTACAAAATATTTATATTAAACAAGGCCCATAAAGTTCCGGGCAAAAAGCTGTTTTTGGCTATTATGTTTGATAGGTTAAGCGGCTTGTGGGCAATAGGTTTAATAACAGTGGGGCTTATTTTTTTAATTCCCCAAATTGATATTCACGTTGCTGTCCCGGGCAGTATCTTCCTGCTTGCATCGGCTATTTATTATTTTGTGGCCTACAGGTTTTTCAGGGAATACACCACCTTCTTTTTCCAGGCGCATTTAAAAGCGCTAATAGTACAGGGAATGCAATTGTTGGCAATTATTTGCGTAATGATAGGGCAGGATTTTACGGGCAAATACTCGCCTTATCTATTGTCATTTTTGATATCGGCACTGGCATCTATTCTGCCAATTACTGTTGGGGGTGCCGGCGCCCGCGAAGCCATATTCACCAAATTGTCTGATATTTTCCCTATGGATAAAGGGCTTGCAGTATTCTTGCCATCCTCATTTTACCTTATCTCGCTGTTAGTAGCCTTGTTCGGAATTTATTACGTAATCCGCCCGGCGCGTTTGGAAAAAGGGCTTGATAAATCAATTTTTGAGGGCGAGCCCGTTGATGAGAATAAATCTGCTGCCGAAAATTAAAGTTTGCAGGTAAACCTAATTGGCTAATTTTACGTTCTGTTTTAAACCAAATAAACGTAAATGAACTTTAATGATTTTAATAATCCGCAGGTTGCGGCATTGCCCGGTCATTTAAAACAATTTATAGTCGACCAACACTACGAGCATTATACGCCTATTGACCACGCCGTTTGGCGCTACGTAATGCGACAAAATTATAGCTATCTTAAAGATGTAGCCTATTATCCTTACATTCCCGGTTTAACCAAAGCCGGGCTAACTATTGAACGCATACCCAACTTGCAGGAAATGAACGATGCCCTGGCAAAGATTGGTTGGGGCGCTGTTACCGTTGATGGTTTTATACCGCCCGCCGCTTTCATGGAATACCAGGCCTGCAGGGTGCTGGTTATTGCTGCCGATATAAGGCAGTCGCGACATATTGAATATACACCGGCACCGGATATTATACACGAGTCGGCGGGGCATGCGCCAATTATTGCTGATAAGGACTACCACGAGTACTTGAGCTATTTTGGATCGATAGGAGCGAAAGCAATGTTTTCGGCACAGGATTTTGAGCTTTATGAAGCCATAAGGGCCTTATCGATATTAAAAGAAATGCCCGACGCCGACCCCGAACAGATCAGGAAGGCTGAAGAGTTGTTGGTCCACAGGCAGGAAAATATGGGCGAACCATCAGAAATGGCACTGCTAAGCCGCCTGCATTGGTGGACGGTAGAGTACGGCCTGATAGGTACGCTTGAAAACCCGAAGATATATGGGGCGGGCCTGTTATCGTCAATAGGCGAAAGTGCCAGTTGTATGATGGCCGAAGTGAAAAAGCTTTGGTATACCATTGATGCCGTGAATTATAGCTATGATATTACCAAAACACAGCCGCAGCTTTTTGTAACGCCAACTTTTCAAAACCTGATAGATGTGCTGGAGGAATTTGCCAATACCATGGCCTTCCGCAGAGGGGGCGCTTACGGCCTGGGTAAGGCCGCGGAAAGCAAAAATACCTGTACCGTAGTTTATAGCTCGGGCCTGCAGGTTTCCGGCACGATTGCCGAATTTAAGGTAGATAAAGAGGGCCGGCCATGTTTTATTAAAACCACCGGGCCTACTGCTTTATCTGTCAATAACAGGCAGCTTAAGGGGCATGGCAAAAACTACCATCATAACGGCTTTAGCTCGCCGGTTGGAAAGCTGAAAAACCTTGGCCCGATTGAAGACTTGGATGTTGCCGAATTGGAAAGTATCGGCATCAGTATAAACCAAAACGCGGTGTTGAATTTTGAAAGCGGTATTACGGTGAAAGGGAAAGTAAAAAGCATCCTGGAAAATGAAGGCAAAACGTGCCTCATTACTTTTACAAATTGTACGGTAACCGGTCACGACGATACGGTACTGTTCGACCCATCATGGGGTGTTTATGATATGGCTGTTGGCCAACAGGTGAGCTCGGTGTTTTGCGGTGCTGCCGATAAAGAAGCTTTTGAGGATGCTGTTTACAAATCAAAAACGGCAACCCATCACGTGGAATATGATTTTAAAAACAAGGAGCTGCACAAGCTATACAAACAAGTTCGCGATTGCCGCCAAAAACAAGGCGATTATGGCTTTTTAGGTAACGTTTGGCTCAAACTACAAAAAGACCATCATGACGACTGGCTTTGCGCCCTGGAAATACTGGAACTTCTGGAACATGAGGATATTGAGCCTTTGCTGGCATCCGACATCCGCAGTTTCCTGCAGCAAAAAGCAAAAGACCAGCCCGAACTAAAAAAGCTGATTGACGATGGTTTTTACCTGATAGCACACCCGGTTGAGCAAAAATTGGTATTTTGACAGAATATGCCTAACTTTAATGTATGACAACGCTGATTATAAAGGTTGATGACGAAAGAACAGAATCTATAAAGAAGATATTGAGTGAAATTCCTTATGTACGAAATGTTGTTGTTGATACGCAATCGGCCCTATTAACTGAACCATTAAGCCAATATGAACGCATAAAAAAGGCTTTGGATGAGGCAAAGGGCAAAAATTTG
Source organism: Mucilaginibacter ginsenosidivorax (assembly GCF_007971525.1). Lineage (NCBI taxonomy): Bacteria > Pseudomonadati > Bacteroidota > Sphingobacteriia > Sphingobacteriales > Sphingobacteriaceae > Mucilaginibacter > Mucilaginibacter ginsenosidivorax. Next base: position 5,206,239 of record NZ_CP042437.1, read on the forward strand.
TTTGCCGATATTGAGGACCCGGTGGAATGGCAGCGGGAACTAAGGAAGGAATGGGATCGTGATATTTGATACCAACGTTTTGATTTACCTGTCCAAATACAAATTAGATCCCCAAAAAATACTCCAGGAAAAGGCTGCCATATCTGTGATTACCAAAATAGAAGCTTTAGGTTATGCTTTCGCTAATATTGATGAACATAATCTGCTCAAAACTATTTGCAGCGAATTGGAGGTTATCCCTTTAACAGACACTATTTCAGAGGAAACGATCAAATTAAGAGCCCGTTATAAGGTTAAATTGCCTGACGCGATAATTTATGCTACCGCTTTAGTACAAAGGGCTCCACTGCTTACTAACAATATTGCCGATTTTAAATCTCTTGGCGGCAATGTGGAATTAATTAATCCTTTCGCGTTATAACTTAACTTACCCGGTTTAACAAAAAGTGCTATTTTAGGCCGACGATAACTTGATCCCCATCATCGCAACTGGTAAATTGCTAATTGCAGGAGTGGAAACAAGTTGATCAAAGACTTACGAAGTTTTTAAAACTTTGTAAGTCTGGCTCAGCAAGTCGTTATATACCAAAACGTCGCAACAGTATAAATAATAAATTCCCCCTTCAGGGGGTTAGGGGGCTATATGAACATCATTATAACAGGCGCCAGCAGCGGCGTAGGATTTGAAGCTGTAATTGAATTGATACTATCCGGTAATCATAAAGTAATAGCCCTTGCGCGGTCGCAGGATAAGCTGGAGCGTTTGCTGGAAATTGCCAATGGCCTTAATCCCGATTGCCATTTGTATGCACTTACATTTGATATTGTACACGATGATTACGAAGGCCTGCTTGAGTTTATTGAAGCCAATTTTGATAACCGGGTTGATATTTTAATTAACAACGCAGGAGTACTTATTAATAAGCCGTTTGCCGAACTGCAGGAAACCGACTTTGTAGAAATGCTGCAAAGTAATTTTATAGGGCATGTGCGCATTATCCAGGCTTTATTGCCATTGGTGCCGGGCGGCGGGCATATTGTAAATATTGGCAGTATGGGCGGTTACCAGGGCAGCGCTAAGTTTCCGGGTTTGGCGGCATATTCGGCAAGTAAAGCGGCATTGCATACCTTAACAGAGTGTTTGGCCCAGGAATTGGCCGGGCAGGATATTAAGGTGAATTGCCTGGCATTAGGATCGGCACAAACCGAGATGCTGGAAAAGGCTTTTCCCGGGTATGAATCGCCTGTACTGGCATTTGAAATGGGAAAATACGTGGCCGATTTTGCGCTTACCGGGCATCGTTTTTTTAACGGTAAGGTTTTGCCCGTTGCGGTAAGTACCCCTTAAATTAATATTTGGTTATTGTAAATATTTTATAACTTAGATATAGTAAAATATGCCATAATAGCCAGCTATGGATAAAAGATTCATATCCTTTTTTACACACTCAAAAGATATATTTTTTGTGATGGATATGAGCGGTGTAATATTACATACCAACCCATCCTTCCGGCAATTATTTAACTATACCGAGGCCGAACTGCTCGGAATAAATATTGCCGATATTTGTCACCCGGCCGATAAGGAACGCAGAGATGAATCGGTTGGCAGGTTAGTTGCAGATAAACAGTTGATTGGGTATCAGAGCCGTGTTAAAGCTAAGGATGGATGTTACTATAGCGTTACCTGGTCTATCTTGTTGAATGATGATGGTCTTATTTATTCAACCGGTAACCCGGTTGTTGGCGTTCCTGCCAAATCTGGCCCGGCAAGTGACGATATTGTGCAACATACCATTCAAAGCCTTACCGAAGGTTTTATAGTACTTGACACCGGGTGGAATGTTTTGGCCTTCAATCCTGCCTTCCAGGCGATGGCCAATCTGGATGAAAGCCAGATAAGATTATCCCGGTTTACATCTATCGAAAGCTTGGGTTTAACGCCCCGTGTAATGGATGAATTGGAGCGGTCATTAACTAACAAGCAAGCATTACAGGTACAGTATTTAAATACGTTTTGTAACTCGTGGTTACGTATGAATGTATATCCGTACCACAACAGGTTAGCCGTTTTTATCAGGGATATTACCGAAATTATGCTCCAGCAATGGGTTTTAGCCCTGGAAAAGAAGGTGTTAGAGTTAAATGCCACATCAAGATATACCCTTGCGCAAACAACCAACGAATTATTAATGGGAATTGAGGGTATTTTTCCTGAAATGATCTGCTCGGTTTTGGAGGTTGACGATGCGCAGGAAAAATTACACAACCTTGCTGCCCCGCAACTACCAAAAAATTATTGTGATGCAATTGAAAATCTGTCGGTGGGGCCACATGTGGGTTCATGTGGTACGGCGGTGTTTCATAGGAGGCAGGTTATAGTAAGCGATATTGAAAATGATTTTCTTTGGGCCGACTATGCTGGCCTGGCTAAGCAGTTTGGGTTAAAAGCATGTTGGTCTACCCCGGTTATTAGTTCAAAAGGATCAAAAGTTTTGGCGGTGTTTGGTATTTATTATAACTGCGTGCGCGAGCCCAACGACAGTGAACTTCAATTGATTGGGCGCACCGTAAATATTTTGCGGGTTTTGATAGAAAGTAAGAGAAACGAAGAAAATATACTTGACCAGAACAACAGGCTGCAATCCATAGCCAACATCAGCTCGCACGAACTCAGGCGACCGGTAGCTACCATCCTTGGCCTGGTAAACTTGTTTGATAAGGATGATATATTAAATCCTTTGAATAAAGAGATTATTGCCCACCTTGATACCTCCGCCCGCGAACTTGACGATGTGATTCATAGCATTGTAGAAAAAACCCTTTACATGCGGGTTAATGAGGCAGAGATATATGGCGAGGAAGTAAAGGGTGGAAGGTAAGCGGATATGTACAATCAAAACGAAATCACAAAAGAAACCTTAGAACAATATTTAATTAAGGTGACGGCAGGGCTAATTTATACGGCTCGTGATATGGCGTGGAATAAAATATCAGATAACTATTTATATATTTTATCGCCATATAATGGTACAGACAAAAAAAATTGCTTTGAAAGATATGCCGTCAGGAAACGAATAAATGACGTTAAAGAACCGCAACCGTTAAAGACAGTAATGCCCGAATTATTGGATTGTTATCCAGATTTGTACGACATTGTTTTGTATTTATATAGGGCTTCAAAGAGACTGACGGTGATCGAAATCGAATATCGCACAAAAGATGATTTAGATGATAACTATAGGGCAACGGTTGTAAACGATCCTCCGATGTGCCACTCCTATGTAGTTATTCCTCCTTATCGAACCCATGACAAAAAACGAAAATTTGACATTAATTGGCAAAATAATACTATCTCGAATCGGTTGAATATATTTTGGTGGAGATTAAAATATCGCACGAACGAACTAATAAGAAGAGACGGGTTTAGGGAAAGCATAAAATGGAATTAAATCCCTATCGGAATTGTAAACCAAAAAGTACTTCCTTTCCCCGGTTCGCTGTCAACCCCAATTTGCCCTTCATGTTTTTTAATAATTTCGGCGCTGATGTATAATCCTAAGCCTAATCCGCCCGTTTGAAAGCCAGCTGTTTCAACCCGGTAATAGCGTTCAAAAATGCGTTTTACTTCGTCGGGCTGTATGCCAGGCCCTTTATCTGTTACACTAACCCTGGCCATATCGTTTATTTTTTTAATTGAAACAATAATATCCTTCGACCGGGGAGCGTATTTCACAGCGTTATTTATAAAGTTTACCAACACCTGGTCTATCTGGTGCTCGTCGGCAAATACCTCCAGATCAAGATCGCCGGTTGCTATGATCTTATATTCTTCTGCCAGCCTTATTTCGCTGCTGCCTGCACTTACTATTTTTGAAAGTACAAACGTTGATTTGTTTAATTGCAGGCGGTCCTGGTTTATCCTGCTTAGGTTCAACAGATCTTCAACCAGGGCTGTTATTTTATGCATGCTCCTGCTTGATTGCGCTATCAGTTTAGGCAGCATGGGCGAAGTGAGGTCATTAACCAACCGCTCCAATAATTGCAAAGAACCTTTCAGGCTGGTCATGGGTGTTTTAAGCTCATGACTGGCAATGCTAATAAAGTCGTCTTTTTGTTGTTGCAGTTCTTTAAGCTGGTTTATCTCGGTAGCAGTACCAATCCACATTTCTGTTTCGCCTTCTTCATTTTTTACCGGCACCAACCTGGTTAAATGCCAGCGATACACGCCATCTGCACCTTTAATCCGGTTTTCGATACTCCCATCAATGCTCAGGCCCAGCTGTAAATCCCTGAATTTGTTCAGGGCTGGTTCTACATCGTCGGGGTGCATCGCATCTTTCCAGCCGAATCCCTTACTGGCGGCAAAATCAAATCCGGTATAATCGTACCATCTTTTGTTAAAAAAAGTTGCCTCTGCGTTATTATCAACGGTCCATGCCATTTGCGATATAGTTTCAAACATGGTTCTAAACCGGGTTTCACTATCGGCCAAAGCTTTAGTTCGCTTTAAAATACGGTCTTCCAATTCGGTATTGAGCAGTTGTAGGCTTTCGCGCGATTGTTCCAGCAGTTCATTGGATGTGTACAGCTGTTCGTTTGTAACGGCAAGCTCTTCGTTGGTACAGGCCAATTCTTCGTTTACCGCACGCAATTCCTCATTAAAGTGTTGCAAATCATCATTAGCGTTGGCAAGTTCTTCGGTCATCGCCAACTCTTTTTTCCTTGATTCTGCAAGGGCCAGTTTGTTCAACTCTTGTTCGGTTACGTTTTTGGCAATACTTAGCAGGTATACTACCTTACCTTCGCTATCAAAAATTGGCGTAAGTTCGGTTTGCGCCCAACCCTGAACTGTAGTGCCCCCGGGAACAGGAATTTCGAAATAGAGCAGTGGGAGCTTAACGTGTTTTTTTTGTTCTACAGCTTCAATGAGCCCGTTTTTTAACAGGTTTAGTTGTTCTTCGCTGTTTTTGTCCCAGGGTTTAAAAACATCAAACGTATCCTTGCCAATCATTTCATCTGCGGTCATAGATGTTGCCTTTATCCGCGCCTCATTCATGGCTATTATTGTAAACCGCGGTATGTTGGGCTCAATAATAGTCATGGGGAAACCAATCTGATTAAATACAGTTTCAAACATGTAGGCTTGTCCGGGATCCATATGGGTAGATATAATTGGACTCAAATATACTATTCAAAACACAAAGCCGCTTATATGCCGGCGCAAAATACCCGCAATCATCTAAAAAGGGAAGTAACCCCTACGGAGCATAAAACATATTTGACAACTTGTTCTACAAACGGGTAGCCTCTACCAGGCGTGTTTTCTCAATTTCCTGTATATCAATTATCCCGTTGCCAGCAGGCGCTTACCACAATGCATTTAGTGTAGCTATAAATTACCCGTAAATGATGTGCGTGCGCCTTAAACGCTACCTATTTGTAGAAAAACACCCGTTGTTATTTTGCTTCGTAAGTCTACTTAAACAATGTGTAAACGTAGCTAAAATCAAGCCCGCTTACTTTTCATCGTCTTTATTTACCGGCGCTACAAACCAGCGGCCCGAAACCTTTTTTACTTCCTTTGCTTTCTCTTCATCAATACTTGCATCCGGGGCTTTGGGTTCTTCGGCCGCCTGGGCTTGGTTTGCCATTTTTGCTCTTCAGCCCTTTGCACCAACTTTTAAAAAGTCGTTTACCACAATTTCAGATACGTAGCGTTTAACACCCTCTTTGTCTACATAGTTGCGGTTGGCCAGTTTGCCTTCAATGGCTACTTCATCGCCTTTTTTTAGTAAATCTTCGGCAAGTTTGGCGGTTGTGTTCCAAAACACCAGGTTGTGCCAGGTGGTATCGGTTATTTTCTCGCCTTTGTCATTTTTATAACTTTCGTTGGTAGCCAGTGATACCCGCACCATTTTTTTGTTGCTGTCGAAAGTTTTTACTTCGGGGTCCATACCTAAGTTGCCTACAAGGCGTACACTGTTTCTTAATGTGTTCATCGTTTTATTTTTTAATGTTACTGTTTGTTTTGATAACGATACAAAGGTGCAGCCCCCAGAAAATTTAACCGGATAATAACCGTTTACAGTCGATAGTATCCATTTGTAAGCGTTTGCAAACGGATAAACAATTAGCTAACTTTATATCATGAACCAGGAAAGAAACTGTTTGGATTGCGGCGAACCACTGCACGGCCGGGCCGATAAAAAATTCTGTAACGACCTATGCCGAAACAATTACAATAACCAGCTGAACAGCAACAGCTATAACCTGGTGCGCAACATCAACAACATATTACGCCGCAACCGCCGGGTATTGGAAGAACTAAACCCAACCGGCAAAACCAAAACCACCCGCAAAAAAATGGCCGCTAAAGGTTTCGATTTTGACCATATCACCAGCATCTACCAAACCAAAACCGGGTCGACCTATATGTTTTGCTATGAGTATGGATATTTGCTGCTGGATGGGGACGAGGTTTTGTTGGTGAAAAGGGAGGAGAGTTGATGTGCAGATGATTTTGTCTGAATCAGAATTGACAGAATTTTGAAATTATCAGAATATCGCTTTATTAATTCTGTTCATTCTCTAATTCTGAAAATTCTGATTCAGACAAACGCACGGTTCAGGCAAAATCATCAATTAAAAAAATCCGAAATCCCAATTCCGAAATCCGAAATCAAAATCCTATCTTTGCCCATGCAAGAAAAAATCCTCATTCTTGACTTTGGCTCGCAATTCACCCAACTTATAGCGCGCCGTGTCAGGGAGCTCAATATTTACTGTGAGATCCACCCCTTTAATCATTATCCCGAAATTGACAGCAGCGTAAAAGGTATTATCCTTTCGGGCAGCCCGTATTCTGTACGGCAGGACGATGCGCCACGTTTTGATTTTGAGCAGTTTCATAACACCCGCCCCATTTTAGGGGTTTGTTACGGGGCGCAGTATGTGGCGCATTTTCACGGTGGCGAGGTATTGGCATCAAGCACCCGCGAATATGGCCGTGCTAACTTAGATTACGTTAACCGCGAAAATCCGCTGTTTAAAAATATTCCCGAGAATTCGCAGGTGTGGATGTCGCATGCTGATACCATCGCGCGCATTGCCGATAATTTTGAAGTTATTGCCAGCACCGATACCGTAAAGGTTGCGGCTTACCAGGTAACCGGTACCCAAACTTATGGCATACAGTTTCACCCCGAAGTAACCCATAGCATTGATGGTAAGCAGTTGCTGCAAAACTTTTTGGTTGATATTTGCGGCTGCCACCAGGACTGGACACCAGACTCGTTCATTGAAACTACCATTGCCGCTTTAAAAGAAAAACTGGGCGATGATAAAGTAGTTTTAGGCTTATCAGGCGGTGTTGATTCGTCTGTTGCGGCTGTATTGTTGCACCATGCCATTGGTACCAATTTGCATTGTATTTTTGTTGATAACGGCCTGTTGCGTAAGGGCGAGTATGAGCAGGTGCTCGATTCGTACAAACACATGGGCTTAAACATAAAAGGCATTGATGCCAAACAACGCTTTTACGATGCACTGGCCGGCTTAAATGACCCCGAAAAGAAACGTAAAGCCATTGGCCGTGTATTTATTGAAGTTTTTGATGATGCCGCGCACGAGGTTCAGGATGTAAAATGGCTGGGACAGGGTACCATTTACCCGGACGTTATCGAATCGGTTTCTGTTAAAGGGCCATCGGCTACCATTAAATCGCACCATAACGTTGGCGGATTGCCCGATTTTATGAAGCTGAAAGTGGTTGAACCTTTAAACACCCTGTTTAAAGACGAAGTTAGGCGTGTTGGCAAGGCATTGGGCATCGATCCTAATATTTTAGGCAGGCACCCTTTTCCTGGTCCGGGCCTGGCTATCAGGATATTGGGCGATGTTACGCCAGAAAAAGTTGCTATATTACAGGAGGCCGATGCGATTTATATCAACAATTTACGCAGTTACGGTGTTTACGATAAGGTTTGGCAGGCAGGCGCTATATTTTTACCGGTACAATCGGTAGGAGTAATGGGCGATGAGCGTACTTACGAGAACGTAATTTGCCTTCGCGCTGTTGAGTCGTTGGATGGAATGACCGCCGATTGGTGCCATTTACCGTACGATTTGCTGGCTAAGATCAGTAACGAGATCATTAACAACGTAAAAGGAATTAACCGGGTAGTATATGACATCAGTTCGAAACCACCTGCTACAATTGAGTGGGAATAAATGGTTACTGTTTTTTATAACGGCATTGGTACTGGCTGCATGTTCGCCAAAATTGCAGCCGGTAGCGCCTGTTAAAAAACCAACTGACACAGAAGCCGAAAAACCAAAGATTGCCGAAAAGCCGCCCGTAAAACCGGCGGCTTCCAAACCTTTAACCATAGCGATGGTATTGCCGCTGGGTTTAGATCATCTGAAGCCCGGCGCCAGGTATACTTCGCCAGGCTTAACCAAGGCCAACATGAGCGTGGAGTATTACCAGGGCTTTAAACTTGCCCTTGATTCGCTTGCAGCCGGCGGCACTAATTTTAAACTCCGGCTATACGATTCAAAAGACGAGGCCGCGCAGGCGCATAGCCTTGGCTTTAATCCCCTCATCAAAAACAGCGACCTGATTGTGGGCCCGGTTTTTCCGGATGGGATGAAGGTTTTTACCGCTGTGCTTAATACAAAGTCGCCGGTTGTATCGCCGCTTTCGCCTGCGTCTCCGGCAACTATCAACAGCAATAATTTAATTACGGTAATGCCGCCCCTGGAGTACCACGGTTGGGGTGCCGCACAGTACATCAACGATAAATTAAAGCCTAAAAAGATTTTTATCCTGCGGTCGGGCTTTAGCCAGGAGCAGGATTATGTGCGGGGCTTTAAAAACGCCACAGATAGCCTGAGCAACAAAAAGGTTAAGGTTGTTATTGTTACCATTTCAAAAGGACAGTTGGGCGGATTGATACCGCAGCTATCAAAAAAAGAACAAAACATATTTGTGGTAGCCGCTACCGACCAGGCATTTTTAGCAGTTACCTTAAAATCGCTGGATACTTTAAACAGGCATTACCCGGTAACCCTGTTTGGGCACCCAAGCTGGGAGAAGTTTAGTTTTTTAAAGATAGATATTTTGCAGCGCTTAAAAACCCACATCACATCTGCCGATCAGATTGATTATAAATCAGACGCTAATATGGAATTTGTGCGGGTTTATCATCGTGTTTACCATGTTGAGCCCACCGATTTTGCCATTAAAGGCTTTGACGAGGGTATGTACTTTGGCCGCCAATTGATTGATAATAATTTTGCAGCCTTGGACCAAGCCGATTATACCGGCCTGCACAATCGCTTCCGTTTTATTAAGAAAAATGGATTAGGATGGGTAAATACGCATGTAAATGTGTTAATGTATGCTAACTTTGAGCTTAAACAGGTAGAATGAAGGCTATAAACCAGCTTAAAACGTTTCAGCGCATAATAGGGGAGTACCCGGTTGATACGCCCTTAAGTAAATTTTTACCCGGCTTTTACAGGCAAAACAAGCAAATGGGGTCAACCGACAGGCGGGTAGCCAGTCGGTTGGTATACAGCTATTTTCGGCTGGGGCAGGCACTCCCCAATTTAGCTACTGACGAACGGTTAATAGTTGCCGAATTTTTGTGTAACACCCAAAGTAATTCATTTTTACTGCATTTTAAACCCGACTGGGCGGCTTGCATTAATTTTACTATTGACGATAAGCTTGCGCTAATAAAAACAGCATACCCTGCATTTAAACTGGAAGATGTTTTCCCATGGACATCGCAGATCTCGGCCGGGATTGATAAAGATGCATTCCTGAAATCATTTTTTTGCCAGCCCGATTTGTTTATCCGGGTACGCAATGGCTACGACCACCTGGTTAAAGCCGAACTGAATAAAGCCGGAGTTGTGTTTAAAGATGAAGGCAACGGCTGTTACGCTTTGCCTAACGGCACGAGGCTCGAAACCATCTTCGCAAAACAAAACTGGTTCGAGGTGCAGGATATTTCCTCGCAGCAAACCGGCTATTTTTTCAGGCCCCAGCGCTGGGATAACTGGTGGGATGCCTGTGCAGCATCGGGCGGTAAGTCGTTATTACTGCACGAGGACGAACCCAATATTAAATTGGTAGTATCAGATATCCGCGAATCGGTATTAGCCAACCTGGATGAACGCTTCCAGTTAGCAGGCCTAACCAAGTACCAGAAAAAGGTACTCGATTTAACCACCAACATTGATCAAACCCTGCACGATTACGAGTTTGACGGCATCATCCTTGATGCCCCCTGCAGTGGCTCGGGCACCTGGGGCCGCACGCCCGAGATGATAGCCCAGTTTATGCCCGCCAAAATCGATTTTTTTCAGCGCCTGCAAAAAGGCATCGCCCAAAATGTTGTCAAATACCTTAAGCCCGGCAAACCGATTATTTATATCACCTGCTCGGCCTTTAAAGGCGAGAATGAGGACGTGGTTGACTACCTGGTGAAAGAGTTGGGTTTGAAGCTGGAAGAAAGCAAAGTGTTAAAGGGCTATGAGCATAAGGCGGATACGATGTTTGTGGCGAGATTGAGCCCCCCGGCCCCCTGAAGGGGGAGTGAAAACCGCGAGGCCAACCCTCGCGAGGTTTAAACTCGTGACAAAAGTTGGTTTCAGCTTTTAGCTGAACTGGGGTAAGCTATAAGCTTACCCCAGTTTGCCCACGAGTTACGCTTCGCTAACCGCGTGGGAGTTGAGAAATTTGGCTATTTGGGTTTAAATAAAAACGCGGAGGCAATACCAGTACCAATCAACCCAATGGGCAAATAGACCTGCCCTGGTATCAAAATGGCAGATATAATAGCAAGCAAAATCCCAATTCCTATTTTTATTAAGGCGACGTTAAAGAAAGGCTTGTTTTCTTTGGCTACTTCTACTATTTGTTGCATTGTCAGATTTTTGATTACCTGTTTAATCATGTCCTCGGGTATGCCCTCTTTATCCATCCGGGCACGAATTACTTCATAGTCATAGCCCTGGTTAATGAGTCTTGATGCTAATAGATAGGCCTTCTTTTTTAATTCTTCGCTCATGGTAAACGTTCAATATGTTGTTTGATAAACATGAAGTGCGTGAAATATGCAAATCAAAAACTCCCCCTTTAGGGGGCTGGGCGGCTTCGCCTACAGATGCGTATTTGCCCTAAACAACTTGATAGCTATCGCCAGCAAAATAATCCCAAACGATTTACGCAGTATACTCAACCCAACCGGGCCTAAAAGCTTTTCGAGCCATTTTACATTTTTAAGCACCAGGTAAACCACAATGGTGTTTAGCACAATGCCTACAATAATGTTTTGGGTTTGATATTGTGATTTTAGGGAAAGTAATGTAGTCATGGTGCCTGCGCCGGCTATCAGCGGGAATGCGATGGGTACTATGGATGCCGATAGCGGCACCTCCTCTTTAAAAAAGTCGACCCCTAATACCATTTCCATGGCGATGATAAAGATTACCAGCGAGCCTGCTATCGCGAATGACGAGATATCCAGCCCGATGATGGCCAGCAGTTCATCGCCCACAAATAAAAATACCACCATTAATACCAGCACTGCTATACTTGCCTTTTCCGATTCGATATGCCCTACGCGCTGGCGTACCTGGATAATTACAGGTATGGCGCCCAGTATATCAATAATGGCAAACAGGATCATCGTAACGGACAATATTTCTCTGAATATTAGTGGACGCATGGCTTTAGGGTTTTATGCTTTTGTGTTTTAACCGGAAACTCAACAAAAGTGCGAATAAAATATAGCATGACGATAAAAAGAAAATGCTATGTGCCGTTATTAACGCCGCGAAGCCTGCGGTAACCGGCCCCAGGGTTTGCCCGATTGAGTTGTACGATTGGTTGATGCCCAGGATCTTCCCCTGTTCATTATGCTTGATATGATCGGCAATGATGGCATTGATCATGGGGTTTCGCAAGCCATTGAACAGGCCGTAGATGCAAATGCCAGTAACAAAAGGTATGAAATTGTTGGTTAGTCCGGTTACAAACATGGCTGCCATACATAGGGTGGTTGAGAGTACAAGTATGGTAGCTTTTGACGAGATCCATTTAGTAAGCAACGGTACTGATAGCTGCATGATAATGCCACTGATGCCAAAGCCTGCATAAAGGATACCAATTTGGGTTGGTGTTATTTTCAACACATCAACGCTGAAAGTTTGAAAGCCAATGATCATGGTAAACTGCGCCATGGTGAGCATAAAGCCTGTAAATACCGCAGTGCCAATAACCGGTCGCTTTAACGTGGTTATCAAAGCCGAAAAATTGAAACCGGATTCGGCGGTTGTATTTCGTGTTTCGGGCAGGTTGGTTTCTTTTAACAAAAAAATGGTACATAGCGTACCTATTAATGAAATACCTGCTGCGAAAAAGAAAGGTACCTGTGGGCCGAATTTATTAAGCAAACCGCCTATGGCCGGCCCTATTACGAAGCCAAACCCAAATGCCGAGCCAAGAATGCCGAATTTTTTTGCCCTGTTTTGTGGCGTTGCGGTATCAGATACCATAGCTTGTGCCACCGATACATTGCCGCCGGTTAAACCATCAAGCACGCGTGCCGCAAACAGCATAAAAATACTGCTGGCCCAGGCAAACATCATGAACGACAGACAGGTACCCGCCAGGCTGATAATGAGTAAAGGTTTGCGGCCATATTTATCAGACAGCGAACCTAAAACAGGGGTGGCAAAAAATTGAGCTACCGAAAATGAAGCGGTAAGTATACCCAATATTTCGCCGGTAACGCCGTATTGCTTACCATAAGAGTACAGCACCGGCACAATGATGCCGAAGCCTAACGAGTTGATAATGCAAACTAAAACTAATACCCAAAGGTTTTTATCCTGCTTCATTAATTCACTTCGATTATATCCTTTTGGTATAAAAAGATAAGGTAACAAAAAAGGTTCTGAAATTTCAGAACCTTTTTTGTTTGTATTGATATTGTTATAAGTTATTCAACAAATTTAGGGTTGATGGGGTCAGTTGCTCCTTCAACTTTTCCGTGCCTTACATGCGAGCGTTTGATGCTGTAACCAAAGTAAATAATGAAACCGATGAGTAACCAAACAATTAGCCTTGCCCAGTTTTCCCAACCTTCAGAAGCAATCATACCTAAACAAATTAAAGCGCCAAGCGGACAAACAATATAATAAATAGGTGTTTTAAACGGACGAACCAGGTGAGGATCGGTATTACGTAAAATCATAATACCAAAACAAACCAGCACAAACGCAAATAATGTACCTATGCTTACCATGTCGCCTACAATTCTGTCAGGAATAAAACCTGCAAAAAGGGATACAAAACCAAAAAACAACCACTGCGATTTGTATGGTGTTTGGAATTTAGGGTGTAGTTTAGAAAATATTTTAGGGATTAAACCATCTGTACTCATGGTGTAGAATACACGAGTCTGCCCCATTAACATCACAAGGATAACCGATGAGAAGCCTGCAAGGATAGATACAGTTACCAAATTGGCCAACCAGTGATAGCCTGGCCCCATTGCCGCTTTAATTGCGTAAGTAACAGAAGCTTCTTTACCTTGTATCAGGAATTCTTTGTAAGATACCAAACCGGTTAATACGTGCGAGAACAGGATATAAAGCGCGGTACAGATAACCAATGATATCAGGATACCTTTTGGCATATCTTTTTGTGGGTTTTTAGCTTCCTGGGCCGCGGTAGATACGGCATCAAAACCGATAAAGGCAAAGAATACAACACTTGCACCACGTAATACACCAAGCCAGCCGTGGTTAAACGTATCGCCGTAATTAATTACGCCAGTACTCACTTTAACGGTTCCGGCATCAGCAGGGATCATATATGGCGTGTGTAATGCAGGGTTAATGTAGTGCCAGCCTAAGCCGATGATCATCAGTACAATGGCAACTTTAATTACAACGATGATGTTGTTTACTACAGCTGATTCTGCCGTGCCCTTAATTAACAATAAAGTTAACAGGAACAGGATAAGGATAGCCGGGAGGTTAACAATACCACGTGTGCCCAATTCTGCGGCATACATGCCGGTAGTAGTATTAGAGGTTTCGAAGAACGAGTGCGCCCATTGATAGGGGATGTGTATATCGAAAAAGGTATGTAAAAACTCGTTAAAGTACTGCGACCAGCCGATGGATACCGTTGCAGCTCCCAAAGCGTACTCCAATACCAAATCCCAGCCAATAATCCAGGCGATGAACTCGCCCATGGTGGCGTAAGAATAGGTGTATGCCGAGCCTGCGATAGGGATCATACTGGCAAACTCCGCATAGCACAAACCGGCCAGCGCGCAACCCGAGGCTGCAATAAGGAATGATATTGTAACAGCCGGACCGGCGTGTTCGCCTGCTGCCGCCGCCGTTCGCACAAAAATACCGGCGCCAATAATTGCGCCAATACCCAGGGCGATAAGCGAGCCAACGCCTAACGTTCTTTTCAGCGTTTTCTCGGTTGCCGCCGAGGCAGCCATCAATTGCGCAATAGGTTTTTTAATAAATAACTTCATGTTTAAATTAGTAAGATCAGTCGTAAAAAAATTAAAAATTCACATTTCCCCAAACGTACTTAAATTTATTGAAAAGTTAAAGGGCAGAATGTAACAATGGGAGCGAATTAATATTCCAAATTATAGTTTGAAAATGAAGTGTTTACAACTAAACTTAAAGCAGCAACCGGCAGTATTGTTACAATATTGTCCGGAAACAAACGCGGCATTATATTATCATAAGCGCTTTACTCAAAATTATGCAGCTTTTTCAACGCTTTTAAGCTATACATTTTTGTTTCGGCTGTTTGCATGGTATCTATCAGCATGTTATTATCATAAAGGTATTTTTTTTCTTTAGCAAATATGGTGTCCCCTTTTAATAGGCAATCAATATAACAGGTCTCGTCGTCATAAGTGCCTAAGTTGATGCTGAAACTTGCCGAGTCGGTAAGGTAGGCAGTAGTATTGGTTTCAAACAACCCGGTGCGGTAAATCTGGATGTATAAGTTGCTGTCTTTGGCGATGGTATATTTGAGTCTGTTTGGGCTTTTGCCGTTTTTGCAGGAGGCGAGTAATAAAAATGCCGGGATAAGTTTAAATAGCCTTTTCATCGTCAGGTTATTGCTCAGGCTAATAATGGCTCAATTATTTGTGATATATTATTACTGGTAATTTCTATACCATCATATAATTCTATAATTGTAAAGTTATGGCGTGTAAGATATTGGATCAATAAATCCAGTTCGGCAAGTGCCGTTTTCTTATCTGAAAACCCGCGATGAACATTAACTGCCAGGGCATCGTCATCAAAGCCTAACTCTTTCGGTATTGGGAAAACCTGGACAATGCTGAGGGCCATGTCGCTAACCTCACTGGCTATTTTGCCCCAGTCGGCCTTTTTGCTTTTAGCTAATATATTTATTATCGCCATATTAAATTAAAAAGTCGATAGATACCTGATTGTTTATATTGGCTTTATTCAATAATCGCAATAATTCGCTTTTAAGGCTTTGGGTTTTGGTAACAATAATACCCTGACCCCTGAAATCAAATGACAACAAAATATTAACGTTTACAGGTGAGTTTAATGAACACCATACAGTACGACCTACAACATACTGAATAACATGATCAACTTTGGCCGGGGTCCTCACATCGAGGTTGAAAACCATAATCACTTTATTCTCCGCTTTTTTATAGCCTTCAACGGTAATAGGCGGCCAGTCAAATTTATATGCTGATATATTATCTGTCATTGTTAGCTAAGATAAATTTTTTTAAAGAAATCAAGAGAAAAATAGTATCAAGTAGTTAGCAGCAATTATCAAACTTTTTTGATGTACAGGCGTGCAGATTAACTCCGTTGAGTGCTTCGCCGTTCAGATGTATAGATGAAAGAATTATTTGAGTATTTGAAAATTTGAGAATATCAAATTCAAAAAAAACTGTTTAATCCTGGTTCAGACAATTATTCTGTTCATTCTTTATTTCTGTAAATCCTGATTCAGACAACAAAAAAGCCACCCTCAACAGGTGGCTTTCCATAAATATCCTAAAAGCAATTATCCTTTTTTATCAACTTTAGTTACAGGCGATGTATAAGCCTGAACAACAATTTGTTTTTTAACCTCGTGTTTCATAGCGGTTGGTGCTGCATGGTTCGCATTTAAATGCGGCGCAATTACCAGCGAAACTATCGACATCAGTTTGATCAGGATGTTCATCGAAGGGCCCGAAGTATCCTTAAACGGATCGCCCACGGTATCGCCGGTTACTGATGCTTTATGTGGTTCTGATTTTTTGTAGTACATCTCGCCATTGATAAGGCAGCCTTTCTCGAACGATTTTTTGGCGTTATCCCATGCGCCACCGGCGTTGCTCTGGAAAATACCCATCAATACACCAGATACGGTTACACCTGCCAATAACCCACCCAATACTTCGGGGCCAAAGGCGAAACCGATGATGATAGGGGTGATCAGGGCGATTAAGCCAGGGGCAACCATCTCGCGGATAGATGCTTTGGTAGATATAGCTACGCATTTTTCGTATTCGGGCTTACCTTCATAGGTCATGATACCCGGAATTTCGCGAAACTGGCGACGAACCTCTTCAACCATGGCCATGGCAGCACGGCCTACTGCCGAAATACACAATGCCGAGAAGATGAAAGGGATCATACCTCCCACAAACAGGCCGGCTAAAACATCGGCCTTGTAAATGTCGATATGCTCGATACCGGCAACACCCACAAAGGCTGCAAATAAAGCTAACGAGGTTAACGCGGCCGAGGCAATGGCAAAACCCTTGCCGGTAGCTGCGGTAGTGTTACCTACGGCATCCAGATTGTCTGTACGGTGACGTACTTCTTCGGGCAGGCGGCTCATTTCGGCAATACCACCGGCGTTATCGGCAATTGGTCCGAAAGCGTCAATAGCCAACTGCATAGCTGTAGTGGCCATCATACCTGCGGCCGCTATAGCCACCCCGTATAAACCCGCAAAATGGTACGAACCATAGATGCCTGACGCCAAAACAAGGATAGGCAATACGGTTGATTCCATGCCGATGGACAAACCTCCAATAATGTTGGTTGCATGCCCTGTTGATGATTGCCGGATGATGCTTAATACCGGGCGTTTGCCCATAGCGGTGTAATACTCGGTTATGATCGACAT
Organism: Mucilaginibacter ginsenosidivorax; assembly: GCF_007971525.1. NCBI lineage: Bacteria > Pseudomonadati > Bacteroidota > Sphingobacteriia > Sphingobacteriales > Sphingobacteriaceae > Mucilaginibacter > Mucilaginibacter ginsenosidivorax. Next base: position 5,223,478 of record NZ_CP042437.1, read on the forward strand.
TAAAGTACCTACCACCAGGCCTACCACTATCGACATGAATACACCGTTTTTGGTAAATGGAATTATGCCAGCCTTAACTGCTCCGTTAACTTCGTCGCGTACCATGTGAAACTCGCCCTCGGGCAGCATCCATTGTACTACAAAATAAGTGGCTACAGCGGTTAATATAATAGATGCCCAGTTACCTATGTTCAACGCTTTTTGCACACTGTCTGTTTCGCTTTTGATTTTCACCATAGCTGCACCCACTATCGAAAATATTAAACCTAAACCTGCTATAACCATAGGCAACAAGATAGGGGCTATACCTCCAAACGCATCATGTGACACAATTTCTCGGCCCAGCACCATGGTGGCCAGCATGGTTGCCACGTATGAGCCAAATAAATCGGCACCCATACCTGCAACGTCGCCTACGTTATCGCCTACGTTATCGGCGATAGTGGCAGGGTTACGTACGTCGTCTTCGGGGATACCGGCTTCTACCTTACCCACAAGGTCGGCACCTACGTCGGCAGCTTTGGTGTAAATACCACCGCCCACACGGGCAAACAGCGCTATTGATTCGGCACCTAACGAGAAGCCCGCCAATACATCAAGCGCCTTGGCCATAGCCTCGCCGTTTACGGTGCTGCCCGTAACTTTAACTACATAAACCTGGTAAAATAATATAAACAGCGATCCTAAACCAATAATGGCCAAACCGGCAACGCCAAGGCCCATTACGGTACCGCCGGTAAACGATACTTTTAAGGCCTGCGCTAAACTGGTGCGTGCGGCCTGTGTGGTACGCACGTTGGCTTTGGTTGCAATACGCATGCCCAGGTAACCGGCAAAGGCCGATAAAAATGCTCCGATGATGAATGATACGGCAATAACCGGGCTTGATGTAGCCACGGTGGTACCGCTCCAGGCCAGCAACAGGGCAGCTACGGCAACAAAGCCGCCAAGCACTTTCCACTCGGCACGTAAAAAGGCCATTGCGCCATCGGCAATGTAGCCGGCCAGCGTAACCATGTCGCCATCGCCGGCATCTTGTTTGGTAACCCAGGCGGCTTTAACAGCCATAACGGCAATGCCGATGAGCCCAAACACCGGAATTAAGTAAATTAAGTAAGTGTTCAAAAAATCCATAGTAACAAATTTGGTTTATTAAAGTAAGTTTTGCTAAGTCTGAAGTCTAAAGTCGCAAGTCAAAAGTCTTTTTTTTCTTTTTTCTTTAATTCTTAAGACTACTGACTTAAGACTAACGACTTAATACTACTCCGGCTACAGCAGGGTATAATTGGTGGTTGCAAAATAGTAAATTTATTTTCTTTACAATAGCCTGTCAATATTAAAGTTTTTTGAATAGTTTAGGGCTTTAAACCCTTTTTTAATTTATGGCAAAAGATTCCGGACAACCAAAAATGAAACATGAGCTTGGGCTGCTTGATGGCACCATGCTGGTAGCAGGCTCCATGATAGGCTCAGGTATATTTATAGTTGCTGCCGACATTGTACGTAATGTAGGCTCAGCAGGTTGGCTCATAGCCATTTGGCTAATAACCGGTTTCATGACATTGACAGCAGCATTAAGCTACGGCGAGCTGAGCGGCATGTACCCCAAAGCAGGCGGACAGTACGTTTACCTGAAAGAAGCCTACAATAAACTTGTTGCTTTTTTATACGGCTGGAGTTTTTTCGCGGTGATACAAACCGGTACCATAGCTGCGGTTGGTGTGGCTTTTTCAAAATTTACGGCGTATTTGATCCCGGCGGTAAGTGAGGATAATATTCTGTTTCAGCAAGGCTTTATAAAAATAAGCGCGGCACAGCTTGTCTCTATCGGTGTTATTTTAATATTAACATTTATAAATACCCGCGGCGTTAAAAGCGGCAAGCTGATACAAACCACTTTTACCTTAACCAAACTGTTAAGTTTATTCGGGCTGATTATTTTTGGTTTCGTAGCCTTAAAACCTGAGGTATGGCACGCCAACTGGAGCAACGCCTGGGATTTACACAACCTGAATAAAGATGGCACTTTTACAAAATTGGGGCTTGGTGCTGCATTAGGAGCTGTTGCATCGGCTATGGTAGGTTCAATATTCAGCAGCGATTCGTGGAACAACGTCACTTTTATAGCAGGCGAAATGCGCAATCCCAAGCGTGATGTAGCATTGAGCTTGTTTTTAGGCACCATGATAGTAACTGTTATTTATGTGGCAGCAAACGTGGTTTACACGGGTGTATTACCGCTGCATGAAATTGCTACAGCCGAAAAGGACAGGGTTGCTGTAACCGCATCGCATGTTATTTTTGGAGATATTGGTACTAAACTGATTGCTGTGATGATCATGATATCAACTTTTGGCTGTAACAACGGTTTAATTATGGCAGGTGCAAGAGTATATTATACCATGGCAAAGGACGGGCTGTTTTTTAAGAAGACAAGCGAGTTAAATAAATTTGCGGTGCCTGAATTTGGTTTGTGGATACAGGCTTTGCTTGCATCGGTACTTTGTTTAAGCGGGCGCTATGGCGACTTGCTGGATATGATATCATTAGTGGTGGTAATATTTTATGTGCTTACCATTATTGGTATTTACATTTTACGCATAAAAAAACCAGGATTAGACCGGCCCTATAAAGCTTTTGGCTATCCGGTGTTGCCTGCCATCTATATTTTGATGGGGATTGCGTTTTGTATTCTGTTGCTCATTTACAAAAGTACCTATTCGGTATTTGGCCTGGGTATTGTGTTAATTGGTATCCCGATATATTTTATCACCAAGGGGAACGTTAAAGAGCAGGATGAAACGGTTATTGATAGTTAGTTTATTTATTTTAAGCGGGCAGGTTTATGCCCAGGATCTGCAATCGAAATTATCAGCTGCATTTAACAGGTTACAGGCCGATAGCCAGTGCCGTTTTGCATCGCTTTCGCTCACTGTTTTAGACGCGAAAACCGGCGAACAGGTATTTGCCGCCAGCCCTAATATGGGGCTGGCTACGGCATCAACCCTAAAAACTATTACCAGTATTACAGCGTTTAATGTTTTGGGTGCCGATTTCAGGTACCAAACCCAATTGGGCTATAACGGCGAAATTACTGCCGACGGCACACTCAATGGTGATATCATCATTAAAGGATCAGGCGACCCCACCCTGGGCAGCTGGCGGTACGAGCAAACTAAAGAAGCTCATGTACTTGCCTTAATGGTTGATGCGCTTAAAACTGCCGGCATCAAAAAAATAAATGGCCGTATGATTGGCGATGATAGCATCTTCGGCACACAATCTATCCCCGAAGGCTGGATCTGGCAGGATATTGGCAATTACTATGGCGCCGGAACCTCGGGCCTTTGCTGGCGCGAAAACCAATTTGATATTAAGTTGCGTACCAGCGCTGTGGGCAATCCTATTGGCGTTTCGTACACTGTGCCCAATGTATCGTACCTTACTTTTAAAAGCGAATTGGTTAATGGCCCGGCAGGCAGCGGCGACAATGCCTATGCCTTTTTGCCCGTTGGCAGTAAAGTGATGTACCTGCGCGGCAGCTACGCTATTGATAAAGATAAAAAAAACATCTCGGCAGCTACGCCCGATGCCGCTTATGATGCTGCGTTGCGCTTGTCGGATACGTTGAAGAAATTAGGCATTGCGGTCGGGTTCGATCCCGAGTCTGTTGCCACATTAACGGCAAAAGGATTAAAAGCACCTTTGATCACCAAAAACCTGGCTGCTATTCCATCGCCGCCGCTCAGCCGGATCATTTACTGGCTCAATCAAAAAAGTATTAACCTGTATGCCGAGCAGCTGCTTAAAACCATAGCCTGGAAACAGGGCCGTAAACCCAGCACCGCAAACGGGGTAGAAGAAGTACAGAAATTTTGGCAGGCCCGCGGTATCGACGCGAATAGTATAAACACCTACGATGGCAGTGGCCTCTCGCCCGGCGATAGGGTAAGTACCAATACCATGGCCCGCATTTTGCAATCGGCCAAAAAAGAAAGCTGGTTTCCTGATTTTTATGAAAGCCTGCCCGTTTACAACGATATGAAAATGAAAAGCGGCACCATCAACAGCGTGCTTTGCTATGCCGGTTACCAAACCCACAACGGCCGCGAACTCTGCTTTTCTATCATGGTCAATAACTTCAGCGGGTCAAGCAGGGGAATTAAGGAAAAGATGTTCAGGGTGTTGGATGTGTTGAAGTAGCCCCCTAACCCCCTGAAGGGGAGTGAATGAGTCGTATTATTTATTTTGACCGGGAAGGCCGGCGTTTTTTAATGTTTCTTTTGCTTTTTCCACCTTTTTTAAAACAAAAGGATCGTTAGCATGGCTTTTAACTTCGCTGTTAACAACATGGCCTGGTGTTTTTTCTTTTGATGTGTTTTTTACAATAGCAGGCATATTCGTTCCTTTCTGAAATTTGATAATCAAATATAATCAATTACTTTTTGCGTACCAAAAAAGTTTCGTAATTGATGCTGTTTGGTATGAATTCACACCATTCATTATTTTTTAGCCCATACACTTCAAAATCCATACTAATGTGCAACCACAAATTCGTTATGCTTATTTGATATAACCTTGTCCGCGATGCGGTACTTCCTTCTGCATAAATATAATGATTGCCGTTGTGCTGGCTGAAATCAATAATAGCATTGGCAACTGTTGCTAATACGGTATCTCTATCTTCATTATTGCTAACTACGCTATCATCTAACTCTCCGGTATCTGGGTGAGAATCACCAAAAGCTAAATTGTAAACAGGTGGCTCCTGGTTTGGGATTTTCGTAAACGAGATCAGTTTTCTAATTCGGCCTTTTGGCCCTTCACTGTAAAATTCATAATCGTGATAATCATTGCTGTTTAAATATGAATAGTGTTTTAGGTTCATGAAACTAATATTTCCTTTTGGCTAAACTGAATACCAAACTTAGTAATTTTCAGCTACCATATTTAATAATCAGGATTTAGCTTTATTTTGCACCGATATATTATCCTAACTTTTATCACGATTTAATCCATGAAATACGCTTTTACGTTTACTCTCCTATTTACATGTTTAACATCAATTGCGCAGACTAAAAACCTGCTGTATGGCAATTGGATAAAAACCAGGTTAACCTATCAAAACGGTAAAGAGCTAAATGACGATGATACCAGGAAATTCGAATACCTAAAATTCAGCTTTAGCCAGGACGGCAAATTTGCATTGGCATACAATTACGATTATAAGGGCGGTAGTTTTCCCTTTGTTTTAAACGGAGATACTTTACAATATGGGGCTAACCTTGTACATATAGATAAACTAACTAAAGATTCACTGATTTTTACGCAATGGATTAACAACAAATTTGACAATCCAAATTGTTTAAAATATTATTTTGCAGCTGAGGCGGAGTATCAAAAAGCAATTCCATTAACGGCCAATGACGTAGTTTCGGTAAGCCAAACAGATACGCTTTATAGGGCGAGCGAAAAAATTTACGCTGGGTTTAAAGAAGATGACGGGTTTAGGCAATTAGTGTCAGATGCGGTTAAAGGATTACAGCAGCAAACCCCGATAAACGATCACTTTTTGGCAACTTTTACAATTAATAAAGCAGGCGAGGCAGTAGGTTTGCAAATTATAAATGGAATTAACCGTGAATTTGACAGACAGTTTAATAAGGTATTTGAAAAAAATAAAAAGAAATGGATTCCGGCGACTTTTAAAGGCAACGCTGTTAACGTACAAATGAAAACGGAAATTCGTTTTACAAACTATTCAAAATACCCGGTTTATCAACGGTATGCACAATTAGGAACTGATGCAATGTATCAAGGTGATTTTAACCTTGCATTGTTTAATTTTGATAAAGCGTTAAAGAATTATGCCGAAGGCGATATTTATTATAAAATGGCTTTATGCCAGATTATGCTTGGCAATATAGAAGAGGCCTGTAGCGATATGCTAAAATCTGAAGCGTTGGATTATACTGCAGCTACCGGGTTGAAAAGAAAATATTGTCATTAATGATAGCTAAACAATGAGAATTTAACAGTTCCCAAACGAAAATTTTGAAATCAATATTATGCCGTTCATTATAAGTGATTTACAAATCGATATATCATGAAAAAATTAAGCACCGCAGCAATCCTTTTGACAATTTTTGCCTTTTCAGCCTGCAAACCAAAAGCTAACCCCGCCGACGCCGTAAAAAGCATCAAATTTAAATTTACAGAGCTTGGGCGCGAAACCCAGTTCAGGATCACCTGCGATAAATTTGATTACTATTTTCCGGAGGGTAAGGTTAAGAATTTTACCAGCGCAACAGGGATTGATAGTGTGATGAACTTGCTTACCGGCTTAAAGCTGGCCGGAGAAGGCATTCAGCCCGATGTAAGGGGAAAGATTTATATCACGCACGCCGGCAAAGCGGTAGATACGCTCTGCGTAGGCGTAAAAGCTTTGGACTATAAGGGGACTACTTACGAAACACCCCAGGAGTTATTGGTGTTGATACAGAAATAAAAGTTATTGTGACTGGTAAGGGCCGGAACAACAAAGAGAGATGAGGTTAAAATAAAAGACTGTCATCCTGAGGGACGAAGGATCTGTTTGCGAACTTTTATATCGGTCGTGCACAGCTGATAGATCTTTCGTACCTCAGGATGATAGGAAAATTGTAATCAAGATGCCGCTTTTTAAACAACAAAGCCTTTGGTAACATATGTTACCAAGGGCTTTGTTGTAAAATTATATCTGCTTACGCGTAAGTAACATTTAAAGTAAATGGCACGCTCAATGCTTTTGATATAATGCAATTTGCTTTTGCATCTTCGGCAATGGCTTTAAATTTAGCTTCATCTACGCCATCAATTGCCGTGGCTTTTAACTCTAAATGAATCCCTGTTATGCTTAGTGCCTGCATATCAAGGTCAAGAATGGCATCAGTGGTAAGGTCGCCCGGGGTAAAACCGACCTGGGTTAAAGCAGCGCCAACAGCCATAGTAAAGCAGCCTGCATGAGCGGCGGCAATCAGCTCTTCGGGGTTGGTGCCAATACCATCGGCAAAGCGGGTTTTAAAAGAGTATTGAGTTTTGTTAAGCACGGTGCTTTGAGTGGTAATTTCTCCGCTGCCGGTCTGTAAGGTGCCGTTCCAATGGGCATTTGCTGTACGTTTCATAGTTTGTGTTTTTTATTGTTTGTGGTTGTGTGTTGATTGCGTCTTAACTCTTGATTCTTGTCTCTTGATTCTTCTTCAAACTACCATTTCGCCCGCACGTATTGGGCTGGCCACTCTACTTCGTGACCGAGCTCATGAGCGGCACGTAAAGCAAAATGCGGGTCGCGCAGCATTTCGCGGGCTATAAATATCACGTCGGCTTCGCCTTCCTGTATAATTTCGTCGGCCTGGTGTGGTTTGGTTATTAAGCCTACCGCCCCGGTAAGTATACCACTTTCTTTTTTAACTTTCTCGGCAAATTCAACCTGGTAACCTGGTTTTAACGGTATTTTAACACCGGCGATGTTGCCGCCTGTCGAGCAGTCAATAAGGTCGATACCTTTATCTTTTAATATTTTGGCAAGCGCTACCGAATCATCGGCTGTCCAGGCGCCTTCGGTCCATTCAGTTGCCGATATGCGCACAAACAGCGGGTTTTCTGCCGGCCAAACTTCCTGTACGCTTTCAATAACTTCCAATAAAAAACGGATCCGGTTCTCAAACGGGCCTCCGTATTCATCCGTACGTTTATTACTTGCCGGCGATAAAAACTCGTGCAGTAAATAGCCGTGTGCGCCATGCAGTTCAATTACGTCGAAACCTGCGGCCACAGCCCTTGCAGCAGCGGCTTTAAAATCAGCTTTAATTTTTTCGATGCCGGCTTTGTCCAATGCTAAAGGTGCTTCCTCGCTGTCAACAAACGCAATGGCGCTTGGTGCGTATGCCTTCCATCCGTTAGGCTCATTTGATGGCACTTGTTTGCCCCCCAGCCACGGCTGCAGGTGACTGGCTTTACGGCCTGCATGTGCCAGTTGTGTGCCTGCATAAGCGCCATGGGCGTGTAAAAAATCGGTAATCTGTTTTAGTTTGGTGATGTGTTCATCTTTATAAAGGCCCAGGTCGGCAGAAGAAATGCGGCCTTCGGGAGATACTGCGGTGGCTTCGGTAATAATTAAAGCTGCACCACCAACAGCCATGCCGCCAAGGTGTACCAGGTGCCAGTCGTTAGCGAAACCGTCTTCGCTGGAATATTCGCACATGGGCGATACCACGATGCGGTTTTTAAGTTCGATGTTCTTTATTTTAAGGGGTGAGAATAGATGGGGCATATGTTTTTGTTTGGTACAAATATGGTAAGTAACATTGATTGTAACCACACTGTTTTGTAAAATAGATATAAGCTGAAAGCCGGAAGGCCTAAAGCAGAAAGCTAATTGCCGGAAAAAAGCTTTTAGCATCCGAACTTGGTTTTATGCTTTTCGGTCGGATGTAAATTCTTTAGCTTTGAAAATCATCGCAATTTGTTCAATCAGTTATGAATAACAAAAATTATATCGAACTAAAAGTTGCCGACGGAAGTATAATGGCCGCTTACACAGCTTTTCCTGAAGTTAATACGGCTGGGTCGCCCGCTATTATTGTATTGCAGGAAGCTTTCGGCGTTAATAACCATATCCGGCATGTTGCCGGTAGATTTGCGGCCGCGGGCTACGTTGCGGTTGCTCCTGAGCTTTTTCATCGTACGGCGCCAAATGGTTTTGCAGGTGATTATGCGGATTTTAGTACGGTAACACCACACACATCAAAACTAACTAACGATGGTTTTAAAGCCGACCTGGAAGCTGTTTGGGAATGGCTAAATACCCAAACCAATGTTGATATAAGCCGGGTATATGCCATTGGTTATTGCATGGGCGGTAGGGTAGCTTTTATAGCCAATACTTTATTGCCTCTAAAAGCAGCTGTATCCTATTATGGCGGCGGGCTTGACAAAGTTGCGTACCTGGCGGCCGACCTGCATGGCAAACACTTGTTTATTTGGGGTGGGAAGGATGCGCATATCAAGGATGACAATATCAATGCTCTAATAGGTGCAGTTGAAGCTGCCGACAAGGATTACATCAACGTAAAAATATCTTATGCCGACCACGGCTTTAACTGCGACGAGCGGTCAAGTTATCACGAAGCAGCATCCAAAGAGGCCTGGGCCTTAGTTATGGCTTTTTTGGGCGGGGCTTAAAATAGCGGGTTGTTCAGGATGCAGTTTCTTCTTCATCCTCGTAGTTTTCATCTTCCAAATCCAGCCGGCAAATCCAAACCCCTAATAACAAAGGGAGTAAAAATGGCAGCAGCATGGCCGATAGCTCGAAGGGCGAATAAGCGTTTTTAGCTGCCGATGCGCCAATAAATACCAAAATAATAACAATACCCAATGCAAGCGATACCCGTTGCTTAACAGCAATGGCGGTTGAATTCCTGGTCATTCGGGGGATAATAAAGGTAAGCAGCGCGCCCAGCGGGCAGGTAAGCACAATTAATACCCCAACCGATAATGGATATTCTTTAATAAAGGCGATGGATAGGATACTCCCGGAGTGAAAGAAAAACTGGCTTACAAGGATTTGTAGCACGGGTGCAATGATCACCATAGTTAGCCACACCTTAAAACTGTAAAATTGCGCCGGATCCATAGGCTATTATTGTTAAAGAAGTAAATATAAAAGATATCGGCTTTCAAACAAGGGATGCACCGTACGCGGTAAAAAATAATGGGAAACAATGCTTAAGTTTGAAATGTTAAGGCTGATTTATCTACTCATCCTGTTAAACAATTGGTAATTTGACTACATATACAACCCTGATTATCTTAAGTGGACTGGTGATTTTCTCGTACCTGTTCGATTTGATAGCCGGCAAAACCAAAATCCCTTCGGTTATCTTATTGCTGATGCTTGGCATCGCTATACATTTTGCCGTTGACTATTTTGGAGTGAAAATGATCAATTTTAAGGTGATCCTGCCTACACTTGGCACGTTGGGGCTTATCCTTATTGTATTTGAGGGAGCGCTGGAACTGCGGTACAACAACGATAAAAATGCCATCATCAAAAAAGCGTTCTTTTCGGCATTTACCATTTTATTGGTTAGCGCATTTGCCATTACATTTATCATCAGGTATTTAACAGGGCAAAGCTTTTACCTGTGCTTTGTAAATGCCATACCTTATTGCGTGGTCAGTTCGGCAGTGGCTATTCCATCGGCATCCAACCTTGGTAAAAACAAAAAGGAGTTTATTATTTACGAGTCTTCTTTCTCGGATATACTTACCGTGGTGCTGTTCAACTTCATAGTACGTAATCAGCAAATTGATGTGGTATCGTTTATAAAACTTGGCGCCGAACTTACAGGCATTATTATAGCAGCCATCATATCCTGCCTGCTGTTGCTTTACCTTATTGGCCGGTTAACGCATCACATCAAATCGTTCCTTATTATTGCCTTGCTCATATTGGTTTATTCGGTAGGGCAATCGTTCCATTTATCGGCATTGATAATTGTACTGGCGCTGGGCCTGTTCCTGAACAATGCCAACCAAATCAGTTTTCCGTGGTTCAGGAAACTGTTTATCTATCCAACCTTTCAGCACGATATCAAACAACTTTTTCAGCTATCTGCCGAGAGTGCTTTTTTGATGCGCACGTTTTTTTTCATAGTGTTTGGCTATACCATGGATATTTATGAATTGCAGGATGTTACCTTGCTGTTAACCGGCGGTGCAATACTGGTATCTATTTACCTGGTCCGCTTTTTATACATCAAATTCGTATCCAAAACCGACCTGATGCCCGAGTTGGTAATAGTACCCCGGGGGCTAATCAGCGTACTGCTGTATTATAACCTGCCGGATAATTTGAAGATACCGCAGGTTGGTACGGGGCTGTTGTTTATTGTAGTATTGGGTACCAGTTTGATACTGAGTTTGGGGTTATTTGCGACGAGGAGAAATCTGAATCAGAATTTACAGGATTAAAGAATTGACAGAATAAACTACACATACATTCTGTTCATTTAAAAATTCTGTAAATTCTGATTCAGACTTTAGCAAGTTCCGGGTTTTACCCCATCCGCCATAGGCCTACATTTGTTTATAAATAACAAATATGATTATGAACACGCAGGAAAATATCAATTACAATCGTATAGCTGAAGCGATAAACTATATAAAGCTCAACTTTAAAACCCAGCCAAATTTAGATGAAGTTGCCGAAAAGGTTAACCTCAGCCCGTTCCACTTTCAGCGTTTGTTTACAGATTGGGTGGGCATCAGCCCTAAAAAGTTTTTGCAGTACTTAAGCCTGGAATATGCCAAAGGTGTTTTAAAAGATAAGCAGGCAACTTTGTTTGATACAGCATATGAAACAGGCCTGTCGGGTACGGGGCGTTTGCATGATCTGTTTATCAACATTGAAGGTATGACCCCTGCCGAGTACAAAAATGGCGGCAAGGAATTAAACATTAACTACAGTTTTGCCGAGAGTCCGTTTGGTAATATCATTGTGGCATCAACCCCTAAAGGCATTTGCTACATGGCTTTTGCCGACGATCATGCCGACGCTTTGGATCAGCTAACACAGCACTTTCCGAACGCGGCCTATACACAAGTGGTTGATATGATGCAGCAGGATATTTTGCATATCTTTAAAAAAGACTGGTCGCAATTGCCGGCAATAAAATTGCACTTAAAGGGCAGCAGTTTTCAATTAAAGGTGTGGGATGCCTTGCTCAAAATACCAATGGGTGCGCTATGCAGCTATGGCGATATTTCGCAAAAAATACAATTGCCAAATGCCAGCCGGGCAGTGGGCAGCGCTATAGGGGCCAACCCGGTTGCGTTTTTAATCCCTTGCCACAGGGTCATCCGGTCAACGGGCGAATCTGGTCAATATCATTGGGGAGCAATCCGTAAATCGGCAATTATAGGCTGGGAGGCAGCAGTTGTTAATCAACAGGTATCAATATAAAAGGTGATGGAAATTAAAGAACGAATTGCCCGTTTAAACTGGGATGATATCAAGACAGATATGGATGCCCGTGGGTATGCAGTAGCGAAAAATGTATTAACTGCCGATGAATGCGCCGGCTTGGTTAGTCAATATACTGATGACGAACTTTACCGTAAAACGGTTGTGATGGAGCGCCACCATTATGGCAGGGGCGAGTATAAATATTTCAAATACCCATTGCCGTTAATTATTCAGCAATTGCGGGAAAGTGTTTACCCTCAATTGGCGCCCATAGCCAATAAATGGATGGAACTACTAAACAAGCCCACTCGTTTTGCCGATACTTTAGATGAATTGCTGCAGCATTGCCATCAGCATGAACAATTGCGCCCAACTCCGTTGATTTTACAATACGCCAAAGGCGGTTATAACGCCATGCACCAGGATTTGTATGGCGAAGTATTCTTCCCTATACAATCCGTTTTTATTTTAGATGAGCCCGGGGTAGACTATGAGGGCGGTGAATTTATTTTGCTGGAGCAAAAACCGCGCGAACAATCAAGGGCTATGGTGTTAAAGCCCGGCAAGGGCGATATGGTATTATTTACCACCAGTTACCGCCCCGCCAAAGGCAGCAAAGGCTACCACCGGGTAAATATGAAACACGGCATAGCCGAGATTACCAATGGCCGGCGACACAGCATGGGTATTATTTTTCATGATGCAAAATAACAGTTGCAAGCCGGAATTTGAGGTGAAATAATGCTTTAAAACTCCTGCGATTGCGATTGATTTATGCCATAATTTACATCAATAGTTAATTTTTGCTAAATTTATCGCAATTCTATGTTAACCCCGTTTCAGGATGGCAGAAAAGGTAGCTATAAGCGATGTGCAATTGATCGACCGGTTAAAATCGGGCGATGAAAGTGCGTTGACCGCTATCTACAAAAAATACTGGCAGCAATTGTTCCTATCGGCCTACAATGTTTTAAAAGATAAGCAGGCCTGTGAAGATGTTATACAGGAACTGTTCATCAAGCTTTGGAATAGCAGGAATAGTATCCAAATAGCCGTATCATTAAAAGCATACCTGTATGCATCCATCCGGTATGAAGTTTATAGGCAAATTCGTGCCGGGGTTGTAACAAGCGATGTGTTTGATGTGCTCACCAACAGTTTGCAAAGCCCTGCCACTCATGAAAATTTAGAATACAAAGAGCTGGTTTCACAGGTAAATTCGGTAGTTGAAACGTTACCCGAAAAATGCCGCGAAGTTTACAAACTTAGCCGCGAAGAGTACCTAACCCATAAGCAAATTGCATCAAGGCTCAATATATCTACCAAAACAGTCGAAAATCATTTAACCAAAGCGCTTAAGCAATTACGTACTTCGCTGGGGACTTTGTTTTTGTTGTAGATGGGGTTACATGTCTTTTCTTGACAGATCTGTACTTCTTCAACACCAATTTAAAGGCGTAGCCTCGGCCAATCTTGTAGCCACGGGTTTTAACCAGTGGAAAAAAATGAAGAGAACGATTGAGAACCGTAGGTTCGGGACATATTTTCAATGCTTATATATCGGTTGAACAAATAGAAAATGCTTGGATTACACTAATATGGGCCGTGCCTATGGCACTCTTGTTGTCCTCTGGCCAATCATCCATGGGTTGAAACCCATGGCTACAATATGTTTCGGGCCGATGGCCCTTTTTTGGCTGTAACACAAATTTCCTTATCAGGCCGCACTTTTCTCAAATTTTATTTTCACCCCGCGTAGGGGATACCCCCGTTTTTATACTCTCCTTATAAAAACCATGTTGTGCAAAAGCAGGAATTTCAACAATTGATAGATAAATACCTTAACGGGCAGGCTACTGCCGATGAGGTGCAGCTGTTAATGGAATTGTTTGACAATGCCCAAACTAATAATGATTGGGACGAGCAAACCCTTGGCGTAAAGCACGAGCTGGAAGATAAAATGCTGCAACGTTTGCAATCGGCTGTTCAGCAATCGCAGGCAGAGCATCAGCCTAAAATATTCAGGTTATTGGCTTTCAGGAATGTAGCGGCGGCGGTTATTGGCCTTATGGTTATTAGCGCCGGGGCGTATTACAGCATGCAGCGTAAGGCAACAGATAAAGCAGTAGCAAACAAAGCGGTGGTTAAGCACGATGCCGACCCCGGTAAAAATCAAGCAGTCCTAACCTTAGATAACGGCGAAAAAGTGGTGCTCGATTCCGCAAGAATCGGCACCATTGCCCAAAAACGCAATGTCAGCATTACAAAAACTAAAGATGGGCAACTGGTTTACCAGGCCAGCAGGGGTAGCGATTCGCCGGCAAATGGCCCTGTAACTTATAATACCATCAGCACACCACGTGGAGGCCAATACCAGGTTATATTGCCCGATGGCAGCATAGTTTGGCTCAACGCGGCGTCATCGCTCAAATTTCCCACAGCATTTACCGGCAACCAACGCCACGTTGAATTAACCGGCGAGGCTTATTTTGAAGTGGCCAAAAATCCCTCGAAGCCATTCGCGGTAAATGTTGGTGCGCTTAATGTAAAAGTATTGGGTACCCATTTTAATATTAATGCTTACACCGACGAAGATAACATCAAAACAACTTTACTGGAAGGATTGGTTCAATTAACCAGCGGCAATAGCCATAGCTTGCTAAAACCAGACGAACAGGGTATTGTTAAAGGCGATAATATCCAGGTTGTTGAGGTAGATGCCCAAAGGGCAGTAGCCTGGAAAAATGGCTTTTTTGATTTTAACCGGGCCACCATCCGGGATATCATGAAACAGCTGTCGCGCTGGTACAACATCGAGGTTGTTTACAAAGGCAAAGTATCCGACGATGAATTTATGGGCAGAATTGAACGAAGCGTGAAGCTATCGCAGGTATTGCACGTTTTGGAGCTTAGCCGTGTGCATTTTAAAGTTGAAGATAAAAAGATAACAGTATCACCTTAACCATATCCGTTTTAACCTTAAAAAACATTTACCTATGAAAAAAAACATACATCTCCATTAACGCCCTACAACTACCTTACCCATCAAAAATGCCGGGAGTACTGCAATACTCCCGGCTAAAATGTATGGGCTAAGCTTTTACTGAGTTTCCTTAACAGACACGTTCACCCAAAACACGACGAAGTTATGCAATTAAACTTTAGGGGTAAAGTATTTTATGTGCCCCAAACATCAACCTCCAAACTGTTTTTGATAATGAAGTTAACGGTTATCCTGATTATGATTGGCTGTTTACAGCTTAACGCCAAAAGCTACTCGCAAACTATAACGTTAAGCGCAAACAACACTGCTATTGATAAAGTATTTACCGCTATTGAAAAGCAAAGCGGCTTTTATTTCTTTTATAAATACAACGAAATTAAGCAGGCCAAACCCGTTACAATTTCTTTAAAAAATGCCACGCTTGAACAAGCCTTACGCGAGTGTTTTAAAGACGAACCTTTTACTTACACCATTGACAACAAAACCATTATTGTAAATAAGAAGGAAGAGCAGTTAGTTATACCCGATAAAATAACCGTTAGCGGGCAGGTTCTTGACAATACCAAACAGCCATTGCCCGGTGTAAGCATTACCATTAAAGGCTCAAATACCGGCGTAATAAGCGGGGGCGATGGTAAATACAGCATCCAGGTTGATGATAACGCGGTGTTGGTTTTCAGGTTTGTAGGATTTAAAACCAAAGAAGAGCCCGTTAACAAGCGTGCGGTTATCAACGTATCTCTTGATGAAGATAACCAGCAAATGAGCGAGGTGGTAGTGGTGGGATACGGTAACCAGGAACGTAAAAACGTTACCGGCGCCGTAGGAACCGTAAAAATGGCCAATATTAAAGAGATAAAAGCTGCCAGCCTTGATCTGAAACTGGCAGGGCAACTGGCTGGTGTTACGGTAAACCAGGTTACGGGCACGCCGGGTGGCGGTGTGGCGGTTAACATTCGCGGTGCCGGTTCGGTTGGTGCCGGCGATAACCCGTTGTACGTAGTAGATGGGTTTCCACTCTCGCCCGGTTTCGATCAGTATTCAAATCCGCTAAGTACTATCAATCCGGATGATATTGAAAATATAAGCGTGCTTAAAGATGCTGCTTCAACCGCCATATACGGTTCGCGCGGTGCAAACGGGGTTATCCTGATAACTACCAAACGGGCAAAAAAGGGAGAATCGTCTGTTACGGTAAATACTTCAACCGGCCTGCAATCAGTATTGCCCAAAAGCAAACTTAAAATGATGACGGCGGCCGAATTTGCGCAATGGCGCACTGAAGCTATCCAGGATGCAAACGCGGTTAATGGTACAAATAACCCCATTCCCGATGCGTATAAAAATCCTCAGTCGCTTGGCAAAGGCACCGATTGGTTTGATGCTGTAACCCGGGTTGCACCAATGCAAAATTATGATGTTACCATAGCTAACGGCACCGAAAAAGTACGGTCGTTGTTTTCATTAGGATACTTTGATCAGCAGGGTACCGTGCTTAATACGGCTTTTAAGCGCTATTCGTTAAAAGCTACAATTGATGCAGATATAGCTAAAGGCTTAACCGTAGGGTTAAATATAGCACCAACTTACAGCTTCAGGAATTTACAGGAAACGGATGGGCACTTTCTTTCGGCTGCGTTAAGCCAGGCTTACCTGGAAAGCCCGCTTGTGCCGGTTAAACAGCCCGATGGTTCATATACCAACGTTATCGGCTCTCCTGGTACTTTTCAAAATAATAACCCGGTAAGCTCGCTTGTAAATACAACCAACAAGCGCAACGAATTTAGGGCCCTTGCCAACACTTATATTGATTATGAAGTTATTAAAGGCCTGAACATAAAATCAACATTCGGTGTCGACTATCAAACCAAATCACAGGATTATTACAGGCCATCATACCTGGGCGGCTTTAATGTTCCAAACCGCGATGGTAATCAACAAAAAGCGGTAGCATCATTCACTTCGCAAAATGTTTTTAACTGGCTTAACGAAAACAGCATTAACTATAAAAAAACCTGGGGCAGCCATACATTAACCGTATTGGCCGATTACTCCATACAGCAGGAAAACTCACATGATCGTTTTACCTTCGGTACAGGTTTCCCTGACGATGCCATACGGTCTGTTGCCAACGCCACCATCATTACAGCCGATGCCGGTGATGCCGAGTGGCGCTTACAATCGTTAATTGGGCGGGTAAATTATGCATACAAAGATAAATACCTTTTAAGCGGGTCCATCCGTCGCGATGGTTCATCAAGGTTTGCGCCCGGGCACCGCTGGGGTACCTTCCCTTCGGTATCAGGCGGGTGGCGCATTTCCGACGAATCTTTTTTTCCTAAAATAGCTGCCGTTGAACAGGTGAAGTTTACCGCAAGCTACGGTCTTGCCGGTAATAACGATGTAGGGAATTATGATTATATTCCCGTTGTTGATGTGGCCAATTATACATTTGGTGGTGGCCTTGCCCCGGGAGCTTCAATAACCGACCAGATTGGCAATACCGAGCTTGGCTGGGAAACTACCAAACAACTGGATATAGGCATGGATGTATCGTTGCTAAAAGGCCGCATTTATTTAATTGCCGAATATTATAACCGTTATACTCAGCGGATGCTGCAGTATATCCCAATTCCCATTGTATCTGGCTATGGTTACGCTTTATCAAATGTGGGTAATGTACGTAATCGCGGATGGGAGTTTACGTTAACTACAAAAAACATAGTAGCGCGCAACTTTAACTGGTCAACAGATTTTAACATATCATTTAACCGCAATAAGGTGCTTGATTTGGGCCCTACACCGTATATATACGATGCACCTAAAAACGACAACCCCACAAGTATTACCAAAGTGGGCCTGCCCTTAGGCCAGTTTTACGGTTATATTTTTGAAGGTATATTTCAAAACCAGGCCGAGCTTGATAAATACCCTCATTTTGACGGCGAACAGGTTGGCAATATCAGGTATAAGGATGTTAATGGCGATGGCGTAATTGACGGTAACGACCAAACCAATATAGGCAACCCCTGGCCCAAATTTACATTTGGTTTCAGCAATCATTTTTCATACAAAAAATTCGATCTGAATATTATTACAGCTGGATCAGTTGGCGGGCACGTATTTGATATGTACAAGCAGTTTACAACCAATTTAGATGGGGTTTTTAATGTCGAGGAGTCGGTTATTCACCGCTGGCGCTCTGCAAGTAATCCCGGCGCTGGCATATTGCCTACCACTGTTTCAAACACCAATCTTGCGCGCGATTATTACCCGTCCTACTGGGTCGAAAGTAACTCGTACCTGGCGGTTAAGAACATTGATTTTGGTTACAATTTTAAAACAAAGTTCACCCGGAATTTCAGGGTGTATTTCAGTGCCCAAAACGCCATCCTCTTAACCGGTTATAAAGGCGGTAACCCCGAGGTAGGGATAGAAGGACAGCAGGGTAACAGGTCGCTGTCGCCCAACGTAAATTTTACGGGCTACCCTGTTTCGGCAGTTTACACGTTGGGATGTAACGTGACATTTTAATTGAAAACGAGTATTCAAACTAACGATGGTGAAACCATAACAACAGAAATCATGAAAAAATACATATATGTTTTCCTGGTACTTATTGCATGTGGTACGTGGAGCTGTAAAAAAGATTATCTTAACCTTCAGCCTGCTGATACTCAAAATACAACCAATTTTTTCAAGACAAAGGCACAGTTTATACAGGCGGTTAACGGAGCTTATGCACCGTTACAAGGCCTTTATAACGGCAGTTTTTGGGCAATGGGCGAAATGCGGTCTGACAATACATCATACGAGTTTGATCCTTATGACCGCTCCGGTACCAATAAAGAGGAAATAGATGAGTTTAGGGAGTTGAACAATAACGATATGGTAGGCGCTTTTTTTGATGCCAGCTATACAGGCATTGGCCGTTGCAATGCTATTTTGGCTCGGCTGCCTGCTGCCAAACTTGATGCGGCAGTTGCCGATACCATAGCCGGGCAGGCCAGCTTTTTACGCGCATTCAACTATTTTAACCTGGTGCGCATGTTTGGCCGGGTGCCGCTGGTACTTAACGAGGTAGCATCAGTAAGCGAGGCTTACAAGGTAGCAACCAAGGCCGAAGTTGCCGCTGTTTATGCGGCTATTATTGCCGATGCGCAAGTTGCAGTTGCCAAACTACCTGTAGCTTATGCCGGCGCAGCCAATAAAGGCCGGGTAACCAAAGGTACCGCCGAAACCATGCTTGCCGAGGTTTACATGACCCAGAAAAAGTTTGACCTGGCCATACCGCTTTTGCGCAATATTATTGCATCAAATGCCTACAGTTTGAACACCGACTATGCCGATAATTTTGATATCACCAAAGAGAACGGCCCGGAATCTATTTTCGAAATACAATACATTGAGGGTTCAAACGGACTGGGCAGCGATTTTGTAGATACGTTTATACCATGGGATTATTATGACTCTGACGTAACCGGTTTTGAGATAGCCAATGGCGCGCAAAACGGATGGAATATACCAACACAGGATTTGGTTAATGCATATGAAGATGGCGATAACCGGAAAGATGCTTCGTTAATTGAATTTACATCTGATGAATACGGGGTTGATTTGCCGTTTATTAAAAAGTTTGCAACCACAAGTGCCGTGCAGGGTGTAACCGGCAAAAATTTCCCGGTTTACCGTTATGCAGACGTTTACCTGATGCTGGCCGAATGCCTTAACGAGCAGGGATTTGTGGGTGGCGGCGATGCCTTTAAATATTTAAACCTGGTACGCGAACGAGCCGGGCTGGCAGCTAAATCTGTAGGGAATGACGATGCCGCGTTAAATATTTCGGGGCAGGATGGTTTTCGGGATGCTATAGCGCATGAAAGGCAGGTTGAACTTGCATTTGAAAACCACCGCTGGTTTGATCTTTTGCGTACAGGTAAGGCGGTTGCCGTGATGACCGCCCACGGCGCCCGCGAAAAGGCCTTTAAAAAACCTTACTGGAATGTTAACTCGGCTGCATACTCAAATATCCGCCTGCTTTTTCAATACCCATTAACCGAAGGCACCCTGGAGCATTAGCCCGCGGGGGCTTACCGGCTCCACGAAACTTTTGCGGGGCCATTTTCGTTTACTGATAGATATTGCAATTACCACATCATTTTTACTTGTTTTATAGCTAAATATGTACGGTACTTAAAACAAAAATCGTTCTAAAGCTATATTTAATGCATGAATTATATTCAACAGGTAAGCGTGCTCAAAAAGGTATGCTTCAGTATCGTTTTATTATTTTCTGTTTCCCTAAGCTGTTTCTGCCAGGTTAAGCTATTACCACCACCCATCACGGTTGATAACCTTATTTGTGAGTATAAAACCAATCCCATATCGGTTGCTGTTGCTAATCCGCGTTTGAGTTGGAAACTGGTATGCCCCGAGCGTGGCATTCAGCAAACATCCTACGAAATAAGAGTTGGAAGCAATGCGGTATCGTTAACCAAAGGCAAGGATTTCATCTGGGGTACGGGCCGCATTTATTCCGATCAATCCATCCAGATTTACTATGGCGGGCCTATGCTTGCTTCGCGCCAAAAAGTTTATTGGCAGGTTAGGGTTTGGGATAACAAAAACAGGGTAACTCCCTGGAGCATGGTTAACTTTTGGAAAATGGGTTTGCTAAATCGTGCCGACTGGTCGGCCAAATGGATCCAGGATACTTATGTGTCCGATACCACCGGCGGCCCCGCACCAATGTTCCGTAAAAGTTTTAAGTTAGATAAAAAAGTGCGTGCCGCACATTTATACATTACGGCGCACGGCGTTTTTGAAGCACAAATAAACGGAAAACGTGTGGGCAGCGATTATTTTGCACCCGGCTGGACGAGCTATAACAAACGCATCCAATACAATGTATATGACGTTACCTCCAGTATCCAAAAAGGCGATAATGCTATTGGTGTAACCATAGGCGATGGCTGGTACAGGGGCTATACCTATAACCGTAAAAAAAATGTATACGGCAAAAAGCTGGCCCTGCTTTGCCAGTTGGAACTGGTATACACTAACGGTAAACGCGAGATAATTAATTCGGATAAAAGCTGGAAAGTGGCTTACGGCCCGATACGCTCGTCCTCATTTTTTGATGGTGAGGTTTATGATGCCCGAAAAGAAAAAATCGGATGGACAAATCCAGGTTATAAAGATATGACCTGGGATACGGTTAAAACCGATTCGACTATTAAAGATAACCTGATTGCCACAGCAGGCCCCACCGTAAAAAAACATGAAAAGTTTTTGCCCCTGAAAGTATTTACCACACCGGCAGGCGAGCAGGTTGTTGATTTTGGTCAGAACCTGGTAGGCTGGGTACAGTTTAAACTGAAAGCAAAGGCTGGCGATACCATAAAACTTTACCATGCCGAAGTACTGGATCAAAAAGGGAACTTTTACACCAAAAACCTGCGCACTGCCAAACAGGAAATTACCTATGTTTTTAAGGATGACAGCCTTGCTACTTTCGAACCTCATTTCACTTTCCAGGGGTTCAGGTTTTTAAAGGTGGTGGGTTATACCGGTCCGCTGGATTCAACAAATTTAGCTGCCTACGCCGTCTACTCTGATATGGCTCAAACAGGCAAGTTTTCTACCTCAAACCCTTTGGTTAACCAGTTACAGCATAATATACAATGGGGCCAAAAAGGAAACTTTATTGATGTGCCTACAGATTGCCCGCAGCGCGATGAACGCATGGGTTGGACCGGCGACGCACAAGCCTTTTGCCGTACAGCCACTTTTAATATGGATGTGGCAGGCTTTTACACCAAATGGCTAAAAGATTTAACCGCCGATCAGCATAAAGACGGTGCTGTGCCTTACGTAATACCCAATATGCTGGATAGCGCATCGTCGGCCGCATCCGGCTGGAGCGATGTGGCCACCATAGCCCCCTGGAATATTTACCTGGCTTATAACGATAAACAGGTATTGCAGCAGCAGTACGAAAGTATGAAGGCGTGGGTGGGCTACATTCAGCTGCATAGCCGCAATTACCTGTGGGATACGGGCAACCACTTTGGCGACTGGCTGTTTTACGCCGGCACCAATTACGAAGATGGTGCCGCGCTAACCGACAAAAACCTGATAGCGCAGGCATTTTACGCCCACTCAACCCAACTGCTCATCAATGCAGCCAAAATATTAGGCAAAAGTGATGATGTGCAAAAATATTCGCAGCTGTTGTATAATATCAAAAAAGCGTTTAACAGCGAGTACGTAACACCCAACGGGCGCATGATATCTGGTACACAAACATCATACGTGCTGGCATTAAATTTTGATTTACTGCCCGAGAACCTGAGGGTATCGGCAGCAAAAAGGCTGGTAAAAAACATTGATGATTATGATGAGCACATCACCACCGGCTTTTTGGGTACGCCGTACATTTGCCATGTGTTAAGCCGTTTTGGGTTTACTGATATTGCTTATGACCTGCTGATGAAAGAATCATACCCATCGTGGTTATACCCGGTAAAAAACGGCGCCACCACCATTTGGGAGCGCTGGGATGGCATTAAGCCCGATGGTACTTTTGAAGACCCCGAAATGAACTCTTTTAACCATTATGCTTATGGCGCCATAGGCGATTGGATGTACCGGGTAATTGCCGGCATCAATACAGATGAGGCTGATCCGGGTTTTCACAAAATTATTATAGCGCCAAAGCCGGGCGGTAAATTAACCAGCGCGCAGGGCGAACTGGAAACCCTGTATGGCAAAATAAAGTCGGCATGGAGTATTAATAATGGCATATTTACCCTGGATATTGTAGTGCCGCCAAATACTACAGCACGGGTAGTTTTGCCATCGGTAACAGATCAGATCACCGAAAGCGGCCTGGATTTTAACACCGAACAGGAAATTACCGATATTAAAAAAGTAGGTAATGATGAACAGATGAATGTGGTTTCGGGCAGTTATCATTTTGTGTATACGCTTAAGGCCCCTGGAAAAAAGATCTGACGGCCGGACGATTTATGTAAATAACAAAACATGGCAAATACAATAGTTGGCGATAAGGCCACCAGTACGGGCAGGCCACGACTACTTTCGCTCGATTTTTTTCGTGGTTTTACTGTCGCGGCTATGATCCTGGTAAATGATCCCGGCGATTGGGGGCATATTTACTGGCCGCTGGAACACTCTAAATGGAATGGCTGCACCCCAACCGACCTGGTGTTTCCTTTCTTCCTTTTTATGGTGGGAGTATCTATCGTTTATGCCATGCAGGGTAAAAAGGCAGATGAAGCAAACCATGGCAAGGTTGTCCTTTCTATTTTGCGCCGTACTTTAATCATCATTGCATTAGGTGTTTGCCTGCCCCTGATTAGCGATTTTCAGTTTGCTCATCTTCGTTTCCCCGGCGTGTTGCAGCGCATTGGGGTGGTATTTGGTATTACTGCCATTACGTATCTGAAAACGAATACCCGGACGCAAATTATTGTAGCGGTGAGTTGTTTAATTGGTTATTATTTAATCATGACCTTTGTGCCGGTTCCCGGTGTAGCTCATCCCAACCTGGAAAAGGAAACTAATTTAGGCGCTTATATTGATAGGATGGTTTTTACCACCAATCACCTTTGGCAGGCCTCCAAAACCTGGGACCCCGAAGGGCTATTGGGTACTATACCCGCTATTGCTACTTGCTTGTTAGGTGTGTTTACAGGCACCTGGCTTAAAAGCGACCAGATTAAAAACGGCAACGAAATTTTTAAACTTACCGGTGCGGGAGCGCTGTTGGTAATACTCGGCTTAATATGGAACACGTTTTTCCCCATCAATAAACAATTGTGGACAAGCTCATTTGTGCTGTTTACGTCCGGGTTGGCTATCATTATTCTGTCGTTATCGTATTGGCTTATCGATGTAAAAGGCTATAAAAAAATCCTGCCGCCATTTCTTGCCTTTGGCCGCAATGCCATAGCCGCTTATGTTTTAGCCGATGTAATCCCGGAGATATTATCCATCATCACGGTTACCGATAACGGGCATAAAACAAATATCTGGTCGTACATGTACTTTCACCTGCTTACGCCCAGTTTTTCGCCAGAGAATGCGTCGCTGATATCGGCCATGCTTACGGTTATCATTATATTTATCCCTGTTTGGATATTGTACGTCAAAAAAATCACCGTAAAAATTTAAGTCACCCCTTACATGAGTAACATCAGCATAAAGTATTTAACCGCGATTTTTATAAGCACCTGCATCTGTTTGCAGGTAAAAGCGCAACTGCACATTATACCGCAGCCTTTGCGCTTAACCGAACAAAAAGGCAACTTTGTTTTAAGCCGTAAAGCAGTTATCGGGGTTGATAAAGAAAACGAGGCTGTGGGTAAATACCTGCAAACCTATCTTGCTACGTATTATAAGCTGAATTTGAAGGTTAAAGTTTATCCTAAAGTTCCGGCTGCTATAGCTATCCAATTGGTAACCACGGTAACCAATAAAGAAGGCGCTTATAACCTGGAGGTAAAACCTGGCATTGTGAAAATATCGGGGAATGGTGCCGGTGTGTTTTACGGGGTACAATCATTAATTCAGTTATTACCGGGGCGTGCCGTTGCTCCTTTAAAATTAGCAGCATGTAGTATAGCCGATGCGCCCCGTTTTCAGTGGCGTGGTTTAAGCCTGGATGTAAGCCGCCATTTTTTTACCGTTGATGAGGTTAAAAAATACATAGATGTGATGGCCCATTACAAGCTAAATGTTTTTCACTGGCATTTAACCGATGATGAAGGCTGGCGCATCCAGATTAATAAATATCCAAAACTGACCGAAGTTGGTGCCAGGATCACCTATTATGAAAAACAGGGGAAATTTCGCAAGCTGGATAATTTGATAGATGGAGGAGGCAAGGATGGATTTTATACCCAGGCTGAAATTAAAGAGGTGGTAAAATATGCGCAGGACAGGTTTGTAACCATCCTGCCCGAAATTGAAATGCCCGGCCACAGCGAGGCCGCTATATTTGCTTATCCCGAATTAGGCTGCCAGGACTCAACCGGCGCCAAACACCGCGTGCGCATGCTGGATCCGGGCGAGTATACTTTTACCTTTATGGAAAATGTGCTTACCGAAGTGATGGCGCTTTTTCCTAACCAATACATTCACATCGGTGGTGATGAAGCCGAAATGGTGGACTGGCTGAAAAGCCCTACAGCCGTAGCGCTGATGAAAAAAGAGGGCCTGAAAAGCGAGAAGGAAGTACAAAGCTATTTTATTAAACGAATAGAAAAATTCCTGCTCTCCAAAAATAAAAGACTCATTGGCTGGGACGAGATATTGCAGGGCGGCCTGGCCGAATCAGCCACGGTAATGAGCTGGCAGGGCGAGGCGGGCGGTATAGCCGCAGCAAAAATGCACCACCATGTGGTAATGACACCGCTGCCCTATATGTATTTTGATGCCCCGCAGGCTGCCGAGGATTTGGAACCGGTGGGATGGAACCCAACAGTAACGTGGCAAATGGTGTACAACTACGAACCCATGTCTAAAGAGCTTAACACCGAAGAGGCCAAATACATTTTAGGCGCCCAGGGCAATATCTGGGCCGAGAAAGTGCCCACTGCCGCACACCTGCAATACATGGTTTACCCGCGTGCTTTAGCCGTAGCCGAACTCACCTGGTCGGCAGCGGAAAATAAAGACATAGATAGATTTGCCTACAAAATGAAGCAGCAATACGGCTACTTCAAACTCTGGAACTGGAATGCCCGCCTGCCCGATATTGTGGGCATGGATAACATAGTAACCAACAGCAACCAGTTTGGCCTGGTGCTCAAATACCCGCTGTTAGGTGCGCAGGTACGTTATTCGCTTAACGGTAAAATGCCCGATAGCACCGCTAAACCACAATTGTTCCCGGTAAAAATCAATACCATGCTGCAGGATACCTTCAGCATTAAAACCTACACCACCTGGACACTAAATAAGCAGCATATTTTACAGGAGGCCATGATCAGGCATGTGGATATTAAACCCGTGGTTATCGACCAGGCTGCGTTTACCCCAGGCTTCAGCTACCGGCTGATTAAGAGTAAGGAATACAATATTGATAAAGTAGATACCACACAGGTAGTAACAACGGCTATCATCAATTCTTCCACGCCTATGGTGCTGCCGGTAACAGACGGAAACCTTACCTGGGTAAAAGTAAACGGCTTTATCCGGATTAATGCCGACGGTGATTACCAGCTTACTTCGGGCTTTTTGGTTAGCCCGGCGCTGTTTATCAATGGCGAACAGATCATTTACCGGGGTAAGGATAAGTACGCGCAGCCGCAAAAGGGGATGCTGCACCTTAAAAAAGGAGCCTATGCTATTAGCGGCCACTATATTGCCGATAATACCAACCGTAACGAGGATTTGCTGATTATCAAAGCTGCCGATGGTAAGGTGATAGACCCCCAGGTTTATATGTTTCATCAATAAGCGTTTGATATGAGGTTATCCTGGTGCCCGAAAGTTGTTTTGTTGCTATTTTGCTTTGTTTCGGGTCGTATAGCTTATTCCCAAACATATAGTAAATACGTAAACCCTTTTATTGGCACATCGGCAACCGGGCATACATTCCCGGGTGCTACCGTTCCCTTCGGGTTGGTGCAGCTAAGCCCCGAGACAGGTAACTTCGGCTGGAATTACTGCTCGGGTTACCGTTATGAAGATAGCGTGATAACCGGGTTTGCCCATACCCATTTAAGCGGCACCGGCGGTGTTGATTTGGGCGATGTGCTGTTCTTTCCATTCCAGGGAAATGTCCCATTAAAATTCGTGAGCAAATTCTCGCACCAGACAGAAAAAGCGTCCCCGGGGTACTATGAGGTTGTTTTAAGCGATCATGAAATCAAAGTACGGCTTACAGCTGCGGCTCACACGGGTTTGCATCGTTATACGTTTAGCAAACCCGGTAAATCGCATTTGCTTATTGATATGCAAAGCGGCCTGGTTGAGGATGCCGAACAATTAAAAGAACATGTATCTGAAGGCAGCATTACCATCAATAGTAAAACCAACATCAGCGGTTACGCTTATACCAGCCAATGGGTTGAGAAGAAGGTTTTTTTTGCCGCTACGTTCGGCAAAGCTTTTACTGGTTATCATTTTATTGATGGCGACGCCCATCGCCGCCTGGTTGTCGATTTTGATACCTACCCCGGCGAAACCATTGAAGCCAGGGTTGCCATATCCACAGTGAGTATTGATGGAGCCCGGAAAAATCTTACTGCCGAAACCACCAATAAAACCTTTGCACAGGTTAAAGCCGGGGCAGCTAAAGTTTGGGAAAACTATTTTTCCCGGTTGAAGGCCGAGGGAGGAAGCGAACAAAAAACAGCCTTTTATACCAGTATTTATCATGCGCTTATCCAACCCAATAATATTGCCGATGTAGATGGTAAATACCGCGGAGCTGATGGTTTGGTGCATCAATCTGCCGATAAGGCTTATTATTCTACGCTATCGTTATGGGATACCTACCGGGCAGCTCATCCGCTGTATACCCTCATTTGTCCTGATAAAGACGGGCAAATGGTTGAGACGATGCTGCAACACTTCAGCATAACCAAATTATTGCCGGTATGGACCTTGTTTGGCAAAGAAAGCTACGCCATGATAGGCAACCACGCCATCCCGGTTATTGTGGATGCCAGCCTGAAAGGGATTAAAGTGTTTGATAAAGAACAAGCATTTGCGGCCATAAAAGCTACTCTAACTACTAATAAAAACCCCAAATACAATTGGGACTTGTACATAAAGTATGGCTACCTGCCATCAGACTCAGTAAGGCGCGAGGCAGTATCGCGTACCTTAGAGGCAGCTTATGACGACTGGTGTGCCGCCCGGTTGGCCAGATTGCTTAACAAAACGGCAGATTATAACTATTTTATTAAACGATCTGCATTTTATAAAAACCTGTTTGATAAATCGACAAACCTGATGCGGGGCAAACTGGCCAATGGTAACTGGGTACAGCCCTTTGCCAAGCTGGATAGCGGGCAGTTGGCCATTGGCGGCGACTATACCGAAGGCAACGCATGGCAATACACCTGGCAGGTGCAACAGGACATTCCGGAATTAATAAAATTGATGGGAGGTAAGCGAGCTTTCCTAACTAAACTCGATTCGCTGTTTAGTATGGATTCCAAAGTGTTTGGCAAGGGCTCAACACTGGATGTTACCGGTTTGATAGGACAGTACGCTCATGGCAACGAGCCCAACCACCATATTGCTTATTTATATACGCTTGCCGGCGACGCTGCTAAAACGCAAAGGCTGGTGAGGCAAATTGCCGATCAGTTTTACCAAAACAAACCCGGCGGTTTATCCGGGAATGATGATTGCGGGCAAATGTCGGCATGGTATATTTTTACAGCCATGGGCTTTTACCCGGTTAACCCGGCCGATGGCCGGTATGTTTTCGGTGCTCCACAATTGAGCAAGGTTAGCCTGGCATTGCCGGGTAATAAAAGTTTTGTTATTGAAGCCCTGGGCCTGTCGGTGAGCAATAAATACGTGCGGAGTATCAGCCTGAATGGGAAGCCCTACCTGAAGAACTACATCAGCCATAAAGATATTTTGAAAGGGGGAAGGCTGGTTTTTGTGATGGGGGATAAACCATCTTTATCTCCATTGTTATAAGGTATGCCTGAATTGATAACCGAGTATTTCTTCAACATTCACACTCTTCACAATTTTCCACTCCTTTAACTCATCAATAAACTCCGGCTTTTCCAACCCGGCATCTACGGCAGCCTGTGCATAAAATGCTGATTTTAGCGGGTGTTGAGGCAAGCATCCATTAAACACGCAGCCAAATGCGTCCTGTATTATAATAGCTTTACTTATCCCAATACAGTCGTCCAAATGGATTAAATTAACCGGCGCGTTACCATTGGGGATATTTTTTTTGCCGGCAAAAAAGCGTCCTGGATTTCGGCCGGGGCCAATTAATCCCGCAAAGCGGATAATGGTTGTTTGAAATGCCGGGGCGTTTTTGAAGAGGTTTTCGGCTTCCAGCAGAATTTTGCCCGATTCGGTATCCGGCAGGGGAGGGGTGTGCTCATCTACTTCGCAGTTTAAATCGGCATATACCGTTGTTGAACTTATGAATATCACCTTTTTTACATGATGAAGCCTGATTGCACTTAGGATACGCTGTATTTTAGGGATAAATTCGGCACCGGCACCCGACCGGGCTTTTGGCGGTATCGCGATGAAGAGCACGTCACAATCAAAGAAATCAGCATTATATGTTTCCTCATCTGCAGAGAAATTGACCAGGTATGGCGCAATTCCTTCATTAGCCAGTAAAGCTATTTTTTGCTCCGATGTTGTTGAACCTTTTACCCTTATCCCATCGCTGATAAGCGCTTTGGCTAATGCCAGGCCAAACCAGCCGCAGCCTAATATACTGATGGTGTTTTTGTGCTGAAATGCAGCTGTACTCTCCAATTTTAATGCTTTGTGGCAAAGGTAATTAAATATTTCAGGGTGTTTAACAACATAAATATCTGCAATCGCTTTAAACTTTTTGCCGGGGCTAATCGTTATTGGAGTATGAAGAAAGAAATTTTGGCAACTTCTGTAGTATTAGGTTTGGGTTTAGCTGCTTCGGCCCTGGTGCTGCATGCCCACGAAAAACCTTTGGAAACTGTAAATTACGTCGACCTGAAAAAATACCTTGGTACATGGTTCGAGATAGCGGCATTTCCGCATCCGTTTGAAAAAGGATGTTCATGTACATCGGCAACCTATGGCCTGGCCAAAGATGGCAGTATCATTGTTAAAAACAGGTGTATTAAGGGCACCGAGCTTAAAGTGACAGAGGGCCGCGCAACCGTAACTGATAAAGGAGTTAACTCCAAGCTGTCGGTTCAATTTTTCTGGCCTTTTAAAGGCAAGTACTGGATAATCGATTTAGCAAAAGATTATAGTTATGCCGTAGTTGGCCACCCCAACCGTAAATTTTTATGGATTTTGAGCCGCAGGCCTACGCTTGACGATCAAACCTATAACCAACTGCTGGTGCGGGCCGCAAACAAAGGTTTTGATATTCGCCAACTGGTAAAAACCGAGCAGATTGGAGATTTGTCGGGAATTTAACAGTCGATTTTATAAGTTAGAAAAGGCTTTATCAGCAATGATAGGGCCTTTCCTGTTTTTAGCTTAGTTGAAGTGCCTGATGATGCAGGTAATAATATGTTAAACTGGAATTAATTTAAGCATAACCTTTTAATAATCTGCCCCGAATAAAACGTAAAGATTGTATGTATTTTAAATAAACATTTCATAACTATTTTGATATTTGCGGCAATTTTGATACTTTTCCATAAATTTTTTAACTCAAACTTGCTTTAAAATTCCTAAACCGATAATATGAGGAAATTTTACCTTGTCATAACCTGCCTTATTTTATTTATTGTCCAAAATAGCTTCGCGCAAGCCCCGGCCATTAGTTACAGTGGTGCTGTTAAATTTACGGTAGGGGCAAAAGCAACCCTTGCTGCTCCCAAAAATACCGGTGGCGCCATACCTGCAGAAATTTACTCGAAAGTTAGTACGGTGGCCGGCAGCGGATACTATGGCTACAAAGATACCCTGGCCAAATATGCGCGTTTTGAAAACCCGGTTAGCGTTGCCCTTGATAGCAAAGGAAATATGTATGTTGCCGACGCCAACTTAAACATGATCAGGAAGATCTCGGCGAAAGGGCTGGTAAGTACATTTGCGGGCAACCCAAAAAAAGGTGCGAAAAATGGGCAGGATACCGCTGCGCGATTTAATTATCCTACAGGGGTAACCGTAGATAAAAATGACAACGTATACGTTGCTGATTTCAGCAATAACATGATCAGGAAGATAACGCCGGCCGGTTTGGTAAGTACATTTGCCGGCAATGTGAACGATGGTAATAAAAACGGCAACGGAACTGCTGCAAGCTTTAACCACCCGTACAGCCTTGTTTACGACGGTAAATCGGGCAATATAATTGTTGCTGATACTTATAATAACATGATCAGGTGGATAACACCATCGGGCGATGTGAGCACAATTGCAGGTACAGGAGCACCGGGACGTACTGATGGCTTTGGATCAAAAGCAACATTTAAAATACCCTATAGCGTTGCGGTAGATAAAAATGGGATAGCCTACGTGGCCGATCAGGGAAATAATTGCATCAGGCAGGTGTATACAGCAGCAAACGGCCCTGGTTTTGTGAATACCTTTACTGATACCACTTATATATCGCCATATGGCATCACCGTTGATAATTTGAACCGGGTATATCTTTCAACTGTCGAGGCTTACGGTATCATACAGTTCGATCAGGCCGGCAAACAAATCGGGCCGCTTCCATTTTCGGGGGGATCATACAAAACATTTAATGATGCTACCGATACTTTAAGTAGCTACAGGGGCAGCATGGGTTTAACCTTCGACGGTAAAAATAACCTGTTGATTGCCGACCAGGGCAATGACAGGATCAGAAAAGTAGCCGTTAACGGTTATACCGTAAACCCGCGTTTGCCATTGGGGCTAAGTATAGACAGCGCGGGTGTAATTAGTGGTATACCTTTATCTGTATCGCCTGCTAAAGATTATACGGTTACAGCATATAACAGCTCAGGTTCGTCAAGTGCAAAGGTGAGCATTGGGGTAGGCATCGGCTCGCAAACTATTACGTTTAATAAGCTGCCTGCTGTTACCTACGGTGCTGTTGATTATAGCCCCCTTGCCACAAGTACCGATACCGTGATCAGGATACGTTACAGCAGCAGCGATACAACAGTGGCAAGCATTGTTAAAGATAAAATACACATTAAAGCTGCGGGTACAACTACTATAACGGCCAACCAGGATGGGAATGTTAACTATACGGCCGCTGTGCCTGTTAGTCAGCCGTTAACTATTAATAAAGCGGTTTTAACGGTTGCTGCCGATGATAAAATAAAAACCATATTGAAAGACAATCCGGCTTTAACGGTTAGTTATAAGGGGTTTGTTTATGGGCAGGATACAACAGTAATACTTACAAGGCCTTCAATCAGTACCACAGCAACCACAAATTCGGCAGCGGGTACTTACCCCATAACCGCCACAGGCGCCAGTGCAAAAAATTACGCATTCAATTATGTGGCCGGTAAGCTGATTGTAGCACCTGTGCCGGTAATTACAGCTACAGGGTCAACAACTATTGTTAAGGGGGGCAGTGTTACGCTGTCGGCTTCGCCATCAACCGGTTATACTTACCAATGGGCGGTTGACGGGAAGGAAATAACAGGCGCAACAACTAATTCCTATGTCGCTACCAAAACAGGGGCTTATACGGTTGCCATCACTGCAAATAATTACACTACTTATTCCTTATATATCAGCGTTTTAACGCAGTTGCAGCTACCGGCCAATAATTTCAACATCAGCGTTGTAAGTGCAACCTGTAAGGGAAGTAACAATGGGCTCATCCACATAGCGGCATTGCAAAAGCTTAAATATACCGCTGCATTAACAGGAAACGGGCTGAACAAATCTTACCCCTTTACCGATTCATTAACGGTGAACAACCTGTCGCCAGGCGAATACAGTATCTGTTTTTCGGTTGACGGCGAAATTTTCAGCCAATGCTTCCAGGTAAAAGTTACCGAACCTAAAGACCTATCGGTTTACTCAACCGTCGATCCGAAGCTTAATAATTTGAACTTACAATTGGATGGCGGAACATCTTTCAGGATAGTATTAAATAGCGTAACGTATAATACTACACAAAATGAAATTAGCCTTCCGCTATCTGCCGGTTACAATAAACTCAGCATAACAACAGATAACCTATGCCAGGGCGTAATTGAAAAAGTTATTATAGTTGCCGATAAGGTTGTACCGTTCCCCAATCCGTTTCAAAACGTACTTAATGTTAATATCGGCAACCAAACCATCAATAACGTGGGTGTTAACGTGATTAATACCATGAGCGGTAAAACCGTGTTGAATAGCAAATACACCAATCAATCGGGTGTAATGCAGCTTGATATGTCGGCCCTGCCAAATGGGGTGTATTACCTTACTTTAAACCTGGATAACAATAAGTCAGGCTATAAAATTGTAAAAAAATGATGAAGCGTATTTTAAGTGTAGTAGCAATATTGGTTATCGTATCGTGCGGAAAAAAAGCGCCTGCACCTGCGCCGGGTATAGCAACTTTATCCGCACCGCTAAAAGATCAGCCCTGCCTTACAGGTACAGTAGTATCTGCCACAGAAAGCTCGGTTTCTTTTTCATGGAACGCGTCCTCGAACACAAACCAGTACGATTTAACGATAACAAACCTGTTAACCAAAACGGCAACAACGCAAACCACATCTGCAACAAGTGCAACGGTAAAACTGCTCCGTAACACTCCTTATTCCTGGTACATCGGTTCTAAATCAAATAAATCATCGGTTGTAACCAAAAGTGATACCTGGAAATTTTATAACGCCGGGCCAGGAGTTGTAACTTATGCACCCTTCCCTGCCGAAATTACGGCACCTGCATTTGGCGCTGTTTTAAGCGCTGGTACAACCAAAGTAAACCTAACCTGGAAAGGAAGCTCGGTAAGTTCAAATATTGTAGCTTACGATGTGTATTTTGGTCCATCGGGCAACCCCGATTTGTTCAGGAATCACATTACAGATACTTTTGTTAACGATATAACGGTAGGTGCAAATACCACTTATTACTGGCGCGTAGTTACTATAGATGCCAACGGCAATATCTCCGATTCGGGAACATATAATTTCTTTGTTCAGAAATAACAGTAAACGAAAGCTTGGAGGCTATCTAAACTCGGTTTGCTAATGTTTTTGATACGTGTAATTGAAGTGTCAATGCCGTACATAGGATGGCGGCTACTACTCACCCCGGCTACGCTGCGCTGGCCGACCCTCTTTCCGGCTGCGCCGCAAAGAGGGTTTGTTATTTAAAAATGGTTATAATCAGGTATTTACATCGGAATGGTTTCCCAAACCCTCTTTGCGGCGCAAGCCGGAGAGAGGGTGGTCGGGCGTAGCCTCGACCGGGTGAGTCGTAGCCGGCGTTCAACCCGATGATTATATAAATCCCAAAACGTGATGGGGGCATAAACCAATGACAGTTTTTTTATTTATAAACAAATTCTGTAAAAGAAAACGCCGCCTGCATTGATAAATGAGGCGGCGTTTTTGTTAAAATATCAACTTTTTAAAACGCGTATCCCAACGTCAGGAAAGCGTTATTGTTAGTCTTTTTCAAATCGGCTCCGGGGCTGCCTGTACCTATTTCGTACGGGTAAACTGTTTGGTTACCGCTTAAGTGCGCGTAGGTAGCATCAACATAGTAGTTACCAAAGCGTACACCAACACCGCCGCTTATAGTTTTAATATCGCTGCCGTTAGTTTTTAGCGGGCTACCCTGTATGCCATAACCGCCGCGCAGGTAAAACATGCTGTTAAGGCGCGCTTCGGCGCCTATATGGGCGTTAATTGTTGAGCGGTATAGCGCTTTTATGTTACCGTTGTCAAAATCGGCGCTATAACTATCGGTACTGCTGATGTGGGTTGTTGTGTAGTCAATATAATCTACATCGCCGGATATGAAACCATATTTACCTATAAAAATGGCTGCGCCGCCTGTTAATTTTAAAGGGGTACGCATGTTGTACGATAATGGATACTCTACCGGGCCGTTTTTAAAGCCGCTGTTATTGGCAAAATTGGTATTCAGGCCTTCGGAGTAAGAGTCGTCAATGGTATAATAGGTAGGCGAGGTAAAGGTAAAGCCTAAGCGCAGGGCGTTAACGGGTTTGTAAATTACTCCCAGCTTAACATTAGCGCCAGACCCTTTTGTAACCTGGTCTTGTATAAAATTGGAGTTAAAGCCAACATCTGTGCCCACGTTATTAACCAGTATATTGGCTGTACCTGTTTCATTAAACACGTTATAAGAGTTGTAGCGGATATCGGAAAAAGAAACCCCTAATCCAAAATATAACTTGTTGCTGTAGTTTGCGCCAAATGCCAGGTTAACTTCCGATTGCCCGCCTGTGCGGATGGTGTTGCTTAATTGATTTACGGTGCCAAACGCATTTCTGCGGTATTCGCTGCCGCCGCCGGTGGTGGCGTAGCTATCTATCAGGTTTTGCTGATAGGCCCAGTCATCCAGCCCGCCATCGCTTACCTGTCCATTGGCGTTGGCAATGCCTGCGTAATAGTCGCCTATGGAGTTGGTGGGGTTTTTACCGCCATAAGTAATGTTTTCATAAAAATTGTTGGTGCGGCTATAAGCTGCACCGTAGTTGATGCTTAGCCACCCTTTGGTTTTGTCGCGGCCTTTCGGCGTGCTCAGGCGCTGGTAAATTACAACAGAGGCGTTGCTGAAATTCAGGTTGCTTTTGCTATCGGTATTAAACTGGCCAAGGTAGGTTGAATTTACTTTCGACCCATCAAACTCCGGTGTAATGCTTGCCTCGGAGTGTGTAAAAAAGCCAAGCCCGGCTGGGTTACCGCTTATCGAACTTAAATCGCCCCCAATGGCTGTACCTGCGTTTCCTATACCTTTGATACGCGATGTTGAACCGGTTTGAAAGGTGCTGAAGCGAA
This sequence comes from Mucilaginibacter ginsenosidivorax, assembly GCF_007971525.1. NCBI lineage: Bacteria > Pseudomonadati > Bacteroidota > Sphingobacteriia > Sphingobacteriales > Sphingobacteriaceae > Mucilaginibacter > Mucilaginibacter ginsenosidivorax. Next base: position 5,259,152 of record NZ_CP042437.1, read on the forward strand.
TAGCATCTTGCGAATATTGCGCAAAACTATCTTTGGTAATTGCTACTATAGCAATCACACTAAGTAAATATTTAATCTTCATAGATTTAAGCTGATAAAATTATGGTCTAACTGGTCTGCCGCCACCACCGCCGCCGCCGCTGTTACCGCCGCCGCCACCTGAACTTGAAGATGATGACGATGGGGCAGGAGAGGGTGAAGAACGTTCAACACTTTGGGTTTGCGGCCGGGTATCTTGTTGCCTTACAGGGCGCGAATCGCGCGAGTAACTGGTATTGCTGTTGTTTGAATTGCCGCGGGTAATTGTACCGTCGGTTGTTCTGTTTGCACGGCCGCCTGGTATATAACCAATACCGGTACGCGTAGGCGAGCCGGCACCAACCGGGCGGGCAGTACGTGTAAATGAACTTGGCGTGTAACCACGGCCGCTAAACGGACTGCCGGTACCACGCACAGGCCGCGGCGTACCAGATGAAGCATACCCTCCACGGCCATACCCGCCGCTGTATCCGTAACCGCCGCCATAAAGGCCACCGTATCCAAAACCGCCACCAAAACCGCCGTATCCATAACCATACGGGTAGCCATAACCTAAACCAAGGCCCCAGCCGCTGCCATATCCGTAACCATATCCAAGCCCCCAGCCGCCATAGGCGTATGGCGAATAGCCATAACCATAGGGGCCATAATTAAAGCCTAAGCTAAAGCCGCCGTTATAATAAGGGTTGCTGTAGCCGTAATACAAATTATCATAATAACTAAATGGAGAGTAATAACTGAAACGGTTTATACGTGATGCATAATCATCGTAGTAAAAATAATCGTCGTCATCTTCCTGCTGCACTTGTTGGTTATCAGCATCAGTTTGATTGTAAACAGGCTGCACGGCATAAATAGGCTCATCTCCTGCCTTCGCATTCGAAAAGTATACATCGTCGTTACTTACAGTGGTAGCGAGTTTTTGGGTGGAGCAGGAACTCAGTGCCAGGGCGCTGATGAGAAAAATTCCTATTGCAATATTCCGTTTCATATGCAGGTTTGTAAAAGTTCGGGTTCGAATAAGTTTTAAATTTATAAATTTGGGCGCAATATACAATAATTGCAAAGTCAAAAATTCTATTCCAATCAATATGAGCAAAGGTGTTATCAGTAAAGACGAAGATTATTCGCAATGGTTTAACGACTTAGTAATTAAATCTGACATGGCCGAATATTCGCCGGTTAGGGGCTGCATGATCATTAAACCGTACGGCTATTCTATATGGGAAAAAATACAGGCCGTGCTTGACGGCATGTTTAAAGATACCGGGCATAGCAATGCCTATTTCCCGCTGCTAATACCCAAATCGTTTTTCAGCAAAGAGGCCAGCCACGTTGATGGTTTTGCCAAGGAATGTGCTGTTGTTACCCACTATCGCCTTAAAAACGATGGTAATGGCAATATTATAGTTGATGAAGATGCCAAACTGGAAGAAGAGCTAATCATCCGCCCTACGTCAGAAACCATTATCTGGAATACTTACAAAGGCTGGATCCAGTCATACCGCGATTTACCAATCCTGGTTAACCAATGGGCCAACGTAATGCGTTGGGAAATGCGTACGCGCTTGTTTTTGCGCACCAGCGAGTTTTTATGGCAGGAAGGCCACACCGCCCATGCTACCGCCGAGGAAGCCATAGCCGAAACCGAGCAAATGCTGAATGTATATGCCGATTTTGCTGAAAACTGGATGGCACTGCCGGTAGTAAAAGGCCGTAAAACAGCTAACGAGCGTTTTGCAGGGGCATTGGATACCTATTGTATTGAGGCTTTAATGCAGGATGGTAAAGCCTTACAGGCAGGTACATCGCACTTTTTGGGGCAGAATTTTGCCAAGGCCTTTGATGTAAAGTTTACCAATAAAGAAAATAAGATAGAGCATGTTTGGGCAACCTCATGGGGGGTATCAACGCGCTTGATAGGTGCGTTAATTATGGCCCATAGCGACGATGCGGGACTAGTATTGCCTCCAAAACTGGCGCCTATACAGGTAGTAGTTGTGCCTATTTACAAGCACCAGGAAGAGCTGGACAATATATCGGCTTATGTAGATTCTTTAAAGAAAGAACTGAAGGCCAAAGGTATTTCTGTAAAATTTGATAACCGCGATACCCACCGTCCGGGAGCAAAATTTGCCGAGTACGAGTTGAAGGGCGTTCCATTGCGCGTAGCTATTGGTAGCCGCGATATGACGAACGGAACAGTTGAACTGGCCCGCCGCGATACCAAAACCAAGAATACCGTTAACCAGGAAGGGTTGGCCCAGCATATTGAAGCTTTGTTAGAAGAAATTCAGAACAATATCTATAAAAAAGCTTTCGATTTCCGTGCCGAAAACATGACCGAAGTTGATACCTACGAGGAGTTTAAACGCATGCTGGATGAGCAACCAGGCTTTATAAGCGCCCATTGGGACGGAACCCCGGAGACCGAGCAAAAGATAAAAGAGGAAACTAAAGCGACAATCCGTTGCATACCTTTGGATAATAAGCAGGAAGAGGGTAAGTGTATTTTGACGGGCGCTCCATCAAAACAACGAGTGTTATTCGCTCGCGCTTATTAGGTTAAAATTAGATGCATTTGGCCGGAGATAATTATTACATTATTCGCCTCGACTTTAAGTTTTATCAGCTTTACATTATATGGATTGGTGATGAAGTAGATGGGGTGTTGATTAATGATGACTTTAAGGTAATTGCATTTAAAACAGAAGCTGGCTTGTTGAAGTACTGGAACGAATATATAAATGGTTCAAATACCGAAGTGACCGGTTACGACGTTTATAAGGTTCAGCAATGGATAATAAATCCTTATCCTAAGTTTGATTGTAATGAGTTTTTGAACTTCTGGAACCTGTTCACAGACGTTGCAGAGTCGACAAAGCTTCAATTTACAGGAGATGCGAAAGAGGATGTCAGCAACGCTGTATATGATAAATTGTTTAACGCGAGTGACGGTTTTTGGGCCGATGAACCCAGCCCGATTTTTAATACTGCCGAGGTTGACATGTTAGCAGATGTAATGCAAAACGGTATTGATCTTTTGTTAAATAATGTTTCTGTTATCCAAGATGAAATAATCCTTCCCTAAAGGATAAAATACCAAACCTGCTTCCTCTTAGGGAAGGAAGCTCATCAAAAAATTCCCCCTTCAGGGGGGTAGGGGGCTTATGAAATTCGCAACTAAAGCAATACACGCAGGGCAGGAGCCCGATCCAACTACCGGCGCTATCATGACGCCGATATACCAGACATCTACCTATTGGCAAAAATCGCCGGGAGATAATAAGGGATATGAATACTCGCGTGGTACCAACCCAACCCGCAAAGCGCTTGAGGGCTGTTTGGCCGCATTGGAAAATGCCGAGTTTGGCCTGGCTTTTTCAAGCGGAATGGGCGCCACAGACGCCGTGATGAAATTATTACAGCCAGGCGACGAGGTGATTACCGGGAATGACCTGTATGGAGGCTCGTACCGTATTTTTACCAAAATATATGCTCACTATGGCATTAAGTTTCATTTTTTGGATCTGTCTGATCCCGAGATTGTTGCCGAGTACACCAACTCATACACCAAATTGGTTTGGATAGAAACACCTACCAACCCAACCATGCAGATCGTGGATATTGAGGCCATAGGCAAAATAACTAAAGAGAAAAATCTGCTGTTTGTGGTAGATAATACTTTTGCATCGCCATACCTGCAAAACCCTATCGATCTTGGTGCCGACCTGGTAATGCACTCTGTAACTAAATACATTGGTGGCCATAGCGATGTAGTAATGGGCGCGCTGATGACGAATGACGAGGACCTGTACAAAAGGCTTTGGTTTATTTACAACGCCTGTGGTGCCACGCCGGGCCCAATGGATAGCTTTTTGGTGCTTAGGGGCATTAAAACCTTGCACCTGCGCATGAAAGCCCATTGCGAAAACGGTCGCCAGGTAGCCGAGTTCCTGAAAACACATCCTAAAGTTGAAAAGATATATTGGCCGGGCTTTACCGATCATCCAAATCACGAAGTTGCCAAAAAACAAATGCGAGATTTTGGTGGCATGATATCTATCGTACTGAAAGATGCCGACCTGCAGGAAACATTCCGCATTGCATCATCATTTAAAGTATTTGCCCTTGCCGAATCATTAGGCGGTGTAGAATCACTGATTAACCACCCCGTAAGCATGACCCACGGATCTATCCCCAAAGCCGAACGCGAAAAAGCCGGTGTGGTAGATAACCTGCTGCGTTTAAGCGTAGGCGTAGAGGATATTGAAGATTTGCTGGAAGATTTGAAACAAGCACTGAATTAGAATCAAGAACCAAGAGTCAAGAATCAAGAGAGAAAAAAAGTCTTAACTCTTGATTCTTGACTCTTTTGTATTATGATCGAAAACCTCCAATCCTTCCTCGACGCTAAAGTTGCCCAATACAATCGCCCGGAGTTTATTGAGAACGACCCTATAGTAATACCGCACCTGTTCAGCAAAAAACAGGATATCGAGATTATGGGTTTTTGGGCGGCTACCCTGGCCTGGGGGCAGCGGGTTACCATTATCAAGAAGTGTAAGGAACTTATTACGTTGATGGATGGGGCGCCCTATGACTTTATCATCAACCACGAAGAGCCCGATCTTAAGAAGCTATTAAGCTTTAAGCACCGCACTTTTAATGATATCGATACATTGTACTTCATCAGCTTTTTTAGATATCATTATGAAAACTTTGATTCGCTGGAGGATGCATTTATGCCCCCTAACCCCCTGAAGGGGGAACCACAGGTGGCAAATCAAAAAGCTCCCCCTTTAGGGGGTTGGGGGGCCGAGGATCATCTCAATTACTTTCGTTCGTATTTTTTCTCCCTGCCCGATTATCCGAGCCGCACTAAAAAACATGTGTCCTCGCCATCGCAAAAGTCGACCTGCAAACGATTGAATATGTTTTTACGTTGGATGGTACGGCAGGATAATAGTGGCGTCGATTTTGGTATCTGGAACCGCATCAAACCTGCCGACCTGATCTGTCCGCTTGATCTGCATGTAGACAGAGTCTCCCGCAAATTGTTGCTCATCACCAGGAAACAAACTGATTGGCAAACTGCCCTTGAACTTACAGCGCGATTGAGGAAGTTTGATCCGCTTGACCCGGTGAAATATGATTTTGCCTTGTTTGGTTTGGGGATTGAGGAGCGCTGGGGCGTGCAGTTTTAGGCACCCATTTAATTTGCCGCCTTTTTGATCCCAAAATCTATTAAGGTTATCTCGTCGCTTCTTATCTTTCTGCCTTTCAACTCCTCATAAAAACCGATGATGTCGCTTTTTTTGATACCTGATTTACTGAGCGCATATGCCCATTTTATAACTGCAATTTCCCGGTTGGTAGCATAAATGTTATCTTTTGTACTTGCACCCGTCTGAATCCTTTGGCCATCATATTCATGCCCTTTTATAGGTGTCCAAAAATCAAACCTGCCACCATCTTTTGATTCGGCTAAAATTTTGTTTTTAACGTCGGCAGTAATAGTTGCAGAAGTATCTGTTGAATTTGTTTGAGCAAAAGCCGTTGTTATGTTAGTTAAAAGACCAATGGTAACGATTGTTTTAAGCAGGTGCTTAAATATGACCTTTTTACGAATGTTATTCATGCTTTTTTGTTCTAAAAATACAAAGTTAAATACATCAATGGTTTACGGAGTGCGATTTTATTGATTTTAAAGAATTTAATTTCTTGCTATCATTCTGATAAAACCTATCATTTTGATAGGTTTTTAGATGTTTATAAAACGCTGTATTTTATAGTTAATTATCTGTAAATCATATTTTTAATTATAATAATTGCCCTGTAGGCATATGTTTTGACTACGAGGCTTCGTTATTAAAAACAGTTTATGGTGATAATATTTCCTTGTTGCAGCGGTCAACATTCAATGTGGCTGCAAAAAAATCCCTGGCAACAGTATTGTCACCTTTTCAATCCCCTAATTTTTTTATTTATTAAATGAACTCACACGTTAAGCACCTCACATTTGCGGGCATGATTGTTACGCTCGGTATCATTTTTGGCGATATCGGTACTTCCCCGTTGTATGTATTTCAAACCTTACTGGTCGAAGGCGGCAAGGTAAACCAGGAACTTGTTTTAGGCGCCATCTCCTGTATTTTTTGGACACTAACCCTGCAAACAACTTTCAAATACATTATCATAACCCTGCAGGCCGATAACAAGGGCGAAGGTGGTATTTTTTCCCTTTACGCGTTGGTTAGGCGCTACGGTAAATGGCTGGCAATTCCCGCCATTATTGGCGCCGGAACATTACTTGCAGATGGTATTATTACGCCGCCTATCTCGGTTACGTCGGCTATCGAAGGATTAAACCTGGTTCCCTATTTTTCAAATATTATTGTTCCCGGTAATAACCTTATTTTGTTGATTGTAATATTGATCATGGTACTGCTTTTCTTTTTTCAGCAGTTTGGAACTAAGGTTGTTGGCGCAGCATTTGGTCCGGTGATGCTCATGTGGTTCATGATGCTGGGTTTATTGGGTACTATGCAGGTAATGCACTACCCCAGCATATTTAAAGCGTTGAGCCCGTATTATGGCGCGCATTTGTTGATGACCCATCCTAAAGGCTTCTGGTTGTTAGGTGCCGTATTTTTGTGTACTACAGGTGCCGAAGCCTTATATTCAGACCTGGGCCATTGCGGTCGCAAAAACATCCAGATCAGTTGGATTTTTGTAAAAACTACATTGGTACTTAACTATCTTGGTCAGGGTGCCTGGGTATTATCTCAAGCTCCTGGAAAAGACTTTACAGGGGTAAACCCTTTCTTTGAGATTGTTCCTCACCAGTTCCTTATCCCAAGCATTGCATTGGCTACACTTGCTACCATCATTGCCAGTCAGGCCCTCATCAGCGGTTCGTTTACATTGATTAGCGAGGCCGTAAGCATGAACTTTTGGCCGCGCATAACTATCAAATATCCATCAAACATTAGGGGGCAAATTTATATACCGAGTGTTAACTGGATACTTTGCGTTGGGTGTATCCTGGTGTCACTTTACTTTCGCACATCGGCCGCTATGACCAATGCCTATGGCTTTAGTATTACCATAGCTATGCTTAGTACTACTATTTTAATGTATTACTTTATGCGCTATGTGAAACATTGGCCGGTGTGGTTGGTAACCATCATCCTGTGCGTATTTTTAACGGTTGAGTTCTCATTTTTCTTAACTAATGCAGTTAAAATATTAAAACGTTTATTCTTTGTAGGTTTTGAAGTTGGCCTGATATTTACCATGTACGTTTGGTTCAGGGCGAGGAAGATCAATAACCGTTTCCTGCATTTTGTAGATATTAAAGAAAAATTACCCCTGTTAAACGCACTTAGTGCCGATACTACCGTAAATAAATACGCTACGCATCTGATCTATTTAACCAAAGCCAACAACAGCAAACAGATAGAAGAAAAGATCATCTACTCCATCATGAGCCGCCGCCCTAAACGTGCCGATATCTATTGGTTTGTGCATATTGAGCGTACAGACGAGCCTTATACCATGGAGTATAGTGTTGACCATATTGAACCGGGCAAGGTTATCCGCATCGAGTATCGCTTAGGGTTCAGGATCCAACCGCGGGTAAATGTGCTGTTCCGTAACGTGGTAGAAGATATGGTGAAACGTAAGGAAATTGATATTACCAGTAAATACGCATCGCTTAAAGAATACAATATCCCTGCCGATTTCAGGTTTGTAATTATGGAAAAATTCCTGAGCTATAACAACCTGTTCAGCGTGAGCGAAGGATTTATATTGAACAGCTACTTCGCCATTAAAAAACTGGCCCAGTCAGAAGCCAAAGCTTTCGGCCTGGATACCAGCGAAACCCGGATAGAAAAAATACCGTTGGTGGTTAAGCCGGTAAGTAATTTGCATTTGAAAAGGGTGGAGCCGGTGTAGGTGAGTGGTTGATTAAGTTGATTGGGTGAGTGGTTGAATAGGTTAAATGGGTCAACCACTCACCCAATCAATTACTCACTTAATCAACCAACCTACGCTTCCTCCTTAAAATAAACCTTATAAAAGTTCATCGCCTTATCATCGTCAAAACCTTTTTCGATAAGTTGTTTATCGCCGTGGATGTAAATGTGGAAGTTTTTATCCAGCTTTAATACGCTTTTATAATCACGGGCTTGTTTTTTGACGGCATTGCCTGATATTTCAAAGGAGTTCCCAATTGGGCTGTCAAATTCCTGTTCGTACTGATTTTTGAAGGTTTTGAACGATTCGATGGCTTCAGGGTTACCTATTACCTCGTTGCCAAATTCGTCCATATCAAAAGTTTCTTTTTCTTTAAAATACTTCATCGACCGGTTAAGCAGGTCTATTTTATCTGCCTTGCTCATTTCAAACTGGTCGTCGAGCTTTTGGGTAACAAAATTTTTATAGATGCCCAGGGTATTGTTGGTTTGGTTAAAGCTATCATTACGGATCTTGAGCTGTAAAAAATCGTCTTTCCAGTACACGGCTGCATCCTGGCCGCCGTTGGTTTTATCAACCACCACTACTTTATAACCGTTTTCTTTCTCGATGTTGAAGATAAGCACACCTTTATCAAGTTTGTTAATATTAATAGCGTCCTGCTCGTAATCAACCTGGAAACCGCCTTTATCCGGGTAAACTTTCAGGTAGGTTTCTTTATTTTCTGATTTAAAAATGCCAATAGTATCCAATGGGTTGCCCTCAATTTGTACGCTGTTAAAATAAACCACGTACAGCTCGCCACCTTTAATGTTGGGGTGGGTGGTAACCTTAAACAGGTGTTTTGCAATTTTTTCTGACGCTTCGTGAAATTTCTCCCTATCCTCAAACACCTGGGTGGCAAAGTTATGCAGTTCGTTAAGCGCCAGGTCGCCGCTGCTGTGTGTCAGGTGATAAACTTCGTTAACTTTTTCAAATGGCTTTAAAAAATACTGCATCAGCAGGTTAGGAATAATCTCATCCTTCAATTCCAGCGGACTATCCGACAAGGCGTACAACTCATCCTGCAAAGGATTACCAACATGATGTACCGAAATAGTATCGAGCGAAGCTTCAAAAAAAGTTACCATAATTACGGCGAAGTTAAGGTTTTTAGTCATTGGGTCATTTGCTGCGCGTCATTAAGTCATTGAAAAGTAGTTCATGGCCTTTGGTTCATAGTTGAAGGGATTTTGTTTTACTTTTGTGTCTGAACCGGAATTCATCGAATTTTAAAAATTCTGTAAATTGCTTAATTCCACAAATTCCGGTTCAGATAAAATTATGAACACTCACCACTCACCACTCTCTACTCACCAAGAAGATACCATCGTTGCCCTTGCCACCCCAAACGGGATTGGCGCCATTGCGGTTATCCGCCTTTCGGGGCTGGATGCCATCGCTATTGCCAACAGCGTGTGGAAGGGCAAGGATTTAACCAGGCAGGCTTCGCATACCATCCACTTCGGCCATATTGTTGACGTCGACCTGGTGCTGGACGAGGTACTGGCGTCGTTGTTTGTAGCACCGCGGTCATATACGCGCGAGAATGTAGTCGAGATCAGTTGCCATGCCTCGGGTTATATCATCGAATCAATCATAAAGCTATTCATCAAAAAGGGAGCACGATCAGCCAAGCCGGGCGAGTTTACCCTTAGGGCTTTCCTGAACGGGCAGCTCGATTTATCGCAGGCTGAGGCGGTTGCCGATTTGATAGCCTCCAATTCTAAAGCGTCGCAGCAGGTAGCTTTACAGCAATTGCGGGGCGGTTTTAGCACCCAGCTGCAAGCATTGCGCGAACAACTGGTAAATTTTGCATCGCTGATTGAACTGGAACTTGACTTTGCCGAAGAGGATGTAGAGTTTGCCAACCGCGATCAGCTGAAGAACCTCATACATGAAATCACCAAAATAGTAGGCAGGCTCATCCAATCCTTCGAGTTGGGTAATGCCATTAAAAATGGCGTAAATACTGTTATAGCCGGACGGCCTAACGCGGGCAAGTCGACCTTGTTGAATGCGCTCCTGAACGAGGAACGGGCCATCGTAAGCCATATCCCGGGCACCACCCGTGATACTATTGAAGAAGTATTGAATATCCAGGGAATCAATTTCCGGCTGATAGACACCGCCGGTATCCGCGAGGCCACCGATGCTATTGAGCAGATAGGGGTGCAGCGTACCATGGAAAAAATCAGCCAATCGGCATTGCTGGTTTACGTGTTTGATGCTGCCGAAATTACAACTGAGGAACTTAACAGCGACATTGAAAGCCTGCAAAAGCCAGGGATTTCCATGCTGCTGGTAGCCAATAAAGCCGATTTGCTCACCGATGCCCAGCTAACAGCCCTGCCGCATGGCGATAAGCTGACCATCATATCAGCTAAAGAAAAACAACATATCGATGAGTTGAAACAACGTATCTATTCCTCATCCATTAAGGATCAGCTAAGCGGCGATGAAACCATGGTAACCAACATCCGGCACCTGGAGGCACTCCAAAAAACCGAGGAGGCCCTTGTACGCGTACTTGGCGGGATAGACGGGAGTATAACATCCGATTTTTTATCGATGGATATTAAACAGGCGCTTCATTATCTTGGCGAGATTACCGGCGTGGTTACTACGGATGATTTGCTGGAAAATATATTTAGTAAGTTTTGTATCGGCAAATGACACATATTTAAGCCCACAAAGCATTACATAATAAAACATGATAAACCGCTTTTAATCAATGATTAAAGCGGTTTTTTCTTTGCGTTATCATTTGTTTCTTTTGCGTTGTTTTGTTTATTTTTGTACCTCAGTTGTACCTCATTTTGAAATTTGTACCTCGTCATATTTTAAAGGAGAAATAACTTGGCTTATTTAAACTTATTTAAACCTAAATTGGTTTATTTGTATTTATAAATGTTAGAGAAGATGGCATCCAACATTAGGGTTCAACGGGTTTGTCAATATTGCGGAAAGGACTTTGAAGCGAAGACTACAGTTACCAAATTTTGCTCGGATAACTGTGCAAAGCGTGGATATAAAGAAAGAATTCGGAAAGGTAAGATCTCGAAAAGCGAAGAAGAGGTTAAAGTCATCAAAAGTAAACCTTTGAAGGACATTCAAGCTAAATCTTACTTGACCGTTGGTGATGTTGCAGCCTTGCTGCAAAGCAGCGAGCAGGCGGTTTATGATATGATCAATTCCGGAAGATTGGCGGCGACCAACCTGGGAGTCAGGAAGACCCGCATATTGCGCGCGGATATTGATAAGCTGTTCAATCCGCCGAAAGTAAGACCCATGGTGGAAAGCATCCCCGTAAAGCCGCTGCGGATCAGCGACTGTTATACGATCGCTGAAGCCGAATACATAAGTGGCATGTCAAGCAAGGCATTTTACGACCTTATCAAAAAACACAATGTCCCAAAGATGAAACAAGGTAAGTTCGTCTATGTGCCTAAAAAGGAAATTCATAAACTATTTAACAAATAACGTTATGAGTGTGACGCTGAGAAAAAAAACAATAGGAAAGGGAAGGAAGTCATTATACCTTGATTTCTATCCGGCTATTCCACACCCCGATACGAGGCAATTCACCAGAAGGGAATTTTTGAGCCTTTATATTTTTGCACGACCGCAAACAGACCTGGAGCAATTGCACAATAAGGAAACTTTGTTATTGGCGGAAAACATTTGTGCGAAACGCACTTTGGAAGTACAGAACGCATCCTATGGTTTTCTGGGAAAAGCACAAAGAGAAGGCAAATTTCTCGAGTATTTTAAAAATGTTGCTGCAAAGAAGTCAGGGACAAATGCGTGGGGATGGGAAATGGGCTGGCGATATTTTGAAGGCTATGCAGGCAAGCAGATACGCTTCTGTGATCTTACGGAAGCTTATTGCGAGGAATACCGCGACTATATTCTTTCAGGACCTTCGGTCGGAAGAAATGGAAAGGGGATTTCCGTAAATACGGCGGTAGCCTATTTCGGGAAATTCAGGTCTATGCTTAAAGCTATTTATAAGGCTAAGTTAATAACCGAAAATCTTTACGAGCAGGTGAAGCCAATCAAAGAGCGGGAGGTGTTCAGGGAGTTCCTGACACTGGAGGAATTACAGCAGCTTGCTGCCACGCCTAATGACGATGATCAGATGGCCAGAGCTGCACTTTTTTCCGCTATGACAGGATTGCGTTATTCTGATATTGAGACGTTGTTATGGTCTGAGGTACGGGGTAACGAAGACAATTATTATATACAGTTCAGACAGGAAAAAACGGAGGGAGCGGAAACTTTACCGATTTCTAATGAAGCATACAAACAATTAGGGATAAGAGGGGAATCCGACAGCCGGGTCTTCCGGGGGATCAGATATTCACGAATTAAACCCTTTCTTACTTTATGGCTGACGCGTGCCGGGATACAGAAAACGAATTTTACCTTTCATTGCCTGAGGCATACCTTTGCCACTTTGCAATTGATCATGGGGACGGATGTTCATACGGTGATGAGAATGCTTGGACAGAAAAGCCTGAAAAGCACACAACGCTATCTGCATCTGATAGATAAGGTTAAAAAGGAAGCGAGCGGCAAGATCAGTTTAAGCAATAAGACGCTGAGCGAAGTCAATATCATGGATCTGTTGATGAAGGAGCTAAAAGCAATCAACGAAAAGTTAGCGTCCGTAACCCCCTGAGAACCGTTTGGAACGTCGTTTCAATACTTTCGGTATAGCCTGATAATCATCGAGCATCCGGGATATTGTTTGATGGTGGCCGCTTTTTTTATATTCATTCAGTTCCGATTTGCTGAAATAAAGACGTTTGCCCGGCTTGGATACCGGAATTTCGCGACGGCTAACCTTGCTGTAAATCGTTGGTACCGCCAGGTTAAGAAAGGTAGCAGCCTGATCAACAGTTAGCATTTCGTCCTCGTCTTGGTCGTCTGCCTTATGCTGCTTTAATAAGGCTTCGATCTTTTCTAACTTAGCAAACAGCCTGCCTACCATTTCCGGAAGTTCTTCAAAAGTAATCTTATTCATCGCGTTGGTTTTGGGTGATAGATGGAAAACTGATCAGGCTTCCAATTCGACGGTCAAAGGAAGCTTCGTAACAGAGATAACCATAGGCGTTCAAATCCCTGATGCACTTATGATAGGTCGTGCAAGAGGAGATTTTAGCCAGTTGCATCAATTCTTTTGCAAACACGTGAAATGAGCCGGGACAATCCTGCTTTTGCCAGTAATATATGATGGCAGCGTAGAGACCGCCGTGTGTCACAGATATTCGGGGATCCTTTGCGGCAATTTCAAAAAAGTATGATAGCGGTGGCAAATACATTGTAGATATCCGGCTAATTTGTCGTTCAGTAATTCGATAATTTTCACACAAAGATCAACCTTGACTTCTTTGTACTCTCCGATTTAATCCGACTCGGATGTCGATAAAATTTATGGTGTCGTAAATGCCCTAACTGTTTTTAAAAGATTAACAAGTTGAAATCAAGTCACGTGTTGCGATGTGGGTGATGGGATATAAATTCTAACAACTCCTCCTTTAGTCATTAATATCTTCGATCTTGATCACTCGAGCTCTTTTACGGCTGAGGTGCACAATGCAGCGGGTTTAGATAACAATTAGTGTAAAAAAGGCGGTTAAATCTTGGGTTTAACCAACTTTTTTGTTGTTTAAAAACAATAGTTTTCCCTGATTGCTCATGAATTTTATTCGCCTTTTATTAAAAGCTTCGATTACCCGATTACGTGCATGCTATTGCATTATGAAAACCAACAACTTGCTTACGTAGTAAAAAGCGCCGTTCCCGCTCCCGGGAAGCGGCGCTTCACTTTAATTACTATTACTAATCTTAAAGAACGGAGTATTATTTTATCGAGTTGTCTAATGGCTCATTACTTCAATAACAATAAATAAATTACGTTAAGCTGATTTCTAAAAGGTTTTCCGCGCCTTTATTTTATACTGTTACTGTTCTGCGGCATCAAAATTATCTGTATTAAGTTGTTGCCACTTAAATATTTATTTGCCTTTCTCTTAATACTTTCCGGCGTGATTTTTTCCAGAACGGTATTAAAATCATTAACCGCGTAAATGTCGCCTTCATTTAAAGCATTATCATTAAGATACTCAGACCAAAAATCATTAGCCCGTAATTGTGTTTCATGAGTTCTCGACTTCTCAGCCTTAAATTTTTCGGTATTAATTGGGCTTGGACCGGAGCGCTTCATTTTATCCACCTCATCCAAGGCCGAAGCAATTAGTTTTTCGACGTTGATTGGTGCGCAGCCAAAAGAGATGCTGAAAACATACCTTGACGAAGGGATCTTATTATAACGCGCATTTACACCAGGAGAATACACGCCGCTCTCTTCTTCCCTTAAGCGTTCAATGAGCCTGATTTGCAGCACTTCCGCCAGGGCATCCATCTCTAAATTATTTGCATAGGAGTAATCATAATCACCGCTGAATTTTAATGATACGGTGGCTTTAGGTTCTATGCCGGCCCTTACAATTTTGGTAATTTTACCTGCAGGCGGCTGGATACCCAAGTCTTTCGCTTTTTCATGCAGGAAGGTTGCTGGTAACGAACCCAGATATTTTTCAATCAAGGGTTTTACTTTGTTGATATCAAAGTCACCTACAAAAGTGAAGGTAAAATTAGCTGCATCAGAAAATTGCTTTCTGAAAATTTGATAACTTTTGTTAAAATCAAGCTGATTTAATTTTTCTATGCTCGGCGGTGTCCTGCGGATACTGTAATTGCCCGACACTGCGCTAATCGTATCATAAAAACGGTTTTCCGGGCTGTTTTTTCTATCAGTTAAACTTGCTTTTGTTTCAGCTTTGTATCTTTCAAACGCGACTGAATCTTTCCTTGGAGCTGTGAAGTATAAATAAAACATCTGCAACAAAGTTTCCAGTTCGCCCGGCGACGCAGCGGCTTGTATCCCCTGGCTATAATCGGCCAGGAAAACACCGGAGGCAATAGTCGTTCCTGCAAGAAATTTGTTCAGATTATTATAACTATAGCCCCCTAAGCCGGATGTTGTTACCAGGTATGCTGCCACGTTTGCTGATTCATAGTCAGCATCGCTGAAAAGCGATGATCCGCCAGGGGCAATCGCTTTAACTAAAATATCGTTATCACTGAATTTGGTCGGCTTTAATATCGCTTTTGCTCCGTTACTTAGTATTAGCTCGGTAGCGTTGATCCCATCTAGGTCAACCTGCTTAATAATTTTACCAGGAATTGGCTGAGTATCTAAAAGTGCTTTTTGGGTGAAGCTATTCTTATAACGCGAAATATTTTCCTGCTTAATTGATGTTATCCATTTGTTAATGGATGCCTCATCCGGCAGGTCAGCTTTTGCATGCTCCGGGCCCGTAATAATTATATCCCGGTTGCTATCGCTGCTGAAATAGCTGGCGATAGTATCTACATCTTTTAATGACAAGAGCGGCACTATTGCCTTTGTTAAGGAATACTCTTTTTCAATACCCGGGGCGGCGGTACCTGTTAGGAAATAACTTAAATATTCACCAACAAATTGCTCAGAATAGGCTGTATGCCTTTGCTTATACGTATTTTCGTTGTTTTTTAAATAATCGCTTTTTGCTTTTTCAAATTCGCTCGCAGTAAAGCCATATCGCTTAAGCCTTTCCATTTCGCGCCAAACTGCTTTAAACCCTTTTTCCACTTCACCGGGATTTGCCACCACCTGCATGTTAAGCGCGTCAATATTCCCTAAAAAGCCACCCAAATTCGCACCTCCATAAATAAAGGGAGGTTGTTTTTGCTGTGCCAATTCCAGATAGCGATTGCTTAGCATGTGATTAAATAATTTTCTGACGATAAATGCACGATAGTCACCGGCATTTTTGACAGGATGAGCCTGGCGCTTTATTAATACTTGAACTTGTGTTGATGTTTCCTCGGGATCTGTTGCTTTTACAAAATTATTACTGCCCGTAAGGGTGAAAATGTATTTCGTCCTGATTTTTTCGTGGACCGGGTTTTTGAGATCGGCAAACTTTTGTTTTATCGCCTGTTCTATCTCGTTCACGTTAATATCGCCTACCACAATTAATGCTTGCAGGTTTGGGCGATACCAATCGTGGTAGAACCGGCTAAGGGTCATCGGCTTAAAATTATTCAATATTGTGTCAAGACCTATCGGCAATCGCTGCCCATAACGTGAATTGCTGAACAATACCGGGAAATATTTTTGCTGCATTCTTTGGGCAGCTCCCTTACCTAATCTTTTTTCCTCCAAAACCACGCCTCGCTCTTTTTCGATCTCCGCCGAATCCAGTAAAGCTCCCTGCGCCCAGTCGCGCATGATCTGCAGGCCGCTACTTAGTACTTCAGGCTTATCGGTGGGCAACGGAAGCTGATAGACAGTTTCATCAAAACTGGTATAAGCGTTGATATCCGCACCAAACCTTACACCTACTTTTTGTAAATAGTCAACCAAATCATTTTTGGGGAAATGCGTGGTTCCGTTAAAGTTCATGTGCTCCATAAAATGGGCTAAACCTTGCTGATCATCAGTTTCCACCAATGAGCCAATTTTATTGGCGAGGTAAAAGATAACCCTGTTTTTTGGATTGATATTCCGTTTAATAAAATAGGTAAAACCGTTAGCAAGCTTCCCTGTACGTACAGCCGGATCAAGGGGCAGTTGACCGTGTTCAGGGTGCATACTTGCAGGTGATACTTTTGTAAACGTGGTGGCTTTTTTATTCTGTGCAAACGAACATAATACGCTAAGAGCAAAAACAATAGCTGTCACAGAACATCCTTTAATGGATATTTTAAATTGCATAACTTATAAATGATTTAATTTTGAGCGGCGTAAAGCCGGCCGTTAATAGTGATACGGAAAATTATTTTTCTATAACTTCCTTTAATTTTTTATTCAGGTTTTCCCCGCGGAGACTTTTACCGATAATCTCCCCTTCGGGGCTGATCAAAAAGTTGTCGGGAATGGATTGAACGCCATATTTTGCACGGGCCTGATTGTTCTTTTTAAGATCTGAGACCTGCTTCCAGGGTAATCTGTCTTCTTTGATCGCTTTCAACCAGTCCTGTCGTCTTTCATCTAAAGAAATGCTCAGAATAGTAAAGTTCTTACCTTTATAAAGCTCATATTGTCTCACAAGATTCGGGTTTTCATCCCTGCAGGGATGACACCAGGAAGCCCAAAAATCAACTAATATATATTTGCCTTTATAATCAGACAGTTTAATAAGTTTACCGTTCTGGTCAGGCTGTGTAAAATCGGGGGCAATTGTGCCTATATCAACCGTACGCCATTTTATCAGTTTTTTTTGATATTCCAGGCCCAGAGGTGAACCCTTCACATCCGCAGATAGTCCGCTAAATAACGGTTCAACCACTTGCAGATCAGGGATACCCCGGGACAGACTAATGTTCAATTCGGTAAGACTAACCAAGGATGCAGGGTGCGCTTTAATAAATTTAATTACTATCGCCATTACTGCTTCGTCATGTTCCTTATCGGGCAAGCCGGTTACACTTTGTTTTTCTTTGGCTAACGAGTTGCTTTCATCGTTAAGAGGAGTTCCCGAAAACAAGGCATTCCCCTTTTGTACCGAATCCAAACTATTAATCCGAATGTGCCCCGGCTCCAGCCATAAGTGCACTATAGTTGCCATAGCCCCTGAACCGTCGCTTTCTTTTGTTAACGGGCTAACCAGTAAACTGGCTTCCACTTTGGTATCGATTGTTCCGGTTAGTTTTATTTCGCCATTTTTTACCTCGCCCTTATTTTGTATAGTATTACCATCTATACTGTATTGAAGGGTAACAGTTGCAGGCTTTTCAGCTTTACCCTGCAAGGTGTAGGTGCTATCGACCTGCGCCAGGCCTGTTATAGAAAACAAACAGAAAATCAGGCCTGTTGAAAATTTGATGAGTTGCATTTTATTTTTTTTAAGCCGGGTTAAACCTGCCTCCTTAAACGCAGGCAGGTCAACTCACGGCGGTTACTGTCAATAAGTGTTTTGAATAATGGCTCCGTTGCTGTTTGTAATATCGCTTTGCGGCAGTGGAGAAGCATAACGCCTGGAATTAGAAGGCAACGAATATATTTTCACGGGCTCATTGCTGGAAACGCCATTCAATGTGTAAGGATAAAATGTACGTGTAAGCAACGGAACATCATCACCGGGATAATTATTGTTGTTATACCTGCGGATATCGAACCATCGCTCGCTGAAAGGCATTTCCCTACGACGTTCCTGAAGTATTACCGAAATAGCTTTATCTTGTGTAGCCGCTGCAAGCGCCGGGGTGCCGGTAAGTGTACGTTTACTGTATAATTGATTAACAGTAGTCATTGCGCTGCCTATGTCGCCAATCCGGGCCTGGCATTCCGCTTTAATCAGAACCATTTCGGCAACTGTAGGTCCTTCGGGCATGTTGTCCTCATAAAAGAACACGTAGCCGGGATAACTTAGCGCGGGATTGTTCAAGCCCTTTTTGTAAGAATAATTTTGTACAAAGTGGTATTTATATCGCAAATCATTGTTCTTATCATACAAATTCATTAACGATTGGCTTGGTATATACCATTTGTCGCTGTTATTTAATACGCGATAATATAAAAACTCTTTCCAATCCAGTTCGTCAGTCGGATCAAATTCGGAATTCCGATCATGCGTGTAAGGGAAATTAAGTACTACATTCGTTCCTCCGTTTATGGTAACCGTAGCGGGCGTACCATTATGCATGCCAGAATTATAATCGATCAGTACATTGTATAATGCCAGCGAAGCATTGGCATATTTAATTGCGTTAACATAATCGTTGCGGTTAAGGTAATATCTGGCTGCGAAAGCATTTACAGCTGCAGTATTAGCACGCCAATGCCTGGCTGTGCCGTTTTGCACCAACGGAACAGTCGTTTTTAATGCTTCGTTTAAATCAGCTTCTATTTGCTGATAGGTGTCCGCAAGCGTATGGCGGGATACAGGATTATAATCTGGTAACGTTTTGATGGGTAAACCAGGCTCATTCTTGTTGGCATCGGTATACGGAAGGCAATACGTGTTAGCCAGTTCCCAATAACTATATGCACGGATAAAATGTGCATCGGCGGTTAGCGCCGCCTTATCCGCTGCTGAGCCGGTTACTTTATCTACGTTAGCCAAAACAAAATTGGCGTTAAAAACCTTAACATATTCATTACTCCAGAAATTAGGCCCTGAAAAGCTGGATTGATCAGTTTGAGGCAGGAAATTGGTGTCCCAAACCGAAAACTGAACTGCGGACTGAGAAAAAATGAAAGGCTGAGCATCAAATAAAGTGGTTGATAGACCGTTGTCGTCTGTTCCGTAAATCACTACATTATCACTCTCCTTGCTATAGGTTTGATAATTGTTAAGGAGGGCATTCAGGTCATCAGTTGTGCTTGCTACGATAGTAGTGCCCTTTGATGGCTTAACGTCAAGAAATTTATTACAGGACGTAGCTGAAACAAGCAGCGATGTTAAAACAATCCATACAGCCGTTAAACTCGAATTTTTTATTTTCATCATGATTATGATTTATAGTTCTACTTTAATACCAAAAGTGTATTGTGCACTTGGTTTGATGGTGCCAATTGGGTACTCTGGGTCTTCACCTGTTTTATTGGCTAAAACGGTGTACAGATTATTACCTTGCAAGATAAGTTGCGCCCCGTGCACACTTAATTTTGACAGCAGTTGTTTAGGCAAATTATAGCTCAAGTTTAGTTCCTGCAGCCTGGCCAAATTTGCGTTTAAGTAATTATAACTTAGGTAAGGGTAATAGCCTATCCAATTACCATAGCTGTAGGTGTTGGGGTCTGCCGGCAGTGTCAGTATTTTTGACGGATCACCATTAAGTACACTGGACAGTTTGCTATTGGGCAAATTGACTGAACCAGACTGCGGGTAATTGAAATATTGGCTTTTAAATACTCCGCCAAATTTCGCGACCAGAATAAATGACACGTTAAAATCATATATCTTGAAAGAGTTGGTCATCCCTAATATATAAGGTGGGTTAAGCGTGCCTACATTTTTAAGAAAGCCCAGTCCATCCATTGATGGGAAATTGGATAGCTGAAGTTTTGTACCATTTGGGCCAACTACCGTAGGATTGCCGGTATTGTCAAGGCCTGCGTATTCAAAAGCAAATACAGCATTGGGGTCGTACCCCTCTCTGTATGAACCCTGCCCAGTAGAGACAAGCGCATATGCCGGGCTGCTCGGATTAAACAGTTTGGTAATACGGGTCTTATTGTAAGAAGCATTAAGACTGCTATTCCAAACAATATCCTTGCCTCTTAAAGGAATAACAGCACCCAAAGTAACCTCAATACCTTTGTTGGTCATACCAGCATTATTGAAACGCTGTACCGATACGCCATTTACCGATGGTATCGCAATTTGGGCGAGTAGATCTTTACCCTTTTTATTATACAAATCAATTTTACCATACAGTTTATTGCTTAGTAAAGCATAATCAAGACCAAGGTTAAACGTGCCTGTCTTTTCCCAGGTAAGCGTAGGGTTACCATTGTCAGCAATTGTAGCAGTGTAATCTTTTGTATAGTTATCGGCCCTGGTATTATAGCTCAGAAGCGTATAAGGACTTGTAAAATTGTCTACGTTACCGGTGTATCCATAAGTTGCTCGCAGATTTAAACGGCTCAACCAGTTTACATTCTTTAGAAAAGATTCCTTTGTAATATCATATCCCAATCCCATAGAGTAGAAAGGGGAATAGCGGTATTTAGGCTCTTTGGCAATAAGATTTGATGCATCGGTACGGTAACTTCCGGAAAGAGTGTATTTGCTTAAATAAGTATAGGAAGCATTGGCAAACATGGAATAAAAACGGCGGGTAGAATACCCAAAGCTGTTTGTATAGCTAAAGTAATTACCATAACCATACCAACCTGTCGTACCAGTAGGACCATTTGGAAAATTACCCACGTTCAGTGTATTTTCATTATATCCATAGGTGGTAGGATTAGCATAACTCTGGGTTACTGCGTTGTTAACTTCAACACCTGCGACTACATTGATTTCGTGCTTATCCGCAAACATGCGTGTGAAATTAGCCTGGTTACGGATATTATAGGTTTCAATAGTAGTTCGGCTTTGGTCTAATATACCTCCCAGCGGTAAGTTGGGCGTTACGTTTCCTGTTAGCGTTTGATCCCAGGAAGATGTGGTATTTACCAGATTACGCACATAAAAGGTTTGGTCATTTCGGTAACTTTTATCAACGAGGCTTAAATTTTCGTACTGTGCTTTTGATTCAAACGTTAGACCGGGCAAAATTTTAAAAGTGAGGCCTGCCTGTACACGTGCCGTTAAATTATTTTCTGTGATGCTTTGATTTGCGATCTCCTGTATAGGATTATAGGAAAATGAATAGGGGAATTTTGAAAGCGGTACTGTACGGTCAAGTATCGGCTGATAATACTGATGGATGTCTGTTAAACTACCATCCGGATTCTTCAGCATTTCATAAGGAGAAAGGGATTTCAGATAATACAAGCCAATCCCATTGTTATTGTTTTTTTGGTAATTTAAGGTGGTTGATGCATACACATCCAGCCATTTAAATACATTGGCGGTGGTTCGGTAGTTAACAGAATATTTCCTGTTATCGCTTCCCTTAAAGTTTGTGTGGTTTTGTTCGGCAAGAATGGAAACGATATTATTCATCCGGTTTGTCCCACCTGATAGTGTAAGGTCGTATTGTGTTGTGCTGGGATTAGACAACAGGTAATCGGAGATCTGACCGCGGTTATCCAGCGTTTTAAGCTGTGCAAGTTTGGCACTTAATTGGTCGTTACTTAAAAAACCAAGCCTGTTTTCGTTTAAAGCCACGGTAGCTTCCGAAGTCCTGTAATTCTCATAAAAAGAGCCTGAATTTGGATAGGCACCCCATTTATTAAAAGATAGGCGCTCGTAATCTACTGTTTCGGCAGATGATGCCAGGCCAGTAGCATAACCAACGTTAAATTTGGGTGAGAACCTCGTAAACGCAGAAAATTCTACTTTAAGCGCTGTATTACGGCCTCCTTTTTTGGTAGTAACCACGATAACCCCATTTGCGGCGCGGGCGCCCCAGATAGAAGCTGCAGCCGCGTCTTTTAAAACGGTAACGCTTTCTATATCATTAGGATTTATCGAGTTGAAATAATTCAAGCTGGTGTTTCTGATGGCAAACCCATCTACTACAAGCAGCGGTTCATTATTGCCATTGTTAGCATAAAGCGTTGTTTGTCCGCGTATTTGAATATTTGGTGTGCCGTCTACATCATATTTTACCTGCATACCTGCAACCGTACCGACTAAACGTTCGGCCAGACTTTGATTGGGCTTTTCGATCTGGCTTTTCTTTAACAGATCAAACGATCCAGTCGCCCTTTCTGCGGAAATCTGCTGGTAGCCATTGTTCACCACAGTGACCATACTGAGTCGTGTTTCTTCTGTCGACATGATTATACGCTGCCTTGCATCTTTGTTTTTTATGATAACATAAGTCTGTTGTGTCCGGTAGCCGATATAGGTAACAGTAAGTTTATATTCACCTGACGGCAAGTTGCTGAACTTAAATTCACCAAATTCATCTGTCTGGCTCATGTAATTGTTAGGCGCATTTATAGACAGTTCACTGGCTTCCAACGTAACAGTTGCACCCACCAACGGCGCACCTGTCGTATCAACTACGCTTCCGGAAATGTTGGCCTTGTCAAAAAAAGCCTCTGTCTTATTGATCATCGACCTCTCCTTTATTACCACCATCTTATCCTCGATAGAATACTCCAACGACTGCCCTTCAAGGCATTTTTGCAGAACAGATTCTAAAGCCTCATCTTTAACAGAAATATTAATCGGTTGCTTTTTGCTGATTAGCTCACGGTTATATATGAAGTCATAACCAATTTGGGTGTGGATTTCTCTGAAGATCTTTTCAAGTGAGACTTTCTTTTGATTCAGCGTCACATGCTGAGCAAATCCCGCTGCACTTACATGCATTAATGTAGCGATGAGTATAACGGTAGTTAAACGCATAATCAGCCATATTTTATGGATATAGCCGTGAGGTATACCCGGTTTCCTGGTATAAAATTTATACATTTGTTAAGTTTGGTTTAGCAGTAAGCCTTATGTTTCGAAGCTCAGGCCACTGCGGTTCTTGTTGATATTTTATTAACTGATGCCATACGATTGCCAGGAGTGTTCGCGCACTTCTGGCTTGTTCGTTTAAAACCTTAGCTTTGTTGTCGTAAATGTCTTTCCATTTTTTCTTGTTAAAAGGTTAATCACTCTGTTATTAGGATATGCGTATGTGCTATTTGCTAACATAAACCTTCTGACCCTCCACTTTAAAACGAACTTCACCTGTTTTTGCCATCATTTTCAGAACTGTCGAGATATTTCTCGATCTTGATGAGAAACCACCCAGCTGTAAATTAACAGGTGCCGAAGGTTCATAAATCACTTCAATATTATACCAGCGGGCAATCTTGCGCATAATCGTGCGGAAGTCATCATTGCCGAACATGAACTCATTATTCTTCCAGGCTACCACTTCCTCGGTATCGGCATTGCGGATTTCAATACCGGTAGCTGTTAACACCGATTGGTCGCCGGGTTTCAATATCTTATGTTCGTTATGCAATCCCTTTACCTGAACGCTCCCTTCAAGCAAAGTGGTTTTTGTTGTAGGTTCATCAGCATAGGAATTAATATTGAAATGTGTGCCCAAAACCTGCACCTCCTGTTGAGCTGTTTTGACGATGAAAGGATGTGTTTTGTCTTTCGCCACCTGAAAATAAGCTTCGCCGGTTAAAGTTACCCTGCGTTGTGAAGCCGAGGCAAACGATGCCGGATATTTCAGTGATGATGCGGCATTTAACCAAACATCTGTACCATCCGGCAACCGTACCTGATAAGTTTCCCCCCTTGCGGTGGTTAAAATATTGATCATATTGCTATTTTCAGTATTATCCTGTACCTCATAAACGATCTGCCCATTGGCCGTCTTACTAATCTTTACCCCTGCTTCTTTGGCGAGCACTCCTTTGATCGCGTCGGATAAGAAGATCTTGCGCCCGTTTGCTAATGTCAGCATGGCTGTATTTTTTCCGGGAGCCACATCATTTTGAGCGATCTTATTATTTACAATTGGTTTATTAACTTGCTGGTAAAAATAAAACCCAACACCAAGGGTGGCTGCAATTGATGCGGCAACACTAATTCTTTTTAACCAATTGTTTTTATGAGGTAGTTCTTCCTTTTCCCAAATAGCACTTTCCGTCTTTACTTTATTAAAAACCTTATCCCAGCGTTCATTGTCATAGTCATCCTGTAACTCTGTAGCTTGTAAATTTTCAAGCAGGGCGTTTTTCATTTCATCATCATGTTCTCCCTCTGCAACCATTTTAAATAACTGCTTTACTTCCTCCGGTGAAGCAGTACCACCAGTGTATTTTTCGAATAATATTTTAATAAGCGTAGAATTGTTACTCATAACTTTATAGGTTATTTTCCTGTACGTTTTCCGTTTATACAGATGAGACGATCACCGGACAATAGTGGACTATCCGAAAAAAAAGATTTTTGAAAAAAATTGAATTGTGTTTTTATTTGCTTGTCAAAAGCACAAAAACTGCAACCGAAAATACACTGGCGCGTTTTTCTGTAAACATGCGAATAGATTTTAATGCTGTGACTAATTGATTCTTTACCGTATTGCGGGAAATATTCAGTCGTTCGGCGATCTGCTCATGGGTCAGCCCCTCGTTCCTGCTGAGGTGATAGATTAGTTTGCGTTGTTCAGGTAAGGCAGAAACTGCCATTTCTATAATGGCTGCGCTTTCCCTGAAAATAACCCGTTCTTCAGTATCGTTGGTTAATTCTGTTGAACGATAGGCAATCTTGTCCATCAGCTTCGCATTGTTAGCTATCTTTTTTAGATAGTCTAAGGTTTTGTTGGTAGCGATATTGAACAGATAAGATGTAGGGTGTTTGACCTCTTCCAGCAAGTGCCTGTTCATCCAAAGCTGGACAAAAATATCCTGAATGATTTCTTCAGCCAATTCCGGTGAGCGAACCATTTTGTCGACAAATGGGGAAAGCCGTTTGTTATAATGGTGATAAATCGTTTCAAACGCAGATTCGTTGCCCTTTGCCAATTCTGCAAAGAGCGCCGTCTCATTTATCAGTTTGTAAATGGTGTTCGCCATTGATAACTTTTGCCTTATTTTCTATTACTATCCTGAATTTAATCGTAATAGCCTTCAATATTACTTAATTATTTGATAATTGTTAAATTAAGGCAAGTAAAAGTATTGACGCCGGCTAAAAAGCTGAAATATTCGCTTTGAATCAGTCAACATCATAGTTGTATTATATAATATGTGAGCTACGCTAATGTTTTGTTGCTTAAATTAAAGGGATATGCTTTTTTTTAGCTATTTTCTATTGCCATAGTTTAGAAACCGCGTGTTTTATTTTTATTTATCAGGATTGGTAAAACAGGGATAAAATATCCTTCCGTTCAGGGGCGAGTTATGGAATAAAAATTTCCTTATCCGCCTCGGATCATCTCGGAGTTTTCTGACGTTCGGAGCCCTCACCTTTGTTATGTAATTCTCCAAATACAGAATTACATCAATATGTTTTTACAGCAATTTAGAATTATGTAACATGGGAAAGATTATCACGATTGCTCACCAAAAGGGTGGAGTAGGAAAAAGTACGATGGCCATAAACCTGGCTTTATGTTTTCAGGATCAGTTAAAGGTTGCTTTGGTCGATTCAGATTTACAAGGCAGTATATATCATGTTAAGGACGATTTTCCGGGATTGGAAATTCTGTCGGCCGAGCAGGTCAGCGTTGTACCTGAGCTGAATTATGATCTCGTTATTATCGACACTCCCCCTTATTTATCCAATAAGCTGGCTGATCTTTTTTCAATTTCGGATTTTGTGCTTGTTCCAACTAAAGCGGGCTTCTTTGATGTCATGGCGATTCGTGCTACGGTGGCATTGATCAAATTTGCGCAGGCTAAAAACACAGCGTTGAAAGCCGGAATCGTTTTAAATATGATCAAGCCGCGCTCCGGCGTAACGAAGGACGTAACAGCGTTGTTAAAAAGCCTTGGTACTCCATTACTGAGCACTATGGTACATGACCGGGTCAGCATTACCAGATCTTCAATAACGGGAGGTGTGTTGCATGGCACTGATGCTAAAGCCAAAGAAGAGATCATTTTACTGGCCGAGGAAATAATCAACCTGATCAGTACATAAGTCTACAATTATGTAAATATAGCTTTGTGCATTTATGCAATTATAGATATATGCATCTGTATGGATTTGCATTTATGTAATTATAGAATGATGCATTTACAGGATATACAATTATGTAATTACAGCATAGGTTCATGCTTTATGCAATTACATACCACCGGATTGGAAGCATGGAAAATTATAAAAACAAGTTGGGCAGCCTCGCTGATAAATTAAGAAATGAACCGGCTAAAACCCCTATTCAGGAAGTTCATCCGGTAAAGGAACTGCCGGTTGATAAAGAAGAAGCGCAACTCAACACCTGGATACCTAAGCGTCTCCTGAAACGGATGAGAACGTACGGAGTTGATCAGGACCTGTCTTTAAAGGATATTAATATACTCGCCCTGACATATTTTCTTGATGCAAAATCGCCGGAGAATGAAGGTTAAAGGTGTTCTTCTAATGGAAGCATTTGTCCAATTCCAGATAGCGAAATGATGGTTTTAACATAATCGACAGACATGGAGAGGGCTTTTAAACCGCTGTCTTTTTGCGGTTAGCAAGATGTACGTTTGTGTCACAAACGGATCTTGCCCTTCCTTCCGAAGTCAGTCCGGGGATAGTATCAAACACTCCGGAGTCGGTTTGATAACGATTGATTGATATGGAGGAAAAATCAGAAAACAGGTGCCGCTGGCTGAACATACGGTTAAAGCCTGGTGAATATAAAGTACTGGAGGCACGCTTCAGTAACACGACTTTTCAAACGATGAGCGAATACCATAGAGCGCTTTTGATGGGTAAACCGGTAACCGTTTTGAATCGCGACCAGTCTATGGATGAAGTACTGCAGGAACTGATCCTGCTCCGGAAAGCGTTAAATCCAATTGGTAATAATTTGAATCAGGCGGTCCGGAACATCAATGCTGCGCATGGGTTTCCGGATATCCGTCTCTGGATAACATTACTCGAAATTATCAACGGAAAGCTGGAGCCGGCCATCTGCGAGATCAGGGACAGAATGACAAATTATGCGAATTTATGGTTGCAAAAATTAAAAGCGGAAAAAGCCTGATCGGTGCGCTGAACTATAATGAGCACAAGATCGAACAGGGAAAAGCGACATTGCTGGAGGCCAGTGGCTATCTCAAAGATCACCGGGATCTTTCATTCTATGATAAGTTGTACAGACTGAAGGATCAGGCGGGGAAAAACCAGCGTGTAAAAACCAATACGGTACACATTTCGCTGAACTTTGACCCCGCTGAAAATCCTGACAAAGAAAAATTAGTAGCTATCGCGGACGCCTATATGAAAGGGATCGGCTTTGCAGATCAGCCCTACCTGATTTACCAGCATACTGATGCAGGGCATGCGCACATCCATATCGTGTCCACCAATATCGAATCTAATGGAGACCGGATCAGTTTGCACAATCTCGGAAGAAATCAATCGGAAAGGGCAAGGCAGGAAATAGAAGAACGCTTCGGTTTAGTAAAAGCGAGTTCAAAAAGCAAAGATTTGAAACCGGAAAAGATCATGCTCAATTCCGTTCAATATGGAAAGACGGAAACTAAACGGGCAATTACCAATATCGTTAACGAGGTGGTCCGAAATTACAAGTTCACCAGCTTACCAGAACTCAATGCTGTTCTTAATCAATTTAATATAACGGCAGATAGAGGCACCAAAGCTTCTGTAATAAACGGGAAGAAGGGGTTGAATTATTACGTATTGGGCAGTGATGGTGAGAAAACCGGTGTGCCGATCAAGGCAAGTACCATCTATAGTAAACCTACACTAAGGCGATTGGAAAATAGCTTTGTACTGAATGAGGCATTGCGACGACCATTCAAAGATCGGTTTCGTGAAAAGATTGATCGTGCTTGCGCTGTCAGCGGTTCCAGTTCTGCATTTCAAAAACAGCTTGTGAAGGCCGGAATGCATGCGGTGATCCGTCAAAATGAAGAAGGAAGAATTTACGGGATCACTTTCGTGGATCATCAGCTTAAGGCGGTTTTTAACGGAAGTGACCTCGGTAAAAATTACAGTGCGGCAAGCGTTTTAAACCGGCTGAATATCAGCTCTGGCAGCGAAGGGCCTGAAAATATGGTACCAGCGATATCGTTAAGCGCCGACAATATTCAAACTACCGACAATGGTTCTGGGCTTTCAACCGTAACGTCACTGCTCGAGATCTTATTTCATACGGAACAACAAGAAGCTGGTGGGCCTGACCAGCTGATGCAAAAGAAGAAAAGAAAAAAACGAAAGAGGCTAAACCTATAAAATATGACGTCATGCAAACAGGAGAAAATGAACAGGCTTTGCGAAAGATCATTGATTTCACAAGGCTGTTAAGTATTGCTATATTAACCATCCACTTTTATCTGTGCTGCTATCCTGCATTCATGCAATGGCATTTAACCTGGCCTGTGGTTAATAAAGTATTGTTGCCTATTTCCAGGATGGGTGTTTTTAAAACATTGCTCATGGCAAAAGTCAGTGCGATCGTGCTGCTGTTCGTTTCACTGATCGGCAGTAAAGGCAAAAAAGATGAGCGGATTCGAAGGCAGACCATTATGGGTTATGGGCTGATTGGCCTCCTGCTTTATTTTGCCAGCAACTGGTTATTTGATTTTTCGGGCCCGGCGATGATCATAGCAGTCATGTATATGGGCTTGTCATCATTAGGTTACGGTTTCCTGCTCATCGGTGGCTCTTTATTGTCGAGGTTGCTCAATGTAAACTTAGCCGGTGATATCTTTAATAAGGAAAACGAAACGTTCCCGCAGGAAGAAAGGCTGCTGGAAAGCGAATACTCTATTAACCTCCCTGCGCAGTATAATCTGAAAGGGAAGACGAGAAGCAGCTGGGTCAACCTGATCCAACCGTTCGCCTCGACGCTGGTAATTTCGCGGCCAGGTGGTGGGAAATCATATTTCGTAATCCGCCACATCATTACACAGCATATTAAGAAAGGGTTCGGCATGCTGATTTATGATTTTAAATTCGATGACCTTTCTGTGATTGCCTATAATGCCCTTCTGAAATATGCGGGCAACTACAAAACCAAACCAACTATCTGGTTTATCGACTTTGATAGTATCAAGCACCGTTGCAATCCGCTTGATCCCGGCTGCATGGACGACATTACCGATGCTATGGAATCTTCCAGGACATTTATGCTCGGCCTCAACCGTGAATGGATCAAAAAACAGGGCGATTTCTTTGTAGAATCGCCTATCAATTTTGTAACAGCCCTGATCTGGTTCCTGCGAAAATACGAAGGCGGGAGATATTGCACTTTACCGCATGTCATTGAGCTGGCCCAGGTGGACTATAAATACCTATTTGCGCTTTTGAAAACAGAGCCGGAAATAGAGGTACTGATCAATCCCTTTATTTCTGCCTGGCAGAACGAAGCCTACGACCAGTTGGAGGGGCAGGTTGCCAGCGCCAAGATCAGTATGGCGCGCCTGGTTTCACCATCGTTATATTATGTATTGTCCGGTAATGATTTTACATTAGATCTGAATAACCCGGATGCACCGAAGATTATTTGTATGGGTAACAATCCCTTGAAGCAGCAGGTCTACGGCGCGGTGTTGAGTCTTTACATCTCCCGGACGATCAAACTCGTCAACCAAAAAAATAAGCTGAAATGCAACCTGATCTTTGATGAGTTCCCTACCATTTACTTCAATAATATGGACAGTCTTATTGCTACAGCACGGTCAAACAAGGTAGCCACCACCCTGGCAGTGCAGGATTACAGCCAGCTGAAAAAGGATTCATGGGCCGGGGACCAGGAGATCATTT
This sequence comes from Mucilaginibacter ginsenosidivorax, assembly GCF_007971525.1. Lineage (NCBI taxonomy): Bacteria > Pseudomonadati > Bacteroidota > Sphingobacteriia > Sphingobacteriales > Sphingobacteriaceae > Mucilaginibacter > Mucilaginibacter ginsenosidivorax. The sequence goes on from NZ_CP042437.1 coordinate 5,289,352, forward strand.
GTTCGTCAGTGGATCTGGGATGGATGTGAAGCGTCTCCAGTAAAGGGTTGCCTTTTTCAGATTCCTGTTGATACCCTATACCCAGTTCAGGGTCAAGCGCGGTCATCAGGGGGATTTCCCTGCCCTCGAAATGATATTTAAATTCTTTGATGAAACGTTCCATTTCCGGAATTCTTTCGACCGGGCATAACGCGTCAAGCGCAAAAAGGCCGTCGGCAATCCCGGCCTGCAAATCCATAGTCAGTTTCCCTCTTTTAACAGGCCGGGTCAAAATAACATTTAAGTGCTGTTGTTTTGTTAAACCGGCATTCCGGGGGAGTAATGCCCTCAGACCTCGATTCATTTCTTTAAAAGGTACTTCGCTGATCTCCGGTAAGTTGTCTGGAATTTTGAGCGCGCCGGTCAATGCGGAAGTGCCGGAAGGGGCGGGGCCGGAAGTTTTCAGTGCCGCTATCAGGTTTTTCAGGTGATCCTTTCCCGCAATATTCGCCCTTTGGACCTGGAGCAGCAATTGGGAATCTTTCAGGAATTCAACATAATCCCGCGCCTCTTCAATTGAACAACCGGCGCCATTGATGATTATGGCAATAATTTCCTGTATCGTTTTTCCCGTTTGGCAAAAGAAGAGGATATCCTTCAGTAACCGGCTGAAGTCTGTGGACTGTAGCAGGTACTCCCGGTTAATGTAATCCTGATCAACCACTGTTCTGATAAAACGATATTCATCCATAGCCCGGTAAATGGTCGGGTTGGCCACAAGAAAATTCCGCTGTTCCGGTAATGTGGCTAACAATGCCGTGCCAAGCCGGGCTGCATAAGCCTGATCGGGTTTTATCGCTATATTAAACTGTTTTGTCGGATCGAATTCGAGTTTTGTTTCGTTGCCCCATTTGATCAGCGATACGCTGCAAAACAGGCCGAAAGGTGTGGGACGGAAACAAAGACGATTGAAATATTTAAGAATCGTGAATTTTTCTTTTTCGTTTAGATCATTTCCGTTAAACCCGCTTTGGCTTAGACTATAGTAAAGCACCGGGCTTGCAATGTACAGGGCGGCCCGAAAAAACGGGTCTGCCAGCATCGCTGTAACGGCATTGCTATGGTACGCTTTTGACGTTTTGACTGGCATCCTTAAAATGAGCGTATTTGAAAAGTAATAATTCATGAGAAAGAATAGATCATTTACAGTTTAAGGCATCCGCTACATTCACGTGTTACTTTTCAGGCTTCCCGGTATGTTTATATCAAGTGATCATAATAGCAGGGCCGGTATAAAGCTGGCAATTAGATCCGTCTTACCATAACGGATGAATATTCTTTAATAACCACCCAAGCCCTTTGATCAGTTTATATATTTCTTGTTGAACCAACAATGTTTTTGGGACATGCCGTCTTTTCCTATCAGATCAGAATGATAATAATCAACCAGTTTCTTTTTTTTTCTAAGCTTAAATTCATCACTTTTTTCAATAAATTCAGTTTGGACAATGGTATCTGGCCTGATCACTATACTTTGTTGCTTCTGTGGTGCTAATGGCTCAGGCAGCAGTGTATCGGCTGATACGGATATGGAAAAGTCCTTTGCTTTTGGTATGGAATCCTGTTTTGCTAACCCGGCTACTGAGCCTAAAGTGTCAATAACAAGATTAGATTTATGCTTAAGGCCATTCGGTAAGATATTTGCTGAAGATTGCTTTTTTTGAGGTGGATTAACCCCTGGTTCCTGATCTTTACCAGTATCAATTCTACTTCCGCCGCCGCATACAGTCACCGCCGGGGGATACCGCTGAGCTGATTTTAAGACCTCTTTCCAGTACCTTTCATTTCGCTTCATGGAGATAGCTTCTTCCACATGCCCTAAGAGGCCAAGAAATAACGTTCCCAGGCCTACACCAATCCAGAAATCTTTCTTTAATGTAAAAAGCAGTGCTATCCCGGTTAACGTTATTGCACTCCAAAACAACCGGATGCCAAACCAGGACCGATGTGTTTTTTCAACCTTACTTACCTCTTCTTTAAAAAAGGCCTGGGAGTTTTGTTGGTATAAACTAAGCTTTTGCGGCCGGGCTTTCTCCGTCATGTGCCCGTCAATCCCACCGCCAAGTCCGAAGATCAGGCCGCCGAAAAAAAGAGGAAGGGCCAGACCTTTAAGTAAGGATAATGGGCTGGCATATTTTAGAAGTAGCGAGGCTGCAATCAATAACAATATACCTATTGCCGCCCCGATATATCCGTGCTTTGCCTCACTGTGATAATACCAGGCGATTATTTTAAGAAATTCCATAAAGACCATTAAATTTATATCAATACTCAATTGTGTTGATATAAAGATCGTGATGATTATAAAAATAGATTTTGGTTAGCGGCTCAAATAGATTTTGGTCAGCAGCTCATCATAGGCTCGAGGCATTATAGCCGAACATTTGCTTAAATGAAGCGGAAAAATGAGAAAGATTTTCAAAGCCAACCTCCAGGTAAACCTCTGATGGTTTTTTTTTATTGGTGGTAAGCAGGAAATGTGCCTGCTCCAGCCGTTTCTGCAACAGCCATTTTTGTGGTGTAGTATTAAAAGTCTTTTGAAAATCTCTTTTGAAAGTCGCCAGGCTACGGCCGGTAAGGTAACCGAAGCGTTCCAGATTGACATTATAAGTGAAATTCTTTTCCATGAAATCTCCAAGGTCGATCTTGCCTGGTTCTGCAAAATCAGATAAAATGCTGTCAGTACCTTTTTTATTAATTGTCCGGAGGATGGTCATCGCCTCCATTAGCTTCATGGAAATTAATTCCTGTGGAAGCGGATTTGAGTATTTATAATAAGGCAATACGGAATTGAACAAACTTTCGAACAGCGGATCGGTACAGAAAGGTATCATTTTCAAGTAACTTTCATGCTCCTCTTTTAAAAAAGCCTGCGCAGGGGCGTTTGTTGTATAGTATTTTTGGAGAAAGGGCTGCATGAAAAAAATAGTTACACAACTAAAAGGCGTTTCGCCTAAGGGATCCTTAGTGAACCTTGCTAATTCATTTCTTTTAAACAACACACTTTCTCCGGCGCCGTATGTGTATTTTTTGCCAAACTTGTTGATGCCAAACTCGCCGGAAATGACATAGGTCAGGGCGTGTTCAGGGACCAGGTATTCACTGGCCATGTAGCTTTTTTCATTACACGAATAAAGTATTTCCTGTATGGTCCGGTAGTTAGTGATCTGATCCATGCTCATCGTTATAAATATAAAAAATCTGATAATTTAGTGCCGGCTGCTTTTTAAATTATAAGCTTCATAACGTGGATTTATCAGTGGAATTTTCTGGTAGCAAAGCTTTTACAATGGTTGATGTAATTTGCTGCGAACATTTAAATAAGGAGAGCAAACTTTCTTAAATGGCATAACGCCCTGTGATAAACGCTTTGTGCTTTTAAAGACAATCACAGGCTTGAAGGATTATAGCCAAACATTTTTTTAAAAGAAACGGAAAAATGGGAGAGGTTCTCAAAGCCTACCTCAAGATAAACTTCCGATGTTTTTTGCTTCTTTTCTGTGATCAGGTAATGCGCCTGCGTTAAACGCTTTTCTAATAACCACTTCTGGGGCGGGCTGTTAAATGCTTTCTGAAAATCCCTTTTAAATGAGGCCAGGCTCCTGCCGGTCAGATAGCCGAAACGCTCCATCGAAACATTGAACGAATAGTTTTTCTGCATAAAGTCAGCCAGGTCAATTTTACCCGGTTCTGCAAAATCCGATAAGATCTGATCGATTTCTTTGTCGATTGTCCTTAAGATCGTCATCGATTCTGCTAATTTAATATCGATCAATGTTTGCGGTAACGGGCCGGAAAATTCATAATACGGTAATACCGAACTGAACAGGCTTTCCAATAAAGGATTCTTCCCAAAGCGGATTGTTTTTAGCGGCCCTTTGTAATGCGATTTTACTAAAGCGGATGGATCAGGCAGCTTGGTATAATAGTTTTGTAAAAATTCCTGTGTGAAGAATATACTGACCGATTTAAAGGGCACGGTCCCCACAGGTTGTTTCATGAATTTGGCCAGGTGATTGCGGCGGAATAAAATGGTTTCGCCTTCCCTGAAAGTATACCTGTTGTCGCCTTCAATCACGGTGATCTCACCGGAGTAGATATGTGACAGCCCATGCACAGGGATAAAATGTTCCCTTACTGCCGCTTTGGTTTCAGTACAGGAAAAAAATATTTCCTGTATGTTATAGTTTTGCTGATCTTTTGTCATGTTATTGGACGTAAATATAATGAAAGCGGGTATTAAAGCGTTTTTAGCCTGCGTAATGCGGAAAATAGCAAGCATTTGGCATATTGATTAATTTAATGGAAAAAGCGAAGGTGATCGCCTTCACTTCTTAAGTCGCATGAAAATACATTGAATGATACTTTGGACTTTTGATTGAATTATCCTTGTTTAGTTAACGTACTTACGCCAAGTTGCTGATACATCTGTAAGATGTCTTCAGAAAACCATCCTTCAGCAATTTTTCCATTCCTGATCCGGTAAACACCCATACCCGTCCATTCCGCTTTTTTGCCGGTAGGTTTCATTCCCATGAATGAACCTGTATTATGCCCGCTGTTGGTAAAACGAAGCATCACTTTATCTCCGGATGCAATCACTTCCTTGACGTCCAGGTGCATTTGGGTAAACGCCTTGCCCACATTAGCTGCCAAAAACTTTTTATAATTGTCTATTCCGTCAATCTCGCCTAAACTTCCGCCTTTCCAGGTCATATCCGGAGCCCACAATTGATCTACCTGCTCCAGGTGTCCGCCATTGACAACCTCATTGATGAATTTTTTGACAATAGCGATGTTTTTTGTTGTATCATTTTTAAGTCCGGCAGCAGTTACCGCAATAACATTTTCTTTTTTTAATTGTGCTGTCAGAAAATGCTCCACGGCATTGCGTGATTGTATGGCTTCGGGCAGGTCGGGGTAATTGGTAAACGCGTGCCACATCCCCTCAGATACCAGCAGTTCTGTAGGTACATGAGCATCTTTGAGCTTCCAGCTTAAACGTACAGACCCGCTCAAAAACAAATCCCTTGTTCCCGTAACGATTACTGTAGGCGGAAACGCACTGGTGTATTTTCCATATATCGGTGAAACAAACGGATCCGTCAGACTTGCCTTTCCTGCATACGGTGCTGCGAAAAATTTATCTGCCTGGTTTTTAGCGCCGATCAGATCCCTGCCGTCATTTGCAGTAATCGCGTCTCCGCTGTTAGTGAGGTCGACACCTGGAGATAATAAGGCGATGGCTTTGATCATTGGTAAATTCAATTCCTGCGCTTTTAACAGCGCACCGAGCATATGGCCGCTTCCCGCAGAAGTACTCAGGCCAATTATTTTCCGGGGATCGTATTTGCCCACCAGGTATTTATATACGGCCAGGCATTCGTTTAATGCAACCGGGTATTTAGCTTCCGGTGCTAAATGATAGTCAACCGAATAAGTTTTTATGCCGAGCTCATTAGCCATCAGCACACCTGTCCTGTCTGTAGCCGACCCCATGATATAACCACCACCATGGATATAAAGCATGATTTTGTCTTCGTTTCCCGGTTTGATATTTTTAGGTATGATTATAGCAACTTTTACATTTTCAATCGTTGTATCCTGGATAAGCGGATGGAACCTTGCCTTCATTTCTTCCAGTTGTGCTTTTTCAATTACCGCAAACTGGTTCCTGGCATTGATTAACATTTTATCTGAGGGATTGATAAATGGTAATCTTACTACCTTGAACGTTTGCAGAAGCGCCACCGCCTGTGGAGTCAAAGTGGCTTCCTGCCCCTTACTGATAGATAATTTACTTGAGCAACTGGCTAATATTATTAACACAAGCGCTGATAGGATCAATTGTACTGGCTTTTTCATTTTAGTTGATTTTATTTAAATCAAAGGTCAGCAGGAAATGAATATTGTAGTTTGGCTGGCAGCTCAAAGATGTTTTGTTCCGCAGCTCAATTTCAATATTGGCCAGAATAAACAAGGACCGTGATTTGCGCAATTGCTCTTCGGCTTCCGGAAAGAATCGCATTCATATTGGTTTGAATTTCGCAAGTAACGCTTTGATATTTACAATTGCCCCTTTTTTAACCAGGGTACATTTGCCATGTCAAATAATACCGGGCAGTCTGTTAGTAAACAACCATTACCGGTTTGACATCGTAATGACTTTAGTTTAACGCACGTTTTTAAAAATTAATCAATGAAATTATTATTGATCATTCTCTTATTACCCTTAACCGTGTTTTTCAGTCAAAGCTACGGGAAACCGGTACGACACAAAATCACTTATCAGGATACCGCTCATGTGAGAGGAATAGTTAAAATGGTAGAAATACAAACTCCTAAAGGGCAGTTCCATGTTTGGACCAAACGTTTTGGCAATAACCCTAAAATAAAAGTATTGCTGTTACATGGCGGCCCGGGCGGCACTCATGAGATCTTTGAATCTTTCGAACATTTTTTTCCACAGACAAACATTGAATTTATCGAATATGATCAACTGGAGTCCTATTACAGTGATAAACCCAATGACAGCACCTTGTGGAATACAAAACATTTTGTTGAAGAAGTAGAACAGGTAAGAAAGGCATTAAACCTTACTCACGATAATTTTTATCTTCTCGGGCACAGCTGGGGAGGTATCCTCGCCATAGAATATGCCTTAAAATACCAGCAAAATCTGAAAGGCCTCATTATTTCCAACATGATGGCCAGTGTTCCTGCCTATGCTAAGTACAATGCAGTACTTAGGTCGCAAATGCGCAAGTCGCTCGTGGACTCCCTCACGGCTTACGAAGATAAAGGCCTTTACCAGGACAGTACCTATCAGTCCTTGCTGATCAATGAATTTTATAAACAGCACCTTTGCCGCCTGGCAGTATGGCCGGAGCCGATCATGCAAATGCTTGCTCATTTGAATGACAAGATATATGTATCCATGCAGGGACCCAGTGAATTTAAAACCGGAGGTACGCTGATTAACTGGGACAGATCCGGAGATTTGCATCTAATTAAAGTCCCCACTCTGGTAATTGGGGCGAAATATGACACTCAGGATCCCCAATATATGGAGTGGATGAGTACAAAGGTTAAAAACGGGGCGTATCTATACTGCCCCGAAGGCAGCCATTCCGCGATGTGGGATGACCAGGAACATTACTTTCCCGGACTGATTAGTTTTATAAAAAAAGTAAATCAGGGAACATTCAAGTCTGTAAGCAAATAACTGCTGCTTACTTTCAAAGGCTTTAAAACGGACCTGAGACTTGATAATGACATCCCGGATGTTTTATTAGTCAGCTGTCAGCGTTGGCTTTCAGCCAGGAATAAGTGATTAAGAAAATATTCAAATAAAACGAATAAATGCATCGTCACAGTGCTCCTGATTACATCCGCCTTGCGTGGTTTCAGCCGGGACTTAAACCAGCTTGCCCGTCAGGATGAAGTGGAACAAACGGTCAAACGTTTTCATCCGATGATATGCAGGGAAGGGGAAATTTTATGCCCGGTCTTGAAAAGGCCGCAGGATTTATCGAAGAAGAATTTAAACGCGCAGGATTAATGCCTTTGCCAGTTTGTTCGGATTCCCGGCAAGTTTTTCTATGACTAAATGCGTATCCCACAAAGTTGCGCTTTGATTAACCGGGATACTAGATCTGATAAGAACTTCCTTACACTAAGTTCGATCTTTTCTATCGCAGTGACCATGTCTCTTTAACGAGATAGGGGTACCGGCGCATGCGATTTTAACCAAAGCAGTGGAAACCGACAAGTATTATAACAAAGTGAAGGACGAAATTCAGACGCTGAATATTTCTAATTAGGAATTCTGATGCCCCAGATAATTCAACAGTCGTAGTAACGGTCTAAAATATCGTCGAACAGATAAATCAAAAATAATAAGCAGGTTATGTCAATCGAATTATTAAAAGATGTTCGATTGCCTGCGATCTGATTCATTGCTACAATTCATTGCTATGAAAGTGAAATGGAATATGAAAAGTAAAGATGGGTATTGAGGAGAGAAAACAACGCAATAGGGAAGCAACCCGGACTAATATCCTAAAGGCATCCCTTACTATCGTCATAAAAGATGGCTGGCAGGCTTTAAGTATGCGCAAAATAGGTGAAATCATCGAATATTCTGCCCCGGTAATCTATGAATATTTTTCCAACAAGGAAGCTATTTTAATTGAGCTTGCACGTCGTGGATATGTATCACTCAATCAACAGGTCAGCAAGGCAAGGCAAAGAGAAATGCTGCCCGAGGATCAGTTGGAAAATATGTGTATGGCCTATTGGGAGTTTGCTGTTACTAATAAGGAATTATATCAACTGATGTTCGGCGTGGATATGCAAAGCTGTTGCCCTGAAAAATTGGCGTTCGAAACAGGTCAATCAGCGTTGTTGATTCGGACTGTTATTGAACAGTTAATATTACAGCAGGAGCCGGATAACGACACGATTGAGGCAAAGCACTTGATGTGTTGGTGTTCAATTCATGGCCTGGTATCGCTTAACCTGCTTCAAAAAGCGGATAACCATATATTTAATAAACAGGTGCTGCGGATGTTTATTAAATGCATCATTAACTCTTTAAAGAGTTAATGATGCATTTATAAGCGATGAAACGCCCTGATAGCCCATTTCCGCCTCTTTTATCGATCGCGGCTTATGAATTAATGGTCATTTTAAAACTTAAATTAAATTGTAAAAAAATATGGAAGTATCTTCTTCTATCGAAAATCAAAGGATCTCCGCTATAGACAAACTTCGCGGAATCATTATGGTCATTATGGTTCTTGATCATGTTCGAGATTACTTTACCATTGCCCGTTTTGATCCCTTGGACCTCAGCAAAACCACAGCGCTATTGTTCATGACCCGCTGGGTAACCCATTTCTGCGCGCCAACATTCATTTTTCTGTCCGGCATAAGTGCCTTCCTTTCCGTATCAAAGCGGAAGAATAAAAAGGAAAGTTGCTTATTTTTAGTAAAAAGAGGAGTTTGGTTGGTTTTGCTGGAACTGACCCTTATCGGTTTCGGTTGGCAATTCGATTTTGGTTTTCATGTCCTGTTCATTCAAGTTATCTGGGTTATTGGATGGAGCATGATCATTTTGTCTTTTTTGACATTTTTAAACGCGCGGTATATTGCGCTGTTTGGCTTGGCACTTATTTTCGGCCACAATTTTCTGGACGGAGTACACCCTGCCGGTATAAGTGTTTACCATCTTACCTGGCTTTTCCTTCATGATGTTGGTATTTACAAGTTTAACAATTACCACAGTATGTTTATTTTATATCCCCTGATCCCCTGGTTAGGTGTGATGTGTGTTGGATACGCATTTGGCAACATTTTCAAGCTGGAGGCTGATTTAAGAAAATCAATAATAATAAAAACGGGGCTGGCCTGTTTGGCGCTGTTCCTGATCTTACGTTTTTTTAATATCTATGGTGATCCTCATCCGTGGCACATACAACTAACCTGGTGGAAGACCATACTGGATTTCATTAATTGCAATAAATACCCCCCATCACTGCTATATTTGTTGATGACACTTGGGGTGTCCGTAATTGCACTTGGCTGCCTGGAAAAAATCAGCAATAAACTTACTTCTGTTGCCCTGGTATTTGGGCGGGTTCCGCTATTTTTTTATATACTACATATTTATCTGGTGCATTGCACTCAATTACTGATTGCTTTTTTGACATGTTACTCCCTGCCCGATATTCTCAAAGGCCCGTTCAGGTTGCCTTATGCTTCATCCTGGGGTTTCGATCTTCCGTTTATCTACTTAATATGGTTATCGATCATCATCTTATTATATGTTCCCTGCCGTTGGTTTATGAATTTTAAACAAAAAAGGAAAGATTGGTGGCTCAGTTATATCTAAAGGAAAGGTATGCCTAATCAATGTTAGGATAATAAATGGCGGACGTTCAGCAGGAAATTGCCCATCTCGCAACTACGTGGAAGAGAAAGCACTTAAGAGCTATACAGGCGTTACTAAAACTTATCAATGCAATTAAACACATCATGAAAACCCAAAAAACAACTTTTAGATTTTGCTGGTCAATTTTATTACCTGCATTTCTCTTACTGTCATGTCAGGACCTTTCAGCGCAGTTGCTTGGTCATAAGGCATTATTTACCCATGCGGATACATTACGGGGAAGTGTAACGCCAGAGCGCGCCTGGTGGAACCTGTTACATTATACCATCCGGCTTACACCAGATTATCATAATAAAAGCATTACCGGCGAAAATACTATAGCGTGGCGGGCACTCCATGCCGGTCAGCGCATGCAGCTTGATTTGCAGGAACCGATGAATATCACCGCTGTATACTGGCACGGCAGAACACTGAAATACAGCAGGTCCGGAGACGTTTATTATGTCAGTTTACCATCAATCGTTAAGGCGGGTGCAATTGAGACCTTAACGGTAAATTTTTCAGGAAAGCCGAAAGAAGCACTGTCTCCTCCATGGGACGGCGGTTGGATCTGGGCAAAAGATGAAAAAGGAAGACCATGGATGACTGTTGCGTGTGAAGGGCAGGGAGCCAGTGTATGGTTGCCCTGCAAAGATCACCTGGGTGATGAACCTGACAACGGTGTTACCATGAGTATCACAGTGCCTGACAGTCTTGTGGCCGTAGGTAATGGCCGGCTAATTGACAAAATAAGCCCGAAAAGGGGTATGGTTACTTATACCTGGAACGTGGTGAATCCGATCAATTCTTATGATATTATACCTTATATCGGAAAATATGTGGATCTAAAGCATGAGTTTAATGGACTGAATGGTAAGCTTGACTGCGAGTTCTGGGCATTGGATTATAACGAGGGGAAAGCAGAACAGCATTGGGGTAAGGTTGACACGACGCTTCATGCCCTGGAATATTGGATGGGGCCTTATCCTTTTTACAAAGATGGCTATAAACTGGTGGAAAGCTCCCATCTGGGGATGGAGCATCAAAATGCTATAGCCTATGGTAATCATTTTGGCAATGGCTGGCTGGGAGAGGATGTCACCAGTAGCGCTTTCAAGACCAAGTGGTTTGGCGCGCCGATGCCAAACGGGATTCATGTCTCAACAGGAAGCGGCTGGGCATTAAAATGGGATTATATTTTGGTTCACGAGAGTGTTCATGAATGGTTTGGCAATAGTATTACCGCCAATGATCTTGCAGATCTTTGGCTCCATGAAGCTTTCGCCTGCTATGGGGAAGCACTGTACGTTTCCTATGTTTATGGCGTGGAAGCAGGTAATGATTATTGTACGAGTTACCGGGCTATTGTTGGAAACGATCTGCCGATCATCGGTCCATATAATGTTAACAAAGAAGGCTCCATCGATATGTACATGAAAGGGGCTAACCTTTTGCATATGATCCGCCAGATCATGGGCGATGCTGTATTTCGCGGTATGTTGCAGGCCTTGAACAAGTCATTTTATCACCAAACGGTAACTACCAGACAGGTAGAGACCTTTATTAGTACTTATGCTCACAAAGATTTTTCCGGGCTCTTTGACCAATACCTGCGCACTATAAATATACCGGTACTGGAGTACAGGACTCAGGGACAGGCTGTCTATTATCATTGGACAAATTGTGTAAAGGGGTTTAAGATGCCTGTTAAAGTATATGTAGGGTCGGCGACCGAACAGTGGATTGCCCCGACTGAAAAATGGCAGAAACTGCCTGCGGTAACTGAGGGGCTGGTTCAGTTTGGCGCTGCGGCTAATGCGGATATTAGTCAGATGGTTGTAGGTGCGACAGGAAACGGCGCTGCAGGAGACGGGACATTGTCGACAGATCGGAATTTCTATATCATGGTAAAAAGGGTGAAATAAATTCAAGCGAAGTTGTCCATCCAATCGCAGGATATGTCCATTGATTAAGCTTATATAAACCGGCATTTTTGATGTATTAAAACATAAGAAAATTAAAGACAATGATTAAATTTGGATTACTCGTAAAGCTTGAAGCAAAGCCCGGTAAAGAAGAAGAGGTAGTAAATTTTCTGGAAAGCGGTTTAGCGCTTGTCAAAGAAGAACAGGATACGATAACCTGGTATGGTATTAAATTAGGCCCGTCAACCTTCGGAATATTTGATACTTTCCCTCATGAAGAAGGTCGTAAAGCACATTTGGCGGGAGAAGTGGCTAAAGCGCTGATGGCAAATGCGCCTGACTTATTAGCCGCAGAACCTGAAATAATTCCTGTCGAAGTTCTGGCCGTTAAATAACAGTATCTGTTAACGAATAACCCTGGTAATGTCTTTGGACATTATTGGGGTTTCAGTAATTTAATGTGCCGGTGCTAATTACTGGAATTAGAGTTTAGACTAATTGAAACATGTTTCATGACGTGTATTCTCCCGGTCATTAGGCTTTATGCGCATGAAACCGTCTTACCGGCTGGTTGATGTTAAATTCAGCTATAGCATATGATAAACTTCGAAATACTGCTATGGAACGAGTAGAAGTTCCGAAACATGCTCGAAAAAAATTCATCATCAGGCGGTAACTGAAAGACGTATAAATATCAACAGGATAATTTTCAGGTTTGTATACCGATGAATTTGAATTTTGCCTTCAGATGTCTTACATGAAACCTCAATGAGCATAGACTTTGTTACGCGCACTTGAAAATTGAGAAAAATGCAATTTAATTTTGAGGATGATAAAATATAGCAGAACTCTTTTTGACCCTCATAATGGAAACTTGGCATTTAGCGTGTCTCCATTTGACAGTCCGTTTGTTTTTGACAAGATACAACGTCACAATTATTATACGATTATTTTAGTCTTAAAAGGTGGAGGTCAATTGATATCCGGCTTTTCAAAATTTTCATTATCCGGCCCTTTATTATGTTGTTTTGCGCCCTATCAGCCCTATTTTATTGAATGCGCTGAAGAGATTTCCGGCGTTTCCATTAACTTTCATCCGGATTTCTTTTGCATTCACCGGCATCAGAACGAAATCGCCAGTAACGGGTTATTGTTTAATAATATTTATCAGCCACCGTTATTTAAGATCAGCGATGAAGATGTTTCAAAGTTCTCGGAGTTGATCGGACACATGCAGACCGAATTATTAAGTCCCGGGATTGCACAGCAGGAACTGCTTGTTCTTTACCTTAAAATCGTTTTAATTAATGCCATCCGTATAAAAACGGTTCAGCATGAACATGCCCTGAAGGACCTGGAGAAAATGAAAGAACCAGCCATTCTTTATAACTTACAGGAGGCAATTGAAAAATGCTACAGGGAGAAGCATAGCGCAAGCGATTACGCCAGAATGCTTAATATTTCTCCCAATGCGCTTGCAAGGATTGTGAAGACCTATTTCAATAAACCGCTTACCGATCTGATACATGAGCGCATCATTATAGAGGCAAAACGTGAATTATATCTTACTTCCAAACCTGTAAAAGCTATAGCGTATTCGCTTGGGTTCTCAGATGAATACTACTTTAGTCGCTTTTTTAAAAAAAGCGCTGATGTATCTCCTCACTTTTATCGTGATGCGGTCGGATCAGGGAGGGAAGCGCTGCTTTAACTGGCATCGATGCGGTGCTTTACCTCTTACAGACTTTTCTTGACTAATATAGCATATGGCTGGTCGTCATTTTAAACGCTGCAGATACTTCGGACCTTCATATCAATACTGAAAGCAAAGCTGCTAATTGAGCTGTTAACCAAAGTTTATTTGAGCCACCAGCCAAAACATATTTTGATCACCGTTTGCATATTTGTACCATAGGAAGCGTGCTGGTACCCGGATTTTATATGGTCATGATAACAGCAGGCAAACCAGTCAACTCTAAAATCAACTATCTAACGAAATGGCCCTCATGAAAAAATCACGATTCGTCTTATCCCAGAAGCTATTTTTAATAGCATTTTTATTTTTGGTCAAACCAGCCCGGGCCCAGGAAATGGATATGCAGCATATGCACATGTCTTCATCCGGAAAAAACGTTTACCTGGCGATGATGGATACGATGATGACCGCTATGGATAAGGCTCCGCAAAGCCCATTGCCAACTAATGATTTTATGGAACAAATGATCCCGCACCATGAAGGCGCTATCGCTATGGCTAAGTATGAGATCCGCCACGGGAAGGATTTTAATATGATCCAGTTGGCCAAAAGTATCCTGCAGGAGCAAACTAATGAAGTACAGCAAATGCGGTTATGGATAAAACAGTTACCTGTTGGCGATTCGGTGGTCTATCCAGGTTACCGGCAGGCAATGGACCGCACCATGAATATCATGATGGAAAACATGCCCGGCAATGGTAAACTTGAAGATACCGATCGTGCTTTTGCAAGCGTGATGATTCCCCATCATCAGGCCGCTATTGATATGGCAAAGGTGTTGCTAAAATACCCCGGCGATATACAGGTTATCGCCTACGCAAAACACCTGATCTCCGCCGAGCAAGTTGAAATTGAACAAATGTCATCTTTCATAAATTAATGTATATCCACCATGAAAATCGCATCTCTCTCCTTCATCGTTTTAGCCCTTTGCAGTTTAAACGCCACCGCTCAACGCCGTTATGAGCATGACCGGGTTTATACCGCAAATCAAGTTTCCAATACGATTTCCGTAGTTGATCCTTCTAACAATACCTTCCTTGGGGAGATCAATCTTGGCAAGCCATATCCTAATGTACTGAGCCCGTTATACAAGGGACAGTCGCTGGTGCATGGATTAAGATATTCTGCTCAACGGAAAATGCTGGCTGCGGTCGCTATTGGTTCCAACTCCGTTACGCTAATTTCTACAGAAGACAACAAGGTGCTTAAAACTATTTATGTCGGGCGTTCACCACACGAGCCTACCTTTACTCCTGATAGCAAACAGATATGGACTTCTGTACGGGGGGAAGCCTATGTGAGCGTGATCGATGTTGATCAGATGACAGAAGTAAGGCGTATACCCGTGGCCGACGGCCCCGGCATGATCTCTTTTACACCGGATGGCAAACAGGCCTATGTATGCTCCAGCTTTACACCTGAAGTGGATATAATAAACACATCAACCTACGCCATCGTAAAGAAAATACAGGTAACCAGCCCTTTTTCTCCTAATATTTTCACCAGCCCCAAAGGCGAATGGATAGCGATGACCCATAAAGATGTTGGTAAGGTAACCGTGATCAATACAGCGACGCAATCGGTAACCAAAGTGATCAGCACGGGAGCGATCACCAACCACGTTACGTTTACTTACCTAAATAACAAACTCCTGATGCTGGTGACTGTAGGCGGTGAAAACAAAGTTAGGGTTTTCGATGTGGCGCAAGATTTTAAACAAACCGATACCATAAACGTGGGTGCATTGCCGCACGGAATATGGCCATCACCCGATGGAAAGCTGGCGTATGTAGGCCTGGAATATGCAGACCAGGTACAGGGAATTGACTTGCAAACTATGAAGGTGCTACCTCCGGTGCAGATCGGTCAAAGCCCGCAGGCATTGGTTTACGCAGATCATGCGGTTGCCAATACTAAAAGCAAAATAGGGCTGAGCGCGTTGGATGATACGGCAGCAACCCAGGTGGTAACATTGAAGAGCGGTCAGTCTAATGACAAGGCTATTGGTCGGCTAGCCATCCGCAGCATAGGCCTTGCTGACCTGGTAGAACAGATCTTTAATTTTTTAAAGCCAAATACATCATATACACTGGCCTTATCTAAGTCAGCTGCTGCGCCATTTAGCATTGGTTACGAGATTAATACATTTGAAACCGACGGTATTGGTAAATACCTTGGGCAGTCTACAGGCCTGATAAAAAAGCTTGGCGGTTCTGATGAACAAGCATATAAGCATGTGATCCTGATAGACAATGCCACTAAAAAAGTGATACTCGCAGACAACCTTTAAACTACCGATAAACAATTCCAAAAATTCAGTATTAATGATTTTCATTAATGCTGAATTTTACCTTTCGCCTGACAATCTTGCCAGCCACCATGACCAACGCGCTCTACAGCAATAATCAAATTAATTCTGTTGTTTTTTCAGGCTCCTTAGACTATAGCTAAACACCAATTGCACCATGTTAAAACGCTGCTTTTTTCTCCTGTTTTTGTTTACGTCATCATCCACATTCGGGCAGAATTCAAAAGTGGGGATATGGAATATGGCAGCGATCATTTTGCCCGGAGACAGCATTCATAGATGGGGGGCTTGTGCCGAGCTTCAAAACCGTACTAACAATGGTTTTAAACAATTGCAGTATTTCGAAGTCAAAGGCGGTATTACATATTATATTGATAAAAGCTTCACTGCGCTGGTTGGAACCGGCAGGTATGACACCTATGATTTCCTTGCCCCCCCAAAAAGCCCCACTATTAAAGAAAACCGTTTGTATGAGCAGATCACCAGTAATCAGTTTTTGTACAGGCTAAAGATCGAACATCGTTACCGGGCAGAGCAGCGATGGATAAATGGTTTATATCGAAATCGTTTTCGTTACCGGCTGAATTTATTTGTACCGTTAAATAATACGAAGATTGAAGCAAAAACTTTGTTTGTTTCCGCTGCTGACGAATTGTTTTTAAATAATAAGGTTCCCAACTTTGAACGAAACCGTGTTTTTGCCGGTTTAGGCTATCAGTTGGATAGATCGTGGATTGTGCAGTCTGGATGGTTAAATCAATATAACTATTCCCTATCCGGCACCAATGATAAAAACTATGCTATCCTGATGTTTATTTACCGTATGCATCGTAAAAATGGGTTGCCACGTGAGTATATGCCCTCAATGACCGATTAACACTTGATAAAACCGGGTATCGCTACTAACGGATGTAAATCGAAGTTAACGGCTTATCATTGTTTGAAATTTGCAAATATCGCTTTGATTTTTACAGATGCCGGCTCTTATTACAGCATACTTTTGTTTAACAAAAAGATCAACAGACCAGGACATAACATGGGCGGTTTTGGAAACATTAATCATGGAAAAAGTAGCTAATCCGGAAGATTTATTTCCTGCAATGGATAAGGAGTCTGCTGAGAGTACATACTCGATGGACGAGGCGCTGAAGACCTTAACCAGGCCGAACAATGTAGTCGCATTTTTGGGCTGTCTTTTTTATCTGTTAATATATTACGCAACTTTTTGGCAGAGATAAAATACAAATCCTATGACACCAAAAACGCAGACAATTGATGAATTTTATAGGTTCAAATTTGACAATGTCCCATTTGACCTGCACAAGCACCCCGAACATTTCAACGTTTTCAGAACAGAGGATTATAATCATTCAAACAACAGGCCGGTAGCATATGTCCGAAGAGCGTTTTATAAGATCAGCCTGATTAGAGGTGAGCATATTTTTCATTACGCCGATAAAAGTTTAAGAGTATCCGGCACTGCGCTGATGTTTTTTAATCCTCAGGTACCTTATACCCTTGAATCCTTATCGGAAACAAATTCCGGTTTTTTCTGCATTTTTTCAAAAAACTTTTTCACGGAAAGTGTTCATGGTGCTCTCAACCAGTTGCCAATGTTTGCACACGGAGGAAAACCAGCCTATCTTCTCGATCCCGAACAGGACCTGCAAGTAAGCGGTATATATAGCCGTATGCTGTGGGAGATCAGGTCTGATTATGCCTATAAATATGATTTGTTGAGAAACTATATTGCGGAGCTGACTCATTTTGCTTTAAAATCACGACCGTCAGAAATTTTATATCAGCATCCGAATGCCAAACGCCGGATCACTGCTGTATTCACAGAATTATTGGAACGGCAATTCCCGATTGAGAATTCAGCACAGCGGTTTAACATGCGTTCTCCCAGTGATTTTGCTGTGCAACTTGCTGTACATGTTAATCATTTAAACAGAGCTGTCAAAGATACTACTGGTAAAACAACGACTAATGTGATCGCTGAAAGGCTGGTTAGTGAAGCAAAATCTTTACTTAAACATACCAATTGGAATATTTCAGAAATCGGTTACTGCCTGGGGTTCGAAGATCCGGCTCATTTTAACAACTTCTTTAAAAAGCAAACGTGTTGTTCGCCATCAGTGTTCAGAGGCGTTTGATATTCGTACAATAAAAACTGAAAAGCGATTAGATAGATCACGGGCAGGTGTCTGCTCAATCAGTAGTTGTTCGAACAAATCAAATAACAGAGGTTCATCGTGGTTTTACAGTCTCTCTTATCTTCAAATTACAAAGAATTTCTTCCAGTATCCAGCTATCAGATTGCAGCTTTTTATTTATAATCTATCGCCCTTAAATAAATTAAGCCAAAATGAGTGAGTGATTATTTGGTGTAGGTTAACGGTTCCTTTATTGTGTTTTTTTTAGCCTTCTTAATTTCAATTAGCTTTTCATGCGATATTTCAACTTTGTATTGAGCCGTTTACAAAACAATAATTGAGCTGTTGACAAAAATCTGCTTTTCTTTCCTTCATTATTTTTGGTATAAATTATATGGAATAGATCAGCCGTATCCTCCCGTTCAATAATAAAAGCAAATCTTATGAATAACGAAATAATCACAATTACCGCCAACCTTGCGCTCGCTTTGTCATTTATTGTGGGGCTTGTGTTCGGCATTGTTCAAGTCAAAAATGCCGCCCGCGACAGAAAGGAACGTTTTACATCAGAGACATTAAGAAATTTCCAAACCCATCGGTTTGCAGAATTAATGTTCCACGTTAACAAGTATAATATACCCCCTACTATGGAAGAATGGCGCAAAATACCTGAGCAGGACCAGATCATGTTTCTTCAGTTTACGCAGGAAATGGAGTCGCTCGGTATCCTTGTTGCCGAACGGTTTATAAACATCGGCCTTGTTGACAAAACACTTGGCTCATTTGTTACCACTTCCTGGGATAACTTAGCACCGGTAATTACAGACATGCGTGAAAAACTGCCCGATCCCTTTTTAAGTGAATATTTCCAATGGCTTGCTGAAAGCCTGCAGGCCCGGATGCGATTGAATCCCCGCATGCCATTTCATGAGACAATTCCTGGATACCGGCCTGATCAAAATCGCCAAAGGCCTTTGAAAATTGGAAATTATTTGAGCCGTTGAGCAAATCGTATTTGAGCCGCCAGCAAAACTTTTCTACCGTTCTGCTGGCGACCTTTGAATAACAATTAAAAAGAAACTATTAAAATATCACATAATGAAAAAAGTAGTACTGATCACCGGCGCATCAGCTGGTATGGGTAAAGAAGCAGTTAAGCTGTTATTACAGGAAGGCTATACCGTATATGGCGCAGCGCGGAGGGTAGACAAGATGAAGGAATTGTTGCCCTATGGTGCCAAAGTGTTAAAGATGGATGTCTCCGACGATGATTCCATGGTCAGCGGGATTAACGAGATCATCAAAAATGAGGGCCGTATCGACATTCTGATCAACAATGCCGGTTTCGGAGCATATGGAGCCGTAGAGGATGTACACATAGAAGATGCCAGATACCAGTTAGAAGTTAATCTTTTCGGACTGGCCAGGCTGACACAATTAGTTTTGCCGCATATGCGTAAACAGCATTCCGGAAAGATCGTTAATATAACCTCTATAGGCGGTAAAATGGCCACTCCGCTTGGCGGTTGGTACCACGCCAGCAAATATGCGGTTGAGGGATTGAGCGATAGCCTACGCCTGGAAGTAAAGCCATTTGGCATAGACGTCATATTAATTGAACCGGGTGGTATTAAGACCGAATGGCAGGATATTGCTATGGAGAACCTGGAGAAAGTTTCGGGACATACCGCTTACCAAAATCTGACAAAAAGCGCTATTAATATCAATGAAAAAGGACAAAAACAGCTGACCGATCCTGTTGTAATCGCAAAACTGATCGCAAAAGCGATCCGGGAAAAAAAGCCGGGTATAAGGTATGCTGCGGGCTACATGACAGGAATTGTTTTGTTTCTTAAACGCTGGTTAAGTGACAGCATGTTCGATAAAATGATCATGAGCCAAATGTCATCATTGCAAAGATAGCCGACCAAAACAGAAAGCATTTTGGATCAGGAAATATTGAAGAGTAGGTTGGAATGGCATTTGGCGCTGCTTTTCCAAAGTACGGAATAACTTCAGAAATTGATATATTTTGTAATGACGGCAATCCTGCGTGATTAAATATCGTGCCGCAAGTTGCCAAAATAAACATCACAATAATGAAAACGCAAACACTTGAAGAGTTTTATAAATACAAATTCGGTTATAAGCCTTTTAACCTACTGCAGGATACCGGACATTTTAATGTGTTCAGGACGGAACACTATAACCGCCCTGACGCGGGGCAGGTGCCCTACAGCCGAAAAGACTTTTATAAGATAAGTCTGATCAGGGGCGAGCATATTTTTCATTATGCCGATAAAAGTTTAAAAGTGTCCGGTTCAACTTTGATGTTCTTTAATCCACATGTGCCATACACACTTGAATCGTTGTCCGGCATACAACCGGGGTTCTTCTGTATTTTTTCCAAAGCTTTTCTTACTGAAAATAATCGGAATGGTTTTAACCGGTTACCGATGTATTCACCAAGCGGAAAACCTGCCTATTTACTTAATGTAGAACAGGATAGGCAGGTTAGTGAAATTTATCTCCGGATGCTTTCCGAGATCAGTTCTGATTATGCCTTGAAATATGACCTGCTTAAAAATTATATTTCTGAGTTGGCACATTTCGCTTTGAAATTCACACCTGCCGATAGTTTATATCAGCATCCGAATGCCAAAGCCCGCATAACGGCTGTATTTACGGAGCTGCTGGAACGGCAGTTTCCGATAGAACAGCCCTCCCAGCGGTTTAGCATGCGTTCGGCCAGCGACTTCGCTGCTCAACTTGCAGTCCATGTCAATCACCTGAACCGGGCTGTCAGGGAGACTACCGGGAAAACCACCACTCATTTAATTGCTGAGAGACTGGTGAGCGAAGCGAAATCACTGCTCAAACATACCAACTGGAATATTTCTGAGATTGGCTACAGCCTTGGATTCGAAGATCCGGCACACTTCAATAATTTTTTCAAAAAGCAAACGCATTACTCACCATCCGGCTTTAGGGGCGATTAATAGTTTAAATTCAGGATCAATCAATGCGCCCTGTATTGATTGTTTCCATTCATATTATGTGTTTGATTTTTGCATGGATTGGTTTCAATCATACAGGCCGCGCCTATGTAGCAGATGTATTTTTGCATGGTCAAACAGAACTTTTTTAATATTTTAATTATGACTGTATTTGTTATTACACATGTTTTAATGCTGATAAGTATAGTGCGTATTGGCTGGGCAGCGTTCGACACCGCCGATGTAAATATCGACTCCGGCATTAACACAATACCACATTTGCCCTACTTGATTATAGTCTGATCATTTCTGAACAGGAATACAGCCTTTGAGAAACTCCTTTGAGGACGGTACCGGCTTTTGTATATTAATAACAATTTCAGAGCTTTTAAAAATTACATCAGCTGGAAGTCCTATTCTCCTGTTGTATCCGTACCAGAAGGTCCCATACTATATGATCTGTCCGTGGCGGGGGTAAACGGCCGCACGTTGCAAAACTGGCCGGATTGAACCTGCCATTTCTGCACTAATTATTATAATTATTACTTTATGGAAACCGGTTTTAGAAAATGGATCATCGTGATTACCATTATCATCTCTACTATTATTGAACTGATCGATACAACTATTGTAAATGTTTCGGTCAATACCATGAGCGGCAATTTGGGCGAGTCATTAGAAGACACGGCCTGGGTAATTACTTCTTATGCCATAGCAAATGTGATCGTCATCCCAATGACGAGCTTTTTAGCAGAAAAGATTGGCAGGAAAGAATATTATATCGGCTCTATTGTATTATTCACCGCAGCTTCAGCCATGTGCGGATTTTCACATGGTTTGTGGGAATTGGTGCTCTTTCGTTTTATTCAGGGGCTTGGCGGCGGAGCGTTGTTATCCACATCCCAATCCATATTATTTGAAACGTTTTCTGTAAAAGAGCGGGGTCTTGCAAGCGGTATATTTAGTCTCGGAGTAATCATCGGCCCGTCCATTGGGCCTGTTTTAGGCGGATACATAGTAGACAACATGACCTGGCCCTGGATTTTTTATGTAAATGTTCCCATCGGCATCGTGGCGATAGTTTTCTGCGCAATTTTTCTGCGGCCAACAGCCAGGCCTGAAAACAACAAGCCCATAGATTGGTTGGGAATTGTATTGCTGAGCCTGGGGATTGGCTCCTTACAAATCATATTGGAAAGAGGTGAAACCGATGACTGGTTCGCAGCCCGTTATATCATAGCATTAACAATACTTTCGGGACTCAGCATAATGGCTTTAATCTGGCATGAATTGCGAACACCTCATCCGGTGATTAATTTAAGGGTGCTAAAAAACACCACCTTATCACTTTCGGCTATTATGACTTTTACGTTAGGCTTTGGGTTATTTAGTGCAGTGTTTGTTTTTCCGTTGTACGCTCAGCGTATCCTGGGATACTCAGCTTTTCAAACAGGTACCATGTTATTGCCGGGAACACTGCTGGCCGCTATGATCTCACCCTTTTTGGGGAAACTGATGCAACTGGGGGTTCGCCCGCAATATCTTATCATAGGCGGATTCGGTTTGACTGCCCTTTTTGGATTCATGATGTCCAGGTCTGATCTTTCATCGGGGGGGGCAACTTTTTTATCCCTTTACTTTTGCGCGGTACCGGTGCGTCATTACTCATTGTCCCGTTAACGGCGCTGGCTGTATCTGAACTGAAGCCAGCTGACATTCCGCAAGGCGCAGCGCTAAGTAATATGATGCGGCAACTCGGAGGCTCTTTTGGTATAGCGCTGATCAACACTTTTATTTCCCATAGGGCTGCGGCTAACCGTAATGCTTTGGTTTCGCACATCATGGCGACAGATCCTGCCACGAATGCCCGATTATCATTTGCAGTAAAAAAACTGATTGACCATGGCGCTACCTGTTTAACGGCAACTCAGCAGGCATTAGCTATATTAGAACAAACTGTGGTCCGGCAAACTTATCTGTTAAGTTATATGAATGCTTTTCTTTTGCTATCCATACTTAATGCCTGCTGTATCATCCTGGCGGTATTAACCATAAAGAAAAAAAACACGCCAACAGGTAAAATTTACATTCCGGATCATTAATTGAGATCCTATATCCTATACCAGTTAACTGCTAAAATCCAATAATACTTATGATGATTAACCAGCGGTTTGAATTTTGCAAGTAATGCTTTGATTATCACAAATGAACGCTCTTTTTCAGCGGTACCTTTGTATTGTTAATCAAATATTACTGATAGATATAAAATTAGAAATTATGAATTTGCAAGGTAAAAAAGTGATCATTTTAGGAGGCAGTTCAGGTATTGGTCTGGCAACAGCCAAAGCAGCGGCTAAAGATGGCGCAAATGTATTGATTGTATCCAGCAATCAACAAAAGATAGGTGAAGCATTAAAGGTGCTGCCATCGGGTACCGAAGGACAAGCCGTTGACCTGAGTAAAGAAGAAAATATCCGTGATTTTTTTAATAAAGCAGGCCACTTTGATCACCTGGTGTATTGTGCCGGTGAAAACCTGACACTTAATACGATCGATGCTACGAATATAGCACAGGCACGTGATTTCTTCACTTTACGTTTTTGGGGGCCATTTGCAGCAGTAAAATATGGCGCACCGTTCATCAATGCATGCGGGTCCATATCTTTAACCAGCGGCACTGCAAGCGCACGCCCCGGAGCAGGATGGTCAGTTGCTTCAAGTATTTGTGGTGCTATGGAAGGTTTTGTACGCGCCATGGCGGTTGAACTTGCACCGGTAAGGGTAAACTGTGTAGTTCCCGGCGTAATTAAGACTCCGCTATGGGACAGCATGCCCGAAGCAGATCGTGAAAATCTTTACAAAGGTGTTGGTGACGCTTTACTGGTTAAAAGAGTTGGCGAAGCGGAAGATGTTGCAGAAGGGTTTATTTACCTGATGAAACAAAAACATGGTACGGGCCAATCTCTTTTGATTGATGGTGGAACTGTGTTAGTTTAATAACTTTACATGAGGTGCAATACTAATTAAAATACTATTGGTATTGCACTTTACATTTTCTTTAAGGCTATAAGGTAAGAATGTATCCTTTACCCACAATTTGCCTTGGTTGCTCTTTTCATAAAATATGAAACTACTTGATTTTTGATGATTTCTTCGAACGCGACATATGTAGTTGTAGGGCATAAGGGCATGATTTACAACAATCACCCTGATTTGCTTATATAGTTGTCAATCCTAAAAAATCCTGTTTATTACTATAGTTAACGGTTAGTATTGCTTTGTGCCCGCTTCTCCATAAAGCGTACGCTACAATATCCGGCGTCAACGTCAAAAGATTTTTTCAGATATATTTAGCATCAGTAATGTAACGGCATCTTTCGACGAAGCTACAGCGGATAGACCGCCTCATCCTTTTTGGTGATGCTGTCATGTTTTTTGATATCAGTGAAGGGCTTCTTTATTCGCTCCGTAAACTTTTTACAGGATTAGCAAAGGCTGCCCTGATCGATTGGTAACTGATAGTACAGATGGCGATCAATGAAGCTATTAAGCCTCCGGAAACAAATATCCACCAACTGAATACTGCACGGTATGCAAATGTCTGCGTCCAACCGCTCATTAAGTATAGGGCAATCGGCGTTGCGATCAATGTAGCTATCATGACAAGTTTTACAAAATCTCCGGACAGTAACGCCATGATCTGTGCGACGGAAGCCCCTAATACTTTACGTATTCCTATTTCTTTTTGGCGTTGTTTAACACTAAACAAGGCCAGCCCGAACAGGCCGAAGCAGGCAATGGCTACAGCGAGCATGGTGAATACGGCGAATATTTGTCCGAACTTCACTTCTGATTCATATTGTTTATTAAATGTTTCGTTCAGGAAACTATATTCCAGGGGCCGTTGAGGAACCATCTTTTTCCAGAGAGCTGAGATATCAGAAACTGTCTTTTGGATATCAGCGCTATTTAATTCTACAGAGAATACCCTGAACTTATTAGGCATGAATCGAATGGCCAGTGGTTCAATCGGTTTTTGGAGAGATTGAAAATGAAAATCCTTGTAAATACCCACGATCTTCGCGTCATTTGGGTACATACCCACCTTGGTTCCTATCGCTTCTTCTGCGTTTTTAAAACCCAATTTCCGAAGAGCGCTTTCATTAATGATCATCGATTCTGTTGTGTCTGATACGAATTGTGCAGACAAGGCTCTTCCTGCAACCATTGGAATATGGTATTGCATTAAAAAATTCAGGTCGGTAAGATAAATTGGTATTTCGGCATGGATCGTATCTCCTGTTCTTTTTGCAAAGTCCATCGACCATCCCCCTGAACTTAAGTCACCGGGAACAGCAGATGAGGCTGTTATATTTTTAACGCCTTTAATGCTCATAAGCTCGTTGCTGAGCAATTGATATTGAGATTGAACTCTGCTGTCGCCTTCAAAATTAATGACCATCGTTTGCGACGGATTATAACCCAGTTCATGCTTTTGCATAAAGTTCAACTGATTATAAACGATCAGGCTACTGATAATCAAAATAATAGAAACGGAGAACTGAAATACAACCAGGCCTTTTCTGATGGCGATACTCCACAATGATACTTTTAAATTTCCTTTAAGAGCGTTCACCGGATCAAATCCCGAAAGTACGAAGGCCGGATAAAATCCTGAAAATGTACCAACGACCAGCAGAATCAAGCCGAGCACGGTAAGGTGCAGTGGCTTCAACAAGTCGAAAACTATTTGTTTTCCTGCAAAATCATTGAAGGCCTCTAATAACAAATAAGAACATAAGGTGCTTATCAAAAGCGCTATACCTGCCATCATGAATGATTCGACGAAAAACTGCGCAATAAGTTGTGCCCGGCTGACGCCATTTACTTTTTTGATGGCGACTTCTTTTGCCCGTTCAGCAGCACGGGCGGTGGATAAATTGATAAAATTGATGCAGGCTATCAAAAGAATAAATACCGCTATGACTGAAAATACATAAAGGTTGGTAATGCTGCCGGTTTTTCCTACCTGATTTTCACGATCGCTATGCAGGTAAATATCAGTTAGTTTCTCCAAACTGTAATGATGTTTCGTTTCAGCGGTATTGGCTTTATTTCTTTCCGCAAATGATTCAAATTGCAAAGCAAGTTTTGATGGCGCATAGTTTTCAGGCAGTAGCACATACGTATAGAAATTATTGGAATACCAGTTTGTGAAAAGCCAGTCGTATCCTGAATCCTTTTGCTGCGCCGTTGCCATGGATATCAGTATGTCGAAAGTATAATGAGCGTTCGCGGGAACATCTTTTACCACACCCGTAACCTTCATGTTTTTACCGTCGAATAGAAGCGTTTCGCCCAAAGGATCTCTCTTGCCAAAATATTTCTCAGCGGTTGTTTGCGTTATGACCACGCTCATCGGTGCCTGAAGTGCTGTCTTTGCATCGCCGTTAACTACCTGAAAATCAAAGATCTGAAAGATAGCCGGGTCGGCAAAATATACGCGGCGTTCTTCGAAAAGCTTATCATGATATTTAACCAGCGATTCTGCACTGATAATGCGTGCCGCTTGTTTTATTTGAGGGAAATCATTTAAAAGAGCCGGCGCCAGGGGACCGGGTGAGCCTGCACCGTGTTGGGTAAGCGCATTTGTTTTTTTATCGTCAACGACCCGGTAAATATGATTTGCTTTTGAATTGAACCGGTCATAATTTAATTCATTTTCGATATACAGGGACATTAAAATGAATGCGGTCAGGCTTATAGACAATCCGCAAATATTGATGACAGAGAAAACTTTAGTCCTGACCAGGTTGCGATAAGCAAATTTAAAATTATTGACCATGTTGTAACAAGTTAATGATTAGGAGGTACGAAGTTCGTGCCATTGATTATATGGTTGATAATCAGATATTTATTTAAGAAATTAAAAATCATGTGTACGAAAACGTTACAGGCTGTGTGCGAGGGCGATACAATAATTTTAATCGAACTATTTATATGGCTTAACATTAATCAGCAATTAGTAAAACAATTAAAAATAGTATAAATAAAGCTGATGACGGGATAATTGCCCGAGAATGGTCCTGATGCACTTTTCACCTGCATATCGTAGCAGTTTTGATTAGGACAGTCCTTATGCCTCAGAGCACCGGGCTGTGTTGACAGGTGCGTTGAACCCCAAAAGCTTATTGTCATCAGGTGTTCAAAGAAGCCTGTTTTTAAGTTGAAATGATATACGCAATACTCCTAATGTATTGTTGATTATTAAATATGCTGCATTTTCGGAATTTGTAATTTTTCTATTACTTTAGTCATTTCTAACCAATCCCTCATTAATTATTTGACAAGCAATACTCATAGGCGATGGGTGATATCAGTAGTGTTACAGACGATGAACTTGTTTTTCTCCTAAAACAAGGCAACAGTATTGCTTTTGAGAAAATTTATAGCAGATACTGGGACCGACTGTTCGATTATGCCTATAAGCGGCTAAACAACGCCGAATCGTGCGAGGAGATTGTGCAGGAGATATTCATCAGGCTTTGGGACCGGCGCGAAGTGCTGGAGTTTACAACCGGCCTCATGAATTATTTGTTTACCTCAGCGAAGTATAGCGTCATTGATCAATATCGCCGTCAGTTGGTTCAAAATTCTTTTATTACAGCCAGTAAGTATAATTTGCATATTGATAACTCAACAGAAGAGCGCATTTTTGTCAATGATCTTAAAAAATATCTCGATGATCTGATCTGTACACTTCCTCCCAAGTGCAAAAGTGTATATGAACTGAGCCGGTTGCAATATAAAACCAATAAAGAAATAGCCGAAATTCTCCATATATCTGAAAAAACGGTTGAAGGTCATCTCACCAAAGCGTTGCAGCGCCTCCGTGTTGGAATGGGTGAACTGCTGTTATTGGTAGTGGCTTTTTTAATAAAATAATTTTTTTTCGGCAGAGCAAGGGTTTGCCCACATTTCCCCGACTTGCTATTATAAGCCAAAATAAACCCGCGTTAATTATGAACGAACATCAATTGTCCGAATTATTGGATAAGTATCTTGACGGTACCTGTACATCTGAAGAAAAGCAGGCGATCGATAATTGGTTTGAGTTGCATGAAAATGAACCCGGTTTTACGGAAAATTTGCCGGAGGACAAGAAAGAACAACTTAAACGCCGGATGTTCAATGCTATTTCCCGCCGGGATAATGTTAATACTCCAAAATCGGTTATCAAGCCGTTGTATAAAAGCAGGTGGCTGAAGATTGCCGCTGCTGCTGTTTTGTTGGTGTTTGCCAAAGTTATCATTATTGACACCTTATTGGCCCCGGCTAAATTCATTGAGACCGCTGCTGCGGATATGGTCATTACCAACCGCACTAAAAATATTATCAAACAGCTGCTGCCAGATAGCAGCGTAGTTTGGCTTAGTCCTGAAGCTAGCCTCAGCTATCCTAAAGTATTCAGGGCTGCGTCGCGTAACGTTACCATGCAGGGTGAATGCTTTTTTGAGGTAACAAAAAATGCCAGGCGTCCTTTTATCATCAGCAGTGAGCACATTGTAACCAAGGTATGGGGCACCAGTTTCCGGGTGCTCGATATGAAAAACATAGCTACTGCTATAGTAACCGTTATTACAGGTAAGGTTTCGGTGAGTAAAAAAGGAAGTGATGCTGACCGGTCGGGAGCGAAGCTCGCGGCAGGAGAGGTGATGCTGTTGCCTAAAGAAGAGGTTGTTTATTCTAAAAATACCGATTTGCTTACAGCAAGCAGGCAGGCAGACATATCAGCGCTTAATATTTATAAACATATCGACCTTTCATTTGAGAATGCCAGGCTTACGGAAATTGTGGATGTATTGAACCGGAAATTTGATGCTCATATTAAAATCCAGAATGAAGTGCTGAATAAGGCTGTAATGACTGCTGATCTAACGGGCCTGAACCTGCCCGAAGTTCTTGAAGTGCTCAAAGCTTCCATGAAACTCAACTACGAGGTCACCAACGATCTCATCGTACTAAAGAAAACCAATTAATTTAAAATCAATTCGAAATTATGAGAAACCATTACCCAACGTAGCATCAGCACCTTTTTCAATAAGGGTACAAGAGTGCTGTCACACTCCTGTACCTGGATTTTCAAGCCCAATGGATCGCATCAATAAAATTGGTGACAGGGCTCTTATTATATTTTTTTCACAAAATACAATCATGTCAAATTTATGAATTATTGTTTACTTAATTCCCATTTCTGGTGCAAGATCATGAGGATTACATTTAGCCAGTTATTGATCATTACGCTGATGACTGGCATTAGCTATGCAAGGCCTACTTCAGCACAAACCATTTTGGATAAAAAAATCACTTTAACCGTTGAAGATAAGACATTGGTTGAAGTGCTGAAAGTTTTGGCCAAAAAACATCAGGTACAGTTCGTTTATAACCAGGATATCATTCAAAGCAAGGAAAAGATATCCGCGGCATTTAACGATCAAAACCTCAAGGATGTGCTGGATCAATTACTTTTGAGATACAATATCAATTATGAGGTGTTTAAAAATAAGATCATCCTCACGAACCTGCAGCCGGCTGAAGATCCGGTTGTTGCTCAACCCGGTGTGCAGGATCTTAAGATCAGCGGTAAGGTAGTTGATGAAAAAAATCAGCCGCTTGTTGGTGTGAGCGTAAGTGTCAAAGGTACCAATAGTGGTACAGTAACCGATATCAACGGTAATTTTTCCCTCACAGTTGCGAAGGCAAGTGATATACTCGTTTTTAAATATATCGGTTATTCGACGCTTGAAACACCGATAAGCGGCGCGTCGCCATTAACTATCAAACTGACGGCCGATTCAAAGGCACTCAGCGAAGTGGTGGTTATCGGTTACGGCACCAAGAAGAAAATTGACCTTACTGGTACGGTAAGCTCCATACAGGCCGACGAAATAGCCAGGGCAAATGCAACGGGTACACAGGATGCTATGCAGGGACGGATAGCTGGTGTGGATATTAAAAGGGGCTCGGGTAAACCAGGATCAGATTTTACCATTGAGATCAGGGGAGCAAACTCGATCACCGGTAATACGCAGCCCTTGTATGTTATAGACGGCGTTCCGGTCGCGGTTAATGGCAGCCCGTCAAACCCGGCCAATGACATCAATCCCGCGGATATCGAGAGGATAGATATATTAAAAGACGCATCCTCAACCGCTATATATGGATCACGTGGCGCTAATGGGGTGGTGTTGATCACAACAAAGAGAGGAGCGAAGGGAAGTTCCAAGATAATTTATACCGGCTATACCGGCATTGTAAACCCATATCACCTTCCTCCGGTCATGGATGGTCCTACTTTTGTAAACTACGTACGCGATTTCTTCAACGCACAGGCTGGCTACCCGGCTACGCCTATCCCGGATAGTAAATTATTTTCGGCGACGGAATTAACAAATATCCAAAACGGGACTTACACAAACTGGATAGATCTCATCAAACGAAATGGATCTCAGTCCAATCATAATATTTCTATAACGGGCGGCGATGATAAAACTACCTATTTTACCTCGGCGGGTTATCAGCTTTATCAAGGAACTACCAAAGCAGAAGATTCCAAAAAATATACCCTTAAAGCAGGCCTGGATAAAACTATAAATAATACATTCAGAGCAGGTGCTTCTGTTTACTCCACTTTCGTCAATAACCACCTGGGCAGTGCTGAGGTTTTTCGTTCTGCTTACAGGCTGCGTCCAACGGGTAGCGCATATAATGCTGATGGCAGCCCCCGCTTTTTTGCCTATGAAAGCGAAACGCAGATCACCAATCCACTGTTTGAATTTAATAACGAGATAAGGCAGCAGCAATACGTACACGTACTACCCAATATTTATGCGGAAGCCAACCTGATGAAAGGCTTAAAGATCCGTACCTCGTTCAGCCCCGATCTTACCTTTCAGCGACAGGGACAATATGATGATACCTTTACCAAGCAGCAGGCCGGTACAAAACCGGCACTGGGGCAGAGCAGTACCAATCAGTATATTAATTATACCTGGGAAAACCTGTTGGTATATAATGCGGCTATAGGAAGGCATAAGTTTGATGTTACATTGGGTAACACTTTTGAATACCACCAGCAGGACTTTTCTTCTATTTCAGCACAAGGCTTACCATACCGTTCTTTATGGTACAATCTGGGTTCTGCAACAACAATTACCATAAATGGGAACGCGATTGCTCCTATAACGACAGTTGGAAGCGGTTATTCGCAGCAAAATCTTACTTCCTACTTCGGAAGGGCTAACTACACATTCAATAACAGGTATCTTTTTACAGCAACCTTCAGGGCTGATGCCAATTCGGTGTTTGCACCGGGGCATAAATGGGGATACTTTCCATCCGGCTCCTTTGCATGGATTGCCAGCGAAGAGTCCTTTTTAAAAAATATCCAGGTGCTTGATTTACTGAAGTTCCGTTTGAGCTATGGAAAGTCGGGTAATGCATCGTCCGTAGGCCCTTACGCTACACAGGCAACTGTTGGGCAATCACCCTATGATTTCAATGGCGTCGCAGCCAATGGATTTGCGCCAAACTTTGGTAACCAAAGCCTTACATGGGAAAAGACAGATGAGTATAATGCCGGCGTAGAATTAGGCTTATGGAAAAACCGCATTGGTTTAGATGTAAATTTATATCGTAAAACCTCAAAAGGATCCATACTTAATCAGCAGGTTCCCCCCGAAAACGGTTATTCGAGCCAGACAACAAACCTGGGTTCAGTCAGAAACCAGGGTATTGAGATTGGTTTAAACACGGTCAATGTCAGCAGCGGTAAGTTCAGCTGGACGACTAACTTTAATTTCGCCGCTAACTATAATAAAATTGTGCAATTATACGGAGACGGTAAAAATGATATCGGTAATGCATGGTTTTTAGGTTACAAGGTAAGGGAAATCTATAATTATAAAATTATAGGCGTATGGCAAACCAGCGAGGCTCAGCAAGCCGCCGTGTATGGTGCCAAGCCAGGACAGTATAAAATTCAGGATATAAATAATGATGGTAAAATTGATGCAACTAATGACAGGCAAATATTAGGCAGTAGTATTCCCAATTGGTTTGGCGGAGTTACCAGCACAATTAATTACGCAAATTTTGATTTTAGCTTTACGGTATATACCAGGCAGGGTACCTATGAAAATAGTGTGTTTCTGGAACAACTGTTAAACGGCGATCAAAACCGGGCGCGTTTTGGGGCATTTGACAGAAGCTATTGGACGCCCACTAATCCAAGCAACCAGTGGTCAAATAAAGCCGTAAATTCTTCTGACCCGGCAAACACGATAGCTCAGTTTCAAAACTCCTCTTACACCAAAATAAGTAATATCACATTAGGGTACACCATTCCCAAAAGTATCTTAAGTAAGGTCAAGATCAGCAACCTAAGGGTATATGTTGATGCCTTTAACCCTTTTATATTTAGCAAGTTCATAGGATGGGATCCCGAAAACCCAAGTGGTAGTTCAGCGCTTAACCAAGACTTTCGTACGCGCACCTTTATCCTCGGTTTGAATTTAACGCTATAATCGATCATTATTTAACATAACCTGTTATGAAATATATCAATAAAAAATACGTGATGCTCACTTTAGCCATCGCGCTGCTCAGCATTACCGCGTGTAAAAAATACACGGATGAATATAACCCCCAAAGCCGCACCGCTGAAACCTATTATAACACGTTTTCTGGTTTCGAAGATCTCGCCCGTTCAAATTATGCCCCGTTAAGAGGTATTGTCAATTTTACGGGGCTCTACTACCTGGGGACTGATGCATTTTCGACACCGAGTATCAATGACGCGAACGGCGAAAATTTATATAATAATAACCTTAATTCTACCAATGGCGATGTGGATAGCTACTTGAGGCAATTATATTATGCTATCAATATAGCCAATAATACGCTTTATTGGGCTACCCAGGTAAAAGACGGCAGTACCGCAACGATTAATATTCGGGTTGCTGAGGCAAAAGCGCTCAGAGCCTATTATTATTATCTGCTTACAGAAACCTTTGGCGACGTGCCTTTGGTGTTAACCCGCACAACCAGCATTAACCTGGTTTTTACCCGGACGCCGGAAAAGGAAGTATACAACCAGATCATACAGGATTTAACAGATGCTGTAGGAACACTGCCGGCGACAACTTCTGACTTTGGACGGGTAACCAAAGGCTTTGCGCAGCACCTGTTAGCTAAAGTCTACCTTACAAGGGGATATAAAAGTTATGGTAGCGGCGAAGCCGATTTTCAGCTGGCTGCCACTACGTCGGAAGCGGTCATTAATTCCGGCAACTACAGTTTGAAAACGAAGTATGCTGATTTGTTTGATCCCTCGATAGCCAATTTCCAGGTTAACCCGGAGGTGATCTTTTCCGTACAGTACAGCACAAACACTGTTACCAATGCTTTCACGGTTCAGCAAAATGGTAGTGTATCACAACAGAGCGGTAATTCGTTACAGCAGTATTTTATGTGGGATACTCAAAATACAGGGTTGATCGGGCGCAGTACTTTTTATGGGAAAACCAATAATTCATCGGCCCTTGATCCGTATTGGTTCAGTAATTTCGATAAAAACCGAGACAGCCGTTACCTGGCTAATGTTTATGACGTAGTGTACGTACAGGTGGCTGGTTCGTTCAACAACAAATCTTACACGGTTGGCGATACGCTTTTATATTATCCTGCTGTCGCGTTTACGCCTGAACAGAAAGCGGCTAAAAAATATATCGTGATCAACCCGGATGAATACCGGACATCTCCTTTTTCTGCCGGGCTGCGCTCTTACCCGCAGTTTAAAAAATTCCGGGATCCTTTTGTTACCGCTTATGTTGACTTTGGCGGAGCCAGGGATACTTATGTGTTTCGCTTGGCGGAGACCTACCTGATCGCAGCCGAGGCTTATCTGAAAGCGGGTAATACGGCAAAGGCCCTTCAATATTTCAATGCCATACGTGCAAGGGCGGCTAAACCGGGAAACAATCCTGATACAGGTATCTCCTATGCCACAGAGATGCAGGTAAGTACCTTAACCATTGATGATATACTGGATGAAAGGCTAAGGGAGTTGACCGGAGAAGAGTTCAGGTGGTTTGAGCTGAAGAGAACAGGTACACTGGTGCGCCGTACGCTGGCTTATAATGACGAAGCCAAAGCCGCGAACGCTTTAAAAGCCATTCATGTTCTAAGGCCTATTCCGCAGGCGGTTATTGATCTGAACCGCGCTGCCTTTCCGCAAAACCCAGGCTATTAATTAATACCCCAATCCAAGCGGGCCGGTTCAGGGCATTGAACCGGCCCGCTCATTATTTAAGGGACATTGTAAATACGCTATCTATAAATATGATAAAAAGACAATTATCTACTTTGCTGCTTGTTTGTACGGGGCTGAACAGTTTTGCACAACAGGATTTTAATATTTTGCATTACGGTGCAAAAATGAGCCTGACCTATAATAATACCGCCGCTATTCAAAAAACGATAGATGCTGCAGCGAAGAAAGGAGGGAGGGTTATCATTCCACCGGGTAATTTTATTACCGGCCCCCTCGAACTTAAAAGCGGCGTTGACCTGCATTTGGATGACGACGCCCTGCTGCTGGGCAGTACCAAACGCCTGGACTACGGTGTAAGCGGCAAGCCGCTTATCTCCGCTGTAGGTCAGCATAACGTCTCCATAACGGGCAAGGGGATTATAGACGGGCAGGGACGCGAGCTGGTTGAAAATGTTTTGTTGCTTTTACGTGAAGGCAAAATGCAGGACAGGGAATGGCTGCTTAAGCGCCCGGGAGAAAACAGTCGCCCGATGATCATCTTATTTAAAGGCTGCAAACAAGTAAAAGTCAATAATATTACCATCAAAAATTCGGCTGCCTGGGTGCAAAGTTACAATGATTGCGATGGCGTGGATATTGACAGCATGAAGGTACAGAGTACCGCTTACTGGAACAACGATGGTATAGATATCGTTGATTCAAAGAACGTAAAAATAACCAACAGCTATTTTAATGCCGCGGATGATGCGATCTGCCTAAAATCAGAAAGTACCGGGAAAAGCTGCGAAAATATTATCGTTGAGAATTGCATACTGCGTTCGAGCGCCAGCGGGTTTAAACTGGGTACCGGCTCGGTTGGCGGATTTAAAAATATCCGCGTCCGCAATCTTGTCGTGTTCGATACTTACCGTTCGGCCATTGCCCTGGAAACCGTAGATGGCGCTTATCTCACAGATGTCAACATCAGCCACGTTAAGGGCAAAAACATCGGTAATGCCATTTTTATCCGCCTTGGGCATCGTAATAAAGATGAAAGGTACAGTACGATAAATAATATTTTGATTGATGATGTAAAGGCCGATGTGCCTAACGCCAAACCAGATATTGGTTACCCGGTTGAGGGGCCGCCGCCAAAGGTAGCGCCGCATAACCTCGTGCCGGCATCTATAACCGGTTTGCCGGACCACCTGGTACAAAATGTTACCCTGAAAAATATCGAAATTATGTATGGCGGCAATGCCAGAAAGGAGATTGCTTTTATCCCTACAGATTCACTGTCTCATGTAATTGAAAACCCTGCGGGGTATCCTGAGTTTACGATGTTCGGGGAGTTGCCTTCCTGGGGTTTGTACACCAGGCACGCCTCTGGTATCCATATCAGCGATTTTAAAATAACTTTAAAGCAGGATGACTTTCGCCCGGCTATGGTTTTTGACGATGTCAGCGGGTTGGATTTAAAAAAGATCGAAGTACCTTTATCAGCCGCCGTTCCTGTTCTTGTTTATAGAAAAGTCACGCAGCTAAGGACCGCAGACCTGGTCATTCCCGCAGGAGATAAATCAGTCGAAATTAACAATAAATAACTCCTTAAACGTGGCGAATGAATATCAAATATAATTGCAGGA
Organism: Mucilaginibacter ginsenosidivorax; assembly: GCF_007971525.1. Classification (NCBI taxonomy): domain Bacteria; kingdom Pseudomonadati; phylum Bacteroidota; class Sphingobacteriia; order Sphingobacteriales; family Sphingobacteriaceae; genus Mucilaginibacter; species Mucilaginibacter ginsenosidivorax. Next base: position 5,325,427 of record NZ_CP042437.1, read on the forward strand.
TATGGGTAGTTGTATTTTGGCTGTTTAACTATAGTGCCAATGCGCAGGACCTGGTTAAATACGTACAGCCAATGGCTGGCAGCGGTGCCGCGACTACACCGGCCGCGCTTAAGCATGGCAGCGGAACCGAATTATTTGCTAATACCATACCTGCGGTTACCACTCCTTTCGCTATGACGCAGTGGAGCCCGCAAACCCAAACGTCTGAGAATAAATGTATAGCCCCTTACCGGTATAGTGATAACTATTTTAGCGGGATCAGGGCCAGCCACTGGTTAAGCGGTTCCTGCACCCAGGACTACGGGAGTTTTACAATTATGCCTGTTAGTAGCAGGCTGAGAACGCTGGCAACTGATTATGCGGTAAAATTCAACCATACAGACGAGTATTCGTCTCCCTATTATTATCGTATCGATCTGAATAACTATGGTTTAAAGGTTGCTGTTACCTCAACACCGCGTTGCGCTATAATAAAGGTTACAGCCCTGAGGGCCGACAGCGTTTACCTGCTGATAAGCCCCAACAGCGATTATAATGAGGGTTTTGTTAAAGTAGATCCTGGCCGTGGAGAAGTTGAGGCGTACAACCCGGTGCATCGCATTTACCAGGGCTGGGGGAAAGAGGCCGGTTTTAAAGGCTATTTTGTCGCAAGGATGGAAAAAGCGGCCGGTAGTTCTGGTTCGTTCGCCAGTGATACCCTTTATCACAATGCTACTATCAGCAACAAAAAAAATATCGGCGTATACCTCGGGTTTAAATTGAAGGCCGGTGAAAGCATCTGTATGAAGGTAGGTACCTCATTCAGCAGTATATCAGGCGCACGGAAAAACTTGGATGCGGAAATTCCCGGCTGGAAACCAGGGCCGGTTGTGGCTGCAGGCAAAGCCAAATGGCAAAAAGCACTGTCACAGATCGGTCTGAATACCGCTATTGAAAAGGATAAACGCATATTTTATACATCCCTTTATCATGCCATGCAACAGCCACGCCTGTATAATGATGTGGATGGTTCTTACCCGGAATTCGCGTCGGCTAATAAAATCGGACGGCTGAAGAAAGGTAATTACTATGATGATTTTTCGTTGTGGGATGTTTACCGGGCGCATTTACCCTTGTTTGAATTGCTGAAGCCTTCATTGATCAATGATGTTGTAAACTCTTTTATCCTTAAGGGGCAGCAAGGCGGCTGGTTACCCATATTCCCCTGCTGGAACAGTTATACTTCTGAAATGATCGGCGACCATAGCAGTTCGGTCATAGCATCCGCTTATTTAAAGGGGATCGGGAATTTTAACGCTGCGGAGGCCTACCGACTGATCAGGAAAAACGCTTTTGATACACCGGCAAACAAGGCAGATTACGCCGAAGGAAAAGGGCGGCGGGCGTTGGACAGCTACCTGAAATACCATTATATACCTGTAGAAGACAGTGTGCCGGATGCTTTTCATAAAAAAGAACAGGTAAGCCGTACGCTGGAATATGCTTATGATGATTACGCGGTTGCCATGATGGCCGCAAAAATGGGTAAAACGGGAGATTATAAGGTGTTGGCCGGCCGGGCAGGTTATTATCGTAATGTATTTGATCAAAACAAGGGTATGGTGAGGGGGCGCCATGCAGATGGCAGCTGGACCGGCGATTTTAAACCGGATAATAAAGCTTATTACATTACTGAAGGCACACCGCGGCAGTATACGTTCTATGTACCGCAGGATGTTACTGGTCTGGCCGGTCTTATGGGCGGGCGCTCAAAATTAGAGGCCGCGCTGGATAGTATTTTTATCAAAAATGAATACTGGCATGGCAACGAGCCCGGGCATCAGATCCCTTTTATGTATAACTTTACGTCCGCCCCATGGAAAACCCAGCAACGCGTGCGCGAAATACTGGCTACAGAATATGGCGATGGGCCGGGGGGCTTAAGTGGTAATGATGATGCGGGGCAAATGTCGGCCTGGTATATCTTCGCATCTATCGGCTTATATCCTTTAAACCCGGTATCGGGCGAGTATTTGCTCAGTTCTCCTATTTTCGGCAGCGTTTCCATGCATTTAGGCAATGGCAAAACCTTCCGCATCAATACGCATAAAAGGGTAAACAACGCAGGCTATATCTATGCGGTGAAGTGGAACGGGAAGAACATCAGCAATAATTACATCTCTTACAAGAACATTATCAATGGGGGACGGCTCGATGTTTACCTTCAGGATAAACCTGATTTGAAATGGGGCATAAAAGCAGCCATGCAACCCAAGAGTTCAATTGCTCCCTTAAAAGCAAATTGATCAAACACTAACCTAAAAAAGACATGAACTTTAAATTAAAAAAAGCCTTACGTTACAGTATAACTGCGTTGGGATTTCTTTTACTAACAAGTTTGGCGGCTCCGGTAAAAGCTCAAAATACAGGAGAAGGAGCCTATATCTTCACTTATTTTAAAAATAACGGTGAAGATGGGCTGCATCTTGCCTATAGTTATGACGGCCTGAAATGGGCTGCTTTAAATCAGGACAGTTCCGTTTTAAAACCTAAAGTCGGAGTGGATAGGCTCATGCGTGATCCCTGTGTCATTAAAGGACCTGACGGACTTTTCCACATGGTGTGGACGGTGAGTTGGAAAGAACGGGGGATAGGTTATGCTTCATCCCCGGATATGATCCATTGGTCGGAACAGCAGTTCATACCGGTGATGGCGCACGAACCGTTGGCGCAGAATTGCTGGGCTCCTGAGATCATTTATAACCAGGCTGATCAAAGTTACATGATCTACTGGGCGACAACCATCCCCGGCAGGTTTCCTGAAACTGATGAAGAAGGGGAAAAAAATCACCGGATCTATTATGTTTCAACGCGGGACTTTAAAACCTACACCAAGGCATGCCTGTTGTACGACCCCGGTTTTAATGTAATTGATGCCACCATTCAAAAAGATGGCAACCGTTATGTGATGTTCCTGAAAAACGAAACCAAAAAGCCGGTAACCGAAAAGAATATTCGCGTAGCATTTAGCAAATACCTTACAAAGGATTATAGTAATGCCTCTGAACCGATAACTGGTAAATACTGGGCAGAAGGACCAACCGCAGTTAAGATAGATAATGAATGGGTGGTTTATTTTGATAAGTATACAGACCATCAATATGGGGCTGTTAAGTCTGCAGATCTAAAGAACTGGACAGATGTATCCAACCAATTGAAGCTGCCCGAAGGTATCCGACATGGTACGGTGTTAGCTGTGAGCAAGGCGGCACTGAAGCTATTGGTGAGCCATTTTAATCAGAACAACAAATAAAAAACGAAAACGATTATTCGCGAAAGCCTATAATTTTATAACAGATAATATAAATTATGCTAAAGAAATTACAATTACTGCTGATGTTTGTATTGCTGATGGCCCCATCGGTATTTGCACAAAAAATGATAGGCACCGAAACCGATGCCCAAAAAGATAAACGCATGGAATGGTGGAAGGACGACCGCTTTGGTATGTTCATTCACTGGGGACTGTACTCGCAGGCCGCCCGCCACGAATGGGTAAAGCACAATGAAAAAATTGACAATGCCGGTTATCAGAAATATTTCGATCAGTTTAACCCCGACCTGTTCGATCCGCAAAAATGGGCTAAACAAGCCAAAGCAGCCGGTATGAAATATGCCGTGCTAACCACCAAGCACCACGAAGGTTTTTGCCTGTTCGATTCAAAATTTACTGATTATAAAGCTCCAAATACTAAAGCCAAACGCGACCTGGTACGTGAATATGTAAACGCTTTCCGCGCTCAGGGTTTAAAAGTGGGCTTTTATTATTCGCTGTTAGACTGGCACCACCCGCAATATACTATTGATGAGATCCATCCGCAATCTCCTGCTGATAAAAGTGATGCATCATACGCTAAACTGAACAAAGGACGTGATATGGCCAAATACCGCCAGTACATGCGCGATCAGATCACCGAGTTGTTAACCAAATACGGTAAGATCGATATCCTTTGGCTTGATTTCTCATTCCCCCGTAAAGATGGGCATGGCAAAGGTAAAGACGAATGGGGTTCAGTTGAGTTGCTTAAATTGATCAGGAAGTTACAGCCGGGTATTATTGTAGATAACCGCCTGAACCTGGAAGAATATAAAGACGGCGCCGATTTTGAAACTCCCGAACAGGTAAGCACTGCCGAACTGGCTAAATACCGTGGCAAAACCTGGGAAACCTGCCAAACCTTTTCCGGCTCATGGGGATACTACCGTGATGAAAATACCTGGAAAACCCACCGTCAATTGCTTGACCTGTTAATTACTTCGGTAAGTAATGGCGGCAACCTGATCCTGAACGTTGGGCCAACCGCGCGCGGCGAGTTTGATTACCGCGCTACCAATGCGCTGGATAGTTTGGCTTACTGGATGCATGCCAACAGTAAATCTATTTACAATTGTACTTACGCTCCTGATACCTATAAAATACCTGAAGGAACCAAACTTACTTACAACAAAGCCGCCGGTAAATTGTATGTGCAGTTGTTTAGCTATCCGCACGGGAAACTGATACTGCCGGGTTACAAAGGCAAGATCAAATACGCGCAGTTTTTGAATGACAGCTCGGAGCTTTTATACAAAGAAATTAACGAAGATGACCTGGAAGTAACTTTACCGGCAAAGAAACCGAACTATGAGATTCCGGTAATTGAACTTACGCTCCAGCAATAAGCTGAAAGATACAAATTAAATATCCACCCGTATGGTAGCGATAAGGCCTGGTTGGCTCTATACCGCGGGTGGATTGCTTTTCACTATAGTGCCTATAATCCAGTAAATATAGAGGGAAAGGCAGCCTGTTTCAATCATATTTCTTTAAGCCGATGCTCCGGTAATCAACCGGAGTAAGGCCTGTCTTCATCTTAAATAATTTTGAGAAATAAGTCACCGATTCAAAATTTAAACGATAGGCTACACTTTTAACGGAGTTTTCCGGAACTAACAAAAGTTCTTTTGATTGTTGGATCTTCAACTGTATGAGGTACTGATTCGGTGCCATGCCGGTATACTGTTTAAAGGTTTTCCTGAACCATGAATAGCCAACTTTCAATTCTTCAGCGATTTCCTCCGGCGTAACGTGCTGGTTCATATGATCGCGCATCAGAAAGCGGGCTTTATCCATAATTGCCTGTATATTATTCTCGCCCTGGAATGATGCCTTTTTTAGTTCTGCGTGGATAGTGCCGAGCAAATGTACGGAGGCGCCCGCTATAAGCGGTTGATATCCGGGTTTTTCGCCTTTTGTAATATCAATAATTTCTGTAAACAAATCAAAAAGAGTGTCTTTAAGCCCGATATTCAATATTGGTTTTTGAACGCTGAAAAATTTATTTAATATGAAGTTTTCCATGATCTGCCCTTTTAGTCCAATCCAGTACTCATCCCAGCCGGTAGTTGAATCAGGCTTGTAACGATGCCGTTCATTCGGAAAAAGCAGAATAATAGTGCCTTCTTGAACTTGTGTGAGCTTACAATGTTCTGATTCGAAGGTGCCCGAGCCCTGCGTGATATAGATGATCTGGTATTCGTGTAATACCCGGCCATTTTTCCAGGTAAAATAATAATTTGAGGGATGGTCTTTACTTGGATAGACCGTTGATTTGGGAATGTGTGTAAAACCGGTATTAAGGACGGTTAACCCCCATGCTTCATCATCCTGGTTGACGGGTAAGTATTTGCAATAATTGGTCATAATGGCAAAATGGTTTTTAATTGGACTGCTCACCGCTGCAGCTTAAGTCGCAGCTATTTTTTCGCTGTCAATAAGTGTTTAAAATACAAATAAAAGTCAAAATCAACCGATTAAGAAATAAAAATCTCCATTTATCATTTTGTACAACTGTTTTATCAAAATAGGCCTTTTTGTGGGATTCTATTCGAATAATTTTGAATTATAACCAATTGTGTTTTTTAATCCCAGGCAATACTTGCTTCGGACAATTTTAACCTAATAAATCTTATGAAACAAAATTACTCATTGAAAATGCCTGTTGATAGCCTATGTACCCTTATTTCGCAAACAACCGGCACTGACCTTATCCAATTTTAAACAGAAATGAAATCAATCACAAAATATCTACCTACATGGACAGGTAATAAGGCTGGCTTTTTTTTAATTGTCCTTTTAACAATTTCAGGCCTTGCGAAAGCGCAGACATCAATCAGGATCTCAGGACAGGTAAGCACGCAGAAAGGAGAGCCACTTGCAGGGGTGACCGTGAGTTTAAAAGGGAGCACCATTTCTACATCTACTGATGCAAAAGGCAAGTATAGCATCAGCGCCGCTCAGGGAGAGGGTACCCTGGTATTTACCTATATCGGTTATATCAAACGTGAAATTGTTATTAGCGGCAAAACAACGATCGACATTCAGTTAACAGAGGAGTCGAAGATCCTGGACGCGGTGGTCGTAGTCGCCTATGGTAACACCACCCAACGAACATCTACCGGTTCCTTACAGACAGTCAGTGCAAAGGAACTGCAGGATATACCGGCAGCACAGGTAACGCAAAAGCTGCAGGGTAAATTGGCAGGTGTTCAGATCAGCCAGGCAACCGGAAAGCCCGGACAGGGTATTCAGGTGCGGATCAGGGGTGCTGCTTCGATCTCCGCGGGTAGTGATCCGTTGTATGTTGTCGACGGGTTTCCGATAACAGGAGATATCAGCAGTATAAACGCGGACGAGATCGAAACGATCAGCGTACTGAAAGATGCCGCTTCAACTTCATTATACGGTTCACGCGCGGCCAACGGGGTGGTCCTGATCACCACGAAGCATGGAAAAAATGGCAAAACCGACATTCTCTTCAACAGCTACGTAGGGCTGCAAAAGGTGCCCCAGAAAGGCAGGCCGGATATGATGGATGCCACGGAATTTGCAGAGTTTAAAAAAGAATCTTTTGAAGATCTGGGTCAGCCGGTACCCGCGGCTTTTCAGAATCCCTCACAATACGGCAAGGGTTACGACTGGTATGCCGCCATGTTGCGCAGCGCTATAATTGAGAATTATAGTCTTACTGTAAATACCGGTACCGAAAGGTCGAGTTCTTCTGTGACGGGCAGCTTTTTTAACCAGGACGGCGTATTGCTCAATTCAAACTATAAGCGGTTTTCATTGCGGGCCAATAACGATTACAATCTGACCAATAATATTAAATTGGGCTTTAACCTGGCCCCAAGTTATGTGATTAATAACGCGCCGGCCACAGACGGGCTGTTTTATCAAGGGGGCGGCCTGATCAATAATGCCCTGCTGACATGGCCTACATTACCCATATATAACCCCGATGGGTCGCTTACCAATAACGCAAACGGGGTGTTTCCAACGCCGAACTGGATCAATGCCATCCAGCAAATTGAGAATGTAACCAAAACTACACGCTTATTATCGAACGCCTACATCCAATATCAGCCCATAAAAGGCTTAACACTCAAATCGAGCATTAATATAGATCTCGGCCAGTCTGCCTACGATAATTTTAACCCGTCTACCGCTTCAAAGTCTTTTGCCTCCCTGCCCCCGGTAACAGCAAGTGGTTTTGAATCCAATAATCGCTACACTTCCTGGTTAAATGAAAATATAGCTACATATAAAAGGACTTTCGGGGATCATACCTTTGAGTTGCTTGGCGGATTCACGGTTCAAAAGACACAGTCTAATTATAGCCAGATCAGGGGAACCAATTATCCCGATGACAGGATCCATGTTATTCAATCCGCGGTCAATATCGACAGGACAAATACTTACCAGGATATCCAGCAATATAACCTGCTTTCCTACTTATCAAGGATGACCTATAATTACAAGGGAAGGTATTTATTATCAGCGGCATTACGCCGTGATGGTTCGTCGCGCTTCGGGTCGGATAATAAATATGGTAATTTTCCGTCTGTCTCGGTTGGCTGGAACGTATCTGACGAAAGCTTTATGCAAAATATCAGCCAGGTTTCCTTGCTGAAGTTCCGCAGCAGTTATGGTGTGACAGGGAATAACAATATCGGTAACTATACGCAATATGCCAATATCAATTCATCAAATGCCATATTCGGTTCAACAGTCGCCAGCGGCACCGCGGTTACTTCAATAGGTAATCGTAATCTTGGCTGGGAAACTACTAAACAATTCGACGCAGGACTTGACCTGGCGGTTTTTAACAACCGGATCACGTTTACCTATGACTATTATAATAAGAGAACAACCCATTTGCTCTTTAATCTTCCTGTCGCCCAAGAATCGGGTTTCTCCAACTTTATCAGTAATGTCGGGGAATTACAGTTCTGGGGCCACGAGTTTTCTGTAAACTCCAGCAACCTGACCGGCGCGTTCAAATGGAACAGCAGCTTCAATATCGCCTTCAGCGACAATAAAGTATTGGCATTGTCCGGGTTGAGTGACCGCATTTACGGAGATCATACAATCACTAAAGTAGGGGGCCGGATAGGTCAGCTTTATGGTTTGATACAGGATGGTGTTTATAAAAACCAGGCTGATTTTGACAATTCTCCTAAAAGTGTTGACTCGCAGGTTGGTACGATAAAGTACAGGGACGTAAACGGAGACGGAGTGATCACTTATGGCGGGGATAATGATGACCGTACCGTTATCGGTAATCCATTCCCGAAATTTACTTATGGTATTACCAATAATTTCGTTTATAAAAACTTTGACCTGAGTATCGTAGGCTCAGGTTCTTACGGCAATAAGATCATGAGCCTTCTGGACGAAGGGACTACTAACCTTGATGGTGTATTTAATGTTTTAAAAGATGTAAAATACAGATGGCGCTCGCCTGAAAACCCAGGTGCAGGGAAGTATGGTAAAACAACCGGTTCAACGGCGGATGAACGTGCCTGGTCATCAAGTCATTTTATACAAAGCGGCAGTTTCTTTACCATTAAAAACATAACACTGGGTTATACCATTCCTCTGGCCGATAATAAATATGTTAAGAATGTGCGGCTCTACACGAGTGTTCAGCAAGCATTCGTGTTCAGTAAATACAAAGGGGCCAATCCTGAAGTGAGTACTGACGCGAATGGTAACCCGGCTTCGGCCTTGGGCCAGGGCCTTGATTACTCGGCTTACCCGGTACCCCGTACGTTTACCTTTGGCCTTAGTGTTGGCGTCAGATAATAATCACAGTCAGTTTAATACATGATATCATGAAATACAAAATTGTTTTAGCCGGGATAATGGCTGCAGTGCTATTTTCCTGCAAGAAAAGCGTTTTAGAATTACCATCGCAAACGGCCTTAAGCACGCCTATATATTTTAAATCGCAGGCTGATTTTCAACAGGCTGTAAATGGCGCATATGCCCCGTTGCGGACTTTATATAATAATGCGTGGGCGATGGGTGAACTGAGGGCCGATAACTCCCGGTATAAGTTTAACCCGAATGACCGGGGCACAATTCAGGCTGAATATATAGCCGATTTTACCAATGATGCCAATAATGGTATAGTTGCCGCTAAATATGTGAATGATTACCAGATCATTGCAAGGGTTAACCAATTGCTGGCGCCGATAGACGGCGTTAATTTTGACGCCGCAGTAAAAAATAACATCAAAGGACAGGCCTACTTTTTACGCGCATTTGCTTATTTTGACCTGGTTCAATATTTTGGAAAGGTGCCCCTGCACTTAAAACCGGTAGGGACCTTACAGGAAACGGCCTTACCCTTGAGCAGTGTTGATTCTGTTTACAATCAAATTATCAGCGATGCTAAACTGGCGGCATCATTACTGCCAAACAAAGCGATCCAGGAAAAAGGGCGGGTTACGTCAGGCTCGGCTCAAACGCTGTTGGGAAATGTTTACACGGTATTGAAAAAGTGGCCGGAAGCGGAAACTGCTTTCTCGTCGGTTGTAAATTCCGGCCAGTACAGCCTGATCGCTGATTATGCTGCTGTTTTCGATCCCTCCAATAAAAATAATGCGGAGTCGGTATTTGAAATTCAATACCAGCAAGGTACCGACGGATATGCGAGCAACTTTATTTACCAGTTTTTGCCCCAGCCTATTAGCGGGGCTGAAATTAGTGCCGTTACAGGGGTTACCCCGGAAAATTCACTGACAATCGAAGGCTATAATATACCGTCACCGGACATTATCGCAGCGTATGAAGCCGGAGATAAAAGAAAACCGGCATCGATCGGCGCGGTCAGCGCAGGTGGCGTAGTTTATCCTTATGTGAAAAAATATAACCATCCCCACGCGCAAACAGGTATCACTAATGATAACTGGCCGGTATACCGGTACGCTGAAGTGCTGTTGTTTTTGGCCGAAGTCTTAAACGAGCAGGGAAAAACCAGTGAGGCGGTAAAATTCTTAAATCAGGTTAGGGTAAGGGCAGGCTTAACTGGTACAATAGCGGGGACAACTGCCGATCTTCGCCAGGCAATCATCAATGAACGGAGATTTGAGCTGGCCTTTGAAAATAAAAGGTGGCTGGATCTGGTTCGTACCGGGCAGGCTGTACAGGTAATTACCGCTTACGGGGCGCGGATCAAAGCAAACCCGCAGGCGTATTACTTCCCGGCAGGGATTACCGTTGCCCCGGCTGCTTTTACCACGATCAGTTTATTGTTTCCAATACCTAATTCTGAAGCTGCACTTAATCCTTATTTCTAAATTATCAAAGAGCAAAGACGACCCGGGATGCCGTCTTGCTTCTTTGATTTAAAACTATCTTTAAATTTTATTTTCATACCCAGAATCATGCATTTAACAGCCAAAAAAATAATTGTGACTTTTTTTGCGACCATTGTTTTTTTTGTAGCGGCGGCGAAAGACGGTATCCTGCCGGTTAATTTAGCATGTGAGCTGCGTAAAAATCCTTTAGGGATTGATGTGGCCAACCCCGGTTTAAGTTATACGCTTCAGGTTGCCGATGCCGCGGAACGAGGTGTCGTTCAAACGGCTTATCAAATATTGGTTTCCGGTAACGCTCAGTTTAAAACAGGCAGCATCCTCTGGGACTCCCGGCAGGTGAAAACCGACAGGATGGCGTTTATCAGCTATGCAGGTAAGGCATTGGTCTCCGGGCGGCAATATTTCTGGAAAGTAAGGGTATGGGACCAAAATGGCAGTGTATCAGCATGGAGTAAAACCGCTTCATGGACAATGGGGATGCTAAGCCCGGCCGACTGGAGAGCAGGATGGATAAGTGTTAAAGGCGCAGAAAAATATGCGCTCAGTCCGGTAGGCTATAAATCAGCTGATGCTGTGAGCGAAAACGAAACAAAATGGGTGCAGGTCGATCTCGGAAGTCCCCGGCCTTTTTCTGAGATTTTATTGTATCCTTTATTTTATGCCGATAGGGGCGGATACGCTTTTCCCCGCAGATTTCGGGTACAGGTTTCGAATGATGCGTCATTCCGAAATTCCACAACGGTGGCAAACTATACCGTTGATGATTTCAGGGCCGACCGTTATGCACCGGCGCATGTTTATAAAGGAAAGATTTCGGCACGTTATGTCCGGATTTCCGTAACTAAACTCGCGAATACCGGTTCTGCTTATGCTTTCGCGCTAAGGCAGATCGAAGTCATATCATCCGGAAAAAACATCGCGGCCGGCAAGCCGGTTTATGCATCAGATAGTGACGAAACCAACGGATTTCATAAAACGAACCTGACAGACAGGGTTCAGGATTACAAAACCTTTCCAAACTATTCTTCCGTGCTGTTCAGGAAAGATGTTAAGGTGAAAAAAGAGCTGGTGAGGGCTGTTATATTTGTCAGCGGCCTCTCTGCATACGAACTTACGATCAACGGAAAGAAAACAGGAAATTACCTGTTTAGCCCGGGCTGGACAGATTATAAAAAAACCGTGCTCTATGATACTTATGATATTACCGGCATGTTGAAGCGAGGAAATAATGTATTGGGCATCATGCTGGGGAACGGCATGTACAACATACAGCCGGATACCCTTCGGTATGTAAAGTTCCTGAATACGTTTGGCCCGGCAAAAGCTATCGCCCAGTTACGGTTGGAATATGCGGACAAAAGCGTGGAAATGATCGGCACAGACAAAACCTGGAAGGCAGCTCCGGGGCCGATTACTTATTCAAATCTTTACGGGGGCGAAGATTATAACGCAAACCTTCAATCCGAAGGCTGGGACAAGCCTGGTTTTAAAATAAAGGACACATGGCAGGCCGCATTGGAAACAGCCGGTCCGGGAGGAATACTAAAAGGCTTATCATGCGCGGCCCCCCCTGTTGCCGCTATCGATACCTTGATGCCGGTTAAAATAAATCCGGTTAGCAAAACGCTCCTGATATATGATTTTGGGCAAAATGCATCCATGATGCCTTTGTTGCAGGTCAGCGGCGCCAAAGGATCATCCGTCAGGATCATCCCATCAGAATTATTGGGTGAAAATGGCCTTGCGGACCGGAGCTCAGCTACGCAGGACGGGGTAAGGCCTGCATGGTGGCAGTACACATTGTCAGGTAAAGGAGATGAACACTGGTTCCCTAAATTCTTTTATCAGGGCGCCAGGTACCTGCAGGTAGAGCTGTACCCATCGCCGGATGGTAAACTGCCGCAGATAAAGCAACTGGCGGATGTCATTGTTCATTCCACCTCAAAACCCGTTGGTCGTTTCGAATGCTCAAATACGTTATTTAACCAGATCTATGGTTTGGTGCGCTGGGCTCAGCGCAGTAATATGATGAGTTTTATGACCGACTGCCCGCACCGTGAAAAAATGGGCTGGCTGGAAGAGAACCATTTGAACGGGCCTTCACTGCGGTATAACTTCGATATGTCCCTGCTTTTTAGGAAAACAATGAACGACATGGCCGATGCCCAGCTTGATAATGGGCTAATACCCAATATAGCTCCTGAATATTTTATAGCCGGTTCTCCGGATTTAAAAAATGGGATGCGCAACTCGCCCGAATGGGGCAGCTCCTTCATCATTGTTCCCTGGCAGCAATACCTGTTTTCTGGGGATATTTCGCTGTTGTCGCGTTATTACAGCCGAATGAAGCGTTATGTAGGCTTTCTGGCAAACGAAGCAAAAGACAATATCATCCATACCGGCCTTGGCGACTGGTACGACATCGGTCCGAAAGAACCCTGGGGGTCACAGCTGACACCTGTTTCGTTTACGGGCACCGCGATCTATTATTACGACAACTGGATCATGTACCGTATCGCGCAAACACTGGGCGAAAAGGAGGATGCGATACATTTTAAGCAGGCATACACCGAGATCAAAGAAGCCTTTAACAAAACTTTTTACAACAAAGAAAAGGGAATTTATGCAACCGGTTCCCAAACCTGCAGTGCAATGCCCTTGTTTTTCGACCTCGCCGGTGCGGGCAGCAGGCCGCAATTGTTAAACGCACTTGTAGATGATATCCATAACAATCAAAACAGCTTTACAACAGGGGAAGTGGGTTACCGCTTTCTGCTGCGTGCTTTGGCTGATGGCGGCCGGTCGGATGTTGTTTATGACATGAACAATCAGTCGGAACGGCCCGGGTATGGTTATCAGCTAAAAATGGGGGCGACGAGCTTAACAGAAAAGTGGGACGCGGGGGTAGGGAACTTTGGTTCTCAGAATCATTTCATGTCCGGACAGATCAACGAATGGTTTTTCAATGATTTGGTCGGGATCAGCCCCGATCCTGCCGGCCCTGGTTTTAAAGCCTTTGTCATCAAACCTACGATATTGAAAGCCTTGAACTGGGTTAAAGGTTCGTATCAATCGCTGAGCGGGGAAATAACCTGTGAATGGAAAAGAACCGGCAGCAAGATCATGCTTGATATAGTTGTTCCGCCAAATACGGTTGGAACTGTTTATCTGCCTGCAGGGGATTCGAAAAATATTGAGGAAACAGGCGGGAAAATTTCAGATAATGCAAATATCAAAATTATCGAAGCTGATAAAAAGAAAATGGTCTGCCGGCTGAAATCGGGGAATTATCATTTTATCTGCGCTGATCTTTAAACATAGGCAATCAGACCGGTTAATAACTTAAATAAACAATATATATACATACTACATGCAGCACAGCACATTAAAAATAGGATTGTTTGGAATAGGCCTGGACGCTTACTGGGAACAGTTTGACGGCTTAAAAGAGCGATTGGAAGGCTACCTGGCTATTGTCGAGACAAAGCTGGCAGCTATTCATCCCGGGATTATCAATCTCGGACTGATCGACACGCCGGGGAAGGCGTTTTCTGCGGGCAGTACTTTTCGAAAAGAGGATGTCGATATTATCTTCCTGTATGTGACCACATATGCACTCTCCTCAACTGTGCTTCCTGTGGTACAACGGGCCAAAGTACCGGTCATTATTTTGAATCTTTCGCCGCAGGGCGCAATCGACTATACCGCCTTTAATAGGATGACAGACCGCACCAGGATGACAGGGGAATGGCTGGCCTATTGTTCGGCCTGCCCGGTGCCGGAGATAGCGAATGTCTTTTCGCGTACGGGGGTCAAATTTCACCAGGTTACAGGCATGCTGCATAATGATGCCGCTTGCTGGGACGAAATAAGGGATTGGGTAGAAGCGGCGAAGGTGGCCAATATTATGGCATATAACCGGCTTGGCTGCATGGGGCATTACTACAGCGGCATGCTTGACATCTATTCGGACCTCACGCAGCAATACGCCACCTTTGGTGGACATATTGAATTGCTGGAAGTTGATGAGTTAGCGGACCTGAGGAAAGGCGTTACAGCAGACGAAATAGAACAGCGCGTGACGTTATTTAAGGAGGAGTTTGAGGTTACGGACGCTTGCACAGACGAAGAACTCCTGCGCGCGGCCCGAACTTCCGTCGCCCTCGATAAAATGGTGGAGATCCATCAGTTGGGTTCTATGGCCTATTACTATAAAGGCACCGGTAATTTCGATAATGAAGATACGATAAGTTCTATTATTTTGGGTAATTCGCTTCTGACCGCCAGGGGGATACCTGTGGCCGGTGAATATGAGATCAAAAATGCACAGGCAATGAAAATCCTGGACAGTTTTGGCGCAGGCGGCTCTTTTACGGAATATTACGCAATGGATTTTGACGCAGATGTTGTATTGATGGGACACGACGGGCCGGGACATATAGCAATCGCCGAAGGAAAAACAAAGGTGAGGCCGCTGCAGGTATATCATGGCAAAGTAGGTAAGGGCCTTTCTGTTGAAATGTCAGTAAAGAATGGCCCTGTTACATTGCTGTCTGTGGTAGAACAGGCCGGAGGAAGGCTCATGTTGCTGGTAGCAGAAGGTGAATCGGTTGCCGGAGCTATTCTGGAAATCGGAAATACCAATAGCCGGTATAAATTTCCGTTAGGAGCCCGCAAGTTTGTAAACGACTGGAATAGCTATGGCCCGGCACACCATTGTGCTGTAGGTATAGGTCATATCGGAACTAAATTGAATAAACTGGGCAAGCTGCTCAGTATCGATGTGATACAAGTTTGCTAATATCTGGTATACCGGAATAGGCTGCGTGATTTGGCCGGCTTCCCGAGGTGTTTTCGGGGGCGATTTAATAAAATGCTGTAGATCAATTGTTTGATTTGTTCCTGGAGCATTAAAAAAAACTTCTGTTGTATCATTTTATGCTATTGAAATATCATTTTGGATATTCTTTTATTAGGATACTAGTCTAAATTTGGTAACATAAAGGTTACATGCTTTCCAAATGCTGTAACTTGTTTTAAACCGATTATAAAATTTTTACCGCTTTCGTTTAGTATTCAAATTAATTACTGATCGCTCAGTTATGTTGTGCTTAATTAAAAATATGGGGAAGGAAAAATAGAAAAACAATAAGCAGGAATCAGTTGACTCCTGCTTATTCAAATGATTGTTATTGCCTGGTCGAAAAGATAATACAATCATTCAGTTAAATGATTAATTAACCTAATTCAAAATTATGAAAATTTTTACAAAATTATCCCCATCACCGGGGGAAGTATTGCGTAGTGTCTTTGTTTTACTGTCAGTTGTTATTTTGGTTTTCAGCGTCAATAGCATATCATTGGCACAGAACGTTAACAATGCTTCTTTATTTGAAGTATCCGGTCAGGTTGTTGCTGAGAATGGTGAAGCCCTTGTCGGGGTTACAGTAACCGAAAGAGGGACCAGTAAAGGCGCTGCTACCGATGTTAACGGCAGATTCAAAATTAAAGTGAGCAGCGGTAACGCTGTTTTAACAGTAAGGTACATTGGCTACGCGGTTAAGGAGGTTCCTGTAAACAACAGCAGCATCTTGAAAATACAACTGAGCAACGATTCCAAGGCTTTGAACGAAGTTGTGGTTGTAGCGTACGGAACGCAGAGAAAAGGCGATATAACCGGTGCCGTAACAACTATCAAAGCTACTGATGTAAAGGATCAGCCGGTAACCCAGTTCACGCAGAGCATCCAGGGAAAAACACCGGGCGTGCAGGTTAACCAAACTACCGGGATACCGGGGCAGGGCATACAGATCAGAATCCGTGGTGCGGCATCCTTCGGAACCGGTTCCCAGCCGTTATATGTGGTCGATGGTGTGCCTTTGGTCAGTGATATCAATAACATTAACCCGGATGAGATAGAAACCTTTACCATACTGAAGGATGCCTCTTCGACAGCTTTGTATGGTTCGAGAGCCGCGAATGGTGTAGTTATTATTACCACCAAGCACGCTAAAGCGGGACAAAATTCATTAACTTTTAACGCTTTTTATGGTGTCCAAAGTGTTCCGCAAAAAGGGCGCCCGGATATGATGAACGCTCAGGAGTTCGCGCAATACGAACAGGATGTGTTTGCGCAAAAAATCCTTTTGGGCCAGGCTACGAGTATCCCTGTTGAATATCAAAACCCGTCGCAGTACGCTGGTAAGGGGACAGATTGGTACAATGTTCTATTGCGTAATGCGCCGATTCAAAGCTATAACCTGTCTTTAAGCAGCGGGACTGAAAAATCAACCACAACCGCTACGCTTGGTTTTCTGAACCAGGATGGTGTGCTTATCGCGTCAAACTACAAACGGTATTCCCTGCGTGTTAATTCAGAGTATAAGTTCAACAGTAGAATTACCGTGGGTTTAAACGTAGCGCCGACATATGAGAAACTGGCGAATGGTAACAGCGATGGCAATATTTTTGGTGGCGGTATTATTCAAAACGCAATAACCAGCTCGCCGATTTCACCTTATAAAAACCCGGATGGGTCCTTGCCTTTAACTTCTCAGTCTCCCGGTCTTTTTGGTAACCCCAATTGGTATAGAGTAGCAACCGAGGCTACAAATAACACCCAAAAGGGGCGTTTGTTGTCCAATGCCTATGCTAATTTTGAAATTATAAAAGATCTGAATTTCAAGACATCTTTGAATATTGACTATGTGAATGAACAAAACCAACAATGGAATCCGTCTACAACGGGAGGTTTATTTGCCCCGCCACCAATTGTAGCCAACGCCGGTACATACAGCAGTATTTATTATTCATGGCTTGCAGAAAACACGCTAACTTATAAACATTCATTCGGTGATCATAATTTTGATGCACTGGTAGGTTATACCGCTCAGAAATATCATTCGGATTTTAACAGGGAATCGGGTTATGGTTTTCCAAATGATAACATATCGTCCTTAGCGGCTGCGACACAGTTTAATAATCCGCAATACGATATCCAGGAATGGTCGCTGGCTTCCTTCGTTTCACGTTTAAATTACAATTACAAAAATAAATACCTGGTTTCTGCATCGTTCAGAAGAGACGGGTCGTCCAGGTTTGCTCCTAATACCAAATATGGTAATTTTCCGGCGGTATCAGTGGGCTGGAACGCTTCAGAAGAACCCTTCATGAAAAAGATCACAGCTGTATCAGATCTTAAGCTGAGGGCGGGTTACGGCGTTAACGGTAATTTTAATATCCAGAATTATGGTTTTATACCTAATACCCAAACCAGTAATTATACTTTTAACGGAGTTTTAACTCCCGGCACCTCTATTTCGAATATCGGGAATAATAATTTAAGCTGGGAAAAATCCAGGCAACTGGATATTGGCGCCGATTTCAGCATCCTTAACGGGCGTATAGCGGTGAGTTACGATTATTTTCGCAAAATCACCTCTTCGCTGCTGTACCAGATTAATGTGCCCCGCGAATCAGGTTTCTCCAGTATATCTGATAATGTTGCCAAGCTGCGGTTTCAGGGCCATGAGTTTTCCATTAACAGCCAAAACCTTGTTGGTGCGCTCAAATGGTCAACAAATTTTAATATCAGTTTTGTACGCAGCAAGATCCTGAATCTGGGCCCGTACGGCACCTCTTTGCCAAGAAATACCAACGGATCCAATATCGAGATGATAGGACAGCCCTTAGGCATGTTCTATGGCTATAAATTTATCGGTGTTTATAAAAATCAGCAGGATTTTGATAATTCAGCGAAATACCTGGGTAGCGACTCGCCGTCAGCCGTCGGAACAGTTAAGTATGCGGATATCAACGGAGACGGTGTGATTGATCTGAAAGATCAAACCTTTATTGGTAATCCGAATCCGGATTTCACCTACGGTATGACCAATAACCTGTATTTCAAAAACTTTGATTTTGGCGTTACTGTATCAGGCGCTTACGGAGGCGACCTGCAAAACCGCACGTTAGAGTATACCCAGAACCTGGATGGTGTATTCAATGTAACCAAAGATGTTGCCAGGCGCTGGAAATCGCCTACAGATCCCGGGGACGGCGTGCATCCGAGAATTGTTGTAGGTACTGCCCTGGCCAGGTATACCAATTCCCGCTGGGTAACCGACGGCAGTTATCTTACCGTTAAGAATGTCACCTTGGGTTATACGATTCCGCTTAACAAAAACAATAATTATATCAAGAGCATAAGGGTTTACACCGGCGCACAGCAACTGTTTGTGTTTACCAAATACAAAGGTGCCAACCCGGAAGTTAGCGGAGTTGAGGGCAGCAGCCCTTTGAATATCGGTATTGATAATACTTCTTACCCGGTGCCGCGCACCTTTAGCTTTGGTGTAAATGTTAATTTAAAATAAAAGATATAATCATATAGTTATGAAAGTCAGGATATTATTAACGGCGGTATTGGCATTAAGCTTATCCGCCTGCAAAAAGAGTTTTATTGAACTAGTGCCTAAAACAGTTGTAACTGAAGCAACTTTCTTTAAAACCGCCAACGACTATACCCAGGCCGTGGTTGGATCATATGCACCTCTGCGTAGTATATACGGCGACGCATATGTGATGGGCGAAATGCGTTCGGACAACGCCACTTATTTTGCCAGCCCGGGTTTGCAGGGTGGCCAGTTTAGCGATAAATGGAACATTTCAGGCTTTTTGGATATCGCAATCAATATGAACGGTTTGAACAAATATGCGAATTGCTATGTGGGCATAGCCCGTACCAACGCTATTTTAGACCGCATTGATCAATCAACCATTGATCCCGCTGTAAAAGCAAATCTAAAAGGGCAGGCGCAATTTTTGCGGTCCTTTTATTACTTTGAGCTGGTACAGTATTTTGGAGGTGTACCCCTGCACTTGAAAGAAGTTAACTCTGTAGCGGAAGCTTCTTTACCACGCTCTTCGGCAGCAGATGTGTATAAACAGATTATAGCAGATGCTACCAGCGCTGCAGGCTTATTGCCGGCCAAGCAAACTACCATCGGCATGGTTACCAAAGGCTCGGCTAAAACATTGCTTGGCTACGTTTACATGACCTTAAAGAGGTACCCCGAAGCTGAGGCCGCGTTGAAAGACGTCACCACTTTAGGCTACAGCCTCGTGCCTGATTATGCCAATATTTTTGCCAACCGCAATACCGTCGAATCCATTTTTGAAATACAATACTTAGCCGGACCGCAAGGACAGCAAAATAATTTTGCATTTCAGTTTGCGCCAAATATTTCAAACGTAAAAAACATTTTAGGCGTGTCAGGAGATAATAAGACGACCGGGGGCTGGAACAAACCTACCCCGGATTTAATTGCCGCCTACGAAACAGGAGATACGCGTAAGGCCGCTTCAATAGCCTTTAGCTACGTGGATGGCGATGGTAATACCGTAAATGATACCTATTGCAAAAAGTACACTCACGGGCCTTATGCAACCTTTAATAATTGCGGTGATGACTGGATAGTTTACCGCTATGCAGATGTTCTACTGCTGCTGGCGGAATGTTTAAACGAAGAAGGTAAACCGGGGGAGGCTATTCCTTACCTTAATCAGGTTAGGGCACGGGCCGGCTTACTGCCGACAACGGCAGCAAGCCAGGTAGATCTGCGCGCGGCGGTTGCCAAAGAACGCAGGGTTGAACTGGCTTTTGAAAATCACCGCTGGCTGGATCTTGTTCGGACAGGACAGGCTATCAGCGTCATGACCGCGTTTGGGGTTAAAATTAAACAGCAGGAACCTTACCTGCCTGCCAGTGCTTACACCAATATCACAGCAAGCCGCTTCATTTTCCCCATACCTCAATCAGAGATCGATATCAATCATCAGCTTACGCAAAATCCGGGATATTGATATGGGTTTATTTGGTTAATAATGGTTAGAGTATGGCCTTAGGGCCATGCTCTTTTTTAAATTACAATTGCAAAACGCATATCAGGCTACTAATCATATATAATGAGACTATTTTACAAAACGACTCCATCTGCCGCATTTAAACCGGTTTTACACCTGCTGTTAATTAATCTTATTTGTTTTAGCGTCAGCGCGCAAAAGCGGCCTGCTCAACCGGTGGCCCAGGCTTTGGTACCTTCAGATCCGGCAGAGGTATTTAATCATCCTCCGCAAAGTGCCGGTCCAGGTGTGTTATGGATGTGGATGGGAGCGAACCTGAGTAAAAAAGGCATTACCAAAGATTTGGAGGCGCTGAAGAAGGAAGGCTTTACCAGTACTACTATGTTTAGCCTTGCTGATGTTACTACGCCCTGGGCCGGTAATATTAATAAAGGCCCGACTCCGGAGCTTATTTCCTGGACAGAGCCATGGTGGAAGCTGGTACGTCATGCCGCTGAAGAATCAAAAAGGCTCGGAATGGATTTCGGGATGTTTAACGGGCCGGGATATGAATCGAGCGGCGGGCCGTGGATTTCGCCGGAAATGTCAATGCAGGAGATTTGCTGGTCTACAGATACACTTTCGGGAGACAGGCACATAGACCTGGTTTTAAAACGGCCTAAAGTAAAACTGCGCGGCCATACACCATACCCTGTTTATAATCCCAACACCGGGTTGGTGGAAATTCCGGAAATAGCCTCAAGACAAACTTATTATAAAGACATCGCTGTGCTGGCTATTCCGGCCAACGGTGTAGTGCCATTAAATAAGGTGATAGACCTCAGCGCTAAAATGCAACCTGACGGCCAGCTCAACTGGGATGTGCCTCCGGGAAAGTGGATCATTTACAGGTTTGGTCATACTACTACGGGGACCTTGATCCAGCCTGCGCAATGGCAGGCTACTGGTCTTGAATGCGACAAAATGAGTAGGGAAGCCGTAAACTTTCACATGGATCATGTGGTGGGTGAAATTCAAAAACATCTGGGTGATCTGGTAGGTACCGGATTTAAAAGCGTTCATTTTGATAGCTATGAAGCCGGCTATCCCACGTGGACCCCAAAAATGAAAGAAGAGTTTGCTGCAAGAAGGGGGTATGATCTTACACCATACCTGCCGACTTTCGCCGGACGGGTAATCGGAGCAGACGGGCGCGACTCTGTTTTATTCGCAAAGGATTTTGATGTTACAGTAAAAGACCTGTACCGCGATGTTTATTTCGCTACTGTGGCCAAAAAATTACGTGAGGCCAACCTGACTTTTTTATGTGAGCCATATGGCGGCCCATGGCGACAGGATGAAGTCATGCCCTATGTAGGCACCGTTATGACCGAGTTCTGGACGTTTGGCGGCAACTATTCGCCTTATGAACTGGTTCCCACCGTAGCTGCTTTAAGGCGATCGGGACAGAATATAATCGAAGCAGAGGCCTTTACCAGTGACCCGAGGGATGCTAAATGGGACGAAACCCCGGAATGGTTAAAACCCATGGGCGATGCTGCTTTTTGCGATGGGGTAAACCGCATGGTGATACACCGTTTTGTGCAACAACCCTGGGACGATAAATATAAACCGGGATTAACCATGGGAGAATGGGGTACCCATTTCGACCGTACCCAAACCTGGTGGGAGCCAGGTAAAGCCATGGTTGAGTATTGGACCCGGTGCCAGGCTTTATTGCAATGGGGTGGAATCGCAGCGCCTTCCGCGAACGATTTTATAGCAAAAGATGTTACCGGTAAAATAACGGTGAGGCACATCCACCGCAAACGTCTTCATACAGATGTATATTTTGTAGCTAACGTATCGCGCAATGCGGGTACCGCGGTTTGCAGTTTTAATGTGACAGGCATGCAGCCAGAATTATGGGACCCGGTGACCGGAACTATGCGAGATTTGCCACAGTTTACGACAGAAGGCGTGAACACTGCAATCACACTTGATTTTGATAAGGCGCAAAGTTTTTTTATTGTATTCCGCAAAAAGGTTACAAATTCAACTCCTTTAACTGAAGATAATTTCCCTGCCCGAAAAGAGGCTTTAACAATTACAGGAAACTGGCAGGTTAAATTTGATGAGAAATGGGGAGGTCCGGTAGCGCCCGTAATGTTTACCTCTCTGCAGGATTGGACTTTGCAGCAAAATCCCGGTATCAAATATTACAGCGGTACCGCCGTTTATAAAAAAAACTTTGACCTTCCTGCCGGTTCAGCTGCCCTGGCTTCGGATACCTGGATTGATTTGGGTAATGTAAAAAACATCGCACATGTTTTAATTAATGACAAAGATCTTGGCGTAGCCTGGACTGCACCATGGAACGTGAAGATTCCCGCCGGTTTGCTTAAAAAGAGCGGAAATAAACTGGTAATTGAAGTTACTAATGTATGGGCCAACCGGTTAATAGGCGATGAACAGGAACCCGCAGATTGCGAGTGGCTGCCAGGGCACAGAGAGGGCCGTTTTTTAAAAGAATTTCCCGACTGGTTCCTAAATAACAAACCAAGACCATCAAAAGGGAGGTTCTGTTTTACTACCTGGAATTATTTTGATAAAAATTCTCCCTTACTCGCTTCCGGTTTAATGGGACCCGTACGAATCATGCAATAATAAATTATAAGTTAACTTAACAATGATGCTTAATTTCTGTTACAAAGCCTTTGCCTTCTGTTTGTTAGTTTTCGTTTCTTTTAAAGCCGACGCGCAAGTCGGGGTATATTCCTTAAAATGTGAATACAAAGATTATCCGGTCGGTTTAGAAAATCAAAAGCCACGTTTGGGCTGGATGTTATCATCAAAGCAACGCGGTTGTTTGCAAACAGCTTACCGGGTGCTTGTTGCTGATGATTCGTTACAGCTGCAAAAGAATACCGGTAACATCTGGGACTCCGGCAAAGTGCGCTCTGATCAGTCGATCCAGGTAGGTTTTGCAGGAAAAAAACTCTTAGCTGTAAAAACGTATTATTGGAAGGTCATGGTTTGGGACAATCATAGCCGCGTATCTGGCTGGAGCAAACCAGCGAAATGGCAAATGGGTTTATTAAATGCTGATGACTGGAATGGTGCTCAATGGATAGGTTACAATAAAATGCCCGATTCGCTTCTTATTGTACCCGCCATAGATAATCCCGGGGACAGCAGGTGGAATAAAGGCAATGATATTCTGCCCCTGGTGCGAAAAGAATTTAAAATAATCAAGCAGGTTAAAAAAGCTACTGTTTTTATAACCGGGCTGGGGCAATTTGAATTAAGCTTAAATGGAAAAAAAATAGGAGATCACTTTTTAGATCCCGGCTGGACACAATATTCCAAACATGCTTTATATGTGACTTTTGACATCACCAGCCAATTGAAAACAGGCAATAACGTATTTGGTGTAATGCTTGGCAACGGCTTTTATTACGTGCCCGGCGACAGGTATCATAAACTTAAAAGTGCATACGGTTATCCCAAAATGATTTGCCGTACCGTCATTGAATATACCGATGGTACAATTGGCAATATCATCAGTGATGGCAATTGGAAAACTGCTCCTGGTCCGGTTACTTTCTCCAGTATTTATGGCGGTGAAGATTATGATGCCAGGCTGGCGCAGCAAGGCTGGGATATGCCCGGTTTTAACGATCGTGAATTTAAACAGGCGGTTATTGTTGACGGGCCGCCATTGCTGGAGTCGCAACAGGAAGAACCACTAAAAATACTTGATGAATTTGGCGTAAAAAAACTTACGCAGCCTAAACCCGGGGTATGGGTTTATGATATGGGCCAAAACGCGTCTGCTATTCCATTTATAAAGGTGACAGGCAAACGCGGTGCGGTGGTAAAAATAACGCCCGCCGAACTATTGGACGATAAGGGTATGGCACTGCAGACTGCTGTGGGAGCCCCGGTTTATTTTAACTATACACTTAGAGGTAAAGGTGAAGAAGCATGGCATCCGCAATTTATGTATTACGGGTTCAGGTATATCCAGGTGGAAGGCGCAGTGCCCGATAAAGAGAAGAACACAACAGGCTTACCTATTATTACCGGTATCAAAAGCTTACACACCAGAAACGCGGCAGCTACCATCGGCACCTTCAATTGTTCCAATGAACTGTTTAATAAAACATTCAAACTGATAGATTGGGCCATCAGGAGCAACACCGTAAGTGTTTTTACTGATTGCCCGCACCGCGAAAAACTCGGCTGGCTGGAAGAGGCGCATTTGGTTGGTAGTTCCATTCGCTATAATTATGATATTGCAACCTTGTGTCGAAAAGTAATCCGGGATATGATCCATTCACAAACAAACGATGGCTTAATTCCTGATATAGCGCCTGAATATGTGCAGTTTGGCGGCGGCTTTCGTGATTCGCCAGAATGGGGCAGCAACGGCGTAATTATGCCATGGTATGTCTACCAGTGGTATGGCGACGAAGAAGTGCTGAAAGAAAGCTATGATATGATGACCCGTTACGTAGCCTATCTTGAAAAGAAATCAAAAAATCACATCCTGTATTTTGGTTTGGGTGATTGGTATGATATCGGTCCGAGGGATCTTGGGCCGTCACAGCTGACGCCTGGTGGGATTACAAGTACGGCAATTTATTATTACGATCTTACTTTGATCTCAAAAATTGCCAGGATCATAGATAAAGATGATGATGCAAAAAAATATGAAGCTTTAAGCGCCGAAGTTAAAAAGGCTTATAACGATACTTTTTATCATAAGCAAACTTACCAGTATGGTTCAGGCAGCCAAACTGCCAACGCGATATCCATATTTATGGGCCTGGCTGATGAGGCTGACAAGCCAAAAGTGCTGGCCAACCTTATTAAGGATATCCGGAGCCATAACAACGGCATTACCGCAGGAGATATAGGCTACAGGTACCTGCTGAGAGTGTTGGATGAGGCTGGCCGCTCTGATGTGATCTTTGATATGAATAACCGTTCAGATGTGCCCGGATATGGTTACCAGATAGCGCAAGGGGCAACCTCGCTTACCGAATCATGGCAGGGTAACAGGATATCATCCAACAACCACTTTATGCTGGGCCATTTAATGGAATGGTTTTACAGCGGTTTGGGTGGTGTAGCTGCTGATACAGGATCAACTGCTTTTAAACATATCATCTTCAGGCCCGAACCCATAGGCGATGTGAAAAAGGCGAAAGTGAAGTTTTTATCGCCCTATGGCACAATAGCTAATGAATGGACAAAAACTGACCAGTCATTTGTGATGAACGTAATTATACCTGCCAATACCCGGTCAACAATTTATTTGCCTGCCAAAGCAGGCAGCGTTATTACCGAGTCTGGCAAAAATGTAAAAAACAACAATAATATCAGCTTTATAAAATTTGAAAACGGCAAGGCCGTATTAGAGGTGGGCGCTGGTAAATATTCTTTTACCGTAAATAATTAGTCGTTTGTTTCAGGTAAACATTAAAGATATATCTGCAATGGATTTAAAAATATAGCGTATGCTCTTAAATATAAGTAGTTTAAAAAGTACATTTCGCCTTCAAAAACGCCATAAAGGATTAAGCCTGATCAGTATGCTTGGCATTATATTAGGGCATATCGTTTTTTTCCTGATCGTTTCCTACGCATGGTATGAGAAAAGTTTTGATAAATTTCATCAGCATGTTGATGAAATATTTCGGGTATCATACAGCCGTTATGATCAGGGCACCATGCAGTACAACACTGTTAACTCGTTCTTTCCCACCGGGCCTTATTTAAAGGCAAATTGTGCCGGGGTTGTCAACAGCACAACCATAGCAAGAAACTATAACATTACCATATCATCGGCCGAAGCAGGCGTACAGCCATTTTATTTTAATGAAGAAAAAGCATATTATGCGCCATCTTCATTTCTGTCTGTATTTTCCTACCCGCTGATCAAAGGAAACCCGCTTGACCTTGACAAGCCCAATACCGTATTTATCACACAAAGCATCGCCCAAAAATATTTCGGTAACCAGGATGCTATCGGAAAAACAATTAAAGTCAATGGCAATACAACATATAGCATAGCGGGTGTTTTGAAAAATCTGCCAACTAATACGCATCTCAAATTTAATTTTCTTTTTTCGTTGCCAACCCATGTAAATCAGTTAAAGAAATGGATCGATATTACCAATCACTGGTATGGTTACGATTTATTTTACACATACATACAGCTTAAGCCGGGGGCGGATCCGGCCCTTGTTGAGAAAATGCTGCCGGTTATGGTTGAAAAAAATTATGGCGACAAATTAAGGGGGGCTAAACAGCGTGATATTTTCGCTTTACAAAAGTTAACGGATATTCATTTGTACTCCAATCTGGAATGGGAAACGGAGAAGCCGGGAAACGGCCAGGCCATCAATATCCTGATTGGGTTTGCTGCATTTATTTTATTGATAACCTGGGTAAATTATATTAACCTGATTTCATCACAGGCCGTAGAACGGGCAAAAGAAGTCGGCATACGTAAAACCCTCGGTTGCTCTAACAGGTCAGTACTGCTAAAGTTTTTTTCGGAAGTTGTCATAGTAAATATAATCAGTCTCTGTATTGCCGCCATTTTGCTGCTGCTGGCCAGCTTCATATTATCAAGCCGGTTTGAGTTTTTCTCAACAGAAATTTATGCTGATATTAAGTTCTGGATGATCATCGCCGGTATAACAATAAGCGGCGTACTTATTACAGGTTTTATTATTGCAGTTGTCATAGCCAGGTTTAACCCGATAGATGTTTTAAAGGGAAAGCTGGTTGTTACTACCAAGAGTTTGCTTTTGCGGAAATCATTAATCGCGTTTCAGTTCATTATATCATTCATTCTGATTACCGGAGCCCTGATCGTTTATGACCAAAGTGCTTTTTTATTGAAAAAGGATAAAGGACTTGATCATACAGCTGTATTATCCGTGAAATTTCCAAAAATACTAAACACCGGTGATAAAGCGGAAAACCTTACCTACAACTTTAAGCAACAGCTCAAAGCCTTAAAATGGGTTAAGAACATCACTATTGCCACGGATATGCCCGAAAAAGAAATAGAAAATTTTGGCAGTATGTTCAGGCCTCAATTGGGCGCAAGTGATGATAAGGCTTATTTCCGGGTAGGTGTTGATGATAATTATTTTAATTTTTTTAAAATAAAGCTGCTTGCAGGAAGATTGTTTTCAAAAGATATGGGGTTGGAGAGAAACTCCCTTATTTTAAACGAAAGTGCAGTGAAGAAACTGGGTTTCAATACAACCGCGGAAGTTATCGGCACCATGGTAAACAATGGACGGACAATCATCGGTGTAGTAAGTGACTTTAACTACAGGTCGGTAAAAGTTAAACCGGTGGCTACAATGTTTAATTTCCAGCAGGCGGCATCTTATTTTGGTATTAAACTTTATGAAAATGAATTTAATTTAAAAGATCATATTGCCGAATTGAATAAGATTTACGGGCGGATATTTCCAGGCAATCCTTTTGAATATGTGTTTTTGGACGACGCGATGAAGCAAGACCTCCAGCCCGACCTGGATTTTGCCAGAATCTTTGGCTTTTTCTCCCTGATTTCTATCGTTATTTCCCTGATCGGCTTATTGGGGCTGGTGATCGTTGATCTTAATCAAAGGGTAAAGGAATTAGGTATTCGCAAAGTAATCGGCGCCGATTTGAAACATATCATGATGCTTGTTATGTATAAATTCTCTATACCAATAGGAATAGCCCTGCTTATCGGTACCCCAATATCGGTATGGGGTTTTTCAAATTGGATAAATAGTTACTATGTTTATCATATAGCTGTTAATGTCTGGTATTTTATTATTCCTGCCCTGATATTGCCCGTCCTTGCTGCATCGATCATCTCCGTCCAGGTTTTACGGGTTGACCGTCAAAAAATCATTACCTCACTTAAATATGAATAGTAATTCAACCCTTTCCTGAACATTGTTCAGGAAAGGGTTGTGAAGCATAATAAAGCTTTTTAGTTAGTATCATTTGATAATTTATATACCTAATATTAGTATGTTCAAAGCCCTTTTTCGAAAGTTGATTTTTGGAAGCGCGCTGATTCTTTGCGCAAGTAAATTAGATGCACAGGAACGTTTCCAGGCGGACTGGCAATCTTTAAAAAAATACCAGATACCTGAATGGTTCCGGGATGCAAAATTCGGCATCTTTATTCACTGGGGTGTATATGCGGTGCCTGCCTACAAATACGAGTGGTATCCCAGGCATATGTACAACCAGGGAAGCGACGAATATCAACACCAGGTGGCAACCTATGGTCCGGAGAACAAGTTTGGATATAAAGACTTCATCCCTATGTTCAAGGCTGAGAAGTTTGACGCGGATGCCTGGGTGGCCTTATTTAAAAAGGCGGGGGCGAGGTATGTAGTACCTGTGGCCGAACATCACGATGGTTTTGCTATGTATAAAACCTCGCTATCAAAATGGAATGCTGCCGAAATGGGCCCCAAACGTGATATTATCGGGGAACTCGCCGCTGCGGTTCGGAAAAGTGGTCTTATTTTCGGGCTTTCATCGCACCGCATAGAACATTGGTGGTTTATGGGGGAAGGAACTAAATTTGATTCAGATGTAAAGGACCCGGCCTATGCCGATTTTTATGGTCCGGCTAAAGTTTACGACCCGTTCAGTAAAAAGGCGGATAATGTAAGGCCTATCATGAGCCCGGAATTTATGAACGACTGGCTGATGCGTAACATAGAGCTGGCGGATAAATATAAGCCACAGCTTTTCTGGTTCGACTGGTGGATAGAACAGCCTGAACTGGAGCCTTATCGGAAATCGTTTGCTTCGTACTACTATAATAAAGGGCTGGAATGGGACAAGGGAGTTGTACTGAACTATAAAAACGAAACGGCTTTCCCGGAAGGTACCGCGGTTTTTGATATGGAAAGAGGTAAACTGGCCGGAATCCATGAGCTGGCCTGGCAAACTGACGACGCCATTGGTAATCAATCCTGGGGATATGCGGAAGGCAACACTTTTAAAACGGCGCAATATGTCATCGCCAACCTGGTAGATATCGTCAGTAAAAATGGCAACCTGCTTTTAAATATCGGTCCGCGTGCCGATGGCACGATAACCGATGAGGAAACGCAGGTATTGTTAGGTACCGGCCAATGGCTCAGCGTGAATGGTGAAGCTATTTATGGCACCCGCCCATGGAAAGTATATGGAGAGGGGCCCACTGTATCAGCCAGCGGCCAGTTCGGAGATCAAAAGATTCCGTTCACTTCAAAAGATATTCGCTTTACTGTAAAAGGAAATACACTTTATGCGATAACGCTTGCATTACCAGCAGTGAATGAAGTCGTTACGATCAAGTCGCTGGGTGCAGCTGCAGGAAACGGGGCGGTTGCCAGTGTAGAGCTTGTGGGCAGCAAAGGAAGGCTGAGCTGGAAACAAAGCAACAAGGCTTTGACCATAACGAACCCAGGCAGCTTCCCCGCGGGTAATGCCGCAGCTTTCAGCATCACATTTAAAAAATAAATACCGGTTAAGGTCCGGGGCGGTGAAATTGTAATAAAAGCTTAACAAGTCATGTTCAAACCGAATCATAAAAATGTACGCCTGGGCATTGTTTTAATACTGCTTAATTTTTCATTTATTGCAAATGCCCAGGACAGGGTGTCAAAAATATTGGATAAAAATTATATCTGGAGCGTTCAGGACACCAGTAAAAGGGGCGATCTGCACATGGTTTTCAGAAAAAACTTTGTTGTGACAGACATCAGCAACCGGGCTACGCTCAATCTCTTTGCCTATAATCGTTTCTCGGTTTTTATCAATGGTAAATATTTGATGCGCGGCCCTGTACGTTTCGAAAATAAAGGGCCGGAGTATGCCAGCATCAATATATCACCCTATCTTAAAAAAGGCAATAACACGCTTGTGGTGGTGGTACACCGTTTTGACCATACCGGGCAGATTATGGCCCACGAGGCCGGCTTTACCGCCGTTGTAGAACTAAAAGGCACCAGGAACACACAAATAAAAACGGACGATAGCTGGAAAGTATCGCCAGAACTGTCCTATACGGATCGCCCCTTTGCCTGGTCGTCTATCCGTGAAAATATCGATGCCCGTAAAATGCCTGCCGGTTATATCTACCCCGATTTTAAGGATCAATCGTGGAGCAATGCGGTTAAAGTTAAAAACTTAGTTAATTTCTCATCCCTTCGCAAGCAGGAACTTCCTTTTCAACGGGAAACGGTCATCAGCAATTTGATCATCAATGGTAAAGCGGCTGACATGCAGCTACCGTTCACCATCAAAAAAGGCGATACGCTTAAAGTGAGCCTCCCGGATTATTGCCAGGCTTACCTGAGTTTGGACCTTGATGCGGAAGCAGGAGCCGTTTTGCGTTTGTTTGATAAAGATGGTGAACTCAATAACTCCTATACCACACGCAACGGTTTACAAAACTATACCACCTTTGATACCTACGGAACCAAGCATTTCACCATTTATGCAGCACGTGGTAGTATGAGGTTAAACCGGTTAAGCGCAATCGAGAGAGGGTATCCTTTTAAACGTACCGGGAGTTTTGCAAGCAGCGATAAACTGCTCAATAGTTTGTGGGACAGGCTTACACGCTCCTTACAAATCCTGAGTGAAGACGCCTATGACGATTGTGCCGACCGTGAAAGGGTAGAATGGATGGACTGCGATCCGCCTGCGTTCGATGTTACCCGCACCGTTATGCAAGGCCCTGATCTTAACGGGAAG
This sequence comes from Mucilaginibacter ginsenosidivorax, assembly GCF_007971525.1. Classification (NCBI taxonomy): domain Bacteria; kingdom Pseudomonadati; phylum Bacteroidota; class Sphingobacteriia; order Sphingobacteriales; family Sphingobacteriaceae; genus Mucilaginibacter; species Mucilaginibacter ginsenosidivorax. The sequence goes on from NZ_CP042437.1 coordinate 5,356,744, forward strand.
CCTATGTATGCAGATACACGTTTATTGAAGCAAATGCTACGCCGTACCGCTTTAAGTCAGCAGCCGGACGGACGGGTCAAAGCGCATACCTGTTCAGACAGGTGGGATATTCACGGTTATATGGAAGACCGGACCTGTGATTGGGTTGAAGGCGTTAGAAGATATTACGAAAGCAGCGGCGACAAGGCCTTCATTGAAGAAATGTGGCTGCCGATAACCAAACAACTAAATTGGTTCCTGGCCCGCCGTACAGGAAGAGGTTTGGTGAAAGCCAGGGAATGGGAGGTATCTACCAACCCCTTACGTTACCAGGTTTGTGAAGGTACTGGTTTAAATGCTTTTTTATATAAAGCGCTTGCTGATGCCGCGTACCTGGGAAAAATAATAAGACAAAACAAACAAGCCATAGTTTTTGACGATGCTGCCCGAAAACTTCGTACGGCTATTAATCAACACCTTTGGGACAAAAAACTGGGAACTTATTACAGTGGTTATATGGATGATGAGGCTGCCGCTAAAAAATTATTTGCAGCGCAGCATATGAATATTAATATGGAAGACGGCCGCGCCGAGCCAACATTTGAGGCCGCGATCTTTGCCCTTGATCAGGAAGTGGTACCTGCCGCCCGCTTAGATAGTGTAAAAAAGTTTTTGAAAACCAGGTTGGACAAGCCATATTGTTTCATGACCTATTATTACAGTTTTAAACAGATGTATGCCGAAAATAATAACAAAACAGATGAAAAGATATTGGATATGATCCGTGAACGGTGGAAACCAATGCTGGATTATGACTGGCAAACATCCTGGGAACATTATTTTGAAGAGGGAAGTAAAGTACATGTGTATGGCATTTTTCCGGCTTACTTTTTTAGCGCTTATGTATTAGGGATAAGACTGGATGGCCCGGTATGGGCCAAAAAGCTAGTAATCGATCCCCGATTGGGTGACTTGAGCTATGCCAGCGGAACGGTAATTACCGAATTTGGTAAAGTAGTCGTATCATGGACTAAAACTTTAAAAGGAATGAAGTTTACTGTAGATGTGCCCAAAGGGGTAAGTGCCACGCTTAAATTCAACGGAGAACATCAGGTAGCCGATCTGCAGTTAAACAATAAAAAAAGAGAGCTTAAAAAAGCGAGAGATCAATTTGTTACCCCTTTAAGTGGCGGGAAATGGTCGGGTAGTATCAGCTATCGGCAGTAAAACAATTTTTGCTCCTTATTTTTATTAAAAAGCTGCATATAAAAATACGCTATAGCGCTTAACCGCTGCTTAGCGTATAGGATATAAACATCAGATATATTGTTATTTATGAATTTTTTAAGGTACTTATTGACCGGACTGTTGCTTCTGACATCCACGTCACTGGTTTATTCGCAAAATATCAAATGGCTTGAAGTAGAGCCAGGTATCTGGAAAGGTATCATTGGTAAACCCGAAAATTTCGACCTGTTAAAAGCGTCCGGGGCGGTTGCGGTGCACCAGGGGCTGTCAGATATGGGTCAGGCAAAATTCCCCTTAGGCGAATCAGATATAACGGCAAAAGTGACAGACGGTAAAACGTACCTGCATTTTCCTTTGTCCCAAAATGAACAATTATATGGTTTGGGTTTGAATTTTAAAACCGTGCAACAACGCGGTAGAATTTTAACATTGCATGTAGATAATTATGAGGGAAAAGATAACGGGCGCACGCATTCGCCTACGCCGTTCTATATTTCATCAAACGGATACGGCGTTTTTATCAACAGCGCGAGGTATATCCAGGTTTATGCTGGCACTGCTGTCAGGACTGACAGTAAAAATCCTCCCATCGCCCAGGACCGGAATACCGATGATAACTGGTCGGCGCGCCCTTATTCTGACGGCGTTGATATTCTTGTACCCGCACAAGGTGTTGAGGTGTATGTTTTGGGCGGTCCTACCATGCTCGATGCTGTACGCCGATATAACCTGCTGAGCGGCGGCGGTTGTTTGCCGCCGCGCTGGGGCTTGGGTTTCACCCAGCGCGTACAGCGCTTATCTACAGCGGCCGACGTACTGAAAGAAGCAGATGCCTTTGAAGAGAAGGGATATCCGCTTGATTTTATCGGCTTAGAGCCGGGTTGGCAAAGTAAATCGTATCCATGTACCTTTGAATGGGATAAATCCCGGTTTCCTGACCCCAGGGGTTTTGTAGGGGCTATGCTGAAGAAGAATGTCAGGCTTAATTTATGGACCAATCCTTATATCTCGCCGGAGTCGCCGATTGCTAAAATCATCGCGGGATATACAGGGTCGCATTCCGTGTGGGTTGGCGCCGTCGCGGATATCACGATACCGGAAGCAAGGCAGGTTTTTTTTGGCGAGCTGTCGAAAAATAAAATAGACATTGGTGTAAGCGGGTTTAAAATAGATGAAGTTGACGGCGGCGACGAATACCTGTGGCCGGATGTTGCCACCTTTCCGTCTGGGCACAGCGCGGAGCAAATGAGACAGACCTACGGCCTGATGATGCAGCGCTATGTTACCGGGCAATACCATCAACTTAACCGGCGCACTTTTGGTTTGGTGCGAGCCTCTAATGGCGGCGGTTCATCTTTTCCCTTCGTTATTTATAACGATTATTACAACCACCGCGATTTTATAACTGCTTTAATAAACAGCGGCTTTGCCGGCGTTTTATGGACACCTGAAGTAAGGGACTCTAAAACTGCTGAAGAATGGCTGCGGAGGTTTCAGTCAAATATATTTTCGCCTATGGCGATGATCAACGCCTGGGAAAGCGGAACCAAGCCCTGGACATTTCCTGAAGTAGCCGCGCAGGTTAAGCAAATGGCTGCTTTACGTATGCAAATGATGCCTTATTGGTATAGTGAATTTGCTAAATATCATTTTAAAGGCATACCGCCATTCCGGTCGATGGTACTGGAAGATGGTTTTGGGAACCATGACCTGATCAAAAATACCAATGACGTCAATCTGAAAGACTACCCCTATGGCCGGGTCATTACGCAGGAAGTCAAAGACCAGTATATGGCCGGCCAGTATCTCCTGGTTGCACCCATGTTTAACGGCGAAACCAGCCGGAAAGTCATTTTGCCAAAAGGTAACTGGTATGACTTTTACACAGGGAAATATGCGGGTAACGGCGAAGTGATCAGCGTTATGCCTGGTTTAGACAAGATTCCGGTATATGTCAAGGACGGGGGGATCATACCTATGATGCCAGCTACGCTCCACGCCCCAAAAGCAAATGAAAAAGTGGATCTGGAAATCAGGTATTACGGTAACAAACCCGGGTACTATTTATTATATGATGATGATGGCGAAACATTTGAATATGAAAAAGGAGCCTGGTCCTTCAGAAAGATTAAGGTAGAACTTAAAAAGGGAAAGATTGCTGGTGAAATATCTGCACCCGTTAAGGGAAAGCCAAATACCATTGGTAAGGTAACCTTCAAAAAAATGGGATAGGGCAGGTCAGCACGATAGGTAGCGCTTTCCATTAATTTATATTTTATTATCAATTGCCAGTATGATCAGTAAATTCTCAATCTTTCGTGCGCTCACCTGTTTTTGTTTCATTACGGTTTGCGCTAATCCAGTTGCTTATGCCCAAGGCGTTGACGACAGCGTAAAATGGGGCAATTGGTTAAAGTGGGGGGATCAGCGTAACGGAACTTACCGAAACCCGGTATTGCCGGCGGATTATAGTGACCCGGATTGCATTCGTGTGAATGATGATTACTATGCAATATCATCAACTTTTCAGTTTTCGCCGGGAGTTGTGATCCTGCATTCTAACGATCTGGTAAACTGGTCAGTACTGGGCCATGCGGTAAACAACCTGAACCAGCTAAGCCCCGAAATGAACTGGGATAAAATGAACCGCTACGGCAAGGGAATCTGGGCAGGCGCTATCCGTTATCACCACGGTAAGTTCTGGGTTTATTTCGGCACGCCAGATGAAGGCTATTTTATGACCACTGCCAGAGATCCTGCCGGTCCCTGGGAGCCATTACATCAGGTATTATCTTCGCCGGGATGGGACGATTGCTGCCCTTTCTGGGATGATGACGGGCAAGGGTATCTGATTGGAACAAATTATGCGGACGATTATAAAATACACTTGTTCAAATTAACGGCGGACGGGCGTGATATTGTAAAAGCATCCGATCAGGTTATTCATCAGTCACCTGGAAGCGAGGCCAACAAACTATACAAAATAAATGGCTGGTATTATCATTTTTTCAGTGAAGTTAAGCCCGAGGGCCGGGTCGTGATGATGGAGCGCTCCAAAAATATATTTGGTCCATATATAGAATCAAAGCAGCTCAATCATGCTGAGAAGCAATTTAACGAACCCAACCAGGGTGGGCTTCTGCAGACACAGGACGGTAAATGGTATTTTTTAACTCATCATGGTTCCGGTGACTGGTCAGGACGGGTACTGAGCCTTTTACCTGTTACCTGGGCAAATGGATGGCCTGTTATCGGAAAACCGGGTGCAGATGGTATCGGGAACATGGTATGGGCAGGTAAAATGCCGGTAAAGGATACCGCTAAGGTTATCCTCCAAACGGATGACGAGTTCGAAGAATCCCAATTGCCTCCTCAATGGGAATGGAACTATCAGCCGAAAGCAGACAAATGGTCCTTATCACAAAAGCCCGGCTGGTTAAGTTTACATGCCTTTAAGCCACTTCGTCCTGATGATTTGCTAAAAGCAGGTAATACCCTGACCCAGCGTTGTTTCCGGACACCATACAATAGTGTCACCATTAAAATAGAGATCAGCCGTATGACTGATGGGGAGAAGGCTGGCTTATGCCATTTCACTAATCCTCATTTTGCGCAGATCGGCATTAACTATAGCCGTAAACGCCGCTGTTTGGAATTTAAAAATGAAAAGGTCCGGTTATCCGGTCCGGAAATCAAAGGCCGTAACATATGGTTGCGGTCGACCTGGGGACTTGATGGGCTTAGCCAGTTTTATTACAGTTTAGATGGGTATATTTTTAAGCGATTTGGGCCTGTATATCAATTGACCTGGGGTTCGTATAGGGGTGACAGGATCGGTATTTATAATTACAACGACCGGGAAAACAAAGGCTGCATCAATGTAGATTACTTCCACTACGAGATTGATGAACAGGGTAGCCTACCGGGTCCGGGCCGTAATAAAGGTGGGTTGTAGCGTTTTCGTTAGAATCCGGGTACTCGTTTTTACTAATAAGTATTCATATAACAACTAAAAATCAGCATAAGGTATTTTTGGAAAAAAATGCCCTTATTTATCATTTTGTATAACTGTTTTATCAAAATGAACCTATTTAAAGTTTTCGATTCGTATAAATTCGAGCTGTAAACCAATTCTTTTTAAACCTGAGCAGAAGCCTAATTCTGATCAATTACAGTTTTGAAAATTTATGAAACAAAAAATTCTCATCAGACCTGCTTTTGCCGTCAGTGCGCTCTTATTTATGAATAATCATCTCAAAGTTACCTGCTTTAATCAGTAACAGGATCAATAACAACATGTTTTCCTTGATACGAAGGGATAAGATACCTGACTGCCTATTTATTTCACCGGCAATTATGAACTGTAGCCCTCCTTTTTTATCTGCAACCATATACAAATTTTAATTGCCTGTCCGGAATGATGTATTTGAACCCCAAAAAGATGATTAAGTATTGTTTGGCAAGTATTGTCTTTTTGCGTACGGTAAGGAAGATTGCGACGCTGCCGGTTAACTTAGCACATACGTCACGTAATGATGCTTTAGGCACCGACGTTCCGTATCCCGGTTTGAGCCACACACTTCCGGCCGTGGGTGATATAATGAAGCAGGTACTCCAGCCCGCCCCGGATTTTGCTAAAACATTTCGAGCTTTCGTCCTGATTGCTGCTGTTATTTCCCTTATAGGTTTATTAGGCCTGAAGATCGTTGATCTCAATCAAAGGATAATAGAACCAGGTATTCTTAGCATAATAGGTGCCGAATGAAAAAAGTCCAGGAAGTTGATGTGGGCGTAGTTATTGCCGTTCGCGAAGGGAATGAAACGGCATTCCGTAAGGTTTATGACACCTACAGTGCACGGTTGTATAGTTTTGCCTATCGGTTCCTTAAAAATCCGGAGCTGTGCGAAGAAGTAGTACAGGAAACGATGATTTCGCTGTGGATAACCCGCGCGCGGTTAAATGAAGCTTATCCATTAGGTGCCTATTTATATACCATTACCCGCAGGCTATCGTTAAACATGCTCCGTCATCTGGCAACCTCGCAAATGGCTTTTGACCAGGTTAGCCGGTCAGCGCTGGTTTTTCATAATGAAACGGAAGACACCATTATTTTCAGCGACCTTTCCTGTGCCGCCAATGCCATAGTAACCCAATTGCCCGCTAAACAACAGGAAGCCTTTCGTCTGAGCAGGTACCAGGGTTTGTCCCATAAACAGATAGCGGAACGGATGAACCTGTCTGAAAACACGATTCAGAATCACATCAGTGCTGCACTCAAAAAGTTGCAGGCCCGGTTCAGGGAGTCTGATATTTTCTTCTTTATATTCCTTTTCTTTTTGCGGTAGTTTTTTATAATCCTCCTCCGCCGGTAAAAAAAAATCAGGCCCGTTAGTGGTTCATCTCTTTTGGCGTGTATTAACTATATAATCAGCCAATTTAACCAATTAGCATTACCAATTACCCGCAGGCATTAGCTGTGAACCATTTAACCTAACTAACCATGGATGATATCTATGTTTTAACGCTGTTGAAAAAATTTATTGAAAACTATATAACCGAACAGGAATATGCGGAATTGAAGATCATCGTCATCAACCCGGCGTATGAGGCTGTTATTAAAAAGTTTATGGATTCTGTATGGGAAGATCCCGGTAACCTGGTTTTGTTTACAAAACTCCGGTCGGATGCGGTTTATGAGCAGATTCTTGCCAGTAAGCAATTCATCGCTGCAAAGAATGTCGATAAAAGGTCCTTATGGCACAGGCCTTATTATTGGAAAAGTATAGCTGCATCAGTTTTATTAATTGCCGCGCTAACCAAAACTACGCAAAAACTGTTTTTCAGCAGCCCTGCAGTCGTAGCGTATTCTGAATATAGAACGTTAGCCGGTGAGCGCCTGAAAATCAATTTGCCGGATGGATCTGAAGTCTGGCTTAATGCCGGCAGCCAGATCCGCTTCCCTAAAAACTTTGAAGGTCATAGCCGTGATGTACAACTGGATGGCGAAGCCTTTTTCGATGTACTGCACGACGAAAAAAAGCCTTTTAAAGTGTTTACCGGTAAAGTAAGTACACAGGTTTTGGGTACTGCATTCAATATCTCCACCTATAAACCCCAGGTGATTGAAGTTACAGTGACAAGAGGAATGGTCAGCGTGCAGCATGAAGGCAGGCAATTAGGTATGCTCAGCCGTAATAAGCAATTGGACTTTAATACAGTTAGCAAAATTGCGGAACAACATGTCGTTGATGCAGGGGCTTATACTGCCTGGACTAATGGGGAACTTGTATTAAATGATGTAACTATGGAAGAAGCAGCTATCCGTATTTCGCGCTGGTTCAACGTGAAAATAATTTTTAAAAATCCCGGGTTAAAAAAATGCCGCCTGGTAGCAACCTTTCCGGGTAATGTGAAATTTACCCAGGTGATGAGTATAATCAGCAGGCTTAACAATTTCACCTACCAGGTAACAGATAAGAATGTATACCTATCCGGTAACGGCTGTAAATGATATCAAATTAAACCAATCAAACGCAGATACATGACCTTATTTAAATCTCCGCCGGTGTGATCCATCAAAAAAAGCCATCATGACGGCCATCATGATAGCTTTTACACGATCAGGTGCCAATAGCGATCTGATCATATTAATCCTAAACAGTTTAATTATTTAAAATCAAGTCAAATTTATGAATTTTTTTACTATTCGAAGTACTATTATAACACTTGGAAATTTCATTCCTATAAAGCCTGGCCTGTTGTTTAAAGGCCGCATCAGCTTTAAAACGGTTGTTTTACTGATATGTTTAACCCTGGCAATGGCCTGGAGGGCCGAAGCGCAACAGCGTATTAAAGATGTAAAGGTAGAACTGGCCACCACGGGCAACAGCCTGTCTGCGGCTCTGAAAAGTATAGAAGCGCAAACTTCATTTCGATTTGCCTATAAGGCCGCCGAAGTTAGTCCTTATGTCAGGGTTGATGTGCCGGCCGGTCCTCATACGGTTTCGGACCTGCTTGATCTGTTGCTGGCAAAAACAAATCTGGGTTATTCGGTTGAAGATGGTTATATCATCATAGCACCAAAGCCGGATCGTATCGAACCTGTAAAAAGGGCGTCGGAGGATATCACCATAACCGGCGTTGTAAAAGATCAGATCAGCGTGTTACCGGGTGTTAACGTAACCCTGAAATCCGATCAGCGACGGGCCACTCAAACCAATACCAGCGGACGGTATACAATTAAAGCGCCCGCAAACGGCGTACTGATTTTTAGCATGGTTGGCTTTGAAAGCCGGGAGATACAAATCAATGGCGAAGGCGTGATCAATATAGAGCTTACACCAATGGATAATAAGCTGAACGAAGTTGCTATCGTGGCCTACGGAACGCAAAAGAAATCCAGTATGGTGAGTTCTATTACGACGATAAGCCCTAAAGATCTGAAAATACCCTCCAGTAACCTGACCACCGCGCTTGCCGGCAGGCTGGCGGGTATTATTTCCTATCAGCGGAGCGGTGAACCCGGGCAGGATAACGCTGCCTTTTTTATCAGGGGGGTTACCACTTTCGGGTATAAAAAAGATCCGCTGCTGATGATAGACGGGATAGAGGTATCGGCTACCGACCTGGCCAGGTTACAGCCGGACGATATCGCGAGTTTTTCAATTATGAAAGATGCTACCGCCACCTCTTTATATGGCGCCAGGGGTGCAAATGGCGTCATACTTGTAACCACCAAATCAGGGAAGGAGGGGCCGGCCAAAATTTCTGTCCGGTTTGAAAATTCCAATTCCTCCAATACCAGGCAGGTAAAACTGGCCGACCCGATCACCTATATGCAGCTGGGTAACGAGGCGGTGCTGACAAGAAATCCGCTGGGCATTTTGCCTTACTCTCAAAATAAAATTGATAATACGGTTGCCGGATTAAATCCTTACGTGTACCCTGCCAACGACTGGCTTGATCAGCTGATCAGGAAGAACACCAACAATCAGCGTCTCAATTTCAATGCCAGCGGCGGCGGTACCGTGGCGCGATATTACATAGCCGCAACTGCCAATCAGGACAACGGTATATTAAAAGTAGATAAAAGGAACAATTTCAATAGTAATGTTAACCTCAAATCATACCAGCTGCGCTCCAATGTGAATATTAACATGACCAAAACAACCGAGGTGATCGTCAGGCTGTCGGGAAGTTTTGATGATTATACCGGTCCTATTGACGGGGGAAGCGGCGTATACTCAAAAATACTTCAGGCTAACCCGGTTTTATATCCGGCCTATTACCCGGCCGATCAAAAACCCAATACGAATCATATACTGTTCGGGAACGATAATTCAAACGGAACTTTTTTAATCAATCCGTACGCGGATATGGTTAAGGGTTATAAAGATTACTCCAGGTCGACCTTAAACGCCCAGTTTGAATTAAAGCAGGACCTGAAGTTTATCACGCCGGGACTTTCCGTCCGTGGTATGTTCAATACGCAGCGGTATTCCTATTTTGATATCGTACGTAATTATAACCCTTATTATTATAGTGCTTCAGGTTATAACAGGCAGACCAATACCTACGCTTTAACCAGCCTGAACGAAACAACCGCAACAGAATACCTGAATTACAGCGAAGGTATCAAAGATATCAACTCATCAACCTATGTTGAAGCGGCTGTAAATTATAACATTAAACTAGGCAAAAAGAACGATATAACCGGTTTGCTGGTGTACCAGCGCAGGAATCAAATATTCGCTAACCAGGGAACCCTCCAGAAATCCTTGCCTTATCGTAACCAGGGCGTTTCAGGCAGGTTTACTTATGCGTTTGATAACCGTTTCCTCGCCGAGGCTAATTTTGGATATAACGGGTCGGAACGTTTCTACAAAACACAGCGTTATGGTTTTTTCCCGGCCGGTGGCCTGGGGTATTACATCTCCAACGAAAAGTTTTGGGACCCTGTAAAACAAGTGGTTAATAAACTGAAGTTTAAAGGGACTTATGGATTAGTGGGCAACGACGCGATAGGCAGCGCTGATGACCGTTTCTTCTACCTTTCTGAAGTGAATATTAATGATGGCAATAAAGGATATACGTTTGGAGAGAACTTTAATTACAGCAGGCCGGGCGTAACGGTTAACCGTTATGATAACCGCGACATCACCTGGGAAACCGCACGTAAGCTGAACCTGGGGTTTGAGCTGGGGCTGTTTAACGACCTGGAAATACAAGCCGATTATTTTACGGAAAGAAGGAACAATATTTTGATGGACAGGGCATCCATACCATCCACCATGGGTTTGTCTGCAGGCGTACGCGCGAATGTTGGAAAGGCCAAAGCGAACGGAATAGACATATCGGCCGATTATAACAAGACTTTTGGTAACTCGTTGTGGCTGCAGGTGCATGGTAATTTTACCTATGCCCATAGTGAATTTACAGCTTACGAGGAACCTGAATATGCCGAAAAGTATAAATCTCACATTGGCCGCTCGCTAAACCAAAGGTTTGGTCTTATCGCCGAGCGGTTATTCATAGACGAGGCAGAGGTAGCCAATTCGCCCAAACAAACGTACGGTGAATACAAGGCAGGAGACATCAAATACAGGGATATAAACGGTGACGGACAGATCACCGATCTTGACCAGGTGCCGCTTGGTTATCCCGAAGTGCCTGAAATAATCTATGGCTTTGGCTTTTCAACCGGGTATAAAAACTTTGATATCTCTACTTTCTTTCAAGGTTCCGCACGTTCGTCTTTTTGGATAGATGCCAATGCCACAGCACCCTTTATTAATTACACAGCCCCCGGGGCAGCATACCTGCCCGGCGCCCAGAATGCGCTTTTGCAAGCTTATGCAGATGATCATTGGTCTGAGGAAAACCGGAATTCATACGCGTTATGGCCAAGGTTAAACAGTGTAGCAAGCGCCAATAACACGCAAACCAGCAGCTGGTTTATGCGCAACGGCGCATTCCTGAGGCTGAAATCTGTTGAACTGGGGTATTCGCTGCCTAAAAAGCTGATCAGCCGCTGGCATTTTGACAGGGCACGGATCTATGTAAGCGGAACTAACCTGGCTACTATCAGCGGTTTTAAACTCTGGGACATTGAGATGGGAGGGAATGGTTTAGGGTACCCCATTCAAAAAGTAATTAACGTGGGTATTCAAATGGGTTTTTAAATTAAAAAGATGAAAAATATAAAAATATACTATATCCTTTTCCTGTTCAGCCTGACCATGGGCTGTAAAAAAGATTTCCTGGACGTAGTACCCGATAATGTAGCTACAATCGATAATTCATTTACAAGCCGGAACGAGGCGGAAAAATACCTGTTTACCTGTTATTCTTATCTGCCGCAGGAAAGTGACATCAACAGCAACCCTGCATTTCTGGCCGGTGATGAATTCTGGACATACTGGCCTATCGTCAGTGGAAACCCCCTTCCGTCTACACCGCAGCAAATCGCCCGTGGAAATCAAAACGTCAGCAGCCCTTATCTGAATTTTTGGGACGGTACAAACGGCGGTAAGCCACTTTGGAAAGCAATAAGGGATTGCAATATCTTTTTGGATAATGTGGGTAAGGTGCCAGATCTGGATCCTTCCCTCAAAGATCGCTGGACAGCCGAGGTCAAGTTCCTGAAAGCTTATTACCATTTTTATTTACTGCGCATGTACGGACCGATACCGATTGTGGATAAGAACCTGCCCATTTCCGCTTCTCCGGAAGAAGTAAGGGTATTGCGCGAGCCGGTGGATAAAGTGGTGGATTATATTGTTTCACTATTGGATTCTGCATCAGCCAAACTGCCGCTGATCATCCAGAACAGGTCTTCAGAATTGGGAAGGATAACCAAACCCGCTGCGCTATCGATCAAAGCAAGGGTTTTAGTAACAGCCGCAAGCCCGCTTTTTAATGGGAATACCGATTTTGGGCAACTAAAAAATCATGATGGTACAGCGCTGTTTAACAGCAACAACGATCCTGCAAAATGGGAGCGCGCATCCAAAGCATGCAAGGAAGCCATCGAAAGCTGCGAAGCTGCGGGTATAGCGTTGTACCAGTTTAACGGGCTCCTGAATTTATCGCCGAGGTTGAAGCAGGAAATGACCATTCGCAACAGCATAGCTGAAAAATGGAGCAACGAACTGATCTGGGGCTTTTCAAACGGCGGAGGTTCCTTTATCCAGGGCTGGGCCATACCCCGGCTTGATCCTTCAAAGCTGCAGAACGATGCCATAAAAGGAGAACTCGCGCCCACAATTGGTATGGCCGAATTGTTTTATACTGATAAAGGAGTGCCGATCAATGAGGATAAAACATGGGACTTCGCCAATAGGAACAACCTTCGTACAGCAACGTCCGCCGATCAGGACTATCTTCAGAACGGGTATACTACGGTTGGGCTCCACTTTAACCGGGAGCCCAGGTTTTACGCGGATATGGCTTTTGACGGCTCTATCTGGTTCATGCAGAACGGGACCTGGAAAATACAGGCTAAACTTGGCCAGAACCAATCCAGAAAGGGTGCTAACGGCTATTCAACCACCGGTTATTTTACCAAGAAACTGGTAAACTGGAATTTTGTGATCTTGCCTGATTATGGTTTCACCCAGGAAATTTACGCCTGGCCGATGATACGCCTGGCCGATGTTTACCTGATGTACGCGGAGGCACTTAATGAACAAAGCGGTCCTTCTCCCGAAGCATATAATTATATCAACCTGGTCAGGAGCAGGGCCGGGCTTCCCACCGTGCAGGAATCGTGGACCAATTATTCCACCAATCCCGGAAAGTTTTTAACAAAAGATGGTTTCAGGGATATTGTCCAGCAGGAAAGATCAATTGAGTTTGCCTTTGAAGGTCACAACTTTTGGGACCTGCGCAGGTGGAAGAAAGCCCCTGCCGCCCTCAATAGTGCAGTATATGGCTGGGACATAGAACAGGCGAACGCATCTACTTATTACAGACGGAAGCTGCTTTTCAATCAGAAATTTGTAGCGCCGCGTGATAATTTCTGGCCAATAAGTGAAGGTAATCTGATAATCAACCGTAACCTGGTTCAAAACATCGGGTGGTAGTATTAAAATAAAAACATGAAAACATTTAAAATATTAATATGGCTATGTCTGGCAGCCTCCGCGCTTCACAGCTGTAAACGGGATCAGCTCAGACCTGTTGAAAGTGATAAAACTGCGCCGGGTACGGTTGCCAATGTAAAAGCAGAAAGCAGGCCGGGTAGCGTAAAATTGACCTATACTTTACCCTCGGATCCTGATTTGTTGTATGTGCTGGCAGAGTACACCAATAAATATGGAAAGGTGATCCAGTCCAAAGCTTCTTATTATACCGATTCACTGATCGTTGATGGTTTCGCTGATTCGGCCAGTCACCGGATGACCGTATACGCTGTTGACAGAAGCGAGAACAAATCGGCCCCGGTAACATTAGATGTGCGGGCTCAGGCGCCTCCCGTTTTTGGTGTGAAGGGAAGTCTTATACTGGCGGAAGATTTTGGCGGGATAAATATTACCTACTCAAATCCGAACGAGGCCGATATTGCCATTGTGGTATCTTATAAAGATTCATTAGGCTATTTTGTTACCAGGGAGACTAATTATACCCGGTTAAAGCAGGGCTCATTTACATCACGTGGTTTTGCATCCAAAGAAACCGTTTTTGGTGTTTATATCCGTGACCGGTGGAATAACAGGACGGACACTGTTTTTAAAACGCTGACGCCGATTTTCGAAAAGGAACTTGATAAGTCGAAATTCAAAACGGTGATCCTGCCGACAGACATCGGCGATTACGGCAACGGCTTGGTGATCTCTAATCTTTGGGATAAAATCATATCAGCTGATGCCAACATGTGGCATTCCCGGGGCGACGCGGGTATGCCAATGCACATCACCTTCGAGCTTGGGGTAACGGCCAAATTAAGCCGTTTTGTTTTATGGCAAAGACCAGGGCCATATATATTCAATCACGGTAATCCAAAACGATATGAGCTATGGGGATCGGTAAATCCTCCTGTAGACGGCAGCTTTAATAACTGGACGCTCCTGAAGTCCTGTGTTTCCGTTAAGCCTTCAGGCCAGGCCCCGGGTGTCAACAGCCAGGCAGATGTGGATGCGGCAGCGCGTGGCGAAGAATGGAACGTTCCGCTCGACGCGCCCAAAGTAAGATATATCAGGGTTGTCATCTTAGAAAACTGGATCGCGGGTCCTCAGGCGCATATTGCGGAGATGAGTTTTTTTGGGAACGACAATTAGGTTTAAACAGCAACCCGGTTTAAGCGGGCTAAATAAAAAAAAATGAAATCAATGAAAAAATATGGGTTACTCGTTATTTCGGCTGTTTGCTGCGTAATGCTTTCAGCTTGTTCGAAAATGGACGAGTACAAAAAGTTCAGCGCGGGTAAGGAGGTACTTTATACCGGCAAGCCCGATTCAGTAACAGCCTATTCAGGAAAAAAACGGATTAAATTAGTTTGGCAGCGTACATCTGATCCAAAGGTTAGTATGACACGTGTGTACTGGAACAACAGAACTGATTCTGTCGATGTTACGGTCAGCAAATCTGTAAGCAGTACGAAAAGAGATAGTTTAATGATTGCTAACCTGACAGAAGGTAATTATAACTTTGAGCTGGTTGATTATGATGCGGCAGGAAACCGTTCGGTTGTAAGCAGGGTATCGGGTTCCGCTTACGGCGATACCTTTGAAAAATCCTTGTTGAACAGGGCTGTCCAAAGTTTCGGAAAGCAGTTTGACCTCGCAGGAAGCACGGCTTTGAACTGGTATGGTTCGGACGCGCAATCCATTGGGGTGGAAGTAACTTACCAGGATAATGCAAAAGTAAGCCATAAAGTAATTGTCAAACCATCAGACAATGTCACCTTCCTGGCCAATTACGATGCGACGGCGCCGATCAGTTACCGTACGATGTTTTTGCCTGACTCTACTGCCATAGATACATTTTATGCGGCGGCTGTTCAGAAAACAGTGGATGACCCCAATCAGATTATTATCAAGAACTCCGGATATCCCTTTAAACCGGGAAAGAATGGCGGACGCTGGAGTGATATCGCGGACTGGGTTACGACTGATTCGGAGAAGAACCATGGCGGCGTCGGAGGGCTTGATAACCTGAACACAAGCACGGAGAATTACATGTCATTTGAATTCTGGGGAACGCCGCAGATCATCAATGGTAAAATATACCAAACAGGTTTGTTAAGTCCGGGATCCTACCGGCTGGTTGTTAGTATATCTAATATCAATAACAACCTTGAGAATTCCTTTTTAAGTATCGCGAAGGGAGGTTTCATTCCGGACGTCGCCGATATCAGCAGTTCCCTCGCCAATATCAAGCTTACTAACGGCTCCATGAATAATAAAGATCTAACCTTGTCCTTCAGTTTAACACAGCAAGAACTGGTTTCACTTGGCGTGGTGTGTACCATGCAGTTTGTCAATGAAAGCAGCCTGAGGATAAAGCAGTTCAGATTGTATAAGGATAAATAAGCTTGCTGCGCGATACCGCTTGAGATTTGAGAGAAGATTTTAAGTAAAAACATGGCCCCCAAAAAAGTTAAGTACTATTTGGGGGCATTTTTATGGATAAATAAAACAGGCAGTATTTAAGCCCAAGCTTGTCAATGACCCGTTCCTCCGTTCCCGTACGTATAACAAGCTTTCATTTGTGTACAGCAGTTAGACTTTCCGGATTTGGAGGCAATACAAATACCACCATTAAATATGGGATGAACCTACGATCTCCACTTTTTAAAAACGGTGCGCAGTTGCGTGCAATCAGTTCTCCCGAAAGCTCTTTTCCCGGGACGCGGGGGAATCAAAATAAAGTTGTGTTCCTTCAAACGTATGCAGGTCCATACTGCAAATATCAATTCTAATAGTTCTGATCGGGGCATGACCATTCCTTTATTAAAGGTCTTACATGAAGCTTAAATGTAAATTTGCCACTTTCTTCAAAACCATTATTTGGATGTTTTTATTTTAAAGCTGAAAAATCTGTTCCATAATTACCCATTTTTCACCCGCTTTTGCCCAGGGTAGTGGTTGCTGGAATTTCCACATTAACTGTTCCCATTCCTGTACTTTTGGATTAACTGCATCCATTTCTTCTTTCTTTGCAGCCTCATATTGGTCGCTTGTTTCCATGATCATAAATAAGCGGTTGCCTGTACGGTAGATTTGCATATCTATAATTTTAGCATCAAGTATACTTTTGCGTATTTCCGGCCAGCCATTTTCCGCCTTGTGCCAATGTTCATATTCTGCTATCAGCTGCGGATTGTCCTTTAGATCAAGTGCCAGGCAGTATCTTTTCATATTTTGTATTAAATTAAAAGTTGGGGAATATCGTGTCAATTAAGCCTCGTTTTATCATATCTTCCCAAAATGCTGCCGGGATTTTCAAAGTGGTCATAGCTGCATATTGTGATATTCTTTCTGCGTTGGTAGTATTTAACGCAACACTCTTTACGCCAGGAGCACTGAGCCCAAATACAACACACACTTCTACCGGCTTTAATTCATAATCGGTGCATAACTGATAAAACACCTCCCGCCAGTTATAAAAGCGTTTGTCTTTTAATGGGGCCTTCAGTTGGTAGTTATAATAAGCTGATCCTGTTAGAAAGCCTCCGTTAAAAACCGCAGAATTAATAATTATGATCTCCTGCTTTTCAAGTTCACGCATAAATTCCACTAATTCTCCGGGATGACTGTGGATTGTCATACTATTAGCTATCATGACCCAATCCAGCTTTATATCAAGCGTTATTTTTTTAATGGTCTTCCAATCCTTGGAACCTACACCAATGGCCTTTACTTTACCTTGTTCCTTTAATTCATGTAAAGCCCGGTAAGCTTCCAGTATACCGTTATAGCGTTGTGCTTGCTCAGACGCATCCTTTGCTGCGGCAAGATACTCATCCGGGTCATGTACTGATACCAGTTGGGCCGGATAGTTGCCGAGCAGCTCGTTTCCCTGCTCGTAACATTCCAGGATACCGGCATAACTTATCTTTTGAACCGCATCATATTTCAGGTCTCGCCATACGCCGGGTTCAAAAGTAGGTTCGGTGGTTTTTAACGCTGTACGCAGCCAGCCCAGTTTATTACTGATCAATACCTCTGAAGGGTTAACATTCAAATGCTTTAAGGATCTTCTCAGCGATTCCAGCGCTAACCCGGCGCCATATTTACCGGCCGAATCAAATACTACTGGTTTTGAGGAACATCTTACACTTTCGCCAACAATAGCACACTTTGCTTCATCAGAAAGCGCGACATATAAATTCCCTAACCCACTGGTCCCGAAAATCACTTTGGGTAATTCTATTTTTTGCATATACTATGAGTGCCCTAATGTTAAAAAACGTTATAAGCGGATAAACACCCAGGCTTCAGCTTTACGCGATGTCCTTCCTCCCCAAAAAAATGCAACCACCGCAAAACAAACTAATGGCACGATATAACCGTATGGACTATCAACCGTATAACTGATGTAACAAAACGGCCTCGTAAAATGCCACCGCCAACGATAGGCCTAATGATCAGACTGCTGCCGAACTCCGTATTTTCTTTTAATTCTTTAATGCCCACTGCTAAGATATTGGGAACATAATGGCCATGAAAAAACAGATAACGGTGACCATATCTACAGTCATCATACTATGGCCCAGAATGACGATCAGGCAAAGTGAAACATTGTTCGCGCAGTAGCTAATGAGGCTTTTTTTTTAAATTCCCCGCCGTTGCCGCTCATAAACTGCTCACTAATTGGTATAATTTGCCCTTTTGAGTATTGATCACCAACTCATAGCCATCCTTTGTTTTTACCGCTGAGGTATTTAAGCCTTTAACAGTGAGTTTTGATTTGGAGATGATATGGCAGGTGCCTCCTGTTTTTGATAAGATTTCGGCATTTACGACCCTACCCGCGGCCCATTTCATGTTCACTACAAAAGCCCCTCTTGCCACAAGGCCTTTTACTTCGCCATTAGCCCAGGCATCCGGCAGGGCTGGCAACAGTTGTACATCACCATTTTGGCTTTGCAGCAGCATTTCGGCCAGACCGGAGGTACCGCCAAAGTTTCCATCAATCTGGAAAGGTGGATGTGCATCAAACATATTTGGATAAAGTCCTCCGCCCTCACTGTAGTTATAGCCACTTTCGCCGGTTAAGCGCAGCAGGTCGCGGTATAACTTGTAAGCATGGTTGCCATCTTGTAGCCTTGCCCAAAGGTTTACCTTCCAGGCCAGGCTCCAGCCGGTGCTTTCGTCGCCGCGTAGTTCTAACGTTCGTTTCGCTGCTGCCGCTAATTCCGGGTTAGTGGCTATTGAAATTTCATTAGCAGGATAAACAGAATACAAGTGCGATACATGGCGGTGATGCGGATCGGACGATTCCTGATCTTTATACCATTCCTGTAGCTGACCTTTTGAACCGATTTGGTATGGAATAAGTTTAGCTTTTTTGGCGATAAGTGTATCCCTAAAAGCGGCGTCAACACCCAAAACTTTGCTTGCAGCAATGAGGTTATCAAACAGATCGCGGATGATGCCCATATCCATTGTGGTAGATACAGAAACATTACTCGTTTTTCCTGGGGCATAAATAAAATCATTTTCGGGCGACATGGACGGCGCGGTTACTAAATGGCCCTGGCCATCAGGCACCAGCCAATCAAAAGTAAACTCGGCTGCACCTTTCATCAAAGGGTATGCTGTATTTTTCAGAAACTGTTTATCACCGGTGTATAAATAGTGTTCCCAAAGGTGGCGGGTAAGCCAGTCGCCCCCCATTGGCCAGTTGGCCCATGCAGGGTCGCCATGACCAAGATCCCCTACCGGGTTAGCCAACGCCCAGAGATCCGTATTGTGATGCGTCACCCAACCCTTAGCGTGATAAAAATCTTTGGCCACTTCGGTGCCGGTTTCTGACAGCCCCTTGATCAGGTCAAATAAAGGCTGATGCATTTCAGACAGGTTACAATCCTCGGCCATCCAATAGTTCATCTGCACGTTGATGTTGCTGGTATAGTTTGAGCTCCACGGCGCACGTAATTCCTTATTCCAGATACCTTGCAGGTTGGCAGGCACGCCCGGAGTTCTTGAACTGCTGATTAACAAGTAACGGCCATACTGAAAATACAAAGCTTCAATACCGGGATCAGCACCCTGGTTTTTATTGTAAAGTGCAAGCCGCTCATCTGTAGGTAACTCAGCATGACTGTCTTTGTTATCATTCAATTTCAGGTTTACCCGGTTAAAGTAATGATGATAATCGGCAAGGTGAGCAGCGAGCAATTGAGCATAAGGTTTCGCAGCAGCTTTATCGAGATTTTTCTCAGCCACCTTCTCGTCTCCATCGGGGCATTGGTTATAAGCTTTGAAACTGGTGGCAGCGCTAACATAAAGCGTTAAGCTCGATGCACCTTTCACCGTGATACCACTTGTATCGGCTGTTATTTTTCCGTCTCCGCTTACTGCTTTGGCCAGCACCTCGTAACGCATACCCCTGCACTTATCGTCCTCGGCATAAACTATCGGATTTTTTGAGTCAACATAGCTTGGTTCGACATGGGCCGGTGCTTTGCCGCTTAGCTGTAATACATTATTATTCAGCACTTCTTTTTGAAAACGGAGCTGACTGCTGGTATTGATCTTAAGATTTAACTGTTTGGGCTTATCAGCAGTAAACCGGATCACGATCACCTTGTCTGGTGCGGAAGCAAAGATCTCACGCTTGTAGTTTACACCGCCAACTGTATATTTTGTTGTGGCAACGGCATTACCAATATTCAGGTCGCGGTAATAGCTTCCGGCGTTAGCGCCATTGTATGATTGTTTGATATGCAGATCGGCCATAGGCAGGAAGCTTTCAGAATATAAGCCCTGCATTTTCTTGGTAAGCTCACGCGCATTTTGGTAATCACCTTTAAACAACGCATCTCTTACCTGAGCCAGGTATTGGAAAGCTTCAGGATTTACATTTTGTTTCACCGGTCCGCCCGACCATAAAGTCGATTCATTAAGCTGCAACAATTCATCATTAACGCCGCCAAAAATCATGGCACCTAAACGGCCATTTCCTATGGGCAAAGCTTCCGTCCATGTTTTGGCAGGTTGCTTATACCATAGGGTATTATTTTGCGCGCTCGCGTTCAGCGCAGTTAATTGCATGCATAGCGGTAAAACTACAGACAGGAGTGTTGCTTTCAGACCTTGGTTCATAAAGTAGGTTACAATTGTTTTTACAAGTATAACGATGCACAGGCTATAAAAAATAATGCTTATTGGCATTTTAATGTCTAAAAACAGTCAATAGAAGGTTTGTCCGTCCAATTAAGATTTATATTTAGAGATTTCTTATTATGTAATAATAAACCATGCTGAAGTTTCATTGATCATCCCGAAACACGTTTATTACAGACATCTGTTCCGTAAGATTTCCCATATGCCCGCTGAAATGGTGATGTCGGAACGGGGCAGGGTTTCTAATACGCGTAAGTTCCGGCTCAAGGCCGAATTCATCAGCCATAACCTATATGAAAGAACATCATGGGGCGAACTCCTCAGGCGGCTGATCGTGGCGGGTCCGGTCAGGCAATCGGACAACCAGCGGGATAAAAAGAGCAAACATATCGCTATAAAAGATGAAGGAAAGACCTTGCTTTATCAGGTATTTACCGATATGAACAACGTTGGTAAAATGATCCCAGGTAAATTAATGCTTGCGGAGAAGTTTACTTTGCTTATTTGTTGCAAAAGCTCCATAACTTCCACCTGGATCATGATGAAAAGAAGGCCATTGTAACTGGAGCTGACCTAAAAAGCTTTGCGGAAAAAATTCCGGTCTCCAACAATATGATGCTATTTTGCCAGGATCCCGGCCGGATACTGTGATAATGATGTAGTGATGACGTACCTCAAAAAACTACATCATGTTAAAATACTATCAGGTGATGTACTGATGAAGCAACTGTTGATCAGTGTTTTATTTTCTTTCTGCATAGGTTTGTGATGGCCGGAAGATGACCTCCCGACCCGCCAGTTCAAACCCTTTAAACACTAAATTTTTATGAAAGAAAAAAAATCTGACGGCCATTCCTATGGCCAAAATCCGGCATTGAAATTAAGCCTGTTCTGTACATTGTTTGTTGCACTTATGCTTCATGGTGCGCTTGTCCGTGCCCAAAGCGACACACTTGGTGTATTTACAGCCCATAAGGATATCGGCAACCCGAAAAATCCGGGCAATGCACAATATGACAAGGTAACGCATAGCTATACGCTTAAAGGCAGCGGTTATAATATCTGGTTCAACCGCGATGAGTTTCAATATGTTTATAAGACGATTAAAGGAGATTTTACCGCCACCGCGAACTTTACTTTCAAAGGAGATAAAGGCAACGGGCACCGTAAGGTGGGCTGGATGCTCAGGGCCTCAACAGATGAAAAATCTATCCACCTGAGCGCCGTTACCCATGGCGACGGTTTAACCGTTTTACAATGGCGTTCAAAAACCGGCGCTAACATGCTTGACCCCCAGGAAGAGATCTTTTTTCCGGAAAAGAAGTTTGAAGTAGTGCAGCTGCAGCGCGTAGGCAAGCGGGTGATCATGAGGGTGGGTCATGTTGGCGAGCCGCTTAAAACGGTAGGGTCGCATATCATGCCCAACATGCCCGATGAGGCCTTGCTTGGCCTGTTCATTTGTTCGCATGATCCGGAAGTTACGGAGGAAGCAACCGCCTGGGATGTACACCTGGATGAGCATGCTGCCAGGCAAAAATAAAACGGGTACTCGCGGTTTAAAAAATCAATTATTAACCATTATCATTTTATTTTATGTATGATAAACTATTTTACACAGTGTGGAGAATGTGTTTTATTTTCCTCGGATTGTTTTTGAGCTTTACTGTTTTTGCACAAAGCAAAAGAACAGGCAAAGTTCTCGGTTTTGACGACAAATTGCCGGTTATCGGTGCTTCTGTAGTGATCAGGGGTTCAAGCCTTGGTGCGATAACAGATGTTAACGGGAGTTTTACGCTTACGCTTAAAGCTACCGATGTACTGGTGGTTTCCTACGTCGGTTATGATACGCAGGAATTTACAGTTGGCGATGCTGCTGCGCCGGTTATTAAGCTGCACCCCGCGTCACGTTCATTGAACGAGGTGGTCGTTACAGGCTATAGTTCGCAGCGCAAAAAGGACATTACAGGAGCGGTTGCAGTAGTTAATGTAACTAACCTGAAGGCCGTGCCCTCGGGTTCAACTGAATCTTTATTACAGGGGCAGGCATCGGGCGTTACAGTGGTGAGCTCGGGCGCACCAGGCAGTGCCAGCAACATCAAGATCAGGGGTATTACTTCAGTAGGCAGTACAGATCCGCTGGTGATTGTTGACGGCACACCGGGCAGCCTTCACGATCTTAACGTTAACGACATCCAGTCCATACAGGTATTGAAGGATGCAGGCTCCGCAGCCATTTATGGTGTGCGCGGTTCAAACGGTGTGGTTATTGTTACTACTAAAAAAGGGAAAGTTGGCACGCCTGTGATTACGTATGATGCCTATTATGGTACTCAGCGTCCTAACTCTAAAGGATGGAATTTAGCCAATCCTACCGAAACGGCCAAAGCCATTTGGCAGGAGTATAAAAACGACGGGCTTGCACCGGTGCACAAGCAATACGGCAGCGGCCCTGAACCTGTTGTGCCGGATTATATTACACCTACTGCCGGAAAAAATGGTGACCCGAATACCAATCCGGATACGTATGCCTTGTATTCCAACCAGATCACCAAAGCCAATAAGCAGGGTACGGATTGGTTTCATGAAATATTCAAACCCGCCCCTATGCAAAGTCATAGCCTTTCAGTAAGTGGCGGCACCGATAAGTCAGCATATTTGTTTTCGCTGGGTTATCTTGATCAGCAGGGTACTTTAATTGAAACCATGCTAAAACGTTACTCGCTCAGGGTAAATACCAGTTATAAGGTGAAGGATCATATCCGCCTTGGCGAAAACCTGTACGCGTTTTACAAGCAAAACCCGGGTTATACCAATTTGCCGGGCGTTAACAGTACCAACGCGATCAACGCCTCTTACAGGATCCCTAACATTATACCGGTTTATGATATTATGGGCAATTATGCCGGCGCCGGTTCGCAAAGTTTAGGAAACGCACCCAACCCGGTAGCCATTCAAAAACGTACCAAAGATTATAAAAATGACGACTGGCAGATTTCGGGCAATGCTTATGCCGAGGTTGACTTTTTAAAAAAATTTACAGCACGCAGCAGCTTTGGCGGTACCGTGGATTATTTTTATAACAACGCCTTTGTATTTACAGGCTACGAAAATGCCGAAAACAGCACTAACCCCAATAGCTATATAGAAAACTATGGCTTCAGCACCAGCTGGACCTGGACAAATACCCTCAATTACAAAGATACCTTTGGCAAACACAGCATTAATGTGCTTATCGGTTCCGAGGCGATCAAAAACCTCGGCAACGCAGTAGGGGCCTCCAGGGGGAATTATTACTTAACCAACCCCAATAACCTTACGGTTGACCCTAATTTATGGACGCTGAATTTTGGTGAATCGGGCACACAAACCAATGCCAATATTGTCAACCCGGCCGGGCAGCAAACGCCGTATCAGCTGGCTTTATATTCCTTGTTCGGGCGGTTTGATTATAATTATAACGATAAATACCTGTTAAGCGGAACCTTACGCCGCGACGGCGCTTCTGTATTTGCCACCAATAACCGGTACGGTGTTTTTCCTTCGGTTACCGGCGGCTGGCGTATCTCGGGTGAACAGTTTATGAAAAAGGTGGACTGGATCAATGACCTGAAGATCCGCGCCGGCTGGGGTAAACTGGGATCTATCAGTAATATCAACTCTACCAATGCATTTACCTTATACGGTCAGGGCGCTGTGCTGTCGTATTACGATATTGCAGGCAGCAGCAATCACGCTACCCAGGGGCTTTACATCAGCCAGTTTGGTAACCCCAATACCAGTTGGGAAGAGGATATCATCACCAATATAGGCTTCGACGCAACGATCATCAAGAACAAGGTGGATATGTCTTTCGAAGTATACAAAAAATCCATCAATGGTTTGCTGTTCCCGGCTGCATTGCCATCAACGGCAGGGGGTGCTGCGGCGCCCTTTATCAATGCCGGGAATATCGAGAATAAAGGGATTGATGCCGCGGTTACTTACCATGGTTCCATCGGTACCGATTTTAAAATGGACCTTACCGGTACTTTTACGACGTATGATAATAAAGTGGTTAGCCTGCCAAAGGGTACGGCCTATCTCGACATCGGCTCGGGCGGCAGCTCAACCACCTACTCCAGGTTACAGCCCGGGCACCCTGTCGGGGCATTTTTTGGCTACAAGGTGATAGGCATTTTTCAAAATGCCGCCGAGGTTAGTTCAGCACCAACGCAGGATGCCGCTGCTCCCGGCCGTTTCAGGTACCAGGATGTTAACGGCGATGGCAAGATTGATGCCAGCGACAGGACCTTTTTTGGTAACCCCAACCCTAAATTCACCAGCGGCCTGAATATAGGCGCATCCTATAAAAACTTTGATTTCCTGTTGTTCCTGTACGCCTCTGTAGGTAATGATGTGCTGAACATCGTTCGCGCCTCCACCGATTTCCCGCAACAGTTTGATGTAGCCATTAGTAAAGACGCGGTTTATAACTCCTGGACACCCGACCGGCCCAACGCAAAAGTGCCCATGCTGGAACGTTCATCAAACTTTAGTAACACCACGTTTTCGTCTTATTATGATGAAAGCGGCTCATACCTCCGGTTTAAAACCATGGTGCTCGGTTATACCATCCCCGCCCTTAAGTTAAAAAGGATAGGGATCGAAAAGCTCAGGTTATTTATCCAGGGCACTAATTTGTTCACCATAACCAAATATTCAGGGCTTGATCCCGAACTGCCGGGCAGCAATACATCCAGCACCTTATTCGGCATTGACGGCGGGGCTTACCCGGCAAATCAAAAAACATATACGGCCGGTGTCAATATGTCATTTTAACCGGTGCGCTAACAATAAAAAAACAGGATATGAAAACGAAATATAAAATTATTTTACCGTTCTGCTTTATCGGTCTGATCATCATTTATGGTTGTAAAAAAAGTTTCCTCGATAAGCAGCCCCTGGGCTCCCTGAGCGCTGAAAACGTAACCAGTTTAACAGGCGTTCAGGGATTGCTGATCGGTGCTTACTCTGTTCTGGACGGTGAGATAGGCCTGGCCAACTCTGTTGGTTTCGCTTATGGCAGCGCCGGCTCCAACTGGGTCTACGGCAGTGTTTGTGCCGATGATTCCTACAAAGGCTCGACGCCTACAGACCAGCCTGACCTGGTTTTACTGCAGACCTGGTCGGTATCATCCGCGAATACCAGCTATGTACAGCAAAAATGGCAAATGCTTTTTGACGGCATACAACGGAGCAATGAAGTATTGCGTGTTTTGCCCAACGTGAAGGATGTTTCTGATGCTGATGGTAAAGTGATTGCCGGCGAGGCGCGTTTTTTAAGGGCATTTTATCATTTCGGCGGCAAAATAGTATTCAATAACTTTCCGTATGTGGATGAAAGCATTTCGGTGGCCAACAATAACCTGAATGTGCCCAATGTAGATAAAAGTGGTAAATTTATAGATATATGGCCCAATATTGAAACCGACCTGAAATTTGCCATTGATAATCTGCCAGAAGTACAACCACAGCGCGGGAGGGCCAATAAATCAGCAGCGAAGGCGTTTCTGGCCAAGGTGTATATGTTCGAGCATCGGTATGCTGATGCCAAGCCCCTGCTTGACCAGCTGATCAGCAGCGGTCAGACAGCCGGCGGTCAAAAGTACGCGCTGGTAAATTTTGAGGATAACTTTAATGCAGCCACAAAAAATAGTGCTGAATCTGTTTTTGCCTACCAGGCCTCAGTTAATGATGGCTCGCAGCTGAACGGCAATTATGGAGATGTGTTAAATTTCCCTAACGGGCCAGGAGCGCCGGGTGGCTGCTGCGGCTTCAATAATCCTTCGTTTAACCTGGCCAACGCTTTTAAAACGGACGCTAATGGCTTGCCGTTGTTAGATACCTGGAATAACGGCAATGTGGTAAGCGATTCCTCTAATTTATACACCGGCAATCTTGATCCCCGTATCGACTGGACTATGGGCAGGCCCGGCGTGCCTTATTTTGACTGGGGGCCGGATAGCAAACAGTGGATCCGCGACCCGGCCACAAACGGCGTGTTCAGCCCTAAGAAAAACGTTTACGCCAAA
Source organism: Mucilaginibacter ginsenosidivorax (assembly GCF_007971525.1). Lineage (NCBI taxonomy): Bacteria > Pseudomonadati > Bacteroidota > Sphingobacteriia > Sphingobacteriales > Sphingobacteriaceae > Mucilaginibacter > Mucilaginibacter ginsenosidivorax. Next base: position 5,383,335 of record NZ_CP042437.1, read on the forward strand.
AGCCAGGCCGGTACTTATTCCTCAACCGAAACGGCTTTCTGGGGCGCTACCAGCATTGATGCCAACAATGTGAATTTTATAAGATTTGCGGATATCATACTATGGGATGCCGAATGTGAGGTGGAAATTGGGAGCCTTAACCAGGCTGAAGTATATGTAAACCAGATCAGGAACCGGGCTGCCGACCCGGCAGGCTGGGTGTACGCCAGCGGAAGCTATAATGCCGGCAACTCAAAGTATTCTTCGCAAACCAAGCCGGCGGACAAGTACAAGGTGTCGGCCTACCCAACGGGCACTTTTACCACACAGGGTCAGGCCTATGCCCGTAAAGCGGTACAGTTTGAGCGCCGCCTTGAACTGGCCATGGAAGGTCACCGCTTTTTCGATCTGCAACGCTGGGATAACGGTACCGGGACGATGGCGCAAATTCTGAACACCTATCAGCAGGTAGAAAAAAACAGGAACTCCTTTTATTACACCAACCCCACAGCGCAATTCCATAAAGGGATCAACGAGTATTTTCCCATACCGCAAAAGCAAATTGACGTTGAAAACTCAACCGGCCAGGTTAACCTGAAACAAAATCCCGGCTACAACTAATCTGTAATTGAATGCTACAAAACAAGAAGAGGCTGCTCCAGGGCGGCCTCTTCTTGTTTGAACTAAAACAGCTGTGAGTTAGTAATACCGGCCTATATATTGATTGTCAACGATGAGTTTTTTCAAGGCCGCAGGGTCAATAATACCTTCTTTGGCGTAAACAATTTTACCGTTTGGTTCTACCAGCATGGTATAGGGCAGGGCACCCTGCCATTTGGGGTCGATAGCCTCAATGAGTTTATATTTATCATCCTTATTGAATATAAAGTTGGTTGCTGAGGCCTGTGATTGCTGCAGAAATTTCAGTGCTTTGTTCATTTTTGCCGGATCATCGGCGCTGATGGTTATCAGTTCAAAATCACGTTTGCGGTACATCCTGTTGATGGTGATAAATTCCGGAAACTCGGTAGTACAGGGGCCGCACCAGGTTGCCCACACGTTGATGAGCCTTAGTTTATCCGTTTTATTACTGATCAGCCCTTTAATGCCTGCAACCCCAATGGTGTCAATTTTTACCGGCTCCTTAGCCCACTCATCTTTAGCCCGCTGCTGCCAGTTTTCCTTTTCGGCCCATTTGATGGAGCAGCCAAAGACCTTCGTAGTACTAACATCCGGCATTTTATTATTCAGGAGCTGATTGATGGCATTGCGGGTATCCTGGGTATTGGGCGTTTTGCCGGGCTTTTCCACATCATCTATCCTGCCCGAAAAGCAAAGTTTCCGTGCTTTATTGAATATAAACACGTGTGGTGTGGCTATAGGGCCATATGCCCTGGTAACCGCCTGGGTAGCACCATCGTACAGATAAGGGAAATTATAATGCTTATCCGCTGCCCGTTTTTTCATCTCGGCAAAGGAATCGCTCATATCGGTATAACCGAGTTCGTCGAGGCTGATAGCATTAGGATCGTTTGGCATAATAGCCACTACGGCAACGCCTTTAGTGCTGTAGTCTTTGGTAAGCTGAATGATCCTGTCTTCGTAAGCCTGGGCGGTTGGGCAGTGGTTACAGGTAAAAATGACCACCAATACAGATGCGTTTTTAAACGAGTTCAGGGTGTAGGCTTTGCCATCGACGCCAGGCAAATTGAAAGCTGGCGCGGCTGCCCCTACAGCCAGCGTCGGATGATCTCCGGTTGGTGACTTAAATGCACAGATAACCACGCCGGCAAACAGCAAAAACACGATTGAGAGATAGCTTAACTTTATCATAATGATTATGGTTTTTGAGATAAAAAGTTTCCTGTTAATTAGTTAAGTAAAATTAACATGATACCCCAAATTCCAAATACCGCTATATCCTATTTGTGCAAATGAAGTATAGGTGACGTAGTGAAATGTTGATTAATGCTGACCTATAGGATCCTTTTTTAAGGAAGACATTTCAGAAAAATAGTTGCCAAGATTTGTTTCGGTAGGCACCTGCAGCTTTTTACGCAGCCGGTACCTGCTTATTTCAACCCCACGTACGGATATGTTCATGAGCTGCGCTATTTCCTTACTGGATAAGTTCATCCTTAAATAAGCGCAAAGCTTAAGCTCATGCGCGCTTAATAAGGGATGAGCTTCTTTGACTGCTTTTAAAAAATCGCTGTGCGTGTTATCAAAATACTCGGCGAACTGATCCCATTCTTTATCCATTTTACTTTCCTGGTTCAGGATCCTGATCATCTTTTTTAGTTCTTCGGATGGCATATCATCGCTTGATTTGCGCAGGTGTACCAGCTCTTCCCTTATTTTGCCTAACAATTCGCTTTTTTGCAGCAGGTGCAAAGCCACAGAGGCCAGCTCGGAGTTTTTACCTAATATTTCTGATTCCAGCTTTTCATTTTTGAGGGCAATGATCTCCTTTTCTGATTTTTCCATTTCCAGCTGGTGCAGGTATTTCAATCGTTTTTGTTCTTCTTCATATTTTTGTTTCTGGCGGAGGAATTTTCTTTTAAGCCATTTGTAGAACAAATAATTAAACACAATAAGCAATATACCATATATACAATAGGCCCATGTGGTACGGTACCATGGAGGCAATATGGTAAACGTATAACTTGTAAGGTCCGATTCGTCGCCCAGGTTACTTCTTGCCTTAATTTGAAAGGTATAAGTGCCCTCAGGCAGGTTGGTGTAATCTCTTTCTGTCCGTCTTGACCAGGCCGACCATTCGTGGTCAAAATTCTTTAATAAACAGCTGTACTCAATATTTGATTGCTTTTGGAACGAAGGCGAGGAGTACTCGAAATGCAGGGTGTTTTGTTTGATGCGCAGTTTTTTGACGGTATTCTTTTCGTCCGGGCTGTTAAAGGCTGCTATTCGATATCCGCCGTTTAAAACGCTGTCAGCGTCGCCCGAAGCCCTTACCTGCCGGAGCAACACCCTGATTAAACTCTTGTTAGCCTTGTATTTCCTATAATTGATATGGTAAAATCCCTTTTCAGCGCCTACGAATATATTCTCGTCATTTAAAGGATAGATGTTCTCAAAGTCGCTCACCAGTTTACCGTTAAGTTCAGGGAAATAGATCAAACGGGGTTTATGCGCTGAAAAATCAACTACGCCCAGTTTCTTTTCTTCGATAAACCAGATATTGCCGCCGGCATCTTCCTTCAGATAACACAATGCTTTATTTTTAAAAATGGGCTCAAAATAGGTAGAGGCTTCAAACCTGTCGGTACCGGCGTTGTATTCATAGATGCCTTTTTCGGTAGCCACAACCATGCGGTTCCTGATATGGAAAAGGCGGTTTTTTAAATCAGAAGGCAGACCGTTATGGTGATTATACAATTTCGCGCTGGATTGGCCGGGCAGGCTGAGCGCTATTTTATAAATCCCTTTGTACGTATGCGCTACCCATGCGGTATGGTTTTGTACAATAACAAAACGGGATGATTCATTAAAGTTGATCGACCGGTCCTGTACAAAAGCATTATTGCTGTACCTGATCAGGTCGAGGCCGTTATAGCCGCCGGCCACAATGGTTGACGATGGTAATACCTTATCATACGGCGTAAAGTTCCAGTAACCAAAACGGGTACTTATGGGATAGGCCTTTTTGTTTTTTATTTGAAAAGCACCTTCATGATGCGCCAGTAACAAATTGTCGTTTACTTTAAAGAGTCCCCATGCCGATGCTTTTGTTCCCGGAACTGTTTTAAACGTGCCGTTAATATCACTCAGGTCGGCATGGCCATCAACGGATAGCTGGTATAGCCAGTTCGAGGTGCCAACATATAAGGTATGATCGAACAATATAGAACTGTAGCCGGCACCCTCATTTAGTTTTTCGGGATAGATATGCTTGATAGCGCTGTTATAAGCATTAAAATCGATCCCGTTATCAAGCCCCATCCACAGGTTCCGGTCCTTATCTAAAAATAAACTTAATACGGTATTATTTTGCAGGCCTTCTTTGCGGGTGAAATTTTGAAGGATACGCCCTTGTTTATCGATAATGTACAAGCCACCCATATGCGTGCCAACGGCGATGTGCCCATTATCCATCATCATGGCGCACATGATCTGCTGATCAAGAAAAGGGTCGGCATCTTTAAATCTAAAACGGCTTACCGTTTGATGTGCTAAAATAAACAGGCTTTTTTTCAGCGTGTTGATTAGAATACTGTCTTTGTTTAAATGCAGCAAACCGGTAACAGCCAGGTACTGCGGCATTGATTCATTTATTGGTAAGGGTGCCCATTCTCCGTTTGAAAATTGAAAAAGGCCTTTTTTTGCATCCTGGGCTATAAGCTGATTATTGCAGGTTCCTAAAAATTGCCATTGTGAAACAGGCTGGTACGCGGTGATCGATTTGCCATCGAACTGAAAAATATTGTTTTGCGAACGGAAAAACATTTTATCATCAAAGGATACAATATCCCAGATATCTTTAAATGAGGTGATTTTTTCCGGCAGCAGGTTCTTTAATGAAGTAAATGCCAGGTTACCATCTTTGTCAGGCAAAAAATAGCCCATCTCATTTTGCCCGCCGGCGTAAATCCTGCCGTTTTCGCCAAGTGCTATAGACCGGATAATAGTTTTGTTGGGCAAAGGGTTAAGTTTCCAGTAAGTACCGTCGAAACTTAACAGGCCCTCGCTGTTGGCAAAATAGATGATGCCATTTTTATCCTGCACAATCCCCCTGTTTTGTAAGCCACCGTTGTAATCGCTCCTGTAATAAGAAATGATATTAGGCAGCCCGATCGGGTTTTGGCCGTAGGTAAGACCGAACTTCAGTAATAAAAAAAACAAGAGCCATCTTTTTTTCATACAAGTACCAAATTTTCTTAAATAATCTAAAAAACGTGCCTTTAAATAAGGATTTGCGATATAAACAGCCTTATGATGTAGTAATGAAGTAACCTCAAATTATATCACTGGTGCTGCAAAAATTAATTTTGACCCATAACCAAACGATAAATAAAGTCTGAATAATAATTAAAAAATTGGTTTGCCAGGCCGATACACCTTACGCATTTAGCGTGGAAGTTAAATAAAGTTTTTAAAACATGAAATAATATATACAATGAGAAAAACGACACTCTTTTTATTTCTTTTATTTTCAGTAAAGTGCTATTGCCAGCCGTTTGAGCCTGTCAACAAAAATGCCTCGCCTGAAGCCAGAAAGCTTTTAAGCTATTTATATCGCATCAATGGTAAATATATTTTATCGGGCGAGCATGGCGGCGGTAACCGTTTTTTAGATAGCGTGAAGTCATTAACAGGAAAATATCCGGCACTATGGGGGAGTGATTTTATTTGGTCCGGGCCGGCGGGCGGCGGCCAGCGTGTGGTTGACCAGGCCATTGCAAATTACAAAAAGGGTTATATCATAGCGCTGATGTGGCACCAGGGACGTCCTATGGATAGCCCGCCATATGGTTTTAAACAAAGTGTCCAGGCAAAAATAACAGATGAAGAATGGACGCAGATAACCACCCCCAATACAGCGCTGAATAAAAAGTGGCTTGCCCAGATCGACACGATAGCTGTTTATTTAAAGCAATTGAAGGATGCCCATATCCCTGTGTTGTGGAGGCCTTATCATGAAATGAACGGCGTTTGGTTCTGGTGGGGAAACCGGCCAGGCAAAAACGGTATAGCTAAACTTTGGAAAATGATGTATGACCGCTATGTTAATGATTACCATTTAGATAACCTGATATGGGTTTGGGGAGCTAATGGGCCCAGGGACTTGCCCGAGGACGAAGCCTATTCCTATAAAGGATTTTATCCGGGTGCAGCGTTTGTAGATATTTTAGGAACAGACATCTATCACGCCGATTACGAGCAGAAGGATTACACCGAATTGCTTAAGCTGGCGAAGGGCAAACTGATAACGTTAAGTGAAGTTGGCGAATTGCCGAACGCCAGCGTATTGAAAGCGCAGCCATTGTGGTCATGGTTTATGGTGTGGACTAATTTTATATGGACCAATAATTCAAAATCTGCAGTGAGGGAGATTTATGAACGACCTGAAACCATCTCGCTTGGTGATGAGCATGATATCAAATACTAAAATATATACATCATCGGCAAGGCAAATTACTTTGGATTGCTGCCATCTGTTCATCAATTGAAATTAGTCAGCCTTTCTTTCGGTTAGTGGCGTTGGAACTTAATACCTCCGCTGTTGGCGGAACAGCGGATAGGTGAGCATTCATAAGTCTTTAAAACATGAAACAATATATACAATGAGAAAAACCAGCTTACGCAAAACTATTAGTACAATTTGCCTTTTATCAGCAGGTCTGTGTGCCATGGCACAGCAACAACCCATAGGGATTTTCGAGGGACAACTTGATGTAGGTGCCAACACCAAGCCCGGCTCCGGCACTTACCTGCCCGGAAGCCGTCAATACATCATTTCCGGCGCGGGTTATAATATCTGGTTTGATCATGATGAGTTTCATTATGTGTACAAAAAGATAAAGGGCGACTTTATACTGTACACCCGCGCTGAATTTGTTGGCTGGAACGGTGTGGAAGAACACCGTAAGGTGGGCTGGATGGTGCGTAAATCACTGGATGGAAATTCGGCCCAGGTTAACGCTGTTGAACACGGCGACGGGCTTACTTCCTTACAGTTCAGAAGAACTGCCGGTGCTGCTACCGAAGAGATCAGATCAAAAATTACACATGCCAATATTATCCAGCTGGAAAGAAAAGGAAATACTTATACCATGCGGATGGCCAAATACGGCGAACCTTTTGTTACCGAACAGGTAGCGGACCTTGACCTGGGCGAAGAGGTATATGTGGGGCTTTTTGTGGGTTCACACAATCCGGATGTCGCCGAAACCGGTGTTTTCAGGGATGTGAAGATCACAGTGCCTTTTGCAGGCATAGCCGATCAGCGGACACAAATGACCCTGGGCAGCGACCTTGAACTGATGGAAGTTGCCACAGGTAACCGTGAAGTTATTTATTCGGTACCTTATTCCATACAAGCGCCAAACTGGCTGCCCGATAACAAAAGCCTTATTTTTAATGACAGCAAAGGGCTTCTGTATAATTTTGATCTGGCTTCGCGTACCCCGGTTTTATTAAACACCGGTAATGTTAAAAATAACAATAATGATCATGTGCTGTCTTTTGATGGCAAGATGATCGGTTTAAGCAGTAATGTTAAAGAACTGGGTGGTTCCATCGTTTATACCGTTCCTGTTACCGGCGGCACGCCGAAACAGATCACGCCTAAAGGGCCTTCTTATCTGCATGGCTGGTCGCCCGATGGCAAAAGCCTTGTTTTTTGCGGCGAACGGGATGGTGAGTTCGACGTATACAAGGTGCCGGTAAACGGGGGTAAAGAGATCCGCCTTACGACCACCAAAGGTCTTGACGACGGCCCGGAATATACCCCCGATGGCAAGTATATCTATTTTAACTCCGTACGATCGGGCTTAATGCAGATCTGGAGGATGAAACCTGACGGAAGCGAACAGGAGCAGGTAACCACAGATGATTTTAATAACTGGTTTGCCCATATCTCGCCGGACGGTAAATGGATGGTATTTCTTTCATTTCTCAAAGATGAAGTTGAGCCGGGCATCCACCCGCCATATAAGCATGTTTATATCAGGCTGATGCCCATTGCGGGCGGGAAACCCAGGGTACTCGCTTATGTTTATGGTGGTCAGGGTTCTATTAACACGCCTTCATGGTCGCCGGATGGTAAGCACATCGCCTTTATCAGTAACAGCATTAAATAAAGACCGGCTTATGATATCAGATAACTATAACAGGCGTAAATTCCTTAAAACCTCGGGCACAGCAGTTGCCGGGATATTTTTAGCACCTCAATTAATTAAAGCAACAGGTAAGCCCACCCGGAAAATAGGGATTCAGCTTTACACCCTGCGAAAAGAAATGATGGCAGACGCAACGGGTACTTTAAAGCTGCTTGCAAAAATGGGTTATAACGAAATCGAATCGGCCAAAAGCGAAAAAGGGAATTATTATGGTTTAAAGCCCAAAGAGATAAAAAGCATTACGACTGATCTGGGTATAAGTCTGATCAGCTGGCATGTACGGATCGATGCCGACTGGCAGCAATCTGTTGATGAAGCAGCAGAGGCCGGCCAGCCGTATCTGATCTGTTCAGTGTTACCGGAAAACGGGCAAACAGTTGCCAATTATCAGCGCAGCGGGGATGTATTTCTAAAGGCCGCCGAGGTTTGTAAAAAGTCAGGTATCACATTCGGTTATCACAACCATTCGTCGGAGTTTGAAAAGGACGGACAGCAAACTTTGTATGATGTATTGCTTGACCATACCGACCCTGATCTGGTAAAAATGGAGCTTGACCTGGGCTGGGTAATTGCTGCAGGGGCTGATCCTCAATATTATTTTAATAAATATCCCGGACGTTTCCCCTTGTGGCATTTAAAAGATATGGATGCCAAAACCAAACAAAGCACCGAGTTTGGAAAGGGAAATGTAAATATCAACGGCTTGTTTGATCATGTAAAGCAATCAGGGCTGAAACACTTTTTTGTAGAACAGGAAGAATACAGCAGTTCGGCCCTGGAAAGCTGCAGGTATGACCTTGACTATCTTAAGAAACTAAAATATTTTAATTAGAAACGTTGATACAATACTATAATGAAAAATTAACCCGCTGATTGAGATTTAGCTGAAAATTGGGAAAGCACCCCGTTTGGGGTGCTTTTAATAAAGCCAAAATAAAATAAGCCATGATAAAAAAGATAAATTCCTTTACTTTATTAACGCTGTTAATAACGGCAAGCCGGGCATTTGCTCAAAGCGGCCCTCAAGCAGATCATAATGCGCTGTATGTTAAAGACCTTGCTAAAAGCGCCGCATTTTACCGCAACGTAATGCAATTGCAGGAAATTCCGGAGCCATTTCATGATGGAAAACATGTTTGGTTCCGGACGGGTGCACATAGCCAGCTGCATGTTATACAGGGGGCGGCCGAAGTTTTTGAGCATGACATCAATACACATTATGCTTATTCGGTACCTGACATCGCTGTATTTGCCAAACACCTTGATGAACTGCATGTAAAATATGGTAACTGGAAAGGGGACTCCAAATCACCGCAATTGAGGCCCGATGGTGTTAAACAAGTTTATTTACAGGACCCGGACAATTTCTGGATAGAAGTTAATGACGATAAATTTTAAGTAATCCAATTAATTCAATAAACCTAATTCATAAAAATATGATCAACAGGCGTTCATTTATAAAAACTTCGGCGGCGCTTTCGGCAGGCTTGCTGATAAGTCCGCATTTATTTGCATACGATAAAAAATATATTGGCCTGCAATTATACACGGTACGCGATTATATGCAGCAAGATGCAGCTGCAACTTTAGCCAGGGTAGCCCGGATTGGTTATACCACAGTTGAGGGCGCCACCTATACCGGCAGCGAAAAATTTTATGGTTTGGATCCTTCAGGTTTTGCCGCGCTGTTAAAACAAAACGGATTGGTAATGCCCAGCTGCCACTATCGTTTGGGCGAAGAACTGGTAAACGGATCATCACAAAAAGGCACTATCCTGAACGACTGGGGCAGGGCAGTAGATGATGCCGCTGCCGCAGGTGTCAGGTACATGGTTTGTGCCTTTCTTTCGGTGCCGGAACGGGAATCATTAGATCATTATAAAAAAGTAGCCGATGATTTTAACAGAGCAGGCGAAACCTGTAAAAAAGCAGGTATCCAGCTTTGCTACCATAACCACGATTTCGAATTTATACAGGAGGATGGTAAATATCCTTATGAATCGCTGCTTGCCAATACCGATAAGCAACTGGTAAAAATGGAAATGGACCTTTACTGGGTAACTAAAGCTAACCAGGATCCTATAGCACTTATCAATGAGCACCCGGGCCGTTTTCCTTTATGGCATATCAAGGATATGGATAATACAGCAAGCAAAATGTTTACGGAGGTCGGTAACGGTACCATTGATTTTAAAAAGATATTTAAACATGCCGGTAAAGCAGGTTTACAATACTTTTTTGTGGAACAGGATAAATGCCCTGCCGATCCTTATGACAGTATTACCCAAAGTATAACTTATATTAAAAAGAACCTGGTTTAAACGCTTATGAAAAAAATATTTGTTTTGCTCATGCTGTTAAGTGCTGTTACAGGCATGAGCTATGGACAGCAAAGTAACAAGTGGCATTACCTTTTTGACGGCAAATCGGTAACCGAACTTCGCGGTTACAAGATGGATGCTTTTCCATCGGAAGCATGGAAAATTGAGGATGGTGCTTTGGTTGCTCAAACCGGTGTGCCCAATATTGATTTACTGACAAAAGAAACCTATACCAATTTCGACCTGACGCTGGAGTGGGCAGTATCAAAAGCCGGCAACAGCGGTATTTTTTATAACGTGCTCGAAAACTCGAGCCATGAATCGGGCAATGGCAACAGCCCCAACTGGCTGGATAATTTTGAGATGCAGCTATTGGACGATATTGATTTTAATGATCATGAACCAAGGCGCTCCGCAGGCTCATTATATGATCTGATCGCGCCGCAAAACAAACAGCTTAAACCGGTTGGTGAATTTAATACGGCGCGGTTATTGGTGGATCATGGCCATGTGGAGCAATGGATCAACGGGCGTAAAGTGGTTGAGTATGAGCTTGGCTCTGCGGCGCTGAACGATTTGATCGGCCGCAGTAAATATAAAACCAATCCCAATTTTGCCAAATCAACCAGCGGGCACATTATGTTTCAGCATCATGGGCAAAAGGTTTGGCTGAAGAACATTAAGATAAAGCGTTTGTAACCCTCGCATCCATGATATAAAACGCCGCTATCTTTGACTGGTGCTTGATGTAAAAGAAATATTGATGGCTTAAGTCCGGGCTAATTGAGCTTAGCTGCCTTTTGTTATTATACTGCAAACGACAGTCTTTCTTTGGACCGCGGCCATCCGGGATCGGCATGTTGTGAAACATTTTGGATACTTATATTTAGTTAACCGGGCCATGTGTTGCTGCGTCAATGATCAGGCCGGCCACCTCTCCCGGATGAGATTTATAACAGAATTACCGGGCCCTTCAGCCTCTGCCAAAGCGCAATCGCGCTTTGGCGTACATGCGTTCCGGGCCCGGAGTAATGATACGGTCTGCGCTGCTTTTGGTCTTTCCACCGTTTTCAGGGATAATTACTGGTATTGTATTTTTAACCTGATTATATTGCAGCGTCTGCGCCCAATGTTGTTTTTAACTGAATGAAAAGAAGAGATTTTATCAAAGACGCTGCCTTAGCTTCGGCCGGAATGTCACTATTACCGGGAATACCCGGTGCTGCGCCCCCGCTTGCGAATAAATACCGCACCAAAATACTGAATGCTTATTACCTGCGGGCACATATGTATACCATTGTGCCAAGACAAATTAAAGAAGATCTCCAATGGATGGCCGATATAGGCACCAATGTGGTTTCAGTAGCCATACTGGAGCAGGACCTGTTTGCTGCTGTAGAAAACGTACAAATTATATGTAACGAAGCCGAAAAACTTAACATTCAGGTATACGCTGTTCCATCAAGGTGGGGCGGTATTACAGCAGGTGCACCCAAAGTACCCAGCCTTTTTTCAGTCAGGAACCCACAAACATGGATCCTGAAAAAAGATGGCACGCCAGCTTACAATGATGTATCAGGTGTGATCAGTAGCGTGCATTATCCGGAAACAGCTTCATTCTTTAAGTCTTCGCTGGATAAAGCGTTCGGGTTATGGCCTTTAAAAGGTGTGATTTGGGATGAACCGAAGGCATTTACGATGGATTATTCGTACAGGGCTATTGCAAATATGGGTAAGGATGCTACATTTAATGATAGCGTAAAAGCGGTTGTTGATTTCTTTTCGGATATCAATAAACACATTAAATTTACCCATCCTGAAATAACCACTTGTTTGTTCTCCTACGCCGATTCGCCCGATATTATAGTAACTGAAGGTGCAAAAACCGCTGCCCTTGATTATTACGGATGCGATGGCCGCCCCTGGCGAAATGAAGACGGCGGCAAGCTGGAAAGCCCGGGCAAAGTGCTGTTGGGTAATGGCGGGCGCTATTTAAGCGCGGCGCATGATAACCAGAAAAAGAGTTTATGGTTAATAGAAAATCATAACTTAATGGAAGCGGATATTGCATTGATGAATAGGCGTCTGCCCGAAATTATTGACAGCGATGTAGACCATCTCATTTATTACTACTACCCGCGTAACAGCCAAAATCCGGATAAGGCCATGAAAACTATAGCCCGACACCTTAAAGGCTTTAAATAAGATCAGCTTGATAATCCGAAATAAATTATCTTGACAATTAACAATCTATAGTAACCTGTCAACCTACCTAAATAAGAGGAATGAAAAATCTTGGAAAAAGTATAGTATTGGTTTTTGCTTTAATAATATTCTTTCCGATAGGCTCACTTGCACAAGGTGATAACGGGATAAAAACACTTTCACTTAATGGCAAGTGGGAAATGGGTTTCGCCCGCAGGTATACCCAAACCGTAACGGTACCCGGTATTGCTACCGATCCAACCCATATCGGCGAAGACACATTATGGTACAAAAAAGAAATCAGGCTGCCTGAAGGAAACTGGACCAGCGCAACACTCGAGCTAAAAGGTGCGCGCTTCCGTCCGCAGGTTTATATTAACGGTAAACTCGACGGCCAGCAGGAAGGGGGCATGGGCCCGGTATTTTTAATCCTTAAGAATGGAGGTATGAGACCAGGGAATAGAATTACTATGGAGATTGCGCTGGCATCGCTGAGTAATGTTCCGCAAACGGATGCTTCCTATATACCCCAATCTGATCAATGGCGCTCCGATGTATCATCCGGTTTGTGGGATGATGTTATTTTACATTTGCACGGCGATGTCAGTATCAACAGGATTGTGCCTTTCACAAATTATAGAGCCCAAACCGTTCATGTACAGTTTGATTTGAATGGCGCCGATGGTTTTAAAGGGAAAGCCAATCTCCAGATAGCTGATGCAAATGGGCGCATGCTGATCAGTAAAACAGCACCCGTTTCAGGCAATCATAATGCGGTTGACTTTGCTATTAATGCCAAACTGAAAAGCTGGTCACCGCAAAACCCTAATTTGTATCATCTGAAATTGACTATTGTTAATTCCAAAGGCGGAATAAACGATCAATCTGTGATTCCTTTCGGAGTCAAGAGTTTTGAAGTTAAAAATAAGCAATTCTATTTGAATGATAAACGTTTCATCGCTAAAGGCATAACCGTAGTATGGCACAGGTGGGTACGGACAGGAGAGGGGCGCGGGTTAGGGTATGATACAGCCTGGTTTAAAAGGAATATCATCATGCTATCTAAAAACCATGGCGCTAATTACCTGCGCTTCCATTTGGGACTGCCTGTGGAAAGATTTTTAGATATGTGCGATAAATACGGCTTAGTTGTGCAATTCGAGTGGAGTTTTTTTCATGGAATGCCCGCATCAAAGGAAAGCTTGCTGATTCAATATAAAAATTGGCTTGATCTTGCCATGCGGCACCCATCAGTTGTTCTGATACATCCCTATAATGAAACGGCTGGTGAGCAGTTGAAGACAGCCTGGACCGTTTTGGATGAGCTATTAAAACAATACCCGCCGCTTGTGCTGGAAGACCGGGACGTGATACACATTCATAAATACTGGTGGAGTATGTTTGAGAATTTAGGCTTGTATTATGACAATTCCGGTGTTTTTCCTAAAGCAATCATGGCCGATGAATTTGGCGGTAATTATTTAAACGAAAAAGGTGATTTAGGCGAATATCCTGCAATTAAAGAAAGCTTTCTGCGATTTTTAGGCCGTGAAAACACACGCGAAGAACGATTGCAATTCCAGGCAGAGTCAAATGCCCGGATAGCTGAATATTGGCGGCGTATCGATGCTGCCGGGTTTTCGCCGTTTTGTGCCCTGGCCAGTAATGAGGATGGCAACAACTGGTTTATGGGATTACTAAAAGATGCCAGGCCTAAACCGGTTTGGGATGCTTTAACAGCCGCTTTCTCGCCGCGTTCGGTAAGTATCGATATTTGGGATAAAGATTTTATAAGTGGCCAAAATATTAGCCTGCCTGTGTATCTGTTTAATGATGAGGATACCAAAGCCGTTTTAGCTATTAAACTAACGGTAGAAAATAAAGCCGGTAAAATATTTTTCACCAAGGCGTTTACAGCCGAAATGGATGCCTTGAGTAAAAAAGTGCAGCGGGTGCCTGTGAATTTACCTGTCACGACAGGCGACTATACGGTAAAAGCGGAATTGATGAACAGGCCGCAAACAGTTAAATATCCCGTGATATCCCAATGGAGTATAAGGGTGCTCAAGGCAGAGGTGCCGGAAAATCTGAAGAACGTGAACGTAGGTATATTTAGTGATGAACCGGAGTTGAAGCAGTTTTTCACCGAAAGGCATATTAAGATCGTTGACGCGGGCGATGCTGATGCCAGCGTAATCCTGACATCTGAACAAACCTGGAATAAATTAGCTGAAGGTGATAAGAATATCTCAGATTTGCTTCAGGCCGCTGTTGCAAATGGCAGATCGGTAGTAATGCTGGATGTTGGAGACAGGCAACTCGGGCAGGGTTATCCCAAAAAAGCCGGCGAACTGGGACCCTTGCAGGGAGTGGCAAAAGTATCAGATCCCAGGATAAATTCTTATAATCTGTTTGGCGGTATCCTGCTCAAATTCACAGAAACAGCCGAGCCTGAGAGTTTTATTCATCCTGATAAGGCCAACCGCGAACTTTGGGGTAATATGCCTAATGCCTATACAGGTATCTGGAATGGCCTGCGTGGTGGCCTGATTGTGCCTGCTGCCGATATGCAGTTTTCGGGCTTAAGTGCTGGAGCGTTTGTTGCCCAATGGAAAGCAAGAGGTGCGAATGAAGTAAAAATTACATCCGGGCCTTATTATGCTTATGAACTGCAAGGGTTTTATATTTTTTCTGATCAGCCTGATGATCCTGACTTGAAAAAGAAATTAAAAGAAAAAGTGAACTTTTTAGTGCAGGATGCACCTTCGCTTGCTGCGTCCATTAACCTCAATATGCCGGTGACTGTCACCGATTTAACAAAAGGCTATCACGATGCTGAAAAAGGCATTGCCGATAACTTCACAGGCCTGGCCAATTGTGCTAAAAACTTAACGCAAACCCCTGTTGCATTGGTGGGTTTTGGCAAAGGCAAAGGAAAACTAATAGTTTCACAACTATTAACATCAGGCCGTTTAGCGAAAGGCTTTGAGGGGAAAGGTTTGTACGGTATCAGGTATGACGAAGCTGCTGTTCAATACATTTTAAATATGATCAGTTTGTCTTTAAAGCGGTAATAAAAGATCTCTTTATCTAACTTTCCCTTTGCTGCTTTACCGAAACAAATTAATAATCCGTCAATTCATTTTGTTTATCGTATTAAGCTGCATTTCCCTGCCAGGTCCTGCTTATCCATGTTATCTTTCTGTGAAAAGATGCCGTTGCAATCACTGAGCAGTTTTGCTCAAATATTCAGGTATTTGCGTTGCAAAAACCTGAACGTCAGGTCCGCGTTCAGCGCATCATTTCAGCCTCACGGGTTCACCGGGCTCCCTTGGTTCCGCCGGGTAAAGCTGCGCTCGTTTTTCATTCCTGCCCTGACCGTTTGATCCTAATAAATGTCGTCCCCCCGCTCTTGCGAATGATCCGGCAAAATTACGACCAGGCCCTCCGGGTGCCTCGTCCGGCAACGGTAGCCGGAAGGGCAGCCGTTCTTTCGCCCGGTTAAGATCCTTGCCGGTGATACCTCCAGATTCTTTTCCATACCCTTTCCCGGACTGCGCTTAGCTTTTATATGCTGTTTCATTTAGCCTTTGCTGGAGGCGAATTTACACCTCTTCAGCGGCCAAGGCCAGGCAAGTGCCGCTATAAAAAATCTCCACACCTGCGCTGCGCTCCGGGTCGTATTTTTTGCGGCAGCCTTGTTCCGCTCGCCCCCCGCGCAAGTATTCTGCCTCTATCAAAGGCCAAATGAGGGTTTTGCCGAAATGGACTTGATAGAACAGATTTTTTAACCATTTAATTTTTAACAAGATGGAAATCACAGGAAGATTGGTAGCAGATGCTACCGTGAGAGCGGTAAACGCTGACAAAAATGTAACCGGGTTCAGGGTAGCCGTTAACCGCAATTACAAATCGCAGGGCGAGCAAAAGCAGGAAACCGCCTTTGTGGATTGCACCTACTGGCGGGGTGAGGGTATAGCGCCTTACCTGACGAAAGGCATGGTGGTGCAGTTATCGGGCTTCATGACCGCCGAAGCGTGGGTAAGCCGTGACGGCGAACCGATGGCCGGTTTAAGGTTTCGTACCGAGGAAATCAATATGCTGACCAGATCAGGGAAGCAGGACGATAAACCCGCAGGTAATAAAAAACAAGGGCTGAGACCAAGCGAACAATTCAATTAATGGCTTAGGCAACCGACAAGTATTAACCGGATTTAACCACAAGCGTAATGAAAAGGGAAAGAGTAAAGGATATCGCAACAGTCGCCCACCGTTGGGCGAACGGTATAGGGGAAAGCGGTCAGGCAAGCAACCTGTTTTTTGAAGGGGAAAATATCTATTCCTATGGGTATCACTTTTTGATCGCCAGACATGTGTATAACAGCCGGGGCGGCCATGCTGTACTGGTCACTCAAAAGACCTACAGCAGATCGACCTCGGCACAAGCTACACTCGTCAGACAGGCATCCCGTCATATTCAGCAGATCGGCGTACCTGACCCGGAATTTGATGCGGAAATGATGTTTGAAGAATGGTATAACCAAATCAAACTGATCGCAGGAAGGTTGGAGTATTCCCGTAAACCTGAAAAACTGGTTTGGGAGATCGGACGGGTTTACGCCGCCGCCGAATCGTACGCCGCCTTTTTCGCCATTGACATACCTGCGGCCTTAAGGCAGGCCGGTACCATTGATGACAGTGAACAATACCGGGAAATGGTTCGTCAGGAAACCGAATTAAAGGATGCGCAGCTAAAAAAGAAAAGGATCGAAGCCCTTCGTATCCAAAAGATCAACCTGAAACGCTGGCGCAGCTTTAAAGCCGATTACCTGACCACCGCAGACGGTTTTGATTACCTGCGCTACAACACGGCTACCCGCAGGATTGAAACGAGCCAACGGGTAGAAATACCCGAAGCCATCGGCAGGCAGTTCTATGCGGTGGTGTTGGATACCCTTGCGGCAGGCGGTTGTACCGATTGCAATTTGCGCCTGATGGACAGTTACGAGGTCAGGAGCATCAACGCAAAATTTATACAGGTCGGTTGCCATAAGATCAGCCTCAAAGAAATCCGGTCATTCACCAAAAAACAGGGGTGGTAACAACACCCCTTAACATCAAAATTCAATTCAAATGAGACGCTACGAAAAAACACGCAATGGCATAGAGTATACTGATGAAATAGTAAGCAGTGACGGCGCAGCTTTCGTGCTGTACCCGACAGCGGAACATACGCCCGAAATGGTAAAAGCAGCCATCCGGGAACTGTTTAATGACCGGGATGTGGTAGCGATGAAAGTCGCTGATGCACGGGATTGGGATGAACGTTACCGCACCGAAATCTTCGCCCATCCGTGGACAAGCCCACTGCGGTGGTTCGAGATCAACGCCGATGACTATGAACTGTTAAGGCGGGAAAGGGAGAAAGGCACGCCCCCGGAAGAATACATAAAAACCTTTGTGTTGCCTCTTACCGCCGAAACCAAAGCGGCAAATATCCAAAAATACGGTAACGAAATTTTAGAAAGATAATAATGACAACGCATCATAATAATATCATTCCCATCGGCTTGCTGTTGCTTGCCCTTGGGTTTACCATCCGCTACCAAATCGGCAGGCGCAGGTTTAACCGTAGGGGGATCGGGGGACTGCAACAGTTCTCTACCTACAGTAAGTTCATTTTTATCATGACCATTGAACGGGTTATTTATTTTATTGCTACGCTTTGCCTGTGGGCAGGCTTGTTTTTACTCGCCTTCGCAGGTATTCAATCCATTAAATTTTAAGCTTATGAAAACTAATTTTTTTCAGCAGATAGCAGGTTTAGGTTTTAACGGCAACTACCTGCTCAATATCCATCAGGATGAAACAGGGGTGCAAACGGTATCGGTGGTACTCAAAAAGGAAAAAGCCGTAACCGGTTTGCCACCCATGATCTTCAAAGCGACAGCCGAAGAACTGGACGAACGGTTTTTTGAGGAACTGGCGAAGCCTGTTCAGCAGACGGTGGGTCTGATCACGAATATCGAATCCTATCAAAAGGAACTGGAAAAGGCGAAAAAGAACGCCAAACCGGATAAAGATAAGACCGCAAAGGCTATTGCGACTGAACAGGACGAGGACGACAAAGAGGATGAGAATAATTTATTTACCCCGCCCGAAGATGATAAACAGGCCAAAGCCGAAAAGAAAAGGCTGTACGACGAAACGATGGAAAAGGTAAAGGAACTGGCGCAGCATACCAAATACGCCGAAGCCCTCGCCAATCTCCCCGATGTGGCCGATTATCCCGACAAGGCCGAAGCCATCGAAGCCAAGCGCAAAAACCTGCAGGCAGGGAAAGAGGCCTACGATAAATTAACCGCATCATTCAACGATTAATCAGACCTGCCATGAAAGTAAATATCTTAAAGCGGGTGTTCCTGCATAAAGAGAACGGGCAGGACATCCGGCTGACCGACCCGAACGAAGCTTTTACCATTGCCGATGTGCAGCATTTCTATGCGGGTACTTACCCGGTGCTGACTAACGCCAAAATTATCGGTCCTGACATCAGGGACGATGAAATGCAGTACCGTTTTGAAAGCACGATGGGAACGAAAGGATAGCCATGAAAAATAAAGCAGAAAACAGGATAGTGAAAATTGATAAAAAAGGAAACGTATGGAAAATTCAGCAGTTGTTCGGAGAACTGGCAGCGGGCATAGACCGCCTGCCCGATGCAAACGAAGTAAGGCGCAACCCGCTAAGGAGCGCACCCGCCGGATTAACAGTAATGGTTTTTTAAACCACAGTTTCCGCCCGTTCTGGTCGTTCAGCGGGAACAGGGAAAGGATAGCAGGGGAGTATTTTGGCTCCCTTGCCAATCTCTGTAATTACTATCAAATCCCCTTGCCCGTTACCGGGCTGCCGTTCCCGCAAAACATCTATGCCACATGGCAGGCATTGGAAAAGGAGGTGAGTGCTAAAGACCGCAACCACCATTGCATGATCTTACAGGATAAAGGTAAAAAGGCGGTTTTGTCGGTAGTCAAAACCCTCGATCTGAGCCATTGCCTGTTTTATATTCCTGTCAGGCCCTATTGGTTATGGTTGCAGTCTGCGGAACAGCAGCGCATCACCGAACTGGTGACCGTTATTTTCGCCTACCTGCATCAGGTGGTCGATATTCCATTCTACGCCGAGAACGGCAGTTTCATGGATTACCAGTACGATACACTGGAACAATGGATCAGCGAAGCGGAGGACGAGCGCATGAGTGATGATGAAGATGGAGAATGGCGCAGGCAGCAGGAGGATACCCTGTACGAATTGAGGCGTGCAGGTGGCCACATCATGCCCGTCATTAAAAACCCTGACTGGTTATTAAAAATGGAACAGGTGGTCACCGATTATCGCCACAGGGACAGCCATCAACAGGAATGGGAAGTATTGGCCATCGGTTTTTTACAGCTATACCAACAATACCCTAAACGCTCATTACCCGACAGTATCCACCCGGATTTGGTTTATCCCGACGAAGAAGAACGGATCAGGGTGGAGGAGTACACCAGTTTTTATTGGAGTGACCACGATTGTTTTGAGCATGAGTTAATGGAAATGATCAATTGCAGCTTTCAGGAAAGACCTGTGATGGATGAACCAACTGCTATTTACTATTTCGACAACATGCCCGAAACGGAACGAACCGATTTTGATTTCGAAAACCGCTTGTTTGACCTGATCGAACGTTTGCGGGATTTATTAAACGCTTATGACCATGAAGAACGGCCAAGCCCTCTTGAATGCCGTTAAAAAACAATAATAAGATGAAAAACATCAGCCAACAGTTTAACAGTGGGTTTGAACCATTTAAAGCCCTGCTCATTTACAGGCACACCAAGGAAGAAGAGATCAACCAGTTCCAGAGAAATGAACGGGAAACACAGATTTATGTGGAAAGTTATGACATCGGCATCAACGGCAAACCCGTTAATGCACATCCCTTATCTGTTAAAGAAATGAGTGCATTGGCCGACCTCCTGCAAACTTCGCAGGATTTGAAAGGCGGCTATCTGAAAAGCAGGGCACTGCTGCCCCTGAACGTTTTGTATGTCAATCAGCAGGGTAATGGTTATGCGGTATGGTATTCCCCGCCACGGGAAGTAACGCTATTCTTTACAGGTAACCTGAATATTCCATCGGGCAGGTTTAAAATACCTGCCATGGTATGGAAAGCCAATGCGGAACATGTAAGCGTTTATGCGGTAAAGGGGAAGCAGCGCCCCGCCGGAAACACCGCATTACAACACGCCCCGTATCTGAATATCTATAACAGCGGACAGGTGTGTATGGGGACGGTGAACATCGCCATCAGCAAAACCGAATGCTTGGAGGATTTTATGAGCCTTTGGGAGCAGTATTTCTTTAACAGCCAGTTCAGCCATTCCATCAGCGGCAACCACAATACCAGGACAAATACGACCGACCTATGGCGCACACTGGCGGGAACGGGCAGGGATTTTCCGCAGGATGAATTAATCAAAACAGGTTACACGCTTAAAAATATCATTATATGAAAGCACGGAATAAAAAGACACAGAAACCTGCTGTACATATCGTTCAAAAGGAATTATTGCAGCCTTATAACCCGGTTACCATCAACCTGATCGGGGCAGGAGGCACGGGAGGTCAGGTCTTGACGGCACTGGCAAGAATGAGCCATGCGCTGATCGCTTTAGGTCATGCGGGTTTGTTCGTCAGGGTATTTGATCCTGATACCGTTGACCCTGCCAACCTCGGGAGGCAATTGTTTACGACTGCTGAGATCGGCCTGCACAAATCCGTTGCGCTGATTAACCGCATCAACCGTTTTTTCGGCACGAACTGGAAAGCCGAAACCCGGCGCTATGATAAACATATGTTAGCGGACCGGGATTTTGCAAGTGCCGTGATCACCATATCCTGCGTGGATACGGTAGAGGCCCGTTACGATATTGCAGAGGTATTGAAATACCTGTCTAAAAATCATAGTGGCCGTAACCATGTCCAATACTGGATGGATTTTGGCAACAGCCGGACAAGCGGGCAGGTGATACTTTCAACCATAGCGCATATCAGGCAACCTGCATCGGAATTATATAACCCGGTGGAATGTCTTCCTTTGGTTACCGATGAATTTCGGGAATTGCTCTGTTCCTCCGAACAGGGGGATAACACCCCAAGCTGTTCACTTGCCGAAGCCCTGACCAAACAGGATTTATTTATCAATTCCGCTTTGGCCAATGTCGGCGCATCGTTGTTATGGCAGTTATTGAGGGAGGGCATACTATTTAACAGGGGTTTCTTTTTAAACCTTAAAGATTTCAGGACGCAGCCCGTCAAAGTGGCTTAAATAAAAACATCATGAAAATTATTGATCTGGACGGGAAGGAAGTTAAAGTAACCGATCTTTCTTTAGCTATCTTGCAGGCGGATGATTTCCGGCGTTACAGGGTAAACAAACCAACGGAATACCAATTGTATTTATATAAATACTGGGAGGACTTTTATCAAAAACTGGTATTATTGGACACGGAAATCAGACAGCAAAAATAAACGATGTTACGGTTCACAACGGGCAATTTACTGGATTCAAGTGCGGAAGCGTTGGTCAATACGGTCAACACGGTAGGTGTGATGGGCAAGGGCATCGCGCTGGAATTCAAACTGGCCTTTCCGCATAATTTTGAGGTTTACCGTCAGGCTTGCCTGAATGGTAACTTACAGACCGGGCAGCTATTGGTCGTCAAAGACAGCAACCTGCTTTCAGGGGAAAGGCTCATTATCAACCTGCCGACCAAACGGCATTGGAAACTGCCATCTGCCTATGCGTACATCGAAAGCGGTTTAATCGCATTGGCGGCATATCTACAGGCTAACCCTGTTCAAAGTTTGGCCATGCCCGCTTTAGGCTGCGGTAACGGTGGATTGGACTGGAAAGTCGTCAGAGCGATGATCGAACAGCACCTGGGCGAACTGGATAAGGCCATTTGGGTTTATGAACCCCAGATAAACTAAGCGGTGGGAATAGTTGAAATAGCCCGGCGGGCGGGCATTCGCCCGCCCCGTTTCGCCCCGTATTTTCGAATGAACTAATTTTGGGAGAAAATACGGGGCGCTCCATGGTTCAGGAATGCTCCGGTCATTAGGCTTTAACCGCTTCCAGGTTTACCAGTGGAACCTGCTGATGTTGATCCTTCGGGATAATTTCATGCTGCTGATCTGGCGCATACTGATTAACAGGATCATTGAGATAACTGTCATAGTCATTTTGCAGCCGATAATTAAAGGTCTGGTTGCAGTAATCATTTCAATTGGCCGGTGCCGCTTCGTCGTTTAACCCATCGAGCATGGCCTGCCACCAGGTCGTTGGCCTGTTTTTTATAATTTGCTTGATCCTTTCCCGCAGGTCATCTGATCCCGCCAGCAGATGATTGATTTTTCTTCCGATGACCCTCGAACAAACGAGTTGCAAATAGTCGCTCTGATCGGTGTCATACCTGTCCATAATGTCAAAGTTTTCCTCGTAAATATCCCCGGAATAAAGGTCGAAGTAAACACGGATGATGTGTTCAATATCGGTAATATCTTTCGTTCTTTGAGGCCTGTCATTATTGGATATCAGCTTCAGCAGAATGATTCCCTCCATCGTGCAAACCTTAATGCTCATCGTATCCGTGACCTGTATAGCCTCAACGAAGGGGTAGATTTCCAGGAAGCCGGGCATATTCAGGACGAACGAGGGATCTGTGAGCTTTACATGACGGTTGGGTTCTTCAATAGCCCCAAAAGGTAAAAGATCTACTTCGATGGAATGACGGTAAAACAATTTGATGGTTTCCTGGGCATCTGCGCTGAAATTTCCTGTGGCGATCAATGCGGCTTTGAGCTGGTTGAACTGACCTTCATTATTGATCAGGATAGCGAGATCTACATCCTTTGTTTTGCGGATCGCTGCCGCGCCCGGATCAGCGGAGAGGTGGATGTCACGGGCTACCGCGCCAACCACGTAGTAATCTATCCCGAATAGGGTAAACACCGGTTCCATTTCTTTCAGCATTTCGGTTATGCCGGGATATAAGATCAGTTCAGTCAATGTATTTCATTTTGATGCGCTCCGCGGTTTCCTGGTTACGGCTGTCGAAGCTGGTGATTAATTCCGCGTAGGCCAACAGGGCCGGTACTGTTGGTGTGTGAATGCCTGGCCCGTTATCTTTCCAGAATTGTTCCAGTATCTCGATATTGCCATTAAGGTCGGGCACCAGGTGCAATTTTTTCATCAGTACAGCCTTAGGCTCCCTCGTGTACATGGTGAATTTCTCAGGTTGCAGAAAATTGGTCAGCAGCGCACCGGCATTTTCACCGCCCCACTTAAACTGGTTCGTCTCGAGCTGATCCCAGTGATTGACCTGATCTTTGTCAATAAACCGGAAATTACCTGCCAGTAATTTCGGCCGCAGGGTTGCCCGGTATGCTTCTGCCCACCGGTTGATCAGTCTTTCTTTATGCTCGATGAAAAGTCCCTTATTTTTGCCGCCATCCAGTACATAACCTTCTTTTTTCAATTCTTCCAGCAAACCGCCAACATTACCTAAAGCAATATCGGCTTCATCAGCGATCCGCCGGTAGGGATGGTTCAGGAGTTCCGGTTGCATCAATATCGCAAACAGGAATTTCAGGCCTGCAGTCTTCCATAACTTACCTTCCACCGGCACCCGGGTCTCGGTTACCTGCTGATCATTGATATATATAAATAATTCAGGGGTCTGTATGAAACAGTTTCCCGCAGCGTCGAGATAGTTATAGTTGATGCTTTTCAATTCCTGTTTGAGCGGCTTGGGTATATACTGTGCAACCAGAAGATTTGCTGCCCCCGTTTGACGCTGAACAGGAAGGAGTTTTTTATTTCGCAGCTCGTTTTTGATCTCTACGGCAAAATGCACCTTGTTTTTGGCGCTGCAGATTTCTATCTCTGCATCAGATTCCTTGTCCGGCTGTGCGACACCCGCTCTCAGGGTTTTAATCGTTACGCCTGTCAGCAGCGCCAGTTTTTCAGTTGCCTGATCTAGTATTTCCCGTTCTTTGGTGTTCATTAAATTTGACTGTTCATGATTCATGAACAGTCAAATTTAATGAACAAATTATTTAAAAGCAAATGTACAGGTAGGATTTGTTCAATT